>NZ_LT629804.1:1332161-1998242 GCF_900105865.1 Arcanobacterium phocae
CTAGTGCCGTGACGCTTGCTCGATTAGTGCCAGGGGTGCAAGAATGACCGCTGTTCGTACCTCGGCTTTAGTCTTCTGCGGCGGTTTGGCTGGGGTGTTCTTGCGCTGGTCTCTTATTCAGGTTTTTCCGATGTCAGGATCGTGGGCTGTCTATCTGATTAACGCCTTTGGTAGTTTTTTGCTTGGTTGCCTTTACGGATACAGTGAGCGGTACACCGGGGCGTGGTTGACGACGGCGGAGGGCCGGCTTTTCTTTGGAACTGGCCTGCTAGGTGGGTTTACGACGTATTCTACATTTGCGGTAGACGTTGTCCAGATAGGCGAAACGGCCCCGATAGCTGGCCTTATTTTTGCTAGTAGCCAGTTAATCCTAGGCGCCGGCTTAGCGCTATGTGGGCTGTGGCTGGGAAACCGGAGGCGGCACGTATGATTGCTCTAATTGCTATTGCCGGTGGATTGGGTGCAGTGGCACGTTACTGGACAGATACCTGGCTCAAGCGACTGGGGTTTAGCGGGTTGTGGTCAACTGCAGTGATCAATGTTATTGGCGCGGTTTTCCTTGGCGCGATTATTTCTGGTGGCTTTGGAGCGCTGATATCAGCCGTCCTTGGTGCTGGATTTTGCGGTGGATTTACAACTTTTAGTACCGCGAGTGTGGAAACAGGGCGGTTGCTGCTTGCTAGGCGAGCAGGATACGCGGTCGGTTACATGGTAGCCATGTGTGTCTTAAGTGTTTGCAGTGTATTTTTAGGAACACTTTTAGGGGATCTGTTCCGTTAATTTTGCACTCCAATGCAATTATGTACTAGAGTGCAGTTATGAGTGAATGTACCCGACGAGAATCAAAACGCCAAGAAACCGCAGACAGCATCGTTCGATCTGCCATTGCTTTGGTGACTAAAGCTGAATCCATTGATTCGGTTTCTATTGACGATATCGCGCAAGAAGCAGGCATATCGCGACGTACATTCTTCAATCATTTCCCTACAAAAATTACAGTGCTGCTCGAGCCTTTATTCGTCTACCGCTCGCGCTATATTGCTCATGTCCTCAATGCGTCGATGAGTATTACTGCATGGCGAGCAGTTGCTCAAGCAGTAGCTAAGACAATTGCGGACTGTGATGATCTTGATTTGGTAGCGCGCTCCGAATGGATTCTTACCCGATTGGTCCACTCTTCATCGGCTCCGGCGGATATTCCGCATCGGTCTGCCTATGAAGCCCATAACAATGCCTTGCGGATAAATCTTCAACAACGGCTTAACCAAGACGATCCAATTGCAGTGGAATTGCTTAGCGGAATCGGTGACCAAGTACTTCGGCTTGCTCTGGTAGCTGTGCGAGAAAACGACAATAAGGACCCACGCCAAGCCGCCCAAGAAGCGGTTACTCACTCATTTGAGCTTTTGGCAACAAATAATTTTGGCCTCTGAAGGAGACATGACACCGTGGATAAAACACATAAACTCATCCTCGCCATTCTTATCTTTGGTGTCTCACTTATAGTTTTAGACGGTACGATTGTTGCCGTTTCACTGCCGGTTATTATTGCAGATCTGGGACTGTCCTTGACGCAGGCGCAATGGGTGTCATCGTTGTACACAGTTGTTTTTGCCGCGCTTCTACTGCCATCTGGTGTATTGGGTGATCGTTACAGTCATCGGCGTATGTTCATTTCCGGCTTAGTAATCTTCGGTGCTGCCTCCGCCATTGCATCATTCGCTACCGGGGCACCGGTGCTGCTTATGGCACGCGCTCTACAAGGACTTGGCGGCGCATTCGTTCTGCCAGCAACCTTGTCTATCATTAATGAAACATTCCGAAAGAATAATAGAGTAGCGGCCTTCGGAATTTGGGGAGCTGCCATGGCGACAATGGCTGCCCTCGGGCCTCTTGTGGGCGGCTGGATTACCTCTGAATTTTCATGGCCCTGGGTTTTCTTGGTGAATGTGCCTCTTGTCCTATGCGCAGTGCCAATTGCGTTACGTATATTACCCCGCGCCGATAAGCCTTCTCGGCAACGCCTACCACTACTTTCTACCGTCATGTCCGCGCTTTCATTTGCGGCGATTGTTTTTGGTCTAATTGAGGGAACTGCCTACGGTTGGTGGACTCCAAAGCAAGGACTTTCACTAGGAAGCTGGGAATTGAATCCACCCATTTCTGTTTCCGCTCTTGTCTTGATCTTTGGCATGCTGCTCCTTATTACCTTCGTTGGGCGTGAACTTTACAAGGTGCGAAACTCTCGAGATGTTCTTGTAGATCCGCAGTTATTTACCATCCCGTCGTTTGCGTTAGGGAATATCACTGCGGCTGCAGTAGCTGCCGGTGAATTCGGCGTGCTATTTGGGCTACCTCTGTTCTTAGTAAACGTTTGTGGACTCTCAACGATGGAAACGGGATGGGTACTTGCTGCGCTGGCCTGTGGTGGAATTATTTCTGGTGGTCTAGCACGTTTTATTTCGCAACGTATTGGCCCAGAGCGAACCGTTATCGTAGGTTTAGTCCTCGAAGTGTTAGGGATCATCGGCGTCGTCGTTTTGCTTGACCCGGCAATACATATGTGGATGCTAGTAGCTTTGCTAGCTATGTACGGTTGCGGCATGGGCTTAGCGTCTGCGCAACTTACATCTGTTGTTCTCGCACACATTCCAGTGAAAATTTCTGGCATGGGATCAGCTATTCAATCGACATTCCGCCAGGTTGGTTCAGCAACGGGAGTGGCCCTAGCGGGCTCCGCTCTGGCAGTCGCTATCAACCGTGATATGCCGACCCGGCTTGTCGATGCAGGTCTGCCGCATGATCTAGCAGTAAAGTTCTCCGATGCAACAGCTTCATCAGTCGGTGGCGCCATGAGTGGTTTGTCTGATGGGAACCCGCAGCTACTATCTGTGCTTCACGATGGGTACACCGTTGGTCAGGCAGTAGCCATGGGCTCATGCGGAGTATTCCTCGTTATCGGACTATTCTGTTCCATTGCGTTGTATCAAATTGCTCGGCGATAGTGGTTTCGATGCATGAAGCAATGGAGCAGGTTCGCCGGCGAAAATCGGAAATACGTGAGGAACTTGCATTACCGAAAACCACGCTTGAAGAAATACGATACGGTTACCTTCGAAAACGTTTGTGGTGGAACGACGGCGGACCGCACGTTTCGCGGATATCCATAGACGTTGGGCCAGATAATGTAGACGTCAGTTTGTATGGAGCTAACTATTCGTCAACTCAAGCCATTGTGTATGCGCATGGCGGTGGCTGGATAGTCGGCCATAGTCAAAGTCACGATCGTCTCTTACGCGCCCTGAGCCACGAATGTCGCTGTCCGATATATTCAGTGAATTACTCCCTCGCGCCAGAATCAAAATATCCAGTGCAAATACAAGAAACCGCAGCGGTCATAAACCATGTAGCAATGTGTATGCCACATATTTTCCTGATGGGGGACAGCTGTGGAGCAACACTAATGATGCAGACATGTCATGCGCTCAGCGGCGACGTCGTCGTCGATAATCTCGAACCGAACCTCACAAGCAGGTCTAAAATAGCTGGACTAGCCCTATTTTATGGTGCCTACGGACTAACGGATTCTGCTTCTTTGCGCCAGTTTTCGAGCATGGAAGGGATGTCTCGTGCGGATTTGCGTAGCTATGAACAGGCGATACTTTCTGAAGATGGCAATCGAAACGTTCTGAACCTAGTGGATATTCCAGCACAAAGCTATCCACCGAGCTATCTTGTGGCGGCAGAATTTGATCCGTTGCGTGACGATTCGCGTGCTCTGGCTGACAAGATTGATAGGACTTCCGGCAACGTCGTTTACGACGAAATTCTGGGAGTAGAACACGAATTTATGCAGTACGGACGAATACTTCCCCAGGTAGATGAGGTTATAAAAAATGTGGCGCACTGGCTTAATGCCAATACGCCACAAAACAAGTAAAAGCTACTTGCGCCCGTAACGGCGGTTGAACTTCTCAACCTGACCCGCGGTGTCAAGAATACGACGTTGACCGGTGTAGAACGGATGTGAAGCATTGGAAACTTCGATATCGATCACTGGGTACGTATTGCCGTCTTCCCACTCAATTGTATTTTCTGACGTCAGCGTAGAACGTGTAAGAAACGTATAGTTAGCAGAACGATCGCGGAATACTACCGGGTGATAATCGGGGTGAATGCCCTTCTTCATGAAATCCTCCTTAAAGATTGTAACGATGACACTTTACCCTTATCGATAACCTTTCTCAATTATAAGTGTCTCATTTAATGGAATGTGATAGGTGTTATTAACACAGAACTCTAGTACTGTGATGTAATCAAAACTTAGCGTTAGTTAAAACTTGACCACGAAAGGAGACGTCCATGATTGAGGTATATCCATTTTTAACCTTAGTTCCGCCACTTATTGCGATTGTACTGGTGATCTGGACGAAGAAGGTTATCCTCTCGTTGCTAGCTGGAATCATCACGGCAGCGTTCTTTGCATCAGACGGTATGCCATTTGCCACTGTCCAACTATTGTGGTCAACTTTTTTGGGTCTTTTTTGGAATGCCGATCAAGGTGAACTAAACTCCTACTACATCTTGATCCTCCTTTTCCTCGTTGTCTTGGGGATCATTACGTCTCTGGTTTTAATGGCTGGCGGTACATACGCATTTTCTACCTGGACGGCGCAACGAATCCGGACTGGGCGAGGCGCTCAAACTCTCGCTGCTGGATTGGGAACCGCGATATTTGTTGATGATTATTTCAACGCGTTGGCAGTTGGGCAAGTTGCTCGTCCAGTTACCGATCAACATCGAATTTCGCGTGCCAAGCTAGCCTACTTAATTGATTCGTCCTCAGCACCGGTTGCAGTCTTAGCGCCTTTTTCTTCCTGGGGAGCATCCATTATCGGAATCATGGCGCCGATCGTTGCCACTGTGGGTATCAATGTGTCGGATGCGGGAGCCTTTATCCGTTCTGCTGGAATGAACTATTATGCAATCGCGGCGATAGTACTGTTGTGGTTGGCCGTCGGTTTAGACCTCAACATTGGATCCATGCGAAAAGAGGAACGTCGTGCACGGAGTACTGGCGAAGTGTACGATCCGGCTTCTCCAGTTCCTGGGCAGCTAGCTGATAATCTTCCGCAGTGCGAGCCTGGCGCACGTAGAGCTCTTATAGTTCCATTTGTTTTTCTCGTTATGGGTGTGCTTGGAGGCATCGGCTACACCGGATATCTGGCAGGTGGCTCGTGGGGATTGCTCAGTATCTTGGCCAATACAAACGTAGCTTTATCCCTCAATGTCGGCGGTCTTAGCGGCCTAGTAGCTGCGATCTATTATTATTTCCGTTACACTCATCGCAACGCACATTTTACTGGACGCACTTTTGTCACCGGAATTGTTGAAGGCGTAAAGTCTATGCTTCCAGCTATTGAAATACTGCTCTGTGCTTGGGTACTCGGTGGTCTTATCTCAGTATTGGGCACTGGAGAATACTTGGGATCTATAGTCGTCTCTGCCCATCTACCAGCATTATGGCTAGCCCCAATTATTTTCATTGTAGCTGGCGCAATGGCATTCGCTACTGGGACATCATGGGGATCATTCGGTATTCTCCTACCGATTGCCGGTGATATTTTGAATTCAGTTCCAGGCGGTTCTGGAGCACTATTAGCAGCTTTCGGCGCGGTACTTGCTGGTGCAGTATGGGGGGATCACTGTTCACCGATTTCAGATACGACGATCCTATCGTCCACCGGTGCTGGTTGTAACCATATTGTGCATGTAACTACACAGCTACCATACGCATTGCTTGGGGCGATATCTGCTTTCCTCGGCTACATTGGATTGGCTATTACTGGTTCGGGTATTATCGGTTTGATCGTCACATTGCTCATACTTTCGGCATGTGTAACCTGTATTCGCCTTTATTTACCACTTGATAGTGAGAAAACAACCGTTTAGTCCGCATGCTAGGTAACAATTGCCGGTATAGTGAAAGTTGCTTACTAGGTGTTAACGAGAATAGGAAGAGTTCTAATGTCAGAGAACAATGAGAATCTTAACCCAACCGAGCCGGATCGGCCGGCAGTCCCGCAAGAGCCGCAACAGCCGGAGGCTCCGCAGGCTCCAGCTGTTCCGCAGCAGGGATATGTTCCGCCGCAGCCGGAGGCTCCGCAGGCTCCAGCTGTTCCACAGCAGGGATACGTTCCACCGCAGCCGAACATGGGACAGCCAGCTGTTCCACAGCAGGGATATGTTCCGCCGCAGGCTTATCCGCAAGGCTATGCACAACAGCCAGCCCAGCCAAGCCCAGTTATTCTTGCACTCAAAGATATTCCTCGGGTCTTTGGACACATCTGGCACGGCCGGACTAGCGATACATTCGCAACTATTTTCCAGCAGCGCTTATTCGCTCTAGTGACCTTCGGCATTTATATTCTTACTGCTGGAATCTTGGGCGCTACTTCGCTGGCAAGATCCAATTTTGGACCGTTCGCTGAAGGCGATTACTACGGGATAATGATGGGGATCTTGGATCATCACTACAGCTACTTTTCGCTCAATTTCGGTCAGTGGTTCTATGCATTGATCTTGTTCTTAGTAACTAGTGTCTTGGCTATTTCCATGCGCGCCCTTGCTATTATGCTGACACTGAAAGTACGCGGATTGACTGTCCAGTTTATGCGTGCACTAACGCTCTACACAGTCGCATGCATTCCAGCGTTGATGTTCCTGCCAATCGTGTTCATTATTGTTCTTCTGCCGGCATCTGGCTTTACTGCATTCTTAACCCTGGTTGTCGCGATCATGATTATCATCGCTTCTATCGTTGGCGAACTGTTGCTTTACGTTGGCATCAACCGTGAAGGCCGGATGGCTAAATCGCCGGCAGTTCCATATGCCAGCCTGACAACCGCTGCGTTGATCATCTCGTTTATTTTGAATGTGCTTATTATGCGGAGCTTCTAAGCGCTCTCATTCAGATGTGTGCCCGGTACCAGCCACCGGGCACACATCTTTTAATCTCACATTGTGGTGTATTGAGCACCACAGTGTGGGAATGAGTTTTGCTCTGCGGATGTCTGCTTGCTACAGTTACCTCAGCCCAAAAAGAAAAACCACTGGAAGGAGAAGAAGTGGCAGCACGCAATACCCGCCTACGTCGCTCTTTCTGTTGGTTATGTGATTCTTCGTGGATCCCAACTTCTTCGTGGAAACCGGGAATTATTTTTCCCGTTATTCGTTATTTATTGCTATTGAAGCCTTGGTTTTTTACCAAGGCTTTTTTATTACCCTAGGGAACTAGTGAAAGGCATAGTTATGGCAAACATTGCCGCAACGCTCACTCAATTTGAGCGGTATGCACGTGATAATAATTGTCCCGAGTTGCTTAGCCTCGTTGACACAATTCATCGAGCACAAGATAGCGGCGAAATTTCCGCCAATGTCGCAGTGTTCCCAGGTTTCTGCGATGTTCATGTCCATCTGCGAGAGCCCGGCCAAAGCTATAAAGAAACAATTGCTACCGGAACTAGGGCATCGGCACGTGGCGGCTTTACTACCGTTGGTGCTATGCCAAACCTTGATCCGGTGCCAGATAGCTTGACGACCTTAGCACGTGAGCAGGAGCTCATTAACCGTGACGCCGTTATTGAAACTCTTCCCTATGCGTCAGTCACAAAGGGAGAAGCTGGCACTGAGTTAGCCGACATAAGTGATCTTGCACCACACGTAATTGGGTTTTCCGACGACGGTCATGGTGTCGACAATTCAGATCTTATGAAAGATGCGTTGCGCTTGTTAGCACAAGCGGGCAGCATCGTTGCTGTTCATGCTGAAGATGGCGAACTTCGGCCAGCGAATTCCTGTATCAACGACGGCCCATACGCTGCGGAGCATAATCTGATCGGCATTCCTAAAACAGCGGAATATCTGCAAATTGCACGAGATATTCAGATGTTACGCGAGCTAAAAGAAGAAGGCTACTTACCGGCTTATCATGTCTGCCATATTTCGTGCGGCGAATCAGCGGATGTGATCCGCCAAGCTAAAGCAGAAGGCCTGAATGTCACCTGCGAAACTGCCATGCACTATCTGCTGGCTGACGAATCAATGCTGATCGACGATGGCCGATTCAAGATGAATCCGCCGTTGCGTCAGCCAGCTGATCGAGCTGCGTTAATCGAGGCATTGACCGATGGCACAGTTGATCTGATTGCAACCGATCATGCTCCGCATTCGGCTGAAGAGAAAGGCCGTGGTTTGGCGCATTCAGCATTTGGGGTTGTCGGGATTGAGATTTCATTCCCGCTTTTTTATAGCTACTTTGTTAAAACTGGCCACGTGACCTTGGAACGGGCTATCGAACTATTCACTACGGCTGGCCGGGAGCGCTTCAATGTTGCTCAGCGCTCCAGCGATTTCACCATCTGGGATTTGGATGCAACCTACACCATTGACCCACACGACTTTATTTCGCTCGGCAAGGCCACGCCGTTTACCGGCTGGGAAGTTTCGGGACGTTGCCTAGCGACTATCTATGACAACGCGATTGTCTACACCACCCACGAGCTGTAAAACGATTAACGACGACGACCACGGAGAACAACAATGCCAAAGAACAACACCGTCAAAACTGTACTTATTATTGGATCTGGCCCGATTGTGATCGGTCAGGCTGCCGAATTTGATTATGCTGGAACCCAAGCCTGCTTAGCTTTGAAAGAAGAAGGCTACCGAGTTATTCTGGTCAATTCTAATCCAGCAACAATCATGACTGATTCGGAAATCGCGGATCGTGTGTACATGGAACCGTTAACTCTCGAATACGTTGCCAAGATTATTCGCAAGGAACGCCCAGATGCTATTGTTCCAGGAATCGGTGGCCAGACTGGTTTGAACCTTGCCATGCAGTTGGAAAAGAAGGGGATTCTAGCGGAATGCGGAGTTCAGCTTTTGGGAACTCCATCTCAGTCAATCGAACGTGCCGAAGACCGTGAGCAGTTTAAAGAGCTGTGTGAATCCATCGGCGAGCCTGTGATTGCTTCCGAGATCGCTTATTCAATCGACGAAGCGAAGGCTGCAGCTAAACGCATCGGTTACCCGGTCGTTTTGCGCCCCGCATTTACCCTTGGTGGTACGGGTGGCGGTTTTGCCCATAATGAGCCTGAACTCATCGATATGATGCAGAATGCGCTCCAGCTTTCCCCGGTCCGTCAGGTCTTGATCGAGAAGTCTATTCTGGGCTATAAGGAAATCGAATTTGAAGTGATGCGTGACTGTGCGGATAACACAATCTGCATCTGCTCGATGGAAAATATTGATCCGGTGGGCGTGCATACCGGGGATTCCGTCGTCGTCGCACCGGCACTCTCACTAAGCGACGCCGATTTAACGATGCTGAAAGAATCCGCATTCAAACTGATTCGTGCTTTGAAAATCGAAGGTGGCTGCAACGTCCAATTCGCAGTCAATCCGACCTCGAGCGAATACTTCCTCATTGAAGTTAATCCACGAGTGTCACGGTCGTCTGCCTTGGCATCCAAGGCTTCGGGGTATCCGATTGCGCGAGTGACAGCGAAAGTCGCACTCGGTCTGACTCTTGACGAGATTCCGGTGGCTGGAACATTTGCTAGCAAAGATCCAGTCCTCGATTATTTAGTGGCAAAGTTCCCGCGCTTCCCGTTCGATAAGTTCACTGATGCACCTAACCTCTTAGGCACGCAGATGAAAGCTACTGGCGAGGTGATGGGAATTGGTTCGAACCTAGAAGAATGTTTGCTTAAGTCGGTACGGTCTTTAGAGATCGGCGTCGACCATTTCTTTATGCCAATGTTTGCCCAGATGTCCGACGACGACTTGTGGGCCTACGTGACGCAGTTCCGTTCCGATACGATGTTTGCGATCGTTGAATTACTGCGCCGTGGCGCAAGTATTGACGAGCTTCATCGGGCCACGATGGTCACCCCGCTGTTCCTCGAATCATTCGCATCGATCGTTGCGATGGAAAACAGGTTACGGGAGAATATTTCTGACGACGACGTTTTGCGCGAAGCAAAACAGATGGGATTTGCGGACACAGTGATTGCTCGGCTGTGGGACACCACCGAGCATGAGGTGAGCTCGCGCCGGCATGATGCGGGAATTGTTCCGGCATTCCGCATGGTTGATACGCTGAAGTCTGGCGCGTATGTGCCATACTTCTACTCATCTTTCTCAGGCCACAACGAATCGCAACTAACCGATCGTAAAAAGGTTATTGTGCTGGGAGCTGGACCAATCCGAATCGGTCAAGGAGTGGAATTTGACTATTCCTCGGTACATGCGATTAAGACGATTCGAGAAGCCGGATACGAAGCGATCATCATCAACGACAATCCCGAAACCGTCTCTACCGATTACACGACGGCCGATAAGCTCTACTTTGAGCCGCTAACGCCAGAAGACGTGATGAACATTGTGGAATTTGAACAGCCTATCGGTGTGATCACGTCATTAGGTGGACAGACCGCGATTAACCTTGCTGGACCGCTGGCCGAGCGCGGAGTGAACTTGTTGGGTACGTCCTTGGCTGCGATTAACCGGGCCGAGGATCGCGATGAGTTTGAACGATTACTTTCGGAACTAAACATCCCGCAGGCACCCGGCAAAGCTGTGACCAACGTTGAAGACGGTCTTGCAGTGGCTCATCAGGTTGGCTACCCAGTGTTGGTTCGTCCGTCGTTCGTCCTGGGTGGGCGCGCGATGCGGATTGTTGGCTCGGACCAGCAATTGCGTCACTACCTGTCACAAGGATTGAATATCGACGTCGATCGACCGGTACTGGTTGATAAATATATCTCTGGAAAAGAACTCGAAGTTGACGCGATTTGTGATGGGCGTGATGTGTTTGTTGCCGGAATCATGGAGCTGGTGGAGCACACCGGTGTCCACTCTGGGGATTCAATCTCGGTCTACCCAACGTTCTCGGTCTCCGGTAAGGTCAAAGGACAGATCTTAAAGTATACGAAGGCACTGGGATTGGCGATTGGGATCACCGGATTGTTCAACGTCCAATTCATCGTGGACGAGAACGACAAGGTCTATATTATTGAGGTTAATCCACGGTCCTCGCGTACTGTCCCGTTCTTGTCGAAAGTCACGGGGTTTGCACTGCCAGCTATCGCTACTCGAGCGATTATGGGCGAGTCACTTAAAGAACAAGGAATCTTCGACCTCTATCCGGAAGAACGCGATCGCTTCTTCGTCAAGGCTCCAGTTTTCTCGTTTAACAAGATCAAAGGCTTGGATGCCTACCTTTCCCCAGAAATGAAGTCGACCGGTGAAGCGATCGGGTACGACGACGATCTGAACCGTGCTCTCTATAAGGCCTTGCAAGCTGCTGGAATGAATCTTCTCAACTACGGAACTGTGCTGGCGACTATTGACGATAAAGATAAGGAGCGTGCGCTCGGTCTTATCCGCAGGTTCTATAATCTTGGTTTCAATATTGCGGCTACTGCGGGTACCGCCCGATACTTGAAAGAAAACGGTATTCGTACCCATGCGATGAGTAAGATCTCAGAAGGCTCAACTGAGATCATCGATGCGATCGAAGCGCAACATCTGTCCTACATTATTAATACGCAAGGCGTTGAAGAATCATCCCAAAAGTCCGATGGGGCACAGATCCGAGCGAAGGCATCAGAGTTTTCGGTTACCTTATTGACCTCACTCGACACAGTGAACGTGTTGCTTGATGTGCTCGAAGAAATTACCTTGAACGTTTCGACGATCGATGCGCCGCGCCGCCAAGGAGCCTGATTAATGACAAACATCAAGGTTCACGCATGCGTAATTGAGAATACTGCGCTGACAGAAACAATTTATCGGTTGCGGCTACGATGCGAATCGTTTGCACCTGCGCAGCCGGGGCAATTCGTAAATGTCACAATTCCGGGATTCTTCTTGCGCCGGCCGTTAGCCATTGCTGACGTGGTATATGAGCACGACGGCGGCGCCACCTTAACACTGATAGTTGCCCAGGTAGGCGCTGGAACTCAGGCACTTGCCAGTGTCACACCCGGCACAATGATCGACGTTCTCGGCCCGCTCGGACACGGTTTTGACGTGGACGGGGCGGGATCAAACCCGGTTCTTGTTGGTGGCGGATCAGGGATTCCGCCGCTCTATTTCGCCGCGAAGTACGCAGTTGCACGTGGATACAGGCCGCACGTTCTGCTGGGGTTTCGCACGGCACATGACGTGTATGCCGAACAAGATTTCCGCGAACTTGGCTGTGACGTTTCGGTAGCTACCGAAGACGGGTCATACGGGGTAGCTGGTTTTGTGACTGCCGCTATGCCCGATGATGCGTCGCACGTCTTAGCCTGCGGACCAGAGGGGATGTTACGTTCCGTCGTCGCGCGCTCGCGCGGGCGTGTTCAGGTCAGTCTGGAAGCACATATGGGATGCGGCTTTGGTGCCTGCTTAGGCTGCACTGTACAGACTGTCCGCGGCTTGGAACGCGTATGCGTGGAAGGCCCAGTCTTTGACAGTACGGATGTGATTTTTGATGGGGAGGTAGCACGATGACGAATCGACTCGCGGTTGATTTATGTGGAATCACTATCGACAACCCCATCATTGGTGCTTCGGGCACGTTCGGATTCGGTTCCGAGTTTGCTCGCCTGTGGGACATTAATCAGTTGGGGACGTTCTCGTTTAAGGGGACGACGGCGCAGCCACGCTCGGGAAACGCTCAACCGCGGGTGGCGGAAGCACCAGGCGGGATGCTCAACGCTATCGGGCTAGCAAATCCTGGCGTGGACGCAGTTATTTCCCATGAACTGCCGCAGATGCGCACGTATTTCCATAAACCAGTGATGGCAAACGTCGCTGGATTTTCGCTCGCGGAATACGAGCAGGTCACAGCGGCGCTGGATGCACAAGAAAACGTTGGCTGGTTAGAAGTCAATATTTCCTGCCCTAACGTTCACGACGGCGGCAAGACATTTGCCGACTCGCCCGAATCGGCGGCTCAAGTGTGTCAAGCAATCAAAGAGGTAACAACAAAACCTGTCATCATGAAGCTATCGCCAAATAGCGGGGCAGTAGTGCATATTGCTCAAGCCTGCCAGGATGCCGGTGCTGATGCGCTCAGCTTGATTAACACCTTCGTCGGGATGCGGCTGAACCTACGCACTGGACAGCCTATTCTTGCTAACCGCACCGGCGGGGTATCAGGCCCGGGAGTATTCCCGATGGCTTTAAGAATGGTGTGGGATGTAACCCACGCCGTCGATATCCCCGTGATTGGAATCGGTGGAATTACCAGCGCTCGCGATGTCATCGAAATGATGCATGCTGGTGCCACTGCCGTCCAAGTAGGCACCGCTAACCTCGTCAATCCCTACGCCTGCTTAGAAATAATTCAGCAGTTACCAGTTGAAATGGACCGATACGGGATACAAACCCTAGCCTCACTCACTCACCACCGAAAGGACTCATAACATGACACGAGACGTTATCGTCGCTTGTGACTTCGATTCCGCCCACACTCTCACCACGTTCTTGGACTTGTTTGAAGATGACAAACCATTCGTCAAAATTGGCATGGAGATGTTCTATGCCGGTGGACCACAGATCGTCCGGGAAGTGAAAAACCGCGGACATAAAATATTCCTCGACCTCAAACTCCACGACATTCCGCAAACAGTTCGTAAAACAATGCGGGTGCTGTCTCAGCTCGACGTCGATATGACAAACCTCCATTGCGCTGGCGGAAGCACCATGATGAAAGCCGCCATTGAGGGCCTCACCCGCTCAGATGGAACCCGGCCACTCCTGATCGGCGTAACTCAACTAACATCGACCAGCCAAGAGATGCTTGAAGATGAACTCCTCATCTCGCAACCTATGCCTGACGTTGTTGCTAGCTACGCAGCCAACGCACAACACAGTGGTCTCGACGGCGTCGTATGTTCACCATTAGAAGCCCAGCCAGTACACGAGAAACTGGGGAAGTCGTTCCTCACAGTCACCCCGGGTATTCGGTTTGTGGACAGTGCCGCGGATGATCAACGGCGAATCACTACCCCACACCAAGCCTATGAACTAGGAGCCGACATGATTGTTGTTGGCCGCCCAATCACCCAAGCTACTGACCCAGTGGCTGCATATACCCGTTGTGTTAAGGAGTTTACTCGATGAATACCGCCCAAACCGTCGCTCAGGCGTTGCTTGACATTCAAGCAGTCTTCTTGCGTCCAGATGATCCATTCACTTGGGCCTCCGGAATTAAAAGTCCTATCTATACCGATAACCGATTGATTCTTACCGCTCCACAACAACGAAACATCGTCGAAGATGCGCTCGCACAACGAATCCGCGAAGCATTCCCCGATGCCGAAGTCCTCATGGGCACAGCAACCGCCGGTATCGCGCATGCTGCGCTCGCGGCAGATCGGCTAGGTATTCCGATGGGGTACGTGCGTTCTTCGGCAAAAGACCATGGACGCACTAACCGGATTGAAGGACGATTAGAACCGGGGGCCAACGTCGTCGTCGTTGAAGATCTGATCTCAACCGGCGGTTCCGTGATCGAAACGGTTCGTGCGTTGCAAGACGCTGGTGCGAATGTGCTCGGGATCGTCGCCATCTTTAGCTATGGAATGCAGGCAGCACAAACAGCGATGCAGGAAGCCAATATCGAGCTGACCACCTTGACGAACTTCGACAGTGCGATTGAATTAGCCGAAAAAATCGGCCTAATTTCCAGTGCAGATCTGCCGCGCTTGCGAGCTTTCCGAGATAATCCACGTGATGAGTCGTGGCTGACGAAGGCGGAATAAATCATGCAAAGCGTTATCGACATAAATGACCTGACGGTTTCTGAGATCGACGAGCTACTTGCCACTGCCCATGACATGATCGAACATCCCCAAACATACGCTCATGCGGCAGCAGGAAAGATCCTTGCAACACTGTTTTATGAGCCGTCAACGCGCACCCGGCTCAGCTTCGAAGCCGCGATGTATGGTTTGGGAGGACAAGTGCTCTCTGTTCCCTCCGCCAGCCATTCCTCAGCATCCAAGGGTGAAACAATCTCAGATACCTTATCTGTGATATCGAATTATGCAGATATCGTTGCGATGCGTCATCCGCATGACGGAGCCGCTCTAGTAGCATCGAACGCGGCGAGCAGGCCGGTCATCAATGCTGGCGACGGTGGTCATTTCCATCCCACGCAAACATTAGCTGACCTGTTAACTATCGAACGTTCCTTTGGCCGATTGGAAGGGCTAACTATCGTAGCAGTTGGGGACTTGCTCTACGGCCGTACGGTTCATTCGTTGCTCCATGCCATGATGCGTTATCCAAACAACACGTTTATTATGGTTAGCCCGCATGAGCTAAAACTTCCTGCTGACTTCCTTGCTCATGTGCGTAGCCAAGGAGTGGATATCCGGGAAACAACATCGTTGGCTGATGCATTGCCGCAGGCCGACGTTGTCTACATGACGCGCGTCCAACAAGAACGCTTCGCCAACCGAGATGACTATGAGCGTCTCAAGGGAGCTTACGTTTTAACTGCTGGCATGATGGAGAATGCGTCGCCGGATTGTATCGTTATGCATCCATTGCCGCGAGTCGGTGAAATCTCGTCCGAAGTTGATAGCGATCCGAGAGCAAGATATTTTGAGCAAACGTACAATGGAAAAATGATGCGGATGGCACTCATCCACCATCTGCTTCAAGCGGCTGACACTAACCAAGAACGCGAGCAACGGGAAGAGTTTGTACACTCGATTCCGGCGGAAACTGCAGTATGTCCAAACTCGCGGTGTATTACCCATTTTGAGCGTGACATAGTCCCGCGGTTGTATCCAGATACGCAGCAATGTGTTTACTGTGACTATATCGCACCTAATCTGTAATAGTTTCAGCCATGATTCTCGTTTAAAATTGAGATCATGGCTGAAACTTATCGCATTCCGCGTTCTTCACTAATTCTTATCACAACTCAGGTCAGCGCCTTGTGGCTGGTAGCTGGTCTCGTTTTGCGCTATATAGTGCCAGGGTTTGTGCGGTTTGTTGATTACGCGTTCTCCTTCGTCGCATTGCCTGGTTATCCAAGTCTTTTTATTACCTTGCTGATGGTTATTTTGACTTCAGGGATGCTTCGTGGGCAACGCGCGGCTTTGGTGTTCTACCTTGTTGTCGTCCAGTTACCAAACCTCATTGGCGGTATCGAAGAATATCTCTTCTTCTCGGATGAGCTTTTTTCGTTATCGCCAGCTGCAATAGTAGCAGTAACAACTAATATGCTTTTTGCATTGCTATATATATGCATAGGTATCTGGTCAATCAAAGAATTCCCAATGCGAGTTCGCGGGCGATGGGCACTTTCGCTCCTCATTCTTGTTACTGGACTTGCACTATCCACATTAATAGCCTGGGCTATGTTGACCTATCAGCATGTTCCAACCGCAGAGGGCCCACTTTCTACTGCAGTTGACATTGCTTTCGGTATATCACCAAATGATCCTGCAGAACTAGCGCATTATCGTATCCCGCATGCGATCCGAATTGTCTCTGGTGTCATCTCGGCAATGGGTCTATTTATTGGGCTCATGGTGCTCTTGAAATCAGCGAAAGTCCCATCTGTTAGTGCAACAGAGCATATGACGATTCGGCGACTGCTACTTGACCCACCATCAACTGACTCGTTGGGTTATTTCGCTACCCGCTATGATCGGAATATGGTACTCTCGCCTGACGGGCGAGCAGCCGTAACCTACCGTGTAGTAAACGGTGTGTGTTTGGCCGCCGGCGACCCTATCGGTGATCCACAATCATGGAAAGCAGCAGTCACAACTTGGCGTGACTATGCCCGCAAACATTCGTGGGTTGTGGCTGCAGTTTCTGTGTCTGAAGCCGGTGCTAAAGCGTATAAAGTAGCCAGTTTAAACGCTTTCCCGTTGGGCGACGAAACCATTATTGATGTGGCAGATTTCCATCTCAAAGATCTTCCTGATGTGCGCCGGGCGTTGAGCGCACCGCGCCGTGCCGGGTACTCAGTTAAAGTTCGTCGTCAGCACACAATCCCGGCTGAGGAGCTGACTCAGCTTGCCTTGCTCGCTGACAAGTGGCGGGTTGGCGATGAACGCGGATTTACAATGGCATCGGAGCGAGTCGGTGATCCACGCGACTGGCGCAATGTTATCGTCAGCGCTCATGATAGCAGCGGAAACCCGATTGGTTTGTTGACATTTGCTCCATGGGGTTTGCACGGTTTATCGCTCGATGTTATGCGCAGATCTCCAGATGCTGTTTCCGGAGTAACTGAGTTTATGGTGGCCTCGTTGGCCCAGGAATCAGCGAACATGGGGATCGAACAGATTTCGCTGAATTTCGTTGTCATGCGCGAGACAATTGAGCGAGGAGCCAAGGTAGGCGCTAGTATACGTCAACGCTTCGCCATGAAATTCTTGATGTTCACGTCTCGCTGGTGGCAGATCTATTCGTTGTATCGCTCAAATGTCAAGTATCGGCCACGCTGGCAGACTAGATATTTATGCATAGACAATGCTTTTTTCACCGCGCGTACTTTGCTAGCGTATGCGACCGCGGAAGGCTTCTTGCCCTCACTATCACGATATTTCCCACCGGTTGGAGAGCCCAACGACATAATCGAGCTGGAAAAGTCGCTCATCAATCGGCCAGTCCCAGAACCACGGGTTTCCGAGCAACGCGGTGTACGACGTCGGAAACTTGCACAGTTTGAAGCCGCTGGCGGCGTCGGATACCCGGTTGGAGTTCCGCGGACCCACTCAGTTAAAGACGTCGTTGAGGCTGGCAAGAGCCCTGAGGGGGCGATATCTCTAACTGGTCGCATCTGTCATATCCGCGATTTTGGGGGAGTGGTTTTTGCTGACCTTGTAGAAGAACATGCTACTATCCAAATCCTATTTGAACGTACTGCCGGAGCTAGCTGGCGAGATTTTAGATCTTTCGTCAATCGTGGTGATTTGATTTCGGTGACCGGTGTTCTTGGTACATCTCGAAACGGTACTGCATCCTTACTGGCCCAGTCGTGGACAATGGCGGCTAAATCTCTGGTGCCACTACCGCAGACCCCACTAGTAAACCCTCATTTGCGCGCTAAAATGCGGCATATTGATTATGCTCTTAATGCTCGTTCCTACCAGCTGTTTGAAGCCCGATCTAAAGTAGTCGCGTTCGTGCGCCAATCTCTCTATTCTCAAGGATACTTAGAAGCTGAGACGCCGATTCTTCAGGCAATTCACGGTGGCGCAAACGCCCGTCCGTTCCATACCCACATCCGTGCTTATGATCAGCATCTGACACTTCGTATTGCGCCAGAACTCTACCTCAAGCGGCTCGTTATCGCAGGTATGCCAAAGGTCTTTGAAATAGGAAGAAACTTCCGCAACGAAGGAGTCGATGCTACGCATAATCCCGAATTTACCTCGCTGGAAGCCTATGAAGCCTACGGTGATTGGGATTCTATGCGAGTATTAACCGAAAACTTGTTTAGAGGCGCTGCAGAAGCAATTTACGGTAAAGCAGAAATAACTTCCCAAGATGGCACCGTTCTGGATCTGAGTAAACCATGGCCGGTCATTTCCGTATTCGATGCGGTTTCACAGGCTGTTGGCTGCACCATCATTCCTGGAAGTGATATCAGTGACTATGCGGAGCTAGCGCAACGCTACGAAGTCGACGCTGAGACAGTCGGCCAACTCGTAACAGAACTATATGATGAACTTATCGAGCCGACGACGGTTTTCCCGACCTTTTATACTGGTTTTCCAGTAGAAACTTCACCATTGACGATGGCGGATCCAAACAATCCGCATATAGCTCAGCGTTGGGATTTGGTTGGACTGGGTATGGAACTCGGAACAGCATATACCGAGTTGTCTCATCCACTAGAACAACGCTCCCGGTTTGTGCAGCAATCATTGCTTGCCGCAGGTGGAGATCCCGAGGCCATGGAAGTAGATGAACCTTTCTTAGAGGCCTTAGAGTTTGGGATGCCACCTACCGGAGGACTTGGGATCGGTGTAGATCGAATGGTTATGTTCCTGACGGGTACAAGTATCCGCGAGATTTTGGCTTTCCCTTTCGTCAAACCTGAGAAATGAAAGGTAATACGAGCTCTGGGTTGGTGAGTGGAAAAAGATGGTTTTCGCCCCACAACATAACCAATTTTGCGTCTAACATTGACGCGAGCGTGCGCTGCTCCATCAAGAACCGGGTTTGCCTTCCATTCCCTGCGCCAACTATCACATGAGTGCGAATATGGGGTGCCACTGTGCTTGCTGTCAGTAATTGGGAAACTCGCGTTTCTAATGTGCTCGCGTAGTTCCACTGGTGAGCTAAGAATTGTCTGTTCTGTTTTCCTCGATATCGCCGGTTTAATATTGAGTTGTCAAAAAAGGGCGCTAAGGAGAGAGGTAATAAACGGGTAGCAATATTTGCCAGTGGGTTGTTAATTGTGTACTCGGCGTTATCTCGAGGAAAGGTGGGATCTAGAAGTACTAGACGGCAGACGTTTTGTGGAAAGAGCAAAGCCCATTCTAACGCCATCAGTCCGCCTAGGGAGTGTCCAATAAGAGTGATGGGTTCGCCGTCGTAATAAAAATTATTCGCGTCGCTACATGAAGAAATCCAAGGAAAGCACCAAGTATCGACCACACGGGCAATCGGGAATCGAGCTTCGTAAAACTCAGGAGCTAAGGCTAACCCGGGAACGATGATATTCATAAGGTCTCAGTATAATACCTGCAGTCGCCAGAATAAGACAAGCGAAGAATACTTGGAATCGTTGTAAGTAGCCAATTGGCACGACAGTAAAATCTAGCACGGCGATAAGAAGTGTTAAGCAGATGTAGATAATCGAGATAGCTATTAAAACTAGACGGTAGCGAGGAGCTATTCTTTTAGTGATAGCCAAGACTGTAGCGATTGCGGCAATAAGTAGGAGACTACCACTGACAATTGAGGATGCTACTAGGTGTGCCGTAAGGCCTGTCTTTTCACAAAAATCCAGTGATTCTGCACATTTGAGTGGAAAAATAACATCAAAAAAGGTTGCTATTGCAAATACGCTGTAACAAGTTGCTACAAAGGTTTGTGTCCGTGACCATGAACGTTTGAAATCTGCTAAGCATATGAGGCCGGCTAAAGCTAAAGTTGCCGTCAGTAGGTCTGATGTTGCAAAGATAAGACGGTAAGGGCTATCGAGCGCAAAATATTCAGACAAATAACTCAACCGCGGATCAAGTGGAAAACCAAAGATGGCTTCCAAAATAAAAGATGCATACATGATCCCGCTAATCACGCATAACCATATGCCAAGTTTGAATACTCGTGATGAAGGAGAGATAGCAACCACCCGCAATCGGTTATTTCGTTAATCATGGACTGATTAAGCTTATCAGGTTAGCAATCTATTATGGCTAAAGATACCAATTACTACCACTCGTCGTATATCTTTATGAACTTTTTACGATTTTTAGTGAGATATAGGGAACACGGTGTTCACATAATGGGAACGGTAAGAAAATCATAAAGAAATGGAGTAATTATTTAGTTGATCTTAAATATCTAAGGAGATGTGATGGGAAGGTTTTTACAATCTAGTGCATTTGCCGCGTCGCTGGCTCTCAGTCTGGGTCTTGCACCGTTGGCAGTTGCCAGTCCAGCACCCGATAGCAACCATACGGGTGGCATGTCACTGACTGAAATGGATCGGCTGATTAAGAAGCGTGGCGAGCGTTCCTCGCAACAAGTACGTGTACTTGTTATGCTCAAAAATCAGCCTACGTCTTTTTCTGACTCGAGTGAACAGCACAATAAAGGGCAACAGAGCGAACTTATTGAAAAGTGGACTAATAAGTATCATCTCGAAGTAGGACGTCAGCTCGGCTTCCTTGTCAATGGATTTGCGGCGACAATGCCAGCAAATAAAATACCAGCGTTGCAGCAAGAGCCCGAAGTAGCATCTGTGAAACGCGAACGAACATTTGAAAAGCTAGAGCATAACGCTCGGAAAATGCAAGGCGTCGTCACCGCTCACGAGAGGCACGGTCTCGATGGAGCTGGAACAGTGGTGTCGATTATCGATTCCGGTATCGATCCGCGGCATAAGGATTTGCAATTAAGCGAGGATGAATGCAAAAACGCTAAATTATCGCCAGATACAACGCATAATGGGCTCTTCACATGCAAAGTTCCAGCTGGTTACAATTTCGCTGATGATAACTATGAAATTATTGATACGAACGAAAGCGAACACGGACAGCACGTTTCAGGAATCGTAGCAGCTAACGGATCTGCCCGAGATGACGTCAAGACTCCCGACGTCGTCGCAAATAACTCTTTCGATGGTGTAGCTCCCAAAGCGCAGCTGCTGGCCATGAAGGTATTTCCAAATAACCCGAAGGCACGCGCAAATGATTCCGATATTATTGCCGCGATCGAAGCATCGGTGAAGCTCAAAGCTGACATTATCAATATGTCATTGGGATCACCTAACGGAAACCGTAATGCTTCCGACGGCGTTTACCGAGCTATCGAAAAAGCGCGAGAAGCTGGGACTCTGGTGGTTGTAGCTGCCGGAAACGAAGGGAAGAACTTCTCGCCAAACGGCGAAACTGACAACGTTTTGCACCAACTCGATGATGCTACCCTTGGCTCGCCTGCAGCTGATACCGGGGCTTTCGCAGTCGCTTCTATCGATAACCAAGTCCAGGTAGTTCCGGTTGCTACGTGGAAAGCTGGTGAAAGTGGAACAGAAACAGACTTACCGCACAAGAGCGCTACCGGAAAACCTGATGGGCGGCTCTATGAGCTAGTTGACCTTGGTTACGGTCAAGATTCTGACTTCACGGCGGAGAAAAAATCTGCGCTCGAAGGCAAGTTTGCGTTGATTCAGCGTGGTAAAGAGCGATTCTCAGACATGTTTCGACGCTCATTCGATGCCAAAGCAAAAGGCGTTTTGGTCTACAACGATAAGGCGCGTGGAGATGAGTTTATCGGTATGGGTGGCGTTGAAACGTATACGCAGTTCTCCGCATCTACGTACCATTCAGTAGGGGCTGAGCTCGCTGAAAAACTTCGTAACGGGAAAGTCTTCGTGAAATTTACTGACGATCGCAAACTGACGGATTTTGCGGGCAAGAAGGCATTGCGTCCGTCGTCGTTCACGTCGTGGGGCCCAACACCAACGTTAGATTTTGCACCGCATATTTCTGGTGTTGGTGGCGAAGTTTACTCTACCCAGAACGATAATCGATATGTATCAATGTCTGGTACTTCGATGGCAGCACCGAACGTAGCTGGGCTATCGGCACTCATGTGGCAATACTATGGAAAGAATTTCCCGGAGTTAACTGGAACTGAGCGAATAGATCGTATTCGTGCCTCACTTATGAATACTGCTGAGATTCCAACCAATGAGGAAAAAATTCCGTACGCTCCACGCCAAGTGGGTGCTGGTCTGGCTCGCGTTGACCAAGCTACCGAAAGTCCGGTGATTGCAACTGTTAACGGCCAGCCATATGTCTCGCTCAAACAGGTTCATGGTGCTACGTCATTCACCGTAACCTTGCATAATTATGGTGACAAAGCTGCAACCTACTCAGTGCCTGAACAGCAAGTTATCAATGAAGTCGAAGGCGAAAAGGGCGCAGCCAAAACTGTAGTATCGCAGGAGAAGTTGACCTCGAAGACGACGACGGTGACGGTTCCAGCCGGTAGCGAAGCGAACGTAACTTTTACTCTGGTTCCAGAGCAAGGAAAATCACACTACATTGAAGGATGGGCACAGCTGAATGGAACTCATGTTCCAAATATTGCTATTCCATATCTTGGGTTCGTCGGCGATTGGAATGCTGAGAAAATTATCGAAGAACCTGACACCGAATGGGGAGAGCCAGTCGAGCGCAATATCTACACGGGACTAGCAACTCTACGTGAAGATCTCATTACGCCTATTGGTCTTCTTAACGATATTTCGCAGGAATCTGAGGATGAGCGGGATTTGACACTCTGGATGTCTCCGAATGGCGACCAAATGCAAGACGTCATATTCCCGCAGTTACTTGTTCGCCGTAACGCATCAGATGTTGAATACGAGATTGTGTCAGAAGATGGAAAAATACATCAAACAACGGGTAAACAACAGGATTTGCGTCGTTTGACGCTCAAGAATTTCATGGATCCGCAATTGTCGGATGATGATGTTGTTGAAAACGCCAGTGCTTATGCATTTGATGGCAAGATTTACGATGCACAAAATGTTAAGTACACGAATGTGCCTGACGGAAAATACGTTTTCCAAGTTAAGGCTCGAGTCTCTCCGGAATATGATTGGCAAGTGACGAAGATGCCATTTGGTATCGATACAACGTCACCAACCATTACATTTAAGAAGTACGACGAGGCTGACGGATTTGTATACTTCACTGTGAAGGATACTGGCTCAGGCGTTCAAGTTGCTCCGGTTGTAGACACAGATTCAGAGACTAATCTGGTTGCCGAACGGGTGAACGATTCAGATACGGAATTCCGTATTAAAGTTTCACCGGGGACAACACACGTATTAGTGACTGCAGGCGATATGGCTGCTAATATCACCAGCGCCTCATACATTTTGGATCCGGTAGCAAAGCTTAGTGTATCGTTTGCTCGTGACATGAATGCTCATCCAGTTGGGCCGATCAAACCTTACGTTACGATGCTAGGCGAACCAGAAGGTGCAAAGCTCATTGTTGACGGATACGTGTCTGACGACGTCGATCACGTTACGATCAACGGACAACCAGCTGAGCTAGAAGATCGCAATTTTTATGAATACGTGCCACTGACTCCTGGGAAAAATAACATCACTGTGGTGGCATACAATGCTACCGGATTGGAGGTTAGCAAACTAGATTTGACTCCGTTCTACGATAATGAGCCACCGAAATTGGTAGTTAATAGGCCTGCGCCGATTGAAGGCAATATCGTAACTGTGCGTGGCACTATTACCGATAGTAATAAGGATGCTCAGTTGTCGGTGCTGGTCAATGGAGAGTTGGCGGATTTGAAAGCCGATGGCACGTTTGAATCTGAGATTGAGGTATCAGACGAGCTTCAAACAGTTGCTGTTGTCGGTAGTGACGGTGCACAGCGTGTTTCACAAGTAGTGCCGATTAAAGGACGCAGTGCTGATGTGCCTCCGGCACCGCCATTGCCAGGTGGTCCAGCTATTCCGCCGCCGCCACCATTGCCAGGCGATGGATTTATCTCCAGCGCAGCGCTGCCAACTATTAGCAACGCGCAGTGTGCTCCAGAGTTAGCAATCTGTGCTGTCCCAACGGACACCAAAGATTATGACCGGGAAAACAAGGTATTCACTGTGCGCGGCACCCTTAACGCCAGCACGATTGCCAAGTTCCAGCTGGTACCAACAGGACGAGCTGGAGATAACAAGGTGATAGAACCTAAGCCTTTGGAAGCTGAGATCAATGCTGAAACAGGCGAGTTTAGTCTCCAGGTGCCAGCGTCAACTGGCCAAAGCGATTTCCGGCTGGAACTCTATGTTCCTGGTGAAAAAGCAGATAATCCAGTACTGACTAAGAGCCAATCATTTAAGTTATTGATCGATGTTAATGTTCCGGAAATCCATATTGATCAACCAATAACACTGGGCGGATCAATTTTCACTCAGCATGATGAAGTTGTGTTTACCGGAAACGTGTCCGACGACGGTTGGGGATATAAGTTCCTGATTAATAAGGACACCGTCGAACAACGCGAAAATAACTCTGGACTTGGAGCGGAATCCAATGAACGAGAGTTCACCTATCCAGTTAAGGTGAAGGACGGCGATAAGATTCTCGTTACGGTGATTGATAGCTTCGGTAACCAGATCCTGGGTGTTTATCCAGTTGTCGTTGATAAAGACAAGCCAACTGTTGATGCAACGTATGCTGACAATAAGCTTATGGAGAGCACAGTTGTTGGCGATGATACACCGATAAATGTCACAGCTAACGACACCCACCTCCGGAGTCTGAAAGTCAAGCTCGATAGTATTGATGGAACTGAGGTACTGAACGAAGAAGCTCATGCAGATATTGATGTAACTGAGCGAAACGTTGAGGATCTTATGGCCGATGTACGTGAGATTCGTGAGACCGCACTCGAACGTCTGGAAGCTGCAGGAATTAGCAAACGCGTTGATGCTAACTCAGATAGTGATGTGGCTGACGCGGACACTGCGCAAAAACAACCAACTGTTGAAAATCAGGTATTTGTCAGTGGCAGCCAGACAACGGTGAAAACCCGAGATCTCGCTATTCCGATCGACACTGAAAAACTGTCTGCAGGTCTGTATACCATGACGATTTTGGCCGATGACCTTGCTGGGAACCAAACTGCGCAAGCAGTGACTTTCGCAGTGGATAGGTTGCCACAAATTGTCGGACCAGATGCTGTTGATGTGGAGCTAACCAAGGAACAGCTACGCGATAATGACAGCGCTGCTAAGGTTATCTTTGCTAATTTCAGCATCACTGATGACGGTTCTGCTGATTTTGCAGGTGACGGTTCCGGAGTTGGAGAAGCTCATCTTCTCATCGACCCGGCTACTGTTCTTATGCCCGGAAAAAATACAGTTTTGGTTCGTGCAGTCCAGCCTAATGGCCTTGAATCTCACAAACTTATTACTGTTAATATCTCGGTAAAAGAAGATTCACAACCTGAGCAGAAGCCTCAACCCGATACCCAAGAGGGCAGCGGTAGTAATGGCGGCACTACTCCGCAAGATCCGATGGTCGTGCCTGGTACCGGGTCTGGCCCAGTGTTTGGCACATTGGCCGCTGGTAGCCATACGCCATCGCATAGCGTTGGACTGGCAGCAACAGGCTCTTATGCGGGAACCCTGGCGCTACTTGCTAGTTTGACTATTGCTGGTGGTATGGTCCTCAACCGTAGAGCACGTATGAGCTGATACTAAAGGCTGATACTACGAAGCAGTGCGGAAGAACTCGACGTTCTTCCGCACTGCTTCTAGCTATAGTGCGCTCGCGCCGATAACATATTGAGTATGCGTATTTTGTTGACTGGTTTTGAGCCGTTTGGTGACGATAGTGAAAATGCGAGTTGGGAAGCTGTTAAGCGCTTGCCCATGTTGCTAAACGATGACGACAGTAAAATTGAGATCATAACTCGCAAACTGCCAGTTGTTTTTGCCACTGCTCCGGTTCAGTTACGCCAGTTCATTGCGGATGTTAATCCTGACATTCTCATTGCAGTCGGGGAGGCCGGACTACGAGACCTTATTTCAGTAGAAATGATTGCAAAGAACTGTGCCGATGCTCGAATCCCTGATAATGACGGTTACCAGCCGCATGGCGAACCGCTTGATGATGGGGAAGCAGAATGGCGAACTAGGCTACCAGCTAAAGAGATTGTGACGGCACTGTGTCAAGCTGGATTACCAGCAGTGGAATCGTACGATGCTGGGCTGTATTTGTGTAATGCAGTATTCCGCGCAGCGTTGCGACTTTTTGACGGTCCAGCGGGTTTTATTCACGTTCCCGCGGTACGGCAGGCTGGGCAAGCCAGCGTCGGGTCTGAAACAGATTCTTATCGTTCCCAAACGACTACGCTGGACACACACGTATGGACTGTTCCGCAGCTTACTGATGCCCTGAGCGTGGTCTGCCAGATCGCAGCGGCTGATTCAGCCCGCGCTTAGCGGGTACTGCGAGGCGTATAGCGATCAGTCGACGTCGTAGCATCGACGGTCTGTAACGCCTCTGTCCGATCGTCCCAGTTCTTCACTAGCTGTTTGGTAGCCTCAAATTCAGCAGTAATAGTTGGGTTCTCGGTATACGTCAGTGCAGAAACGATGACTGCGAAGATTAAGTTTGCTAGGAATCCTGGCACGATTTCGTAGAGGTCGAAGATACCGCCGGATAGGTTGCTCCAAAGCACGACGACGACGGATCCAACAACCATACCGCTGAGCGCTCCTGAGGTAGTGAGCTTACGCCAGAAGAGAGAAAGTAAGACGACTGGCCCGAAAGCGCCGCCGAACCCAGCCCACGCAAAAGCTACCAGTTCCAAGATAGTATCTGACGGCGAAATAGCGAGTAGTGCTGCGATGATAGAGATTAGAATGACGCCTGCACGGGACAGCATCACGCCGTGTTTTTCGGATAGTTTTTGGTGAACAAATACCGAATAGATATCTTCCACGAGGGCCGAAGAAGACACAAGTAACTGGGAGGAAATCGTGGACATGATGGCTGCTAAAATAGCAGCGAGCATAAACCCGGCAATGAGTGGATGAAACAAGATCTGGCCCATATAGATAAAGACTTGTTCCGGATTATCCAGGAGGCCTTCGCCAGATTGTTGTGCATAAGCAACGCCTACTAGAGCAGTGCCCATAGCTCCTAGGATTGACAAAACCATCCACCCGATTCCAATTCGTCGTGCAGCTTTGGCCTCAGCGGGCTTCCGTAATGCCATGAAGCGAACAATAATATGCGGTTGCCCGAAGTATCCAAGACCCCATGCTAGCGCAGAGAATATTCCAATAATTCCGGCGAAGGTAACTGTTGTGTCACCGATTAATGATTGCCAGTTAGAGTTAAGTAGTTGCGCCGACTCGATAGCGGCGGATGGTCCGTCAACGACGACTAGACCCATGATTGGAACGAAGACGAGGGCAAGAAGCATCATGACCCCTTGAACAAGATCGGTCCATGAAACCGCCAGGAATCCGCCTAATATCGTGTAAATAATTGTTACGGTTGCAACAAGTAACATTCCGCTGAGGTAGGAGGTCCCGAATGCAGCATGAAAAAATACGCCACCAGCAACCATGCCGGAAGAAACATAGAAGGTGAAGAAAAAGAGGATGACTAGGCCTGAAACGATGCGTAATGAATGGGTAGAATCTCGTAGTCGTGAATCCAAGAATGATGGAACTGTGATCGAGTTATTTGATACTTCGGTGTATGAACGTAACCGAGGCGCAACGAATTTCCAATTTAGCCAAGCGCCTACAGTAAGCCCGATAGCTATCCATGATTCGACCAGGCCGTTTGCGTAGAGCGCTCCGGGCAACCCCATAAGTAGCCAGCCAGACATATCTGATGCGCCGGCCGACAGTGCGGCTACTGCTGGGTTTAGTTGGCGTCCACCAAGCATGTAGTCATCTACCGAATCATTCTTACGGTATGCCCACAGGCCAATTCCAATCATTGCTAGCAGGTATAGAGCCATTGATATGGTTTGGAAAACTTGATCAGTCATAATTCACGTCCAAAGATTGCTTGTCCTCTTAACAGTACAGGAGCGAGCTTGTTGTTGTAAGTGACGTTTCAAACTCTCGTCATGAAGATATGTCACACGGTATGATGTCACATAACACGAGTACCGTTTTGTGTACCGATAGTGAAGGGGCCCGCTATGAAACCAGAAATCAACGGCGAGATTAGCCTTGCCAATGTTGCGAACCAAGCTATTATTCAGGCGCGCAGGTGGGCAGATCGCGCTGCTAGTTTGCCCACTGATCGTGCTGGAAAACTGTTATCTGACGTGCTGGCTTCAAATGATGGTTTAGACTTCACCATTGATTTTGTTGACAAGGTTATCCGACCTGAAGACAAACGTGTAGCAGCTAGAAATCTCCAGAAGCTTTCGGCACAAAAGATTGATTTCTTACCTGCATACTTATCGTTACCGGCAAGTGCTGGTGGTAAGCTTGCCACTATTGCTCCGCACGTCGTTGTTGGTGCTGCATTTCGTATTTTTCGTTTGCTCGTTGGTGACTTAGTTCTCGATACTAGCCCGAAAAAGCTTGGGTCGGCGATCAAGGCTATGCGAAAAGATGGCTCCCGGCTCAATCTCAATTTGCTTGGCGAAGCCGTTCTGGGGAAGAACGAAGCTAGCCGTCGGCTTAACGCGGTGATGGACTTATTGGATCACGACGACGTTGATTACGTCTCGATCAAGGTTTCGGCAGTCTTGGGCGTACACAATCCGTGGGGCTATGACGTAGCTGTGCACGAGGCGGTGCACGGGCTTTATCCGCTTTATGAAAAAGCGTTAAGGCTAAAGAAATTCATTAATTTGGATATGGAAGAGTATCACGATCTTCACTTAACGATCGATGTATTCAAAAATCTTCTTGAACTTCCAGAATTTCAGCGTCTCGAAGCAGGGATTGTGCTCCAGGCCTATTTGCCCGATGCGTTACCAGCTATGGTAGATCTCCAACAGTGGGCTGCCAACCGAGTGTCCCAGGGCGGTGCGCCAATTAAAGTACGGTTGGTTAAAGGCGCGAATCTGCCGATGGAACGAGTCGATGCGATTATGCATGGCTGGGAGCTAGCTACGCAGCCTTCTAAAGAAGCAGCTGACGCGAACTACTTGCGGATGCTCGAATATGCCTTGCGTCCCGAGCATGTGGCGAACGTAAAAATAGGAATTGCCGGGCATAATATGTTTTCTCTTGGGTTTGCCTATGCACTGATAGAAGCACGCGGGATAAGCTCCGGTTACGAAGTGGAAATGCTTCGCGGGATGGCTCCGAACCAGGCTGCCGCAGTTCGGGAGGATATCGGACATATTTTGTTCTATGTGCCGGTTGTTGACCCTTCCGAATTCGACGTCGCTATCTCCTATCTAGTGCGTCGTCTTGAAGAATCGGCTGCTCCCGAAAACTTCATGTCAAGCGTTTTTGAATTCCCGCATAGCGATGTGGTGTTTAATCGTGAACGGGATCGTTATATTACTGCACTGTATGGTGCTTTTCCAGAACTATCGCAACAATTTGCGCAGGCATCGCTGATAGCATCTCGTGATGTGCCGCAGTTGTCATATGGGCCCAACCGTATCCAAGATAGAAGGAACGACGACGTCGTCGTCCAAAACTCGTTTACAAATAGCGCAGATTCGGACCCCTCGTTACCAGCAAACGTGGAATGGGCGGATCAGATTTTCGCCAACATTTCAACAACCGCTCTGGGACAAGAACTAGCTAATTCGGCACAGGTACATACCACGGATGAGGTACGTGAACGTATTTGCCAAGCCCGAGCATCGGCATCGTACTGGGCAGGATTGCCTGCCCTTGAGCGCGCTAAAATTTTGCGCAACGCAGCAGTTATTCTCGGTCAGCGGCGTGGCGAATTGATGACGGTGGCAGCAGCCGAATGCGGCAAAGTACTGGGCGAAGGCGACGTTGAAGTATCAGAAGCAATAGACTTTTGTAACTATTATGCCCAGTTAGCCGAGGAATTGGATCAATTGGCCGGAGTAGACGTAGTACCGGCACAAGTCACGGCCGCTATTCCGCCGTGGAATTTTCCGATTGCTATCGCAACAGGCTCAGTCGTGGCTCCACTTGCAACTGGTTCCGCCGTCGTCTTTAAACCGGCAGAACAAGCCCGTCGGACCGGGGCTTATGTTGCGCAAGCATTGTGGGATGCTGGAGTGCCACGAGACGTCCTGCAACTTGTCGATATTGACCCGAGTGATTTGCCAGAAGCTGGACGTGCTTTAGTAACGGAAACTGATCAGACAGTATTCACTGGATCGTCACAAACCGCCCAGCTCTTCCGCTCCTGGCAGGCAGATCTGCGTCTATTCGGTGAAACATCAGGGAAGAACGCCATTATTGTGACTGAGCAGGCTGATATCGACTTAGCGGCTAAGGACATCGTCACGTCAGCGTTTGGCCATGCGGGACAAAAATGTTCGGCATGTTCACTTGTCATACTGGTTGGTACGATGGCCGAATCCAAACGTCTCCTGACTCAGATTGTCGATGCCGCTCGGTCATTGGTTGTGGCTTATCCGCAAATGCCAGCCGCTCAAATGGGGCCTGTTATTGAGCCAGTATGCGGGAAACTTGAGCAAGGATTGACAAAATTAGGGCATGGTGAGCACTGGATTTTGGCGCCACGCCAACTCGATGATACACGCAAATTATGGAGCCCCGGAATTAGAATCGGTGTACAACGCGGTTCAGAATTCCATCAGACCGAGTACTTCGGTCCGGTATTGGGAATTATGTTTGCCGAAAATCTTGATGAAGCGATCGATATTCAAAACGATGTGGAATATGGGCTAACCGGCGGAATCCACACCCTAGACAGTGACGAGATTGCACACTGGTTAAACCGTGTTGAAGTCGGTAACGCTTACATTAATCGGGGAATTACTGGCGCAATTGTTCGTCGGCAACCGTTCGGGGGTTGGAAACGATCCTCAGTTGGTACTGGATCAAAAGCTGGCGGACCTAATCATCTACTCGGTTTAGTTCGAGCAGAACGAAATAATCGAGCTTTGATGGAAAATAGTCGCGATCTTCCGGCAGTAGAAGGTAACGATCTGTTGATCCGTCTTCACGAGTTACAATCTGCTATCGAACCGCATCGGCATAAGATCTTCCGTGCGGCGATTCAGAGTACGAACGAGGCGTTATCATCTTTCTACTTGCCTGCTCACGATGTTTCTGGGCTGGGCGTGGAAAAGAACATTCTGCGGCATAAGCCTACGTGTGTAGACGTGCGCCTTGAGGATCGAGAGAACTGGGATCTGGCGATCGTAAATATCGTTGGGGCAGTAAGTGCTGGGGCAGACGTGACTGTGTCTGTTGCCGGAGAGCTTCCTGGCTCTTTTGCAGTACTCCTATATCAGCATGGTGTTGACGTTACTGTAGAATCCCATGCCGCTTGGCTTTCCCGAATTTCGGACGCACCTGCTTTCCCGTCTCGCATCCGTTATATCGGTGACGCACCCGAAGAGGTCGCTCAAGCTGTTGGCGGCTCAATTGATGTCGCTATTTTTGCCGACCCGATAACAGGGCAGGGCCGTGTTGATCTGCGTCCGTTCTTCTTAGAACAAGCTATCGCAGCAACTAACCATAGATTCGGCGACAAAACGAAGATCCTTGACGGTGTCTTGTAAAAGGTGTGGTGGCAGAAATGGATTCTGCCACCACAACTAGATAGAAAACAGTGTTCTCTGCCTTCAGTTAGAACGCTGGGACGATCTCTCCGTTTGGATATGACTCGCGGATGAAATCTGCAACCTTTGGATCGTGAAGGAGCTTTTCAAGTTTAGCGATTGCTTCTGCTTTCGCGGAGTCCTTCTTCCACGCAAGGATATTTGCATACGGGTTATCTTCGCCCGATTCGATTGCGATGGCATCGGTTGCCGGGTTTAACCCATGATCTAGTGCGAAGTTACCGTTAATTACAGCAATGTCAACATCAGGTAGCTGCACTGGAATAATGGCCGGATCTGCTTCGATGAGTGTGTAGTTGTGCGGATTCTTGGCAAGGTCGTGAATCGTAGGGTTGTCTCTGTTCTTGAGCTCGAAAAGCCCAAGTTTCTCGAGGAGTTTCAGTGCTCGTGCTTGGTTAGACGGATCATTGTTAACCAAGATTGTTGCTTTGTCTGCTAGCTCTTTGAGATCAGTAATCTTTTCCGAAAAAACAGCATAAGGTTCGATCTGGATGCCTTTGCCGTGCTCAAATGCGTAACCCTTTTCGCTGACTTCGGTGTCAAAGTACGGTAGATGCTGGAAGAAGTTGGCATCGAGTTCGTCCTCATCCAGAGCAACATTTGGCTGGATGTAGTCGGTGTACTCCTTGATGTCGATTTCGATCCCTTCAGCTGATGCTAGATTCTCGTTGACGAATTTTAGGATGTCAGCATGTGGTACTGGTGAAGCTCCAACTTTGACAACAGTTTTGCCGTTATCGTCCGAAGAACTCGATTGATTGTCCGATCCGGTAGCACATGACGTTAAGGCAAGAAGCGTTGCACAGGTAAGACTGACGATTTTAAGAAGTTTCATTGTTTTTCCTTTGGCTTTTAGGCATGGATTTTAGTAACCCATGGCCGACTAATCGTTGGGTGCCAAGGCTAGGTTTCCCGGCTGGTTGCGCCTTAGCGGTGATCAACCAACCGGCTCAACATATCACCCACCCACTGCACGATTTGAACCATAATAAGGATGACGACGACGGCGATGATGACGACGTCGAAATGATGCCGGGTATATCCGTGGTTGATAGCGAGTGCGCCAAGACCGCCGCCACCGACGATGGAGGACATCGCCGAATATCCGATAACGGTAATAGTCAAAATCGTAATTGACTGAATAATTGCAGGCAGAGCTTCGCGTACTAAGACGCCAGACATAATGCCAACTGGTGACGCGCCAGCCATTTGTGCTGCTTCAACTTTTCCTTGTGAAACTGCAAGAACGTTGGATTCGACTAAACGAGCGAAATACGGAACAGCAGATACGATGAGAGCGACTGTGAACGCGGGCCATCCCACTGTTGAGAGCCAAGGAACATCGATCAAACGAATTGCGTATAGTACGATAACAGCCAAAATAATGAACGGTATTGCTCGGCCGATATTCACGCTAGCACCTAATAGCTTATGAGTATAGCGATGTGGTATCAGCCCATCTTTACGGGTTTCAGCCAGTATTACGCCCAATGGCAGGCCAAGTAGCACGGTTACGATTGTGCCGACGCCGACCATGTAGAGTGTTTCGACAATAGCAGGTAATAGCTGCTCTTGCACCACTGGTCGGTTGAACCATGTGCCTTCTTCGTGCCGTGAAGCGGTAGTTATGACAGTGATAAGGGTAGCTAAGTTCAACATCATGCCTCACGCACCTGTGCGAATACTGTTGTTTTGTTGAATTTGGTAGCGCATACGTCGCCGGTGCCGATAGGAACTGTTAACGCTAAGCGACCAACCTGAACATCTCCGACTGATTCGAATGTCCCTGCGGCAATATCTGCCCCTAGTTCGGCTACTTTGCTTAATACTTGCGATCCAGTTGGTTTACCTGGCTGAGAAGTGAAATAGAGGTCAATAACGTCATTGAGTTCGCTAATGTCATGATCGAGCTCCGGTAGTGGAATGAGCTTCTTGGCCAGAACTGACATTGGATCTTGCAGAATTTCTCGAATGTGGCCACTTTCTTGGATTTTGCCAGCATCAAGAAGGGTAACGGAGTCACAAATTTTCCGTACGACAGACATTTCGTGGGTAATAACGACGACGGTTACTCCCGTTTGGTCCCGAACATTTTTCAACAACTCTAAAATCGAATCAGTAGTTTCTGCATCAAGTGCTGACGTCGGTTCATCAGCTAGGAGAACAGCTGGTTTATCAGCTAGCGCACGAGCGATTCCAACGCGCTGACGTTGACCACCAGATAGCTGAGAAGGATAGGACGACGCACGATCTTGCAAGTTAACTAGGCGTAGTAGCTCGGTGACCCGGGCATCAATGTCTTTAGTTGGCATCTTTGCAATACGCAGGGGATAAGCGATGTTCTCGTAGGTGGTGCGCGATTCAAATAAGTTAGCGCCTTGGAACACCATTCCGATGCGCCGGCGTGCAGCGCGCAATTCGTGCGAACGTAGCTGAGTGAGGTCTTGTCCATCAACCAAAATAGATCCAGCCGTTGGACGTTCGAGAGCGGTCAGGCACCGGATAAGGGTGGATTTTCCAGCGCCTGATTCGCCGACGATTCCATGAATGGTGTTGTCAGCAATGGTTAATGACAGATCTTGTAATGCATGAACAACTGAGCTACCTTTACGTGGGTATATTTTTGACACGTTTTGAAGTTCGATCATACATTCCTCCATCGCTCTCGGCAGTAGCACCCACCTGATTTGGGTTGCTGCAGCTTCGTCGAGCCGAGTCTCTTAGCTGCTCTTGATGAACAGTTTAAGGCTTCCACGTTCGCAATGGAAAAGCAACCTATTCCAACATATGAGAATAGTGTGAATAAGCGACCGATGCGACTGCGAAAGTATGTGGGAGGCAGATGTCACTATAAAACTATGAATCAGATATATCAGCCGGCAATCCGTCGAAGTAAACATCAGTGGGTAATGGTGTTCCCGTTGCCACAATCAGTTAACGAGAATCCTCAAGAAAATGAGGCAGAAAAAGTATTGCCTCCAACGCAGCGCGAAGGAGGCAATACCCATGAAATAGATTGAAGTCTCAGCAGTGAGCGGCAGCGATCGCTAACGAAAGTGCCTTCTGGAAGTTGTTCTCGCGTTCTTCTGCAGTCATGTCCGTTCCAGGAACTGTGATGTGATCAGAGATGGTCAAAACAGCGAGTGCCTGACGGTCATATTGAGCGGCGAGACCGTAAAGCGCACCGGCTTCCATCTCGGCGCCTAAACAGCCGATCTTTCCTAGAGCTTCGTTATCGGCTGGGTCTACGCCGTAGAAACGGTCGCGTGACACGATTGGGCCGACGACGACGTGCTCATCATCTCCGGCGGCGTCAGCAGCAGCTCGTACAAGCTCATATGATGCGACGGCCGAGAAATGGGTGTTAGGTGTCAGGAATGTATTCATAACGCCTTCATAGTGAGCGCCGTTTGCAATAACAACGTCGCCTACCTTGACCTTGGGGGACAAGCCGCCGGCGGTGCCAACTCGGATAATGCGCTGGACATCGTAATGCATGAATAGCTCATTGACATAGATAGACAATGATGGCTGTCCCATTCCAGATGCCATGATTGAGAGTGGTTTACCGTTTACTTCGCCAGTAAAGCCAACGATTCCGCGTACATCTGTCACGAGTTTTGCGTCGGGCATAAGCATCTGTGCCATACGGGTTGCACGTTTTGGATCTCCTGGCATGAGAACTGCTGGTGCAAAGTCACCTTTTTCTGCACCAATATGTGGGGTTGCCATGAAATGTCCCTTCTGTAAGTAGATAAAAGAGCTGTGTGCTCGTTATACCTCTATAATCTCATATTTAGCGTCATGAAAGTATCTTAGTTTTTAACACCAGGTAGAAGTTGGCGCACTCGTGCATACAAATATTCACGTTTTTGCGCCCGGCGCTCGTGTGGCGATTGATGCTGGGCGATGGCCACGTCGAACTCTTTCCAATGCTTCTCGCGTAATTCTAGGAAGTCTTGTGGTGCACCGCCAGGACGGTCCTCCATAGTTGCGAGGTAAGGATAAAGATCGTGTCCACGCAGATATAAAACGATGGCGTTTATTGCTGCCACAAGCGGCACACTGAAAAGGGCACCAACGATTCCGGCTACCGACGACCCACCAGCCACAATGAGAACAATTGCAAGTGGATGTATGTTCAAGGCATTACCCTGCAAAATTGGTTGCAGTAGATTACCTTCAATCTGCTGGACAGCCAAAATGCCAATCATCATCAACATTGCCATAAAGAGCGACTGGGTATTGACAAGAACAATAAGTACCGCGACAAATCCCGATAAGAACGCGCCAACCACCGGGATAAAGGCCGCTAGAAAGACGATTACACCAATCGGGAATGCTAAGCCCAGTGGGGTATCGAGGATTATGGCAATAACAGAAATACCGATAGCGTCGACGAGAGCTACCGTGGCTTGGGTGCGCGTGTAATTGCCGATCATCACCCATGCTCTGATGCCAGCTTCATTTGCCGGATTTTGGTAATGCAACGGGAGGAGACGAACCATCCAATGCCATAGCCGTCGGCCGTCTTTCAAGAAGAAGAACAAAGTGAATAGAACGAGGATAAATCCAGTTAGGAGAGAGGAAACCGTTGAACCAACAGCTACGACCCCTCCGAGGATCTGGCTGGAATTATTTGTAATTGTGCTTTGTAACGAGTTCCATGCGTCATTAATCTGGTCACCAATATCGGGTAAAGCAGTTGACACTTGTTCTATGAGGGTATTAATTCCGGCATATATCTGATCGGAGACTTCGGAGAAGCCGGATATGATTCCAATGCTCGAGCCCCAGATGAGCAATCCGACGAAGGCTACGAGTAGAAGTAACGTCGTCGTCGCGGCCAGAGCTGACGGAAACTTTAGACGCTTGGTGAGCCCGGAGGACACCGGCTCTAAAATAACAGCCAGCAGCAACGCAACCATTGTCGAAATAATAATCGTGTAAAAATGTAGCCCCAGCCATCCAAGTGCGGCTAGAACGACAGCTACCACGATGAGCCGCCACGACCAAGCGGCGGCAGTAACTAATGGTTGAGGTACAGAATATGCCGGTTTATCGTCCACCTGGCGTGCTTGCATAAAAGACTCCTTACATGCGTAGAATATCTTTAGCCTACCAACTGCAGTCACTGAGACGGCTAGGCGTTACGGAAAATATGCTCTGGAGAAATATGACACACTACGCGCTGTTGGCTTTTGATCTTGACGATACATTAGCGCCTTCGAAGTCGCCGTTGCCCAAACCGATGGCCTGTGCGCTGAAACGCCTATTGGATGTCAGTGAGGTGTGTGTGATTTCAGGTGGCCAATTTGAACAGTTCTCATCGCAACTTTTAGCGAATCTTGATGCTAATAATGAGCAATTAGCAAAACTGCATCTGATGCCAACCTGCGGAACTCGCTATTTACGTTTTTCTGAAGGACAGTGGTCTTCTGTGTATGCACGTGATCTGACCGACGACGAACGAGCACGAGCACTGGCATCGCTTGAACGGCGTGCGAAAGAGCTCGGGCTGTGGGAGGAAAAGACGTGGGGACCAATTCTCGAAGACCGCGGTTCTCAGATCACCTTCTCAGCGTTAGGGCAACAAGCTCCGGTTGATGCCAAAAAGGCATGGGATCCGGATCGCACTAAGAAAGAATTATTGCGGGCCGCAGTGGCTAAAGACCTTCCAGATCTAGAGGTTCGCTCCGGCGGGTCTACATCCGTTGATATTACTCGGTCGGGGGTAGACAAAGCATACGGCATTGCCGAGTTATCGAAGCAAACAGGAATCTCAATTAACGATATGCTGTTTATCGGAGATCGCCTTGATGAAGGCGGCAACGATTTCCCAGTTCTTCGATTGGGGATTGATACCCATCCAGTTGGTGGCTGGGAAGATACAGTTGAGTTTGTTAATGACTACGTTGACGCGCATGCAAGGGGATAGCTGTGAAGAACCAAATATCTGAGATCAGTGAACACGATATTGATGAACGAATAGCTAAGTTTGTATGCTATCCGTCGGAACGGCAGGTCGCCGGCGGCGCAGAACGCGGTTTCGCTTGGTTGATGACGGTCTGTGGCGCTATCGGCATGTGGGCGTCGATGTCCCTGATCATTGCTGAGAAACAAAAGCTCATGCATCCCGAAGGAGTGCTGCCGTGCGATATTAATCCGCTTGTCGGTTGCGGAAAATGGGTAGGCATGTGGCAGAACGAAGTGTTTTTTGGTGTCACTAACTCGGTATTTGGCCTCGCATTTTTTGCAGGTATTACTGCTCTAGGCTTTGTGTTAGTGGCCGACGGGCGATTTGCTCGATGGCTGTGGCAAGCACTTTCAGCAGCATTGGCTCTTGGTATTGTCTGGGTAGTGTGGTTCATGTACCAGAGTTTGGTAGTAGAGAACTCGATGTGCCCATACTGCGTGGTAACTTGGTTTACCACTATTATGCTTTTCGTCCACGTCACTGCGCGTAGTGCACAAGCCGGCCATTTCGGGGACAAGTTTGCCGACGCCGGGCGAGCATACGCTCGCAATAGATGGATCGGCGTCGGCCTGAGCTACGGACTCGTCATTGTTCTAGTGGTTGTTTTCTTCTGGGATCAATTGCCACTATTCTTTGTCTGAATATGGATTACAGCGAATCCATATATTCGGGTACGTGATCGCCGTAGCCTAGATCGACGAGGCTGTTGCGAAGCGTCATCATTGCCTCAGTAATTTCAGATGCAGGTGCTGGGCCTACCTCGTGTAGGTTAGCTGCACTTTCCGCGTCTGCTGGGATGACATGGATGTGAGTATGAGGGACTTCAAATCCTAAAATAGTTACCACAGAGCGTTCCACGTCAAAAGCGCGCTCTTGAGCTGTAGCGATAATTTGTGCAACATTCATTGCGTGCGCGAACACACGGGGTTCGACGTCGTTAAATTTTGCTACTTCTTCGCGCGGAACCACCATAACGTGGCCTGGGCGTGCAGGCTCGATAGTCGCCATAACAACGACATCCTCATCAGCCCAAACAAATTTTCCCGGAATCTCACCAGCGATAATTTTTGTAAAAACACTACTCATGCTTCTAGTTTACATCCATAAGACGTTTGGTGGATCACACGAACGTCATATAAAGAATAGTGGTTGCCTGCGTTACCATTGGTATTACTAGTTTTGGGTAACATACTAAGGAGAATCATGTCGGCACCAGATAGCTTTCCATACCGCTACACTGCCGAACTTGCCAACACGATCGAAGCGTCGTGGCAAGACCGGTGGGAAAGTGACGAAACATTTAATGCGCCAAATCCAGTTGGCGAGCTTGCGGGAGCTGGAAAGCTAGCTGACGAAACGTATTTCTTGCTTGATATGTTCCCGTACCCATCTGGCAAAGGACTCCACGTCGGGCACCCACTTGGCTTTATCGCAACCGATTGTTTAGCGCGTTATCACCGTATGCAGGGCAAGAATGTGCTCTACACGATGGGATTTGATGCGTTTGGTTTGCCAGCAGAGCAATATGCAGTCCAGACCGGACAGCATCCGCGCATTACCACCGAGCAAAACATTGACAATATGCGTTCACAGTTACGGCGTTTGGGAATGTCGCACGAAAAGCGTCGGTCAGTTGCAACCACTGACACGATCTTTGTGGGATGGACGCAATGGATCTTCTCTCAGATCTTTAATTCATGGTATGACGAACAAGTTCCTGGTCGTGAGCCTGGGACAACAGGACGGGCGCGGCCAATCGCCGAACTCATCGCTGGTTATAAAGATGGTTCGATCCCAACTCCGGATGGCGCTCCATGGGCAGACATGACTGCGGAACAACGCCGTAACGCTGTTGACAGCCGACGCTTGGCGTACATCGATTATGCGCCGGTCAACTGGGCACCAGGATTGGGAACCGTGTTAGCGAATGAAGAAGTAACGGCAGACGGCCGGTCTGAGCGTGGCAACTATCCAGTTTTCAAGCGCAAGCTTCGGCAGTGGATGATGCGAATTACCGCCTATTCTGATCGTTTAGCTGCGGACCTAGATAAAGTTGATTGGCCAGAAAAAGTCCGGTCAATGCAACGTAACTGGATCGGAAAATCTCACGGTGCGCACGTAGACTTCACTGCGCATGGCGCCGACGGCGATCATACGCTCACAGTGTTCACTACCCGTCCAGATACCTTGTTTGGTGCGACATTTATGGTAGTTTCGCCGGAACACCCGATGCTGAACGCGGAAGCAATCCCAGGGCAATGGCCAGCTGAGACCCGCACCGAATGGACTGGCGGTGCTGCGGATCCAATGACTGCGGTGAAAGACTATCAGCGTGCTGCTTCGCGAAAGTCTGATAAGGAGCGCGCCGACGTCGAAAAAACCAAAACCGGTGTGTTTACAGGTATTTTTGCTACCAACCCAGTTAATGGTGATCTTATCCCGGTATTCACTGCAGATTACGTGATGATGGGATACGGTACGGGCGCTATTATGGCGGTCCCATCAGGAGATCAGCGTGACTTTGATTTTGCGCGTACCTACAATGTTTCGATTATCCCAACGATTGAAACACCAGCTGATTTTGATGGTGAATCAGCGTGGACTGAAGACGGGCCAATTATTAACTCTGCTAATGATGAAATCTCGCTGAACGGCTTAGACAAAGACGCAGGTAAAGCGAAGATGACAGCATGGCTAGAGGAAAAAGGAGTAGGCAAGGCCGCTATTACCTACCGTCTACGCGATTGGTTATTCTCCCGGCAGCGTTACTGGGGCGAACCATTCCCGATCGTTTATGATGAAGAGGGTAACGCACACTCCCTGCCAGATTCGATGCTCCCAGTTGAACTGCCAGACACGCCAGACTATTCGCCTCGGTCGTTTGATCCAGAGGATGCTGATTCAGAACCAGAACCGCCGTTGGGCCGCTTGACCGATTGGGTCAATGTTGAGCTCGACCTGGGTGATGGCTTGAAGAAGTACACCCGTGAAACAAACACTATGCCGAATTGGGCTGGTTCATGCTGGTACGAACTGCGCTATATTGACCCGCTCAACACTCAGCAATTCATTGCGCCGGAAAATGAAGCGTACTGGATGGGACCGCAGGAAGGAAAGCCTGCCGGTGGTACCGATCTGTATATCGGTGGTGTTGAGCACGCGGTTTTGCACCTGCTCTATGCCCGGTTCTGGCACAAGGTTCTGTTTGATCTCGGATATTTGAGCTCAAGCGAGCCATTCCACAAGCTCTTCAACCAAGGCTATGTACAGGCATATGCGTACACCGATTCACGTGGACAGTATGTTCCAGCTGATGAAGTCGTTGAAGTTCCAGCTAGCGATGGATCTGGTGAAGTAACGTTCGAATGGAACGGACAGCCAGTAAACCGCGAATACGGCAAGATGGGCAAGTCGCTAAAGAATATTGTCACTCCAGATGATATGGCAGAGCAGTATGGTGCCGATACATTCCGTGTCTACGAGATGTCCATGGGGCCGCTTGATGCTGATCGGCCATGGGAAACTCGTGCCGTCGTCGGCGCACAACGATTCTTGCAACGGTTGTGGCGAAATATCGTTGATGAACAAACCGGCGAGTTGGTTATTGTCGATGAACCGACGGACCATGAAACTGCGAAAGTCATGGCTCGAACAATTAATGACGTACGGGCAGAATTTGAAGCGATGCGAATTAACACTGCTATTGCGCGAATCATCGTTTTGAACAACCATGTTACTGGTAAGCCTGTTACTCGAGAGGTGGCAGAGACACTTACATTGCTGGTTTCTCCAGTTGCGCCACACATTGCGGAGGAACTGTGGAAGCGGTTGGGACACGCAGATTCGATCGCTTATGCTCCGTTCCCGCAGGTTACTGATGAATCTTTGCTGGTTGACGACACCGTGACATGCGTCGTGCAAGTTAAAGGTAAAGTCCGTGATCGGCTTGAGGTCCCGACCAATATCTCCGATGCGGATCTAGAGGCATTGGCATTGGCATCAGATAAGATAAGCCAGTATCTTGACGGCGCACCGCGCAAAGTTATTATCCGGGCTCCGAAATTAGTCAACATCGTTCCGTGAGCAAAAACGTGGTAGAGGCCAATCCCTCTACCACGTTTTTCTCTGTGTAAACAGAGGGCTTGATTGGAAAATGACGTCACTTCCAAGCAAAATGCAGAGAATAACGAATAGGGTTATCTTTTTATACTGAAAAGATAGTAAACTATTACGAAAACCAATACCCGTAATGGTGCGGATATATAATTACTAGTGGAAAGCGAGTGGCTGTGGTGTCAATGGCTGGTACAACGATCGAAGCAACCGATTTTGATGGGTTGCCGGCGTGGAGACTCACGTCCGCTACTGGAGCAACAGCAGTGGTTGCTGAGCGGGGCGCAACGCTATTATCGTGGGAGCCTCGTCCGGGGTTTAACATTGTTGATGGATATGAAACCCGTGCGGAAATGGAAGACGGACGCGATGCTCGTTCAAAAGTTATGGCACCTTGGCCAGGGCGACTAACTGGTTCTTCGTACGTTTTCGACGGCGAAACATACACTGTTAATGAGCTACCGGAAGGCGCTGCACATGGCTTGGTAGGAGAAGCGGATTTTACCGCAACCAACACTGAGGGCGCTCTGACATTAACCTATACGTTCCCGGGTTCTGCTGGATATCCGTGGACGTTCGAGCTTTCTGTTATTTTTTCGCTCGATGCAGGCGCCGATGGTGAAGAACACTTGACTGTATCATTTGATGCTCGCCACGACTATCCACATGGCATCCCATTCGCAATCGGTTGGCATCCCTACCTGCATTTCCCAGGCTCACGGGCCTCAAATATGTCCCTGACGATTCCAGCGCGGACCCGCATTGTATTCGACTCGCATCTTGTGCCACGCCCTGGCGAGGCCGCTTATGCCGGGATTAAGGCGCCATATCAACTTGATTTCCTCGGCTCCACGGTACTTGACACCTCTTTCCGTGGTCTCATCCCAGATGAAAATGGCGTCGTGACAACAGTTCTTCGTGATCCATCAACCAATTCTCGCATCGATATCGTGCAGGAACCTGCCGAGGCACCGCTTGTCCATATCTACACCGCAGATGGCGCATTGCGTAATGTTCGTGGCTCGATAGCTGTTGAACCACTCTCGCATGTAGCAGACGCTTTCAACCGTCCTGATGCGGCAGGTTCGATCGTTCTCGCTCCTGGAACGTCGCGTACATTAACTGTCACACTGACGTATCACAAGTAAGTCAATACCATTCGTATACTGTTGCGGGGCACTCCATGTAAGGAGTGCCCCGCAATGCTGTATAACTTGGCTCTTAGAAAATCAGCGACGCCGATTGCCGAATAATCCGCGAGTGATCTCTTTTGCTAACGTCCGGCCAGCAGATTTTACGATGGAATCAAGCATAGACTCTTGGCGCTTTCGTTGTCGTAGGATTTCTTTCTGTGCTTGTCTCAATTCATAGTCGCGCTGTTTTTGCGCAGCTTTTTCTTCTGCAGCTACTTGCTTCGCTAGCTCCCGCACAAGTTTTTCCTGTTCTTTCTTCGCTTCTTCTTGAGTACGCAGATTAATCTCAGCAGCCTGTTCAGCTGCAATACGTGCTTGGAGGAGCTCGTAGGCTGATTCTGGATCCACTGGAGTTTGATATTTTCCCCGTGTTGTTGATTGTTCGATAGTCTGTGTGAAAGTCTTATCAGAAGCAACGCCCATTGACGCAGCTGGTGCCCAAATTCTAGTAGGAGTAACGGGAGTTGGCCGTCCGTGATCATCTAGCAATGTAACAATTGCTTCTCCGGTGCCTAAACTCGGTAGTACGGTTTCAAGGTCAATAGGGGACACCGGAAAAGTCTTCACGGTTTCCCGCAACTTCTTCATATCATTCGGGGTGTGGGCGCGCAGTGCGTGTTGTATCTTGGCGCCAAGCTGTCCGAGTACGTCGTCTGGTAAATCCTTTGGTGTTTGAGTAACGAAGAAAATTCCTACTCCCTTCGATCGAATGAGCCGCACCGTTTGCACAACGAGGTCTACGAATTGTGCCGAAGCATCGTTAAATAGCAAGTGTGCTTCGTCGAAGAAGAAGACGAGTTTAGGTAGATCTGCGTCACCGCGTTCGGGTAATGTCTCGAATAATTCGGCCAGCAGCCACATAACAAACGTTGAAAATAGCGCTGGCCGAGACTGCACATCCGGCAGTTCGAGAGCAGAGATTATGCCGTATCCTTCTGGCGTATGCCGGATTAGATCCGCAACATCAAAAGCGGGTTCACCAAAGAATTCCTCTGCGCCTTGGGCTTGGAGCTCGCTAACTTTTCGGAGAATAACCCCGGCTGTGGCACGGGCAATTCCACCAATATCAAGGAGCTCGTCCTTGCCTTCATCGCTTGTTAGGTATGAGACCACTGCACGTAAATCTTGAAGATCGATTAACGCTAAGCGTTCTTGATCAGCCCAATGGAAGATTAAGGAGAGAGCAGATTCTTGAGTATCGTTCAGGCCGAGTACTTTCGCGAAAAGAAGCGGGCCGAAATCTGAAACCGTCGTACGAATGGGAATACCTTTCCCATGACCGCCAAGACTGTAGAACTCGGTAGGAAAACTTTGTGCTTCCCAGGGTTGTCCTTGTTCTGCGATCCGGGCATCTAGTTTTTCAGTATTTGTGCCAAGTTCCGCGAGGCCACTCAAATCTCCTTTGATGTCCGTCAGGAAAACAGGAACACCTGCACGCGAGAGACCTTCGGCAATAAGCTGTAGCGTCCGGGTCTTTCCTGTTCCCGTTGCGCCTGTTATAAGACCATGCCGGTTAAGCATTCCAATAGGGATATTGACAGTCACGCCCGGCATAGGATGATTTCCAGAAAGGTATGCGCCAAGCGTAAAAGAACTGGATTCGAAACTATATCCGGTTTTCACAGTGTTCTGATAGCTGAGAGATTCTGCTTGGGCAGCTTCTAATGCTGCTTGTGCGGCGGCTGCCTGGGCTGCTTTTGCTTGTGCTTGGGCAGCTAATGCTTGTGCTTTCAAACGCGCGAGTTCTGCTTGAGTGGTCATAGAGCCTATGTTACTTCACGCCTCCCAAAGATCAGCTATGTCAGTGTTTAATCCACAGTGTTGTGTACTTTGATTGTTTTCCACCACTTTTTGTGTCTGAATATTTACGACGGCGATCGGTACGATACTCATGAATATGAAAACACCACCGCCCAAACGTCGTCATGGATCCCAAACAGGTAGCTTACGCCGTAGCCCGCACACCAGAATTGGATATGCCAACATACAACGTGAAAGCGCCGGAACTACTCGCGCTACTAGTGAGCGTCTAGAACAGCTAACTGCGGCAGCATTGTCAATGGGAGCTGGTCGTGATATCGCCGCCATGGGCGATACTGGAAAAAACATAAGAATGAAGTGGAGTTCAGATGCGGCACGGATCGTTGCCATCGTCGTCGTCCTAATAACACTAGTAGTTGTCACAACTACTCTTATCCAGTCCTCAGAAAAGGGACACGCAGAGGTGCCTCGCCCAATACCTCAAGAATCTTCACAGCCAACAGAAACCGCTGAACCGGAAAAACAACCAGCTAGCAACGAGAAAGACCAAAATATTGTTGTGTACGTTTCTGGTGCCGTAAACAAACCAGGCATTGTTTCTCTTGGAGCTCAGGCTCGAGTGAACGAGGCTGTTGAAGCAGCTGGGGGAGCTCTAGAGAACGCAGATCTAACTAGAATTAATCTTGCCGCTACCGTTACAGATGCAGAACACATTCATGTCCCGAAAGTGGGAGAGGAAGCAAGGGAACAAGAGGCAACTGTATCAGAACAACAAAACAGAGATCCGAAAGTCGATATCAACACGGCAGATAGCACAACTTTACAATCAGTGCCCGGAATAGGACCTGCTACGGCCCAGGCAATTGTGAAATGGCGGCAAGAACATGGGAAATTCGCGCACCTCGAACAACTAACTGAAGTGCCTGGAATCGGTCTGAAAACTCTCGAGCGCCTCCAAGAGTATATCCGCATAGGATAACTGATGAGAGCCCATGATTGTCGCTTGTTAATTCCGGCGCTCTCTATGTGGATCGCCGCTACTATTCCAATAGAAGGCCAACCATATGTACTTGGTATAGCACTTGTTACCTTACTGGTGTCACTGGTGCTAAGTAAATATCCATCGAGTATCGTCCCGTCTATGGTGATAGCAAGTGTGTGCACTCTGTGCACCTGCGCAACAACATATTCTTACGCACTTGCGCCATCGCATCAGCTAATCGATAAGGCTATATCAGGTAATATGACAATCCGCGTATCCGGCATTATCAAATCTTATCCCATTAGCAAAAATGGTGGTTGTGACTTCATCCTAACTACTTCTTCAGTAGTCGTATCTGGGACGACATACCAGTACCGATACCGTCTACACGCACACGTTGCCACGTCTTCGTGCCCGAATAGATTTGACGCTATCCAAACTCGCGGACACCTTCAACAAAACAACTATGCCGAACGCAGTGACGCCCAGCTACAAGCGCATGCCATAACTGTGACCTACCCGGCCAACGGCTGGAATCACTATGTTAATCGGGTACATGATGCCCTGATGGATTATGCCCATTCCACCGTTAACCATCATGATTCTCTGATACCAGGTATTGCCGTCGGAGATGATTCTCGATTGCCGTCAGATATGAAAAGAGACATGCGCAATCTCGGACTATCTCATTTGACGGCGGTATCTGGTTCACATATTTCATTAATGATCGGGCTGGTTTTGCTCGTAATAGGAAAACGTCAACCACTACTTACCGGCACTACGGCCGCGCTCGCGGTATATCTACTAACTACGCTAGTATCGCCAGAGCCGTCTGTCAGCAGAGCTGTAATAATGGGAATGCTCTTCTGCTTAGGACTTGGGCAAAGATATACGGCCAGCGCAATGCCTTTATTGTCAATTACGGTAATGGCAGTATCACTCTTACAACCAAGCCTTGTTAGAAGTCTCGGATTTCAGCTTTCCGTTGTGGCAGTAGCAGCAATCGTGATTGGAAGCGGATACATTCATTCAATTTTAAGTGCTTTAATCCCGCCGTTCCTTGCTGACGCGATCGGAATCCCATTTTTAGCCGGTGTGGCTACTGCACCGTTGCTCGTAACTATTCAAGATTCTCTATCAGTCTGGACGATACTTGCTAACGCTCTTATCGCGCCTGTGGTTGCACCACTGACAATTTTAGGTCTAGCAGGTGGCCTATTAGCGCCAATAATGCCGATAGTTGGCACTGTCCTTTTCTCCTGTGCTGGAATATGCACTTGGTGGATGAACATTGTTGTTCACATGTTTCCAAGCGTAGAATATTCGCCTATAGTCACAGTAGTAATAAACGCTGTCGCTCTGGGTATTATTATTTTTCTATTACTCAGATATCGGCCAAGCGATCAACGCAGTTTAGGCAGGGGATAACGCATGACATGGGATCAGATACGACTGGCGCCAGTGCTTCTCATACAGTCTGCCGAACCGGTATATGCCGATCGTGCGGTAGCACTTATCAAGCGGCAAGCGCGAGAAATTGACCTAAACACTGATGTGATTGAAATTGACGCAAATTCATACAGCGGAGGCTACCTCAGTGCAGTCGCTTCACCCTCCTTATTTGGCGAGCGGCGGTTAATTTTGATCCGGCAATTAGAAACTCTAACGAATGCACTGCAAGAAGACTTACTGACATATCTGCAGTTCCCGGAACCTGACGTAGTTCTCGTACTGCAGCATAATGGTGGAGCGCGTGGTAAAAAAATACTTCAAACATTAGCTAAAAACAACGTGCCAACAACTAAAATTGCGGCTGTGAAGACCCAGCGGGATAAAGTTCAGGCAGTCACTGCAGATATCCGGGCAGCTGGCCGAAAGATGACTCCAGAGGCCATCGGTGCGCTGATCGAAGCAGTCGGATCTGATGTACGGGAATTGTTAGCTGCTGTTCAACAACTGCTAGCTGATGTCGATGGTCTAATTACTGAAGAAAATATCCACACGTATTTCTCTGGACGTATCGAAGCTAAAGGATTCACCGTGGCGGACGCATTGATCGCTGGGAACGTAGGAGAAGCTGTGAAGTTAGCTCGGCACGCCCTAGCTACTGGTGCTACCCACACTGCGATATTGGGCGCTATTTCTGCAAAGTTGCGCACAATGGCACATATTCTAGGGCAACGCTCAGGAACAATTGACACCAAAGTATCTATCGTTCCATGGATGGCAGACCGAGCAAAACGAGACTTGCGTGGGTGGACGGCACCCGGTCTAGCCGCAGCAATTTCAGCGATAGCCCGGGCTGACGCAGATGTTAAAGGTGGCTCACGAGATCCTGGTTACGCACTTGAACGCGGAATTTTGGATGTGGGACGTGCACGTAAGATTCGCGCGTGAAATAAGCTGATATACATATAAACGGTGGCTGGACAAAATATGTCCAGCCACCGCTATTTCCTTGCGTTAGAACGCGAAGATACTACTTGCCGAGTTTAGCTACCTGAACGGCGAGCTTCGACTTACGGTTAGCAGCCTGGTTCTTGTGGATAATACCCTTAGAAACAGCCTTATCCAGCTTGCGGCTGGTGACCTTGAGGGCGTCGGTTGCAACTTCCACATCGCCAGTGGCGATAGCTTCGCGAGTCTTACGAACGAGCGTCTTAAGCTCGGACTTGTAAGCCTGGTTACGGACACGGCGCTTCTCGTTGGTCTTGATGCGCTTCTTTTGGGACTTGATGTTTGCCACGTGAATCTCTTTCATTTCTCGTGAATGCTGGCTGGCAGACACGAAAGGAATACGGTCGGTGAGGGATTGCCTGATCCGGACTGTAAGGCGTGGGGACACCCGTGGTTATGAATCGAGGCCGGACTCATTACCCGACCAGGTAAATAAAGTCCAAGCGTTAGTCTATCAGGTCAAGTGTTGTTCGACGACGACGATAGCGTGTAACCCATCACTTATGAGTGCAGATACTTCTTAATTTCAGCGATGACGCGGACAAAAATACGGCGCTCCAACTGGCCGCCAGTGCGGCGTACCTGATTGATATGAACGATCATAAGCCGGTTGAGTCTGACCTCTGACGGACGACGACGAGCATCCCAATTCCCGGAACCGATATCCATCCAGTATCGGCCCCAACGGGCCTCGTCTTGGGCATCACGGTCGTGATCCTTTGATGTTGTTTGGGCAAATACCACATGATCACTGCCGTGCGCGGCTACGACCAGAACCGGACGGTCTTTACCTCGCCCATCATTCTCCTCGTATGGAACCCATGTCCACACTACTTCGCCTGGATCAGGAATAGCATCCTTGACTGGATGATAAGAAAAATCTGGTTCTCCTAGAGTTGTGACGTCATAGACGATAGCTTGATCGCGCGGGCCAGGAAGCCCTAACGAAGGCGTGCTGGTCTGATCTGTTACAACACGTTTGCCAACATCAAGAAGTATCTTCGCTATCGTTCGCCACATCTTCACGATTGATCAGTCCTCTGCGTCGGCGTCGTCGTCAGCAAATAGAAGCTCAGTGAGCTCGACGTGAACGCGATTGATTGATGGAACATCTTGGAGAGTTAGCGGCTCACTTGCGGAGGTTTCCAAAATCAATGTTCCAGCGCCAACGAGACGATCTAGGATGCCCTGGTCGTAGGCAACATTTGAGATCCGGGAGAGCGGAATATCGTGGCCGGACTTCGAAAAAATTCCAGACCGGGTAATAATTCGACGATTCGTGATGGTGTAGGTAGCTGTAGACCACCGCAACCACGGAACAACCCACACAACGATAGCTGCAAAACCAGCGAATCCGATGACAACCCATGTCGACCATGGACGCAACGACGCTGGTAAAAAGTAGATCAATAACATCGCGATGATAGCGATGAATACTAGCCCGCATCCGTGCCAGAACAATGTTTTAGGATGCTCACGCATATGACGGACGACGTGTTCATCGCGTCCGAGTAATCTTTCCGGAAAAGCCATACTAGTGATTCTGCCATATCTTACGAGTATCTCTAATAATCACAGCCAGATAATGAGAGAAACAACGAACGTAAAAATTCCAACTGGAATAGCTACGATACTGAGAATCGCGCTCAGTAGAATGATACGTACGTCGTATTTTAAATAAGGGGCATTCTCAACGCCACCAGCCCCGGCAATGGCGGCTCGCTGAGCAGCTTCGATTCGCGGGAAGAAAACATTTCGTTTATGTGCAGCGGCGGCTTGGGCGTCACGTCGGCGTTGGCTAGCGCGAACGCGCGCTACTTCGTCGTCGAAGGTGTGTGTATTAGCATCAACGTAGGTCCCGTCCGGATTAATGATTGTCACGTCATCGGAACCAGCGAGCGACTGCGTCATTTTATCTATCGACGAATCAACCGCTTGCGCTAATCGAAATCGCAGTACGCCAAAAGTGGCGACCGCAACGGCAAAAATAACCGATATGATAAACGGCCACCACGAGACAACTGACTCAGCTGTGCGACCAGCAGCCCAACCCATGGCTAGCGCAAGAGCCGTGACGATGCCCGAGGCAACAACCACGATTTTGCCAGGGAAACGAACGATGCGTTCGATAATCGGAAGTAGATACTGTAACGAACCTGCGGTGATACTCATAACCTAAGTGTGCCACTTAGAGCGCAAGGTTGCTGACCGCTGGTATCGTTAAATCGACTATATGAAAAGGAGAACACGTGCCTGTATCAACTGCCGCTGAGCTCAAAGCTATCGAGCCCGCCGCCACTGATCCATCGCGGATCCGAAATTTTTGCATCATTGCGCATATCGACCATGGGAAATCGACCTTGGCTGACCGGATGTTGCAATTAACAGGTGTGGTAGCCGAACGCGATATGCGTGCGCAATACCTCGATCGCATGGATATTGAGCGCGAACGCGGTATTACGATTAAATCTCAGGCAGTGCGTATGCCATGGTCGGTTGATAAGAGTGCTTACGCGCTGAATATGATCGATACGCCGGGACACGTTGACTTTTCGTATGAGGTTTCCCGATCCCTTGCCGCATGTGAGGGTGCGATTTTGCTTGTCGACGCAGCACAAGGCATCGAGGCGCAGACGCTCGCTAACCTCTACATGGCGATGGAAAACGATCTGGTTATTATTCCAGTGTTGAACAAGATCGACTTGCCAGCTGCAAATCCAGATAAGTATGCAGCCGAGATCGGTGCACTCCTTGGCGTCGATCCGGACAGTGTGATTCGGGTATCTGGAAAAACTGGTCAAGGCGTCGATGAACTCCTCGATCGGATTGTCCTAGAAGTGCCATCGCCGGTTGGTAACCCGGATGCGCCTACGCGTGCCATGATTTTTGATTCGGTCTACGATTCATACCGTGGCGTGGTGACCTACGTTCGCGTTGTTGATGGACAACTCGAGCCGCGTCAGCGGGTATCGATGATGGCCACGAATACTACGCACGAGTTACTTGAGATTGGCGTCATATCGCCAGAGCCGATGCCATCTAAGGGCCTGGGCGTGGGTGAGGTCGGCTACCTCATCACTGGTGTGAAAGACGTTCGCCAGTCGCGTGTGGGTGATACCGTTACAGACTTGCGCAAGCCCGCCGATGAAGCATTGGCCGGATATCGCGATCCGAAACCGATGGTGTTCTCTGGTATTTACCCTATTGATGGTTCGGATTATCCAGCATTGCGTGACGCGCTAGAAAAGCTTAAGCTCAACGACGCCGCATTGACGTATGAACCAGAAAACTCGGTGGCCCTCGGTTTTGGTTTCCGATGTGGCTTCTTGGGACTGTTACATTTGGAAATTGTCCGGGAACGACTCGAACGCGAGTTTGATCTTGATCTTATTGCTACCGCGCCATCAGTTATCTACCGAGTAGTGACGGATGCTGGCGAAGAGCATATAGTGGCTAACCCGTCGGAGTTTCCTGACGGCAAGATTAAGGCGATTTATGAACCGTTGGTAGAAGCCACGATTTTGACGCCGAAGGACTATGTTGGTTCAGTCATGGAATTGTGTCAGCAACGCCGTGGAATTATGGGCGGGATGGATTACCTGTCCGAAGACCGCGTCGAGTTACACTACAAGTTGCCGTTAGCTGAGATCGTGACTGATTTCTTCGATCAGCTCAAGTCCCGGACTAAGGGTTATGCGTCCCTTGACTACAAGGAAGAGGGGGAGCAGACTGCTGATTTGGTTAAGGTCAATATCTTGCTCAACGGCGAGACAGTGGATGCTTTTTCCGCTATTGTTCACCGCGATGCCGCCTACCATTACGGTGTTGAGATGACCGCTAAGCTCAAGGCGCTGATTCCGCGTCAGCAGTTCGAAATTCCGGTGCAGGCTGCGATTGGTACGCGTGTTATTGCGCGTGAAACGATTAAGGCGTTGCGCAAGGATATGTTGGCGAAGTGCTATGGCGGTGACGTTACTCGTAAGCGTAAGTTGCTTGAGAAGCAGAAGGCCGGTAAGAAGCGAATGAAGTCGATTGGCCGAGTTGACGTTCCACAAGAAGCGTTTGTGGCAGCGTTGGCTTCAGACATGCCGGAGGCGAAGAAAAAGTGACGACGACGAACGAGCCCACTGAACGTAACAAGAACTACGGACGCATTATCTCCTTTACCCGGCGTGGATCGCGGTTAGGGGATAAGTTTGAAAAAGTTATGGCCGAATATGGCCCGCATTATGTGATTGACTATCCGGCCGGTGAAGCCCAGACGACGATTGCTGACGATGCGTTTATTGATCTGGTAGACGCCTTTGGTCGAGTTGCGCCGCTTGTGGTGGAGATCGGACCAGGCTCTGGCGAACAGCTTATTTCTCAGGCGAAGGCGCATCCGGAGCGGAATTTTCTTGCATTAGAAGCATGGGCACCTGGTGTGGCACGGTGTGTGAACGCTGCCATGCGCGAAGGTGTGGAGAACGTTCGCGTGATGGAAGCTGATGCTGCTCAGACATTGCCGATTATTTTCCGCACCGACGTTGAGGTTCCTAATCCGCGGGCTGTGGAAGTGTGGACGTTCTTTCCCGATCCGTGGCGTAAGACCCGCCATCACAAGCGCCGGATTGTTAATGATGCGTTTACTCGTACCATTGCTGGCGTGTTGGCTGACGACGGTATCTGGCGTATGGCCACCGATTGGGATAACTACGCCTGGCAGATGCGTGACGTTATTGAGCGCAGTGAATGCCTGACGAATCTGCATCCAGGGGAGAATCCTGATCCGAACGACGAAGGCGATTTCGTTGGCGGATTTGCGCCACGGTGGACCGGGCGAATCATGACCCGCTTCGAACAGCGCGGTATTGATGCCGGCCGCACAATTCATGATGTGTGTGCTACGCCGTCGTCGGAAGCACAGACTATAACATTGCCGTGATCGGGGTATCACCTAAACCAGCCCGCACACTATCGTTGTCTAACGCAGACGTTAGTGAGGGGTTTGGCGCATACGTTCATATCCCGTTTTGCCGGGTGCGTTGCGGGTACTGCGATTTCAATACCTATACCAATACTGATTTTGGTGCGGGGGCTTCGGTTAGCGATTACCATGAGTCTTTGGTTCGAGAAATCAAAAGCTCGGCACAGTACCTGACTGGCCATGAAGAAAGACCCGCATTGACGTCCATCTTTTTTGGTGGTGGTACACCAACCATGCTCAATGCGAGCCAACTCGTTGCAGTGCTAGATAAGCTGCGTGAGCAGTTCGGCGTCGTCGATGGCGCTGAAATCACAACCGAAGCTAACCCGGAAACGGTGGATCGTCAGGCCCTACAAATCTTAAAAGATGGTGGATTCACCCGCGTATCTTTCGGTATGCAAAGTGCCGTTCCGCATGTGCTGGCCACGTTAGAACGACAGCACACCCCGGGACAAGTAACCAAGGTGACGCACTGGGCACGTGAGGTCGGGTTAGAGTTTTCCGTGGACTTGATCTACGGTGCGCCAGGGGAGAGCCGAGCAGATTGGCAGGCGTCTCTTGATACCGCGATTGCACTAGAGCCTGGGCATATTTCAGCCTACGGACTAACGATTGAACCAGGTACTGCGATGGGCCGGCAGGTGCGGCGCGGTGAATTGCCAGATACTGATCCAGATGAGCAGGCGGCAAAATATGAAATGGCTGCGGCGACGTTGAGCGCAGCAGGCTATTCCTGGTATGAGGTATCGAACTGGGCTAAGCCTGGGAAGCACTCTCGGCATAATTTGGCGTATTGGCGTAATACTAACTGGTGGGGTTACGGCCCGGGTGCGCATAGCCATATCAACGGTACGCGGTTTTGGAATGTGAAACATCCAGGAGCATATGCGCAACATCTTCTGGCAGGAAATTTGCCGGTTGCTGATGTGGAGCATCTCACGGATACTGAACGGCGTGAAGAAACAATTATGCTGGGCGTGCGGCTGTCTGAAGGGATTGCTGTTCCTGAAGGGACGCAACCACGTGTGATTGCCGGCCTTATTGCTGATGAGCTTATAGACCCGGCTACTGCGCTGGGTGGGCGGATTGTATTGACTTTACGCGGGCGATTACTGGCGGATACTGTTATTCGCGCCTTGTGGTGAACTATTGCTACCATCCTTTTGTCTGACACCGCTGCAGTAAATTGTTACGGAATTCGGTACTATAAATGTAACCAAAATGGTACTATAAATGTAACCAAGAAAAGTTTGGGGATCGTCTAGTACTGAAGTGTGAGGTGAGAATGCCTGAACCGATCATAAAAAACCGGATCGCAGAGTTTCGAAAACAACAAGGACTTTCACAGCATCGGTTGGCTAAAGCAGTCGGATTAAAACGGCGCTCCATTATGGCCTACGAAAATAACACGATCAGCCCGACGCTGGAAACTGCCTACAAAATATCTGCTGTGCTCGAACAAAAATTTACTGACGTCTTTTTAGTTGAATAGGAAGCAAAAATGGGATTATTTACTACCAATAGCCGGGATATCGCGCGACAAGTCAAGGAAAGCTTTGGTGATACAGATTCATATCTAGTTGTGCTCAAACATAACTCGGTTCCTAAAGGTCTACTCAAACTTCTGTTATCCGTCATGTATTTCGTCGTGGATTCTTCGCGAGAATTCATCCTATATTTTGATGAAAAAGGTGTCCATGAAAAAGAATTTGGATTCAGCGATGGTACCCAGTTCCTGTTAATCCCGTGGCATGAAATCGACGAATTTTCTGTCGAAGAACACCGGAATAAATCAATTATTCGCCTTACTCATCTAGGTAAGGAATATAGCTACGAGGTGCACTATTCAGGGAATGTCACGATGGGCAATCAGGAGCGCTTACAAAAACTTGTTGCCAAGAGCTGGCATAAGATCAAGTAGAGTTTTGGCGGCTTCTTTACCGCGCGGTTCGATAGAACAACGAGTCACAGATTCATCGAACCTTCATTTGCACAACAGCAACGTGTTGCTATTTTGCGAATAGAAAGTCACGGGTAGCTGTTGAGGATTATGAAACGGTGTTGATGATATGCCCGTTTTCTAGATAGATTATTGCATCCACATCGGTGAGTGTTTGCGGGCGGTGGGTAATGATGATGACTGTGGTGCCTGCAGGGCGCTGGCGTAGCACGTCTTCGTAAATCGCAGCCTCGGCATTTGCGTCTACTGCAGCCGTTGGCTCATCGAGAATCCACACCGGTGCGCCCGATAGAAAGGTTCGCGCTAAGGCAAGGCGTTGCCATTGCCCGCCAGAAAGCCCACTTCCATCCCATTGCGGTCCTAATTGTGCGTTGATTCCATCTGGCAATTGCTGAATAAAATCCCAGGCACGGGCACGTATTAACGCGTCTTGGATGGCGTCATCGCTTTCCTTGCCTGCCGGATCAACAAAATCCCGCACCGTTAATTCCAGCTTGGTGAAATCTTGGAAAACCATAGATGTAGAGGCTTGTCGATCAGAGGTTGCACTCGATTGCGCATGTGGGCCATGCACGGTAACGGTGCCGGTATCTGGTTCGAGCAATCCGGCAAGCAGCTTAACCAAGGTCGTTTTTCCACAGCCATTTTCACCAAGAAATGCCACGACGCTTCCGGGCTCAATGCTCAAGTTAATGTCCTGCAAAGCTGTGGTAGTTCCAGTTGGATACGTAAAAGACCCATGCGAAACTTCGATACCTACTGGGCCAGCAATAACTTGGCCAGCTCGAGGTTTCGTCAGTAACTCAGTGAGATCTTTGTATGCCTTTATCAGCGGAACAGAAGCCATGAGCTCACCAAAAGCCGAACCAACACTGCGAGTTACCGATAGGCCAGAGAGCATTCCGAGCATTGCTGCAACGACATCGTTCACCGTCGAATCTGATCGCAGAACAATGAAAAGTGCGCTAAACATCAACGCAAACACAGCTATATTTGCCACAAACGATAGCCGTATCGATGCCTGCGGCACCCGATTCCATAACTTCGCATACTGACCATGCTGGCTATTGAGCTCTGCAGGGATACCGAAGGAGCCCGGATTTGCCGCCATCTCCGTGGACGACGGCGTGAAATCTTGGAGTTGCTCAAGGTAATCAATGCGCCGAGTGACCGGGCCAGCCTCTTGCTAAACATCGTTTTCCACATGAGCTAACTTCGAGTAAATCAGCAGGTCAGGGAGTAAAGCAGCAATAACAAGTAGTGCGGCCCACGGATTGATCGACCATAACGATGCACCCAGAAGAATCATCGCGATAATCGAACTCACAACCGTGATCGTCGAGGTGGCCTGCCAAGCCACATTGAAAGGGGTGGCCTCACGGGTAGCGCGAACCTTGCTCATGAACGCATTGTCGATGGTTTGAGCAGGGGTGAGATGCTCTACCGAGGCAGAAAATTCCGCGCCATAATGTGCACGCAAATCCATCTGCAAAATCCGGTTAATACTACTCGACAAGCTCGACGCTAACCCGAGAAGGGTGGCAGATGCTGCAATAACGAGACAAATGAAAAGCTGTGAACGCTGATTATCGAGAGCGATCTGGTCACCAGCCCAGCGTACCGACCACACCTGGAGCGAGGGGATAGCCATCATGACTAAGCATGCGAACCATGCACCAGCTGTCAGGGCAGGGAAAACTCGAAACGCATCGCGCGTAGCCCACCAGCTACTTTGAATAGCGTCGCGTAATGGGTTAATTTTCTGATCCATAAGTTATTCGATTCCTCGGCGGCACATATGCCTTAATAATGTCAACTGACAGAATTATATCGATCGATAATCATTTGTCATCGTGTTCTGACGAGAATGCCGATGTCATACGGCAGAAAGTCATCTGAGTATTTCTGCTGAAATTTACAGAAAGCCTTTTCATAATCGATTTTTTTACGTAGGATTAACTTCAACATCAGTATGAGCGATCACCGCCGATTGCTTTTCTGGACGGAAAACTGCAGGATAACGAGCTTGCGGTTACAAGGAGTTTTCAATGAAGCAAACTAAATCTCGGATGTCAAAGTCGATCGTGGCTGTTCTATCAACGGCTGTTCTCTTCTGCGCCACACTAGTTGCGATACCTGCGTATGCTGCACCAGTATCAGTTATTGTCACCGGGAATTTTTTATCTCAAAAAACAAACTGTGATAATTGGGCAAAAGAGTGTCCCGATACTGAAATGGAAAACAGTGTCGAACAACCCGAAGTCTATCAGAAGACGCTCACTGTCCCCGCAGGATCATGGGAATACAAAATCAAAGCCGATGAAAACTGGTATTCCAATGTGGGCAACAGTAATATGGCTATCTCTGTTGAAACAGATACCGAAGTCACCTTTCAGCTCGATACCCGGACCGGGCACGTTGGGTTGAAACTAGATCGCCCAGAAAAACCCTACTCATCTGACGACGATGCGCTGATTCAGACGCCTGTTCGTAACGGAACAGGTGAAAACTTCTATTTCGTGCTTACTGATCGTTTTAATAACGGAAATATCGAAAACGACAAGGCCGGCTTGGGCGATGACCGAATGAAATCCGGCTTCGATCCAACTGATAAGGCCTTCTATCACGGCGGTGACATTGCAGGGTTACGTGCAAAACTCGATTACATTCAAGATATGGGGATGACTTCTCTGTGGTTAACTCCGTCGTTCAAAAATCAGCCAGTACAAGGTACTGGTAAAGATGCAAGCGCGGGATACCACGGCTACTGGATTACGGACTTCACCCAAATTGATCCTCACCTTGGTACAAATGATGAGCTCAAAGCGCTTATTGATGACGCGCATGCCCGAGGTATCAAGGTGTATTTCGACATTATCGTCAACCATACCGCTGATCTGGTCCAATTCGAGGGATTCGAAAACAATGGAAATGTTCCATACAAGTCCATCGCGCAATTCCCATATAAAGATGCTCAAGGAAATGTTTTCGATATTACTGAACATGCTGGAAAATCAACTTTCCCGCAGTTAGATGCACATACTTCCTTCCCTTACATCCCTAAACGAGTAGGAAATATCGTTCCAGACGAACTTAGTGATGTGACGCTGTACCATAATCGTGGAAACGGGACATGGGAAAGCGGTGGAGAAGACTTCACTTTTGGAGACTTCTACACGCTCGATGACCTCATGACTGAAAATCCCAAAGTCGTTACTGCGATGACGGATATATATTCAACATGGGCCAATTTTGGTGTTGATGGATTCCGTATTGATACGGCTAAGCACGTCAATTTCCCATTCTGGAAGCAATGGACGAAGAGCATTAAAGACAATGCTACGAACGAGAAATTCTTCATGTTCGGCGAAGTCTATAACTTTGACGCGCAAGACTTAGCGCCTTACGCACGTAATACCGATATGGATGCAACCCTTGACTTTGGATGGCAAAATTCGGCATTAGACTACCTCAAAGGCGGAAGCGCACAAAGGTTAAGTGGAATATATGCGGCTGACGATCTCTACACCACACCTCATTCGGCGGCTGAAGATATGCCAACCTTCCTTGGTAATCACGATATGGGACGTATTGGTTTCCTACTCCGAGGAAAAGATAATGTTCTACAGCGCGAAATTCTTGGCCATGAGCTTATGTTCCTTACTCGTGGACAACCTGTTGTGTACTACGGAGACGAACAAGGATTTGTTGGCAGTGGGGCAGATAAAGATGCCCGTCAATCGTTATTTGCTACGAAAGTGACGGAATACCAGAATCAACAACTTGTTGATGGAACAATGCTCGGGCAGGGCGATCACTATAATCAATCAGCTCCGGTGTACACAAAAATCAAAAATGTTGCCAAGCTTCGCAAAGACTATCCTGCATTAAATGGTGGTGCGCAAGTGGAGCTGTACGCAGATCAAGGTCCGGGCATATATGCATTTGCTCGGGTAGATCGCACCGAGAAAATTGAGCATATAGTTGCGGTAAATAACACCAACGAAAACAAGACGGCTTCTTTCCCAACACTGACTAGCAACGCTCACTACGAAGCTCTTTATGGGACGCAAACCCCGGTGGATTCTTCCGATAAAGTTGAAATCACGGTTCCCGCCTTTGGCGCAGTTGTTTATCGCGCCAATAAAACAATCGATGGCGTCGATAATTCTGATATGACTCTGACACCAGAAAAACTGCAATCAGTGCAGGCAAAACCTCGCGCACTGGATGGACAGCCAACAGTGACATCTGCACTAGCTGAAGTTAAAGCAAATGTGGCTGCTCACCGTTGGACGGAAACTTCTTTCGCATGGCGTGTGATTGGTGAAGACCAATGGCATAATTTGGGAGTCGCAACGGGTGATAAACCACGTGTCTTCCATGATGTTGATGGTATCAAGCCAGGTACCCTCGTCGAATATCGCGCGGTGAGCGTTGATGCGACTGGAGAAAAAGTAGCTACTAGTTCGTATGCTTCTGTCAATTTAGATCAGAGTGAGATCGGGGCAGTAGAAGACAACCCGCTTGCTAACCGGGTCTTTATCCCAGGAACTCACAATGTCGCAATGGGTTGTTCTGGTATCTGGAAGCAGGACTGCCCACAAGCCGAACTCAAGCTTGACCCAGCATCAGGCTGGTACACGGCATCATACAATTTACCTGCGGGTGAATATGACTATAAAGTCTCGTTAAATGGTAAATGGGACGAATCGTATGGAGAAAAGGGCGGTGTACGCGGTGTTTCCTCAGTAGAAGGCGGACAAAACTCTCATTATAGTCTTGGCTCTGATCAAAAGGTGACGTTCTTCTACAACCCAGATACACACGAGTTCTATAACACCGCCCAGCGTTCTAGCTGGACATTGCCCGGTTCGTTTAACAAAGCATTAGGATGTACCGGTGGTGTTAACGGCGGCGACTGGGATCCGGCCTGTCTCGTCACTTTGATGGCAGATCCGGAAAATGACGGTGTTTTCATCTATGAAACACTCGCCATACCGGCAGGTGACTATGAGGTTAAAGCAGTTGAAAACTTCAACTGGAATAATACCAATATTGGATGCCCTGGACATCAGAACGATAACTGTCCGTTCACTGCGCAAGAAAACAAAATGACTCGTTTTACGTTGGATACGAAGAATAAGACGCTGACTATCTCTGCGGTGGATCCAACGAAATATATCGAGTACCAAACCCACTGGTTAAGCCCCGACACTTTTGCCTGGCCAACCCAACTCGGCAATGACGGTACCTGGGAGTTGTACTGGGCATCTAACGGCGGCATCAAGTTCGATGATGGTATATCCGGTTTTGAAGGGCATGTTGCTCTTACTAAAGACACGCGTGGTTTGTCCACAGAGCTGAAGAAGATGGATCCGCAGCTTCGCGATTACACTGCGTTGCATCCGGAGAAACCCATCGAGAATATCGAAAAAGTGTTAACTGGTCAGCTCGTAGTTGTTTACAAGAATCCTCGCGGGGTTCCGCTTTACGCCGGTGGCGTCCAAATACCGCGAGTTCTGGATGCACTTTATGCTGACAGTGCAGCCAAACGCTCGCAAGGAGTTTCTTTTGACGACGGCGTTCCGTCGCTCGCCCTTTGGGCGCCAACTGCGAAGACAGTAAAGTTACGGCTCTTTGACGAACCAGGGAAGAACGGCGTCGTCGAAGATAAGTTCACCGAACACACGATGACTCGTCAGGATGACGGAACGTGGACTATCACAGGCAAAGCTGAGTGGAAGAACCGTCCTTATCAGTATGACGTCGAAGTCTATGTTCCCGAAATCGCGACTGTATCAAGTCAGCCCGATCAAAAGGCCAAGGCAGAAACAATTCAGCACAACATCGTCACCGATCCTAACTCAGTGGCCTTAGCTGTCAACTCTACCCACTCGGTGATCGCTGATTTAACGGACAAGGCATTTGTACCCGAGGGCTGGCCAGGTCAGGCACCAAAGCTCGATAATTTTGCTCAGCATGCGATTTATGAATTAAATGTTCGAGATTTTTCGATTGCTGATCAGACCGTTCCTGCAGAAAAGCGCGGAACTTATGCTGCATTCGCTGAACAAAATTCAGATGGAATGAAACACCTCAAACAGCTTTCTGCAGCTGGCATGAACACGATCCATCTGTTGCCAACTAATGACATTGGTTCTATTCCAGAGTTGCGCGCTGATCAAAAAGTGCCTTCTGTGCCGGAAACGGGAGCAGACCATGCCGAACAGCAAGCAGCCGTGATGAAGGTTGCCGAAGAAGATGGCTTCAACTGGGGCTATGACCCGTATCATTACGCAGCACCTGAAGGATCATATGCCACGGCAGAAAATCAATACGGTGGCAAACGGACCATGGAGTACCGGCAGATGGTAGCCGGGCTACACCAAGCTGGCTATCAAGTAATCCTGGATCAGGTATACAACCACACGTATTCATCGGCACAGTACGATAAATCGACGTTTGATCGCGTCGTTCCAGGCTATTACTACCGTTTAGATATGAAGGGGACGACGCTGAATACGCCGTGTTGTTCCGAGGTCGCTACCGAACACAAGATGGCCGAAGACCATATGATTGACTCGATTGTTACCTGGGCGAAAGCCTATAAGGTTGACGGTTTCCGCTTCGATCTGATGGGTTTCCATTCTCGCGACACTATGGAAAAGGTTCGCAGTGCTTTGGACGAACTCACTGTTGAAAAGGACGGCATCGACGGCAAGAAGATGTACCTGTATGGTGAGGGCTGGAACTTTGGTTCGGTTGCCAATGATGCTCGCTTCAAGCAGGCCCGCCAGGGCAATCTCGATGGCACAGGAATCGGGTCATTTAATGATCGGTTGCGTGATGGCGTCCACGGCCATGGTGATAACAAGTTCGAACAAGGCTTCGGAAATGGATTAGCAACTGCGCCGAACTCGCATAGTACTGGTGATCAAGCTGCCTACGACAAACTCAAGCAAAAGACGGATCTGATCCGGCTTGGTTTGGCAGGTAACTTGCGAGACTATGAGTTCTACACGTCCGATGGAAAGTGGACGCGTGGCGACCATATCGATTACGCTGGACAGCCGGCAGGTTTTGCGTCTGAACCGTATGAATCTGTGAACTATGTCGATGCGCACGATAATGAGACGTTGTATGACTTAAACGTCTTTGGCCTTCCACAAGATACCTCGATGTCAGATCGAGTACGGATGAATACACTGTCATTGGCGACGGTGGCTTTGGGCCAGTCGCCAATGTTCTGGCACGGCGGAACTGACATTTTGCGCTCTAAATCGTTGGATCGTAATTCCTATAATTCTGGTGACTACTTCAACCAGATTGATTGGAGTTTGCAGACCAACAACTTTGGTATCGGATTGCCGCCAGAACGCGACAATAAAACACAGTGGGACAATATGGCACCATTGCTTCGGAAAACATCGCTGAAACCTGACAAAGCGGCAATGCAATCAGCGAGTGTACAAGCACAAGAACTGCTGAAGCTACGCTCCTCATCGCCATTGTTTACGTTGGGATCTGCTGATTTAATCAAAGAACGCGTGACATTCCCGGATGCTGGATCTTGGGCTGAACCGGGGATGATTATGATGCGAATTAGTGATCCACTGCCAGCAAAAGAACCTGCTCCTATTACAGCAATACGGCATCTAGTTCGGGCTGCAGGAGTAGTAAATATCCCATCTGCTATAGATATTGATCCAGAAATTTCAGATGTCCTCGTGGTCTTCAATGCCACACCAGAAACAAAGGAAAAGTTAATCAATGAATTGAAAGGAATCGATTATCAGCTCTCGGATGTGCAAGCTAATGGCGCTGATGATGTTGTTAAAGCAACGACCTGGAATAAGACCGAAGGTAAAATCTCGATTCCTGCCCGCTCGGTTGTTGTATTAGTGGATAAGCAAGAAAAGATCGCTGACACAGTTGCACCAATTGTTAGCGTCGATCCGGTCAATGTCAGTTTGAATGTTGGTGCAGCTGCTCCGTCACTTTTGGACGGTATTTCTGCCACTGACGACGTTGATGGCGTTCTTGACCCAAGCGTTATCGTGACGAAGGTGGAGAAGGTTGATAACGACGTCGTCACACTGGTTGACAAGATATCTACGGACACTCCAGCCAAATACAAAGTAACATACACGGTCCGTGATCAAGCGGGGAACGAATCACAACCAGTAACTCGTACCTATACAGTTGTCAGCCAATTACAGACAGAAGATACCGAATCTCCGGTTCTTAGTGTGCAGCCAGCTGACGTGAATCTGACCGTAGGGGATGCGCTTCCCTCCAAGGAACAGTTACTAGACGGAGTTAGTGCAACCGATAACATTGACGACGATCTAACGATCGATGCGCAGTTGCAAGCCGGTGCCACAACGGATAAACCCGGTAAGTTTACTGTGACCTACACCGTGACTGATAAGGCCGGCAATACCGTAACTGCGCAGCGTGTTTACCACGTTGTGGATCATGCGGTGGATCCCGAGCCGCAGCCAGATCCGCAACCCGATCCGCAACCCGAGCCGCAGCCAGATCCGCAACCCGATCCGCAACCCGAGCCGCAGCCGGATCCGCAGCCGCAGCCAGATCCGCAGCCCGATGCGCAACCAGGAGACCAAACTGACAACCAACCGCAGCTTCAGCCATCAGATCCAATAGTTATGCAGCATCAAGCAAGCGAACTATCACGGACTGGTGTTCAAGCTATCTGGCTAGGTCTTGTAGCTCTAGCACTACTTGGTGTGGGTATGCCAATGGCGTGGAACCGTCGAAACCGAGCCTAAGTAGGCGACTCATAACTCTGTCGAGACGGACCTAGTAAGTAGCAAATGATGTTACTGCTGGGTTCGTCTCGATTAGTAATTTCGGCGTCGTATATTCACCAATGGCATGAGACATTGAGAAAGCGAAAATTAATGGGCTATTGTGAAAGCAGCTAACTTGTTAATAGGTAGAAAGTTGTTCACATGGGCGCGTATGTAATGCCAGGAATTACTATTTTATTTTTTGCTCTTATTGTTGGTGGGATCGCTTATGTTATCTCCGGGTCTCGGCATCAAGGCGCATGGGATGATGAAGCGAAAGTCACCGCTACGATGAAGAAAAATGGTTGGAAGGTTCGCCCACAAGTCGATGATGCTACTGCTTTTTTGCTTGGTTCAGATACGCCAGGGGAGATGTGGCCAGTTGAATCGGGTGAAAACGGTGTGCAAGGCATATCTCATGGCAGTTGGAAAGCGGTAACTATCCAATCTCCTAGTGGCGATCAGCTCTATATTTCGTACGCTCTAGCTCAACGTTCTGATGGCACGGTTGCGGATTTGGCCGAAGCAATTGTTGAAAGACAGAATGGTCTTTTCGAGGTCCAGACGTCAATTGGGCGTGCGCCAGAATATCTCACTGAATCAGTACGGTCAGCGATTAACGAATGGGAATCGCCCGATAGTGTTTACTTTAACGGTGAGCACCTTGTGGCTGTTTTCCCAACGACCCACGGCCAAGCAGACATCCTCGAGCGGGTAGTGGCGTACGTGAACAAACTAGAGGCAGTGATTCAGGCACTGCCTCGGAGTGCCTGGCAGTAACCTTATTCGCACAAAATCTCGCCATACAGCACGGTAACCCCATATACGAGCACACCGTTGCGTGTGGCGAGATTTTTTACGTCAATCTACTTTCCGGCAGTAACAAAATCGATCAGTTCTTCCATTCTGCCCAAAAGAGCTGGCTCGAGATCCGTGTAGGTGTTCACCGAATCAAGGATACGCTTCCAGCCTAGTCCGATGTCTTCCGCGGTATCATGGGCCCACCCCAGCCTGGCAAGCGTTCCGATTTTAATGTCTTCACCACGCGGAACAACTGGCCACGCTTTTATCCCAATAGCGCGAGGTTTTACTGCTTGCCATACATCAACATATGGATGTCCCAAAACGAGAACGCCAGGTTTACGCATTGCAGCTTCGGCAATCCGCGATTCTTTTGATCCAGGAACAAGGTGGTCGAGAAGTACGCCGGCACGGATCTCATCCGACGGATTAAAAACATTGAGTACATCAAGCAAGTGATCGGCTCCAAAAAGTTCTTCAATCATGATGCCTTCGTAAGCCAAGTCTTCACCCCAGATTTTTGATACCAGCTCAGCATCATGTTTGCCTTCAACCCAGATACGCGAAGGCCGAGCAACTCGAGCTTTATGAGCCACATGTAAGGAGCCCGAAGCAGTTAGTGTCTTTCCGGCAACTGTACGCACATCGTCGGCGCGTCCGGCAACGAGCTTGGCTACAGGAGGTTTCAGGTCAACGGCTACGCCTTCAAACCAAAAGCCCTTTCCTAATTCAAACGAACGGCGATTTCCTCGGCGATCTTCTAGCTCCATCTGCCATTGACCGGTAATTTTCCCAACCCGGACGACTTCACCTACGTATCCGGTGGTCACATCTTCGAGGACCATCCCGACCTCCACTGGGAGCGGCCGGGCAGCTTTGCGTGTGTGCATACCAGAAGCTAAAACATCAGAGCCATAACGATCAAAAGTCATGCAAGTAGATTAAAACGTCGATAGCAAAATCAACGATCCGCCACGCCAACGAATGCAAAATGTGAATCACACAAGATCTTTAGGCTGACTATAAGGAGTTATCTGCGAATCCACGAAGCGTTTTATCAGTGTCTGAATTTCTGGCCAGATATGTGACTCGGGCGCAGACAGAGTAGCGTGCACGGTTCCTGGATAAAAGTGGAGTTCGGCTTCCGTACCAACATCTACGAGTCCAGTGGCGAGCGCAATTCCTTCGTCGCGGAGCGGATCAACTGGGTTCACGACGACGACGGTCGGCGGATATGGAGCCGAGGGCTTAGGAAAAGGTAAAGCTGCGACGCCATCGCCCACGGTAGCAGCCCACGCATGGGTCGCTGCTCGTCGGGTCCAAAATGGGCCGTGTTCATGAGTGATGAATGATTCGTAAGACATTGATGGGTCAATGCACGGTTCAAACAGAATAACTCCAGCTACTAGTGAGCGAAGTGTACAACCAACGGCATATGCGAGCCCGCCACCAGCAGAATCTCCATGAACAAAAATTGGCGCATCATATTTCTTGATAGCCCATTGCGTCACAGCTATGCAGTCATCCCAAGCTGCTGGCAGCGGATATTCAGGTGCAAGTCGGTATTCGGGAGCAATGACGATAGCTTGCAAGAGCTCACAGAGCTGAGCATTTTTCGTGTCGTCCTGTTGTGCTTTTCCAGCAACATAGCCACCGCCATGGATACTTACCATAACAAGTCGAGGTGGCGTATTTGCGGGCAAAGAGCGTGGTGTAAATATGCGAACTTCCACTCCGTTTGCGTTGGCAACTGTTGGTGGGGGCGTCACCGTCGGTAACGGTCGCGCCGACCGCAATGTCGGAAGATCCCAAGTCGTTTGTTCCGGTAAATAATCCAAGTGGGACAGTACATCGTGGCGAATGAAAAAATGCATATGTTGATGGTAGCACCGCTGAAACGTTCTCCTATCGTGAAATCGGCGACCCGCCACGCCTATCGTTGTGAAAGTGCACCACAAGCCACGTAGAATTAGCACTCGGAATAGATGAGTGCAAAAGCTCGTTCACTGTTCACCGGTACAGGAAAATATGAGGAGGTGGCATATGTCAGATGAACGCCGGAAAATTGTATTAAATGCAATTGTGCGTGACTATGTTGCCACTCGGGAACCAGTTGGCTCCAAGGGTATAGTGGAGCGGCATAAGCTCAGCGTTTCTCCAGCAACTGTGCGTCACGATATGTCTCATCTAGAAGAAGCTGGTCTTATTGTCCAGCCGCACACGTCCGCCGGGCGTGTGCCGACTGATGCAGGATATCGCGAGTTCGTTGATTCAATCCACGAGATTAAGCCGCTTACGATAGCCGAACGCCGCGCAATCGAAAAAGTTCTCACTTCTGCTCAGGACCTCGATGAAATTCTGGCGCGGGCAACGCGGGCTTTGGCAAAGATTACTGGCCAAGTTGCGGTTATCCAGTATCCATCATTGCGACGTACTGCCTTGCGGCACATCGAGCTCATTTTGCTCGGGCAAGCTCATGTTTTGCTTGTTATTATCACTGACGAAGGTCGGGTAGAAGAACGAACACTGGTTGCTGATCGTGCGTTAGACGCGGATGACGTTGCCAGCGTGCGTAATTGCATCAACGCGCAGTGCGCTGGAAAACAGCTAAGCGAGCTTGATGATGCGATGGCGAAAGTTGCCGACGACGTTCCGGTAGCTCTTGCCGAGCTTGCGCAAACAGTGGGACACGCAGTTATGCACACGCTGGCAGCAGATTCGGAAGAGCATGTTGTTGTGGCCGGGCGGAAAAACCTGGCGCAGTATGATGCTGATTTCAATGGAACTATGTCTGATATGCTTGACGTTCTTGAAGAACAAGTTGTGTTGATGCGAATGCTGACGCACATGGACGATGGCATGGCCGTACATATTGGAAAAGAGAATACTGAGGTTGAATTGGATAATGCTTCTGTTGTCTCAACGTCATATTCTGGAACTAACCAGTCTTCGGTGGCTCGCCTAGGTATTATTGGGCCGACACGAATGGACTACCACCGTACTATGTCGGGTGTGCAGGCCGTAGCCTCATATCTATCTCATATACTCAGCGGGACACATGAATCTCGATAAGATAAGTTTGCAATCTGACACTAACGAAGAAGGAACACGTGGCTGATTATTACAACACTTTAGGGGTGGACCGTAACGCGACTCCCGAGGAAATCAAGAAAGCTTACCGTAAGCTTGCCCGCAAGCTCCATCCAGATGTTGCTGGTCCGGAGGGCGCAGAAAAGTTTAAAGAAGTCTCTGAAGCCTACGATGTGTTGTCGAACAAAGAAAAGCGCCAAATGTATGATCTTGGTGGTGCTGACGCAGTGCGTAACGGCGGCGGATTTGGCGGTGGCGGTGGAGGCTTCGGCTTCGGCGGCGGACTAGATGATATTTTTAGTACGTTCTTCGGTGGTGGCGCAGCCGAACGTGGGCCGGCGTCGCGTGTCCGCCGTGGCGCAGACTCGTTGGTCGGCCTCAGCCTGTCGTTGAAAGAAGTCGTGTTTGGCGCGGAGAAGAAAATTAGCATCGATGCGTTGACCGAGTGTTCAACCTGCCATGGGCAGATGACTGCGCCTGGTACGGATCCTGTAACGTGTTCGCAATGCCATGGTTCTGGATCGGTACAACGGGTATCGAATTCTATTTTGGGTCAGATGGTGTCGGTTGTTGCCTGTCCACAGTGTCAAGGCTACGGCACGATTATTTCGACGCCTTGTCCAGAGTGTGCTGGCGAAGGACGAGTACGGTCTCATCGTTCTGTAACGGTGAATATCCCAGCCGGTGTGGAAAACGGGATGCGGATCCGGATGCAGGGGCGTGGTGACGCAGGAATTGCGGGTGGCCCAGCAGGCGATCTGTTCTTAGAAGTTGATATTGCCGAGGATCCGAATTTCATGCGTGACGGTGATAATTTGGTTGGCTTTATCGACGTGCCAATGACCTCCGCGGCGTTGGGAACAACGTTCGACGTCGAAACATTTGATGGCCCACACACCGTCAAGATTGAACCAGGTATGCAGGCGGGAGATATTTTAACATTGTCTGGTTTGGGTGTTGGGCGGCTCAATCGCGGAACACGTGGTGATTTGAAGCTACATATTTCGGTAACTACCCCAACACATCTCGACGACGAACAACGTGCGTTGCTCGAACAGCTTGCGTCGCTGCGTGGTGAAGAACGTCAAGCCAAGCCAGTTACTGCGGGAGAGTCGGTCTTTTCTAAGATACGCGACAAGTTTACTGGTCGTTCCTCATGACTCGGCCGGTATATGTAGACCCAGATATTAAGGATGCTGCGGAGGACAGCACTGTCATTCTGAGTGGCGATGAAGCGCGGCACGCAGTGACCGTGCGACGCACAAAAGTGGGCGAGCAGATCGACGTCGTTAACGGTTGTGGATACCGGGCAACTATCTCGGTGACGGCAACATCGAAAACCCAGTTGTCTGGAACTGTTGAACACAGTGCACAAGAACCGGCCCATAAACCTCATATCACGTTAGTGCAGGCGCTAGCTAAAGGCGGTCGGGATGAACAGGCGATAGAAACCGCAACCGAATATGGTGCCGATAGTTTCATTCCGTGGCAAGCAGATCGCAGCATTGTCTCATGGTCGCAAGATACTAAAGCGGCTAAGGGACAGGCTCGTTGGCAGGCAACTGCCAAGGCGGCGGCCAAACAATCCCGGCGGTCGTGGATTCCGAAAGTCGGAAACGTCGTATCAAGTAAACAGCTGGTATCGCACATCGTAGCGGAAGTTGAACGGGGAACTGCGGTATATGTGTGTCATGAATCTGCAACTGAGCCGCTTCGCAATCAACGTTTTGATAGCGAGCGCGTCATGTTCATCGTTGGGCCAGAAGGCGGAATTACGGATGATGAGCTTAACCAATTCGTAAATGCTGGTGCGATGAGCGTTTTATTAGGCGAACATGTGTTACGTTCCGCAACTGCGGGACCATGGGCGATCGCTGTTATCCGTGCAAACGCGTAGAATGGAAGAGATGATTACTTCACACACTGTCACTGTTCCAGACCGTATTCCGATGATCAACATTCTCGGCCAACGTGATGAGGTACTTCGGGTCCTTGAACGTGGTTTAGCTCCTGCACAGCTGTATGTGCGCGGTCAAGAAATTCGGATCTCGGGTTCAGAATCAGCAGTTGATATCGCGCGTAATCTCATTAGCGAATTGGTCTCTGTTGCCGCGTCGGGACAGCATCTGACCACGGAATCAGTTGAGCGTGCGTTGAAGCTGATGACGGACGGGTTGAACCGGCCGATCGATATGATGACCACTGATATTTTGACCAATCGTGGGAAAACTATTCGGCCGAAAACGCTCGGACAAAAAGCGTATGTTGATGCGATTGATGAGAATACGGTTGTTTTCGGTATTGGCCCAGCTGGTACGGGAAAAACCTATCTAGCTATGGCAAAAGCTGTGGTTGCACTGCAAAAGAACCAAGTTAAGCGGATTATTATGACTCGTCCGGTGGTTGAAGCTGGCGAATCACTAGGTTACTTACCAGGTTCTCTCAATGACAAAATCGATCCGTACATGCGACCGCTGTATGACGCGCTTTATGACATGATCGATCCGGAAGCGATTCCGAAACTGTTGGCAGCCGGAACTATTGAAGTAGCGCCGCTGGCTTATATGCGTGGGCGCACGCTCAATGATGCTTTCGTTATTTTGGATGAGGCGCAAAATACGACTCCAGAACAGATGAAAATGTTTTTAACCCGGCTTGGTTTTAATTCGAAGATCGTTGTTACCGGTGATCTTACCCAAGTGGATCTGCCGCGTAATGCCAAGTCAGGTCTTGGTTTAGTTCGTCGTATTTTACGCGATGTGGAGCATATCAAATTTATTGAACTTGGTGCTGGCGACGTAGTTCGACACCGGTTAGTGGCCGATATTATCGACGCCTATGCACGCTATGCAGGGGAGGATATCCATGATTGAGGTCAATGACGAATCCGGCTTTGAGCCAGCTCCAGATTTAGAAGAGATTTCTGAGCTAGCCACATGGGTTCTTGACGATCTGCGGGTCCATCCGCAAGCCGATCTGTCGATCGTGATGATTGCTGAAGAAGCAATGTCGGCATTGCACGTTGAGTGGATGGACCTTGAAGGCCCGACTGATGTGATGTCGTTCCCGATGGACGAGTTGCGACCAACGCCGCTCGGCGAAGAGCCACGCCCAGGCATGCTCGGGGATATTGCAATCTGTCCGCAGGTGGCCGCCCGGCAAGCGTTAGCTGCCGGCCACAACACCATGGAAGAGATTCTTTTGCTAACGACGCACGGGATCCTACATCTACTGGGTTATGACCACGCGGAGCCAGAAAAAAAGAAAGAGATGTTTGATCTGCAACGTCGGCTATTACTAACATTTTTAGCTCGTCGTCCGCGTGATCCGCGTGATCCGAATGCCACGATCGATGATATTGCTCCGACGGTGGACTGATACCTGTGTCTGAAATTTCTGCTGTCCCGTTGCCGATCCTTATCGGTATCGCAATCACGTGTGCGCTATTGGCCGCTGGTGGGGCATTAATGTTGTCTGCGCTATCGCGAATTACCCATGCACAGGTGGAAGATGCGGAGCAAGAAGGCTATTCTGGTCCGTTCGTATCGCGAATTGTAACGCATAGGCTTGCTGCTATAACAGCGGTTACGGCGGTACGTTCAGGTATTCTGGTGCTTCTTGGTGCAACCTTGATGGTGCTTGTAGGCCTGGTTGTCCATAATTTGGTGCTGAATCTAGTTGGCGTCGTCGTAGCGATGATGCTGACCTTAGGGCTGACCAACATCATCATTCCGCCTACTCTCGGATTTAAATACCCGGTCCGCTCAGTACGATTCGGCGGTCATCTTTTATGGTGGTTAACAAAAGTCGGTAGCCTTTTTGTTACGCGCCGCGAAACCGATGATGAGGCAAAGGATTCTGAAGACGATCAGCGAAACTATATGGTGGAACGGGTATCGGAGTCAGAAGCATTAGAAGACGAAGAACGAGAAATCGTGCGTTCGGTTTTCGAACTATCGGAAACACTTGTGCGCGAAGTGATGGTTCCGCGTCCTGACATGGTGACGATCGGTTCTCTCGAATCTCTTGACAATGCTATTTCGCTCTTTAATCGTTCTGGATACTCGCGGGTGCCAGTCATTTCTGAGTCCAATGAAGACGTCGTCGGTGTCCTATATCTTAAGGATGTGGTTCGCCGCGTCCATCGTAAATTATCACGAGATGATCTGAATGTTGCGGACGTCATGCGTGAGCCGGTTTTTATTCCCGAAACGAAAATGGCAGACGATTTATTACGTGAGATGCGTAGCGAAGCAAAACATATTGCTTTAGCCGTTGACGAATACGGTGGAATCGCTGGTCTGGTGACGATCGAAGATCTCTTAGAAGAAATCGTCGGTGACATGGTTGACGAACATGACCATGCAGAACCTGAAGTTGAGCAAATTTCTGCTGGGGTTTACCGTGTTCCAGCCCGTCTTCCAGCAGATGAGCTAGGGGAGCTTTTCACTATTCGTATTGACGACGACGACGTCGAAACTGCTGGTGGGCTGTTAACAAAAGCGTTAGGGCGAATACCGATCGTAGGCTCTGAAGCCCACGCTTATGGAATTATTATGAAAGCTGATAGATTTGAAGGCCGACGAAAGCGGTTGCAGACCATTATCGCTTATCGCGAGACAACAGAAGAGGATGGAACCCATGAATGATCAGATGATTCACGACTGGCCAGAAGATTATCGTGCTGGATTTATTTCCATCGTCGGGCGGCCTAATGCGGGCAAATCTACGCTGACTAATGCGTTGGTAGGAACAAAAATTGTTATTACTGCAAACCAGCCGGAGACGACTCGCCGCGTTGTACGGGGAATCGTCCAGCGTGACAACGGACAGCTAATTTTGGTGGATACACCTGGCTTGCACCGGCCGCGAACGCTTTTAGGTGAGCGTCTCAACGATATGGTTCGAGATTCGCTAGAAGGCGTCGATGCTGCATTGATGTGTTTACCAGCTGATGAAAAAGTTGGTCCAGGGGATCGCTATCTTCTCCGGGAACTAGCTAAAGCGCAGGTTCCTATTTTTGCTGCTGTAACCAAAGTAGATAAAGTTTCGCGGGAAGATCTCGCTCATAAGCTTATTGAGGTTAGCCAACTACACGACTTTGCCGAAATCGTTCCGGTTAGTGCCGTGGCCGGGGAACAAGTAGATCTGGTAGGTGATGTGTTGTTATCGCACATGCCAGTGTCACCACCGTTATATCCGCGAGATGCTATTACCGACGAATCCGATGAGGCAATGATCGCGGAATTCATTCGGGAAGCTGCGCTTACCGATGTGCGTGATGAATTGCCACATTCTATCGCCGTCGTCGTCGAAGAAATGATTGAACGCGAGCCGCGACCGGGGGTTAAAAAGCAACCGCTGCTAGACATTCACGCACATATTTTTGTTGAACGACCTTCCCAAAAAGGAATTATTATCGGGCGTGGTGGACAGCGGTTACGAAAAGTTGGTCAAGAAGCACGAGCCAACATTGAACGCCTGCTAGGCCGGCGTGTTTTCTTGGACCTTCATGTTAAAGTCGCCAAAGACTGGCAACGAGATCCAAAACAGCTAGGTCGCTTAGGATTCTGATTCGCCGTGAAAACGTATCGCGATGATGCCATCGTTTTGCGTACCCACGATATCGGTGAGGCCGACCGAGTTATTACGATGCTCTCGCGCAATCATGGGAAAATCCGTGCTGTAGCAAAAGGAGTACGAAAAACCGGTTCCCGGTTTGGTGCCAGAGTGGAACCCTTTTCCCACATTGACGTACAAATATATCGAGGGAAAACGCTTGATACTATTTCTCAGGTTGATTCGATTGCACAGTATGGGCGTACTATCGGGCGTAATTATGATGCCTACACGGCAGCATCGGCTTTGGTGGAATTGGCAGATTATATTAACGACGACGATGTGCCGGATACTCGGCTTTTTGTTTTGCTTTTTGGTGCATTGCACGCGGTTGCGTCGAATATGCATCCACCCGAGCTCGTTGTGTACTCGTTTATCTTGCGGGCTATGACGATTGCTGGCTGGGGATTTTCGATTAATGAATGTGCCACGTGCGGAACTATGGGGCCCCATTCAGCGTTAAATATTGCGGCTGGCGGTGCGGTGTGTGATAACTGCCGACCAGTCGGATCAGCAACACCATCAGTCGAAACCTGGCAACTATTATTTGCTCTGGTTGTGGGAGATTGGGCGGTGGCCGATACGTCGTCGTCATCTGCTCGAAAAGCAACTGGAGCAATAGTCGCAGCCTACGCACAATGGCATTTAGAAAAACACATGAAGTCGTTACGTCTTCTTACCGTACACTAGGACATTATGGAACGTATCAATCCTATGCCACATGAGCCACTTGCCCCGCCCGCTGGAAAAGTACAACCACCAGTGTTACCTGCTGATGCTATTCCACGTCACATCGCCATTGTCATGGATGGCAATGGTAGATGGGCGAATGCGCGTAATCTGCCGCGCACTGACGGCCACAAAGCTGGCGAAGTGGCACTCATGGATGTTCTAGCCGGGGCGATAGAAATAGGCGTTGAGGTCGTATCGGTTTATGCTTTTTCGACCGAGAATTGGCGCCGATCACCCAGCGAAATCGCATTCTTGATGAAGTATTCTCGCGACGTGATCCACCGCCGTCGTCACGAGCTCGATGATTGGGGAGTGAAAATCGTATGGTCGGGCCGGCTTCCACGGCTATGGAGCTCTGTGATTCGTGAGCTCCAAGAGGCACAGCGATTAACGCGTTATAACTCAACCTTGACCTTAAACTTTTGCTGTAACTACGGTGGGCGCGCGGAGATTACTGATGCCGTAGTTGAGATTGCACGAGCTGCGGCCGCCGGTGATCTAAACCCACGTAAGATCACAGAAGCCACAATTGCGAATTCGCTGTATCAGCCAGCACTACCAGATGTGGATCTGTTTATCCGCTCGGGAGGTGAGCAGCGCACCTCGAACTTCATGTTATGGCAGGCGTCTTACGCAGAGATGATGTTTATTGATGAGCCATGGCCGGAATTCGATCGGAGTGCACTGTGGCGGTGCATTTCGGATTATGCACATCGCCAACGTAGATTCGGTGGGGCAGTTGACCAGATCGCGCCGGAAAACTAGCAAGTTAGAAGAATGCGACTAGCAATCCGATTCCGTATGTGCCCCACATTGCTAGGTTGCCCCAAACAATATTTCGCATAGTTGCTTGCTTTATCGGTGCACCGCCTAACCAAGCTGAAACTGCGCCAGTGATCGCTAGTGCAACGCTTACCGATATTACTGTCAGACCGATTGCCCAGCCACTGGGAGAAAAGATCATCGCGATAAAGGGGATGAGCGCACCAAGCACAAACGAGATCATGGATGCCCAGGCCGCATGCCAAGGGTTCGTCAGATCGTTAGCATCGATACCGTATTCGTATTGAGTCAACGCATGGACCGGATCTTTTTTCGTTAGTTCCTCAGACATTTTCCATGCCAGTGGTTTTGATATGCCTCGACCCGCGATTAGGCTTGCTAGCCGTTGCTGTGCACCGTATGGATCCCGGCGAAAGAAATTCCGTTGGGCCAAGACAGCAGCTTTTTCGGTATCACGTTGAGTGGACACCGAGACGTATTCGCCGGCGGCCATCGACAGTGCACCTGCGACCATGCCAGCAACACCCGCAGCAAAGAGGGCGTGGCTGTCTACCGCAGCTCCGGATACACCCATAACTATGCCAGCGGTGGAGACAATACCATCGTTAGCGCCAAGGACTCCGGCGCGAAGCCAGTTGAGCTTGGAATTCAAAACAGTTGTTGTTTGAGCTGCGGGAGTGAACGAAAGATTCGCGGGTGCGTTCGTCTTAATGTCGCAGTTGCAGGAATGATGATCAAAAGTTAGAGTCATTTTCTGCTCCCTTCGTCTCTAACATTCGTATATCCATACTCTATCTAACGCAAAAGCATTGGTATAGCAAGGTTAGGCGGGCCTTGGGACGGTAGTCCTAACCTTTTGTGTCGGTGAGGTATCACGTCTAGACTTAGACGCATCGAGATTCCCTACTAGAAGGTTGGACGCTTGTGAACTCTGCACGCCGCTACCTGATCCTGACAACTTTTCAGCATCCTGGACCTGTTGCTGGAGTACTTAAACTTCGAGGCATCTCGGCTACAGTGGTCCCCACGGATTCAGGGGCTGCGATTGTTCGTGATATTCCGGTGAAAAGCTTTGATGACTGGGACATTAGTGAGCTTCTAGGGTCGAGCGATGATACTGCAGCTGTGTCGGATTCCGCGGATATTTCAGATCAGCCTAGCGAGGTGGCGGCTGCTTTGTCGCAGCTGTCCGAATATGGTGTTATTTTGTTGACTGCGGATTTAGGAGACGACGTCGGCACGGAAGTTGGCACATCTGGGCTAGTGTCTGCAGTACGTTATCTATCCGGGCAACGAGACGAAGAAATTCCAGGTGGACTCATTCTTAATGTGTTAGATCCCTTGATTGAATCCCTATTGTTGGGGCAAAAAGATCCTGCGGACGTTCCTGGCGCGATTAGTGAGATGACGTCCGAAGAGGTAGAACAGATTTTCCGCGAGATTAACGGTGACGAGGAGAGCGATCGTGCCTGATATCGCCTCGTTACTTGCGCCGAATCCGTTTTCTAACGACGACGGGTCGGTTCCACCTGAACTTGCCAAAGCTTTTACTTTGTCAGTGGCTGATGGACGAGCAGAAGCTGTTGTCGCATCGTTAACGCGCGTGTTGCTACCGGTGGTTCCACATGAGCATCCGGGGCTCGATGAGTCTGGTCGCGTAAAAGAACATCAGTCTTATTCAGCGCAACCGTTGGCGGGTGATGGTTCTCTGGTTACTGCCGAGCTAGCTGGACAACGGCCAGCGGTGGTTGTTTTCTCAGGCATCGATGCGCTTAGACAATGGCACAAGGGAGCGCGCCCGGTACCGGCAACTGTTGAGTCAGTTGCTATTGCCAGTCTAAAACAGCAAACGGGTCTGATGGTTCTGGATCCTGGTTCGACCACCGAAACTTGGCTGGGACGTACGGCGGTTATAGCGTTAGCCAGCGGCGGACGCTGGTTGGCGCCCTGGAATGATGAAAGAATTAACGACTGTGTCGCGACGGTTGCTCGAGAGGTTGCCTCTGGCATTGTTCATATGAGTATCGAGCCCGGACCAGCTGGTTTTTGTATTGTGGATATTGGTTTCCCTGCTGATTCGCAGATGTCTGATGTTATGCGGGTGGCAACATACGTAAGTGAAGCGTTAGAAAGTGATCCTTATGTGCGTGCTCGGCTCGATGTTGTTGAGATAAGACCTCGCATATGTTGAAACGTGCGCAAGATCACCACATAATTTGACTGTAGAGGTGAATGTTTTTGGGATCTGGTGCCGAAAGCTGGTAGTATTAGGGAATGACCGACCGGCATATGCCGGAACGCAAGCGGAGAATATCCCACCTGGGTCCCGTTAGGGGCCGGGTCACGAGAATACGGCAAAGTACCGTATGCCCTCTGGACTCCGTGCGCGTCGCACGTCGAAGTTAAGTTAAGAGGAGCAATTATCAACGAGCCAAGAATCAACGATCGAATCAATGTCGCCGAAGTACGTCTAGTAGGCCCAGCCGGAGAGCAGGTCGGTGTAGTACGTGTTGAGGATGCACTGCGACTCGCTCAGGAAGCGAACCTCGATCTTGTTGAAGTGGCAGCTAACGCGAACCCGCCCGTGGCCAAACTTATGGACTACGGAAAGTTCAAGTATGAAGCCGCACAGAAGGCACGCGAGTCACGTCGCAATCAAGCCAATACGCAATTAAAAGAAATGCGCCTCGGTCTTAAGATCGATCAGCATGACTATGAGACCAAGTTGAAGCGAATTATTAAGTTCCTCAACGGGGGAGACAAAGTCAAGATCCAATTGCGCTTCCGGGGGCGTGAGCAATCCCGTCCAGAAGTAGGCATGAGACTCATGGAACGTCTAGCCGCAGATACTGCAGAAGACGCAGTCGTTGAGTCAGCGCCGCGTATTGATGGTCGCTCCATGGTGATGGTGCTTGCACCAACACGCCGTAAGTCAGAGGCTAAGTCGGACCAGCGTCGTCGTCGTGAAGCTGAACGTGAGAACCGTCGTGCTGAAGAAGCTCGGCGCGCTCAAAAGAATGCTGAACGAGTTGCTTCGAAAAACGAAGCTCCTGCTGAAGACTGATTGACTTAATTTAAGACAAGCTGACACGAACCGCTTCTGTAAAAAGAAGCCAGAACAGAACGCTGCCATAGGCAGCATTGAGGGAAGTAAAATGCCAAAAATGAAAACGCACTCCGGTGCAAAGAAGCGTTTCCGTAAGACGGGATCTGGCAAGTTGATGCGTGAGCAGGCTGGTAAGCGCCACCTTCTCGAGCACAAGTCGTCTCGTCGTACTCGCCGTCTATCCTCGGATCAGCCGGTAGCACGGGCAGACGTCAAGCAGGTCAAATCATTGCTCGGCATCTGAGCTAGCTCGCACTAAAGGAGATATAAGAACATGGCACGTGTAAAGAACGCCGTTAATTCCAAGAAGAAGCGTCGCACTGTACTTGAGCGGGCTTCTGGCTACCGTGGTCAGCGCTCCCGCTTGTACCGTAAGGCTAAGGAACAAGTCACTCACTCATTCGTATACAACTACCGTGACCGTAAGGTCCGGAAGAATGAGTTCCGTAAGCTGTGGATCGCTCGTATCAACGCTGGTGCTCGCGCCAATGGTATGACGTACAACCGTTTCATGCAGGGTCTCAAGCTCGCTGGTATTGAGCTTGATCGCCGTATGCTTGCTGAAATGGCAGTTAATGATCCAGCTGCATTCGCATCCGTTGTTGAAGCTGCTCGTAAAGCACTTCCTGCCGATGTTAATGCTCCAGTTGCCTGATTTTAGGTAAATTTAGCTCTGATGACGCTCCCGCTCGGTTAGTTGAGTGGGAGCGTCATCGTATTAGTAAAATATTAGGAGTATTCATGCCGCGAACACCGATGATGACACTTTCTGGTCAGCTTAAGAAAGCGCTTGGTTTATCTCGGCGTAAAGCGCGTATCGAGTACGAGCAAGCGCTCGTTGAAGGTCCGCAGGCTGTTCGCGAAGCATTGGCAGAGATGCCAAATCAAGTTCGCGACGTCTATGTCACTGAACCTGCCCTGGAACGTTATCCAGATATTGACGAGTTACTCATACACGTTGACCCGTATACTCACGTGCTTCCATGCGAGCTAAGTGAACAGCATGCTCCAAATGCACAAGGAATTTTTGCAGTAATTTCAATTCCTGATGAGGAAGAACTTGATGTTGTGTTCGCCCGTAGCCAGTTATTGGTATGCATGGTGGAGGGATCTGATCCAGGAAACGTTGGGACTATCATTCGATCCGCTGATGCAGCCGGCGCTGGCGGCGTTATTCTTGGGAGTGGTTCTGTGGACGCTACAAATCCTAAAGTGTTGCGCTCTACCGCTGGTTCTTATTTCCATCTCCCTATCATCGAAGATGAGGACGTTTCTCAGGTAGTTGATCGAGCTAAGCTAGCAGATTTCCAAGTCCTTATTGCAGATGGTGATGGGGAATATGACTTAGCAACGCTGTCAGATCAGGCTTTACTTTCTTCTCAAGAACATAATCCGCTAGCGGATATCGATTTACGTAGACCTACCTTGTGGTTAGTTGGAAACGAAGCACGCGGGTTTACTCCCCAGCAATTGGCATGGGCAGACGCGCGGGTTCGTATACCTATGTGGGGGAAGTCAGAATCACTTAACGTAGCTATGGCCACGGGACTTTGTCTGTATGCTTCAGCGCAAGCACAAAATCGAAATACTGCTTGTTGAACCTGAAGGAACTGTCGCGTTATAAGCTTTTCCGATCCTGATTCCTGTTACGATGAAGACACCTGCATAGCAACAGGGGAAGTCCGGTTCTCGTCGGGATGCCAGCGCGAAATGTTATCAGATCGTTATCTAAAAAGGTCGGTCTGTGTTGCATGATATGTGATAAACATCTACGATAAATTTGTCGGACAACATACGAGCTTCCAGGTGACGGTTGCTCTTATGCTCAATGGAGAGGAAAGTATATGTCTGTCAAGAAGACGCGTATCGTGGCAACGCTTGCCGCAACAGCTTTGGTACTTAGTGCCTGTGGTGGCAACACTGAAGCAAAGAGCACCGATGATGGTGCACAGTCCAAAGGTCCATCTGGTGTTCTCAACGCTGGTGTAGCCTACGAAACAACGAACTGGAGCCCAATCCACGCTGGATCGGCCCTTGCTAATGGAGTTAACTGGCATATTCTCGAAGGTCTCTATGACTTCAATATGGCTGACTATTCCACACACGAAGCACTCGCTGCAGGGGAGCCAAAGGAAGTTGGCGAACTTACATACGAGATCTCGTTACGCGACGGTGCAAAGTTCTCTGATGGAACCGACGTCAAAGCAGATGACGTCGTCAAGTCATATGAGCGCAACTCAAATGAAGGTGGACTTTACACCCCATTCTTCAGCGCAATTAAGAGCGTAACCGCCAAGGACGATTCCACCATTACCATTGAACTGAACTACCCATTTGCAAAGCTCAAGGAACGCTTGGCCTTAGTCAAGGTCGTTCCAGCTAGCATGAGCGATGACGATCTCAAGACAATGCCAATTGGTACTGGCCCATACAAGTTTGAGTCGGCACCAAAGGAAGGTACTCCTATTACTGCGGTAGTGAATGAGCACTACAACGGCAAGAATCCAGCCAAGCTCGAGAAGATCGTCTGGAACCCACAAAAGGACGACAGTCAGCGTCTATCGGCTGCCTTGGGCGGTACCACCGACGTTATGGAAGCTGTTCCAGCTGCCACGATCGATCAGCTCCAAGCTGCAGGGTGGGAAGTCAAGGAAGTTGAAGGGTACAACAACCCATTCTTGATGTTCAATACCACTAAAGCCCCATTCGATAAGCCAGAGGTTCGCCAAGCAATTCACCGTGCGATTGACATTCAGCGACTCATTGATTCCTCACTTGACGGCAAAGCTGTAGCAGCTACCTCCTTCTTGCCAGAAGTGAACCCATCATATAAGAAGCCAGCAACCGACCTCAGCTATTCTATCGAAGATGCAAAGAAGCTTTTGGCTGACGCCGGTGTTTCTGATCTCGAGATGACCTTGCTGACCACTGATCACCCATGGGTTGCTAACTTGGCTCCTCAGATTAAGGAAGATCTTGAAAAGGTTGGAATTAAGGTCAACATTGAGTCCAAGGCTTCTGCTGCGCTCTACGCTGATAATGCTGATGTGGAGAACCCAACCTACGACGTCATCTTGGCTCCAGGAGATCCGTCCGTATTCGGTAACGATCCAGCTATTTTCTTCTCATGGTGGTACGGCGACAATGCATGGATGCACAAGCGTTCTAACTTCGCTAACTCGGATAAGGAAACTTACGACAAGATCCAATCTTTGATGGCCGAAGCCGATTCGCTTGATGGTGCTGAAGCTAAAGCAAAGTGGGGAGAAATCCAGGATATTGTTGCTGAAAAAGCGCCAATCTTCCCATTGTTCCACCGTTCGATGATTACTGCCTACAACCCTGCTGCACTTGATGGTGTTGACTCCATTGCAACAACCGGTTTGTATCTCCTCGGTGCATCCCATAAGTAAGTCAGACAGCTGAATTAAACGATTGAGGGGCGGATGCGAACACCCGCATCCGCCCCTTCCATCACTCAACGTAGTCATAAGGAATAGATCGAATGAATAATCTACTTAGACTCATCGGGCGCCGTCTGATTGCCTTGCCAGTAATGGTTATAGGCGTGACAGTCCTAGTCTTTCTCATTATGGCACTTTCGCCTATTGATCCGGCGTACAGCACGCTGGGCGAAAATGCTACCCCTTCCGAACTTGAAGCTTTCCGCGAGCAACAGGGGCTGAACGAACCGCTCCTCGTTCGCCTAGGCCTATACATATTTAACCTTTTCCAAGGAGATCTGGGCGTCTATGGTGTTGGCGTATCCAACACTGTTTCATCCCTCATTGGACAAGCATTGCCAGTCACTTTGCAACTAACGTTCTTCGGTCTGATTCTGGCTGTGATCTTCTCATTCCCGCTTGGCGTTCTCGCAGCAATCTATCGAGACCGTTGGCCAGATCAACTTATTCGCGTTCTATCCGTTATCTGCATTGGAACGCCATCCTTCTGGCTCGCTGTTCTGCTCGTTCTTGCATTTATCGGTAAACTTCCAGTTTCTGGTGCGTTACCACCAATGTTTGAGGACTTTGGCGGGTGGTTCTTACGAATGCTACTACCAGCGGTAGCACTGGCTATTCCAGTTATCGGCCAAATGACTCGCGTAGTTCGAACCTCGATGGTAGAAGAACTTGACCGAGATTATGTACGTACCGCGTTGGGTGCTGGCATTCCAAAGTCAGTTGTTATTGGCCGCAATGTTCTACGCAATGCATTGATTACGCCAGTTACTGTTCTTGGTTTGCGAGTCGGCTATCTGATGGGTGGCGCCGTCGTCATCGAAATCATTTTTGCGATCAATGGTATGGGACAAGTCCTGATCAAGGGCATCCAGAACAACTGGGTTAACCTCGTTCAAGGTGGTGCTCTGGTCGTAGCAATTGCATTCATTATTGTCAATATCATCGTGGATATGCTTTATTTGCTGATTAACCCACGTATTAGGTCGGTGTGATCATGGGAAAGAAAGAAAAGCTAACTAAAGTTACTCAGCCAGGGGCACGTTTCTCCCGTATCCGAAACATGAGTGTTGGTGCGCGGATTGCTCTCGGCGTTCTCTTCCTCATTGCGGTTATTTCTCTTCTCGCACCACTACTAGCGCCATATTCGCCAGAAGCTATCTACGATAAATGGGCAGCACCGAGTGCAGATCACTTGTTTGGCACCGACCACGTCGGCCGTGATATTCTCAGCCGGCTCCTATATGGCGGTCGTTTCTCACTGATTATTGGTTTGTGTTCCACCGCTATTGCACTGTTCTTTGGGGCAATTATTGGCTCGATCGCTGCAGTTGTGCGTAAGTCAATCTCCGAAGTCATTATGCGTATCTTGGACATCATTATGGCAGTGCCAGGTATCGCAATGGCAGCGGTAACTGTCCTTGTGTTCTCGGCGCGTTTCAGCTCGGATAACCTCGTTGGAATTCTACTCGTTATTATCTGTTCGATTGCATTCGTTTACACGCCACAGTTGGCACGTATCGTTCGCGCAAATGTGATGAGCGCATACGGCGAAGACTACGTTCGCGCAGTTATCGTCTCTGGTGCTCGTGCACCGTGGATCTTGGTTAAGCACGTGATGCGTAATACCGCTGCTCCAGTACTCGTTTTCGCTACGGTGCTAGTTGCAGACGCAATCATTCTAGAAGCGTCATTGACCTTCATCGGTTCGGGGCTACAATCAGCTATGGTCCCAACATGGGGCAATGTGCTATCTGACGCTTCAGCAAATATTTCGGTCATGCTAGGTAAATGGTGGACAGCGTTCTTCCCAGGCGTTTTGATCATGATCACTGTGCTGTGTCTTAATATTTTGTCTGAAGGTATTACGGATGCGATGGTAGCTGCACCAAAGGGCGTTTCCGTTGCACAGGTCGATGCTTCGTCTAAGCGTGAAGCAGATAAGCTCCTTCTCGACCCACGCAAGGCGTATGCTGAGCAAGCAGCTTCCTTGCAGGCCCGCATCGATGCTCTCCAAGAAGTCGAGTCGAAGCGACATGATCGGTTCGTTTCTGATCCTTCGATCACCCCGCTGCTAGAAGTTAAGAACTTCTCGATTAAGTTCCCGCGACATGGAGATGTTAACGTCGTCGATAATGTTTCGTTTACTGTATCGCCAGGCGAAACAATGGGGCTTGTTGGAGAATCTGGTTGCGGTAAGTCGATTACTGCTCTATCAATTATGGGTTTGATTGATCCCCGCGCTGAGCTATCCGGTGAGCTTTTGTACAAAGGCGAGAACTTGCTAAAGATGGGCGCCAAGGAACGGCAGCAACTTCTAGGTCATGAAATGGCAATGATCTATCAAGATGCACTGAGCTCACTTAATCCGGCGATGTTGATTAAGTCTCAGATGAAGCAGCTAACTTCGCGCGGCGGTACCCGCAGTGCTGAAGAGCTCCTTGAGCTCGTTGGCCTCGATCCGAAGCGTACCTTGGAGTCGTATCCTCATGAGCTTTCGGGAGGACAACGCCAGCGTGTTTTGATCGCAATGGCATTGACTCGTGACCCGAAGCTCGTGATTGCCGACGAACCAACTACAGCTCTTGACGTGACTGTTCAAAAGCAAGTAATTGCGTTGTTGAATGATCTGCGTGAGAAGCTCGGTTTCGCTATGATCTTCGTATCACACGATTTAGCGTTGGTTGCTGAAGTTGCTCACTCCATTACAGTGATGTACGCGGGTCAGGTTATTGAGCAGGCTCCTACCTCAGAACTGTTGCTTCACCCGACGCACGAATATACACGTGGATTGCTGGGCGCTGTGCTCTCCATCGAATCTGGATCAGGACGTTTGCACCAGGTTCCGGGTACAGTCCCGTCACCAAAGGACTTCCCAACTGGAGATCGCTTTGCACCTCGTTCTTCTCATCCAGATTATGGTTTGGATATCCGCCCTGTCTTGACAGAAGTCGGACCGAGACATTACTACGCAGCACTGCCGCCGCGTCCGGAACAAACCAACGACAATTCGAAGGTAGGTGAACAGCTGTGACTTCTCAAGATACGCCAATTATCGAACTCAAGGATGTTAAAGTTACGTTCTCAACGCGAACTGGCTCACTTTTTAAGCCAAACAAAATTCAAGCTGTACGCGGCGTGAACATGAAAGTAATGCCTGGTCAGACGCTTGGAATTGTTGGTGAATCTGGTTGTGGCAAGTCTACGACTGCAAACGTTATGTGTGGTTTACAGAAAGCTTCTGCAGGGCACGTATTCTTTAACGGCGAGGAAGTGACGAAGCGTACAGCTGATGCACGACGTCGAATCGGTGAAGTGGTGTCGGTTGTCTTCCAAGACCCTGCCACCGCATTGAATCCTCGTATGGTTATCCATGATCAGCTTGCGGATCCAATGCGCGTCCACAAGATGGGGACGGAAGCTGAACGAGAGAAGCGCGTGAGCGATTTGATTTCCATGGTTGGACTGCCTGAATCTGCGCTAGATGCGCTCCCAGGTCAGCTTTCTGGTGGTCAACGGCAGCGTGTTGCTATTGCCCGTGCGCTAGCTCTGAAACCAAAAGCAATTATTGCGGACGAGCCTACTTCGGCACTCGATGTTTCAGTTCGTGCTCAGATTCTGAATCTACTTACTGATCTGAAGCGAGATTTAAACCTAGCAATGGTGTTTATTTCTCATGACATTCAAACTGTGCGATACGTGTCAGACCGCATCGCAGTCATGAATAAAGGCTTGGTTGTTGAAGAAGGGCCAGCAGCTGAACTTTTGGCCGATCCTAAAGACCCATATACTCGGAAACTTTTGGGCGCAGCTCCGTCATTGCTACACCCAACTATTTAAGGAAAAGATGATGACAGAATTTCGTGGAGTTATTCCTCCGGTAGTTGTTGCAGAACACGAAGATGGTTCGTTCGATGCTGAGTCTTATCAGCGTGGACTGGACCGAATGATCCAAGCGGGTGTTCACGGTATCTTCGCGCTTGGTTCTTCCGGTGAAGGAGCGTTTGCAACTCCTGCGCGTCGTGAAGAAATTTTACGGGCTACCAATGAGGTAGTAGCTGGGCGAGTTCCAGTGTTGGCCGGCGTGATTGATACCCAAACTGATCGAGTAATCGAGCACATCAAGCAGGCAGAAGCAATCGGCGTTGATGGAATTGTTGCCACTGCTCCATTCTATGCTCTTGGTGGAATGCCACAGATTGAGCGCCATTTCCGGCAGCTTCATGATGCTACTGAGCTTCCGATCTTCGCGTACGATATTCCAGTATGCGTTCACGTGAAGCTCCCACCAGCATTACTTATGAAGCTCGGACAAGATGGTGTAATTACTGGCGTGAAGGATTCGTCAGGGGACGATGTCTCTTTCCGTTTCTTACTCCAAGATAATGAGCGAGCAGGACATCCGTTGTCACTACTGACAGGACACGAGGTTGTTGTCGATGGCGCATACCTCGGTGGCGCAGATGGTTCGGTTCCAGGCCTCGCTAACGTTGATCCTACTGGCTATGTCCGGCAGTGGAACGCATACGTAGCAGGGGATTGGGAAACAGTTCGTAAGGAACAAGACCGACTTGCAGATTTGATGCGCATCGTCATGGTTCCGTCCTCAACTACTGGTTTTGGAGCTGGCGTTGGGTCTTTCAAGACCGCTTTGAAAGTTCTCGGTATCTTCGAGTCAAACCAGATGCCAGAGCCTGTTTCTAAGCTGCTTCCAGCGGAAGAAGAAGGTATTGCGCAAGTCCTGCGTCAAGTTGGACTGCTAGATTGAGTTTGAGTTTAATCATAGCTTTCTGAATAGTTGTGGCTGGGAACTTTCGTTCTCAGCCACAACTCATAGGTCTGTTATCGATTACTGTGCGTCATCAAGACGGTCGCTAGCTTCTTCAACCTTGTCGCTAACCCGGTTAGCGACATTTCCAAGTTTATCTGAAGCTGTTTCGCTAGCTTGTTCAACTTTGCGGTCAGCTTTTTCAGCCAATGAGTCATCTTTTCCAAGCGCGTCTTGGACCTTGTGTTTAGTATTGCGAACGACGTCGGTGACGTTCTCGCCAGCATCGCGCATGCCATCAACAACACTGCTCTTGACATCTGTCAATTTAGCTTTTGCTTCGGATGAAGACACCGATTCTTTCGCAGTGTCTAGAAATTCCTTTGCTGAATCGGTTGCTTTTTCGAATAGATTCTTTTCCTCAGCCATGGCGGCCTCCTAGAGTTGACGTCGTATATTATGTCCTAGTCTAGTAAGTTCCGTGCTACGTTGCGTTTTTTAGGTCTATTTTAAGCTCATGGCGAGGATTTCGTGACGAATAATATGTGTTCTGTCTTAAGAAGTTGTGTGATTGACGCTCTACAATAGTAGGTGTCACAGGTTTACGATGAAAGGCCATTATGGAACCGCTGAGTCCGATGGATGAAGCTGGGATTGCTGCAGCTATTGCCGCTGCGAAGGAAGCATTCTCACTTGCGGAATCTCTCGAAGAACTAAAGGAAGCTAGAATCGCTCATAGTGGCGATAATGCTCCACTAACAACCGCAAATATGCAGATTAAGTCGCTCGATAAGTCTGACCGTCCAGTCGCTGGAAAGCTTATGGGAGCTGCTCGTAAAGAAGTTCAGACAGCTTTGGCGCAAGCTACAGAGCGTATTGAAGCTGCTGTAGAAGCTCGAATGCTTGTTGAGGAGACTGTCGATGTTACCGTGCCGGTTAGGCGTGCTCCTAGCGGTGCCCGTCATCCTTTGCCTGCACTGATGGAAGATATATCTGATCTTTTCCTTGGAATGGGATGGCAGATTGTTGAAGGCCCAGAGTTGGAGCATGAGTGGTTTAATTTTGATGCGTTAAACTTTGGTCCAGATCATCCCGCACGGCAGATGCAAGATACATTCTATGTTAAAGGCAGTGCATATGCAGGCGTCGATGCTGATGTAGCAGAGCAGCCAGGTCTTGTCCTTCGCACGCACACTTCGCCGGTTCAATCGCATGCCATGTTAGAGCGCGGAGTGCCGCTGTACATTGTTTGCCCAGGAAAGGTGTTCCGTACTGATGCGCTTGATGCTACACATACGCCTGTATTCCATCAGATAGAAGGATTGGCAGTTGACAAGGGCTTGACGATGGAGCATTTAAAGGGAACGTTGGATCACTTTGCTCGTAATCTATTCGGTCCTGAAGCAAAAACTCGGTTGCGCCCATCGTACTTCCCGTTTACAGAGCCGTCTGCTGAAATGGATCTATGGTTCCCACAGAAAAAGGGCGGAGCCGGATGGATTGAATGGGGTGGTTGCGGCATGGTCAATCCGGAAGTGCTCCGTAACGCAGGTATTGATCCTGATGAATACACCGGTTTCGCATTTGGAATGGGTATTGAGCGTACGCTGATGCTCCGTAACGCAATTGCAGATATGCGCGACATGGTTGAGGGCGATGTACGTTTTTCGCAGCAATTCGGCACAACTGGAAGGGGAAACTGATGCCACTTATTCCTATTGATTGGCTCGCCAGTCACGTCGAAGTTCCTTCCGATCTTACTGCAGCTCAGCTGGCTGCTGACCTAGTTAAGGTCGGGTTGGAAGAGGAAGAAATTCATAAGCCAGACGTTTCCGGCCCTATTGTCGTTGGAAAGGTTCTTACGCTTGTTAAGGAGCCCCAGAAGAACGGCAAACTTATTAACTATTGTCGAGTCGATGTTGGTCAGCATAACGATGCCCCAGGTGAAGGGAAAGAGCCAGTAGATTTCCCATCTCGTGGAATCATTTGTGGCGCACACAATTTCGTCGAGGGTGACTATGTTGTTGTCTCTTTACCTGGCGCAGTATTGCCTGGTGACTTTGCAATCGCATCGCGTAAAACATATGGACATATTTCGGACGGCATGATTTGTTCTTCTCCCGAACTCGGTTTAGGTGAAGACCAAGGCGGAATTATCGTGCTAGCGCATTCCGCTGAAGAAGCGACTAAGGCTGGTTTACCCAAGATTGGTGAAGATATCCTTCCATTCTTGGGCTTAGCGAATGAAACCTTGGAAATTAATGTCACGCCGGATCGCGGCTATTGTTTCTCTATGCGCGGAGTCGCACGCGAGTACGCGCACTCTACCGGTGCCAAATTCACAGATCCAGGATTAGCTCAGAACCTTGCTACGGACCCACTTGCAGTGAATAACAATGGGTTTGACGTAGTTGTTGATGACCGAAATCCAATCCATGGTAAGCCAGGTGCTGATCGGTTTGTTACTCGAATTGTCCGTGGCGTCAATCCGAATGCTGAATCGCCAAAATGGATGAAGGATCGATTGACTGCCGCTGGCATGCGACCGATATCGTTACCAGTTGATGCTACTAACTACGTGATGTTGGATTTGGGGCAGCCGTTACATGCATATGATGCAGCGAAAGTTGTTGCACCATTGGTGGTACGACGTGCTGAGAATGGCGAAAAGCTGATCACTCTTGATGGTGTCGAACGTGCATTAGACCCTGAGGACCTCGTAATCGCAGATTCAACTGGTGGAGTTGGTGCACGCGTGGTTGGTCTGGCAGGAACAATGGGAGGCCTTGAAACTGAAGTCAGTAAGGAAACGTCTGATATCTTAATCGAAGCAGCTCATTTCGATCCGATTTCAGTTGCTCGCATGGCTCGTCGTCATCGTTTGCCATCTGAAGCTTCGAAGCGTTTCGAGCGGGGTGTAGACCCAACGATTGCTGCGATTGCTGTCCAGATGGTAGCAGAGATCCTCGTAGATTTCGGTGGTGGCGTTATCGATGACGACGGATTTGACCTTAACAATGTTCCTTCCGTTGATTCGATTCCATTTGCGGTTTCCGAAGTGAAACGATTAACTGGCCTGGATGTTCCTCGTGATGAAATTATCCGGATTCTTACTGAGATTGGATGCGAAGTCGATAGCGATTCGGAAGAGCTTTTAGTTACTCCTGCTCCGTGGCGACCCGATTTAGTTGGGCCGGCTCACTTTGTCGAAGAAATTGCTCGACTGATTGGCTATGATGAGATTGCTTCTGTTCTGCCAACGCCTACTGGTGGCTCCGGTCTAACGCACAAGCAACGTCAACAGCGCGATATTATTCGTGCTTTAGCTGAGCAAGGCTGGACGCAGGTTTTGTCGTATCCGTTTGTCTCGGCGGCAACTTTTGATAAGCAACTATTTGCAGCAGATGATTCACGTCGTGAAGCAATTGTCTTGGCAAATCCGCTTCAGGATGAGGCACCGTATATGCGTACTTCGGTCCTTGACTCTTTGCTTGAAACTGCGAAATTGAATGTAGCACGGTCAAATCCGGCAGTTGCAATTTTCGAGTCATCCATTGTGACACGTCCGCATGATCTTGTTCCTGCAGAAAATCCGGGAACAGGACAGCGTCCAACTAAGGATCAGTTAGCAGCGTTGTCGCAGGCTATGCCAAGCCAACCACACCATATCGGCGGCGTAGCTACTCCAGTTGCTACCCAAGCGACTGCAGGTTTCCCTGCGGTTGTGTGGGACTGGCGAGATGCATTGAACGCTGTTGAGGTGATTGTACGTACGCTCGGTGCGCACGTAGCCTTCGCGCAAGTTGAGCAGGCCCCGCTTCATCCTGGACGTGGTGCACAAGCTAGCGTTGACGGAACAGTTATTGGTTACGCTGGCGAACTGGCACCAAAGGTTTGTCAGGCCTTTGATCTGCCAAAGCGGTCAATAGCATTCGAAGTAGATGTAGACGCTCTTCTTCATGCTGTTGATATGAAGCCTCTAGCAATCAAGCCCGTAAGTTCTTTCCCAGCCGCCAAGGAAGACATTGCTTTGGTAGTTGATCAAGATCTTCCAGCAGCTGAGGTAGAAGAAGTTGTTCGCGCTGCCGCTGGAGAGATTCTCGAAGAAGTTCGTCTCTTTGATGTCTACACTGGTGACCAGCTCCCTGAAGGGAAGAAGTCATTAGCATTTGCGTTGCGTCTGCGCGGCACGGATCATACTTTGACCGCTGAAGATGCAGCCGGCGTACGTAACCGCATTCTCAAGAAGACAGGGAAGAAGTTCGGCGCCCAGCTACGAGGGTAAAACCTCAAAGCGCGACTTATTTCCAGTTCTTGCTAGCGTGTGGAGAGTCTGTCTTTGACTCCCCACACGCTAGACTGCTTCTATGGAAGTTGCAACAACTGTTTTAATTACCGGAGCATCACGCGGAATTGGCTCATACATCGCTCGTGGTCTAGCTCGTTCAGGGCGGACCCTATTACTCACTGCTCGGACCCATGAAGCGCTATATGATACTGCGAAAGCATGTAACGCGCGTGGTGCAGATGTTGTTGCTTTGGGAGCTGATCTAGGTGCTCCTAGTGATATAGACCGCGTATTGTCAACAATTCTCAATTATCCAGTGGATTTACTTATCAACAATGCTGGCGTCATGGAAGAGGAAGCTCTGCCGTGGGACACAGATCCACAGGTATGGTGGAATACCTTGGAGGTCAATCTGCGCGCGCCTTATTTGCTTGCGCACGCGTTGATTCCGCCGATGCTCTCTCGTGGTGGCGGACGGATTATCGATTTGTCTTCTGGGGCTGCAGTGCAGGATTCGGCAATGGCGTCGGCGTATTACGTGTCGAAAACAGCATTGCTCAGATTTGCTGGTTCGCTCCACGAGGCGGGTTATTCTCAGGGATTACGGGTTTTCTCGGTTGCCCCTGGCGTAGTGCGGACTGACATGACAGTTAACCGTGCAATGCATGAGGGCCGGACACAATGGAACGATCCACGTGAGGTGGTTGAAATAATCACGGCTATTGCAGACGGGGAACTAGATGGAATATCCGGAACACAGGTGCGTGCTGGAACTGATTCAATAGCTGAGCTAAGGATGCGGAGCAAACTAGGGGCCGGGGCTTCCGAGCGAAAATTGCGCTTAACTCCATGGGAAATTTAGTGACGTTACCCTAAATAACCATATTTTTCTTACGGGCGAGATTCAGCGGTTTGTATAATTATACGGTAAAGCGAATTTAAGCAAGGTGTGTTATGTCTGGACTCTTACCACGTTACGATCAGAGCATGATGGCAGCGTACGGCTTACCGCCGTTAGTTCTTACTCGTGGTGACGGTGTCACTGTGTGGGACTCAGAGGGGCGAAGCTATCTTGACCTTGATTCGGGTGGTGGCGTGACGTCGCTGGGGCACAATCATCCGCAATTGCGAGCTGTGCTGGCTGACCAAGCTGAAAAGATTCTGCATGTGTCTAACGCTTACGCCACCGAACCACAAGTCGCGTTAGCGGAGCGTTTGCAACAGTGTTTGTCTGATGAGGGCTATCTTGGCCCAACTGCGCGTGTTTTCTTTTCGAACTCCGGCTCGGAAGCTATGGAATCTGCGCTGAAGCTAGCGCGGTTACACAAACCTGGCGGACGTATCTTAACGCTCAATCGTTCATATCACGGCCGTACTATGGGGGCCCTATCGCTCGCCGATGAAGCCTACCGGGCTCCGTTTGAGCCATTACTTTCTGGCGTCTACGTCGCTGACGATGCAACTGATTTAGAACAAGCCTTCGACGACGACGTCGCAGCGTGCGTCATTGATGTACATCATGGGCGGTCCATCGAAAGACTTAATGACGCTGAACTGGGTCGTGTCCGTGATTTATGCGATCGCTATGGCGCGTTGCTTATCCTTGATGAATCTTTGTCCGGTGTGGGACGCACTGGACGGTGGTTCGCACATACTCCGCGAGTTGTGGCTGACGTGATTACGCTCGCGCGAGGACTAGGTGGGGGCGTTCCTATCGGCGTTACAATCGGATTCCAAACCGCTGGAAGGTTGGTCCAACGTGGGTTAGAAGCTTCTGCTACTGGCGGAAGCCCGTTGGCGACTGCAGCTGGTTTAGCAGTTTTGAATCTTATTGAGCCGTTAATGCCACAGGTCACACTAACCGGAGCATGGCTTAAGACTAAGCTAACAGAGCAAGGTTATGACGTTCAGGGCGAAGGCCTCATGCTTGCAGTTAATGTGCCGGATGCGGAAAACTGTGAACACTATTTAAGAGCGCAGGGTTTCCTCGTTACTGCAACGAACAGTGAACAAATTCGGCTGCTGCCACCTTTAATCATTACCCGTGACGATCTTGTACCTTTTGTTGAGGCCATGGGAGAAATGAAAGGGAAACTGTGAAGCCATCTATTCCAACTACACGTGCGGCACGTCAAGCGATGATTGTTGCCGTCGTTGAACATTCCGCGATATCGTCGCAAGGAGAGCTACAACAAATTCTTAAAGACAAGGGTATTGCTGTCACACAAGCGACGCTCTCTCGCGACCTTGAAGAGTTGCGCGCTTTCAAGGAACACAACTCAGCTGGGCAGCGAGTGTACCGTATTCCCGGTGTAACCGACCTTGCTGAGTCAGATAATGGTGTGCGTGCACAGCTGAAACGGTGGGCACGCGAATTACTTGTCAGCGCGCAAGAAGCCGAAAACCAGATTGTGTTACGTACTCCTCCGGGCGCAGCTCAGCTTCTGGCTTCGTCATTGGACCGCGCTGTAATCGATGGCGTTCTCGGATGTATCGCGGGAGATGATACGGTTCTCGTGATCACGTCGTCGGTTGACCGTGCCGCTATTTTGAAAAATGAACTCTTGGAATTAGCACATTCACGACCCGGAGTAGAAAACGCCTGATGGATAACACTATTGAGACACAACTTAGCCACCGTTCGATCCGCGAATTCACGGATCGGGAAGTCGCCGCAGATACTTTGGCTACGCTATTCGAGGTCGCTATGCGAACTTCGACCTCTCGTGGATTCCAGCATGCTGGGCTTATCCGTATCCGCGACAGCAAGATTAAAGAGGCCCTGGCTTGCATTGGGAATCAGCCATATATTGCGCGTGCTCCAGAATTGATTGTCGCCGTTGCTGATACACGACGAAGCGTACGTATTTTAGAAGAAAAAGGTGCCGACCCAACACCTGCTAAATCAATGGATGCTTTCCGTGAGGGATTTACCGACGCAGTATTGATGTTGCAAAATATGTCAGTTGCAGCAGAATCCATGGGCCTTGGTGCTACGCTGTTAGGGTCGATTCTCAACAACATTCCGGAGCTGATTAAGACGTTAAAACTTCCGCAGTTTACGTTTCCAGTCTTGGGTATTATGCTCGGTTATCCGGCGCAAGAGCCGCAGCTTAAGCCGCGTATTCCAGCCCGACTTCGAGTAATGGAGGACGTTTATCAAGAGCCCGATTCTTGGATTGATACGTTGACTGGGTACGACAAGCAGATGACCACCTATTACGATACTCGTGACATGAATCAGCGCTCAGATACGTTCACCGATCAAGTCGTCCGGAAACTGCAAACAACGCCAGTCAAAGATGCTTTTTTCGAGTACGTAATTGCTCAAGGATTTGGTTCACGTCTGAAATAGACCAAGGAACTTATAATTCTTGTGGAGACCAAGCGCAATCTTCGTGCTCTGCTTCCAACTCAAGAACTCGTGTCTCGGTAGGGTCAATTTGATCTGTTGGCTTTTCTTCCCACTGTTGAGAAATCGTATCCCATGCCGGTTCGACGTCGGCTTCGTCGTCGTCTTCAATTTCGGCAACGACTTCGGCAGAAACTTCACGATGCTGTTCAAGTGAGTCCACGTTTGATTCTTCTAAAGCGGCGATTAACGCGTTTTGATGCTTGCGTGTAAATACCCGGGTAACATCCCACTTAACCCGTAACAAACGTCGAATTCGAGCACGAAGTTTGTCTTCGTGACGGATGTCTTCGCGTCGAGTGAACCATGCATATACCAAGATGGACATCATAATGATGCCGAAGTATCCAACGATAGGATAGAGCGTCGCAACAAGGGTTTGGAAACCGACGAACGATAGCCCGAACCCCATGATTGCCAATACAGTGATGGCTGGCAAGAAAAGGCTGGGGCGCGATGCTGTTACTCGTTTGGCTAGTGCGTAGTATAGACCGATTGCAGTATTGAAAATCATCCCATAGATAATCACGGCCATTGCGATTCCTGCGACTGGATGAATTTGGTTTACGAGTTCCAGCATGGGCATTGGAGCTTCTTTGACCTTATCTATCTGAGAGAATATCGCCAGTACCGCAATAACTAAAATGACCCCAAAAATACCTCCGCCGAGTAGCCCACCATAGCCAGCGGCACGGGTATTGAGTAGGTTGCCTCCCATCACAAGAGCCATTGAAATGGCAAGGGCCATAGACATGCTGACGTAGCTAAGAGTAGAAATCGTAATCGATGGGACGGCAGGCGTAAGAGTAGTAGCAACTGGCTCTAGAGCATTAATAGATAAAGTCGCGCCGGTGAATGCATGAATTGATGCCATAATGATGAATATCAAGATAAATGGCGTAATTAGGCCAATAACTTGTGTTACTCTATCGACGTCGAGCATCCCGGCACAGATGACTAAACCCACCATAACTAAGGATCCAACCCACGGAGGGAGTCCATATTGTTGTTGAAAGTTAGCGCCAGCTCCCGCAATCATGACGAAGCCCATTGTGAATAGTGTTAAAACTGTGAAAACATCAAGCGCCCTAGAGACTATAGGATGGGACACCTCGTCGAAAACTGCTGAATGCTCTTTTGCTCGAAAATACGAGCCTAATTGCAACACTATGTATCCAGATATGGCGAACAATACTGCGGCAACCAATGCGCTCCATACACCGGGTAGTCCAAATGCAATAAAGAACTGGAGTAGCTCTTGGCCAGAAGCAAATCCGGCCCCGATGATTAATCCGATAAAGGCCATTGCCATAACTATTGTTTGTCTTAACACGCCATTCACTCTTCGCCTTCAATTATCAATTATTCAACAATTTATTTTACCCGTTTGCTGAGGTTCATGGGTGGAGCCGATAGCGATGGGAGCTGTTACACATTCCGTAGCCCACACATTGGGAGTCAGAGTTGGAGAGATGATGTTGCTTAGGGCAAAATAGCCTCATAAGTGTGTATACACCTTAGAACGATCGAAAGGAAAATCCTTGGCTGACATCCTTGATGAACTCCAGTGGCGTGGGCTTATTGCCCAGCATTCGGATATTGATGAGCTTCGCAAAGCTCTGAACGAAGGATCGATTTCGTTCTATTGTGGTTTTGATCCAACTGCAGCTTCGCTTCACCATGGACACCTCGTAGCAGTAAAAATGATGCGTCATTTGCAGATGGCAGGCCATCGGCCGATTGTTTTAGTTGGTGGCGCCACCGGCCTGATTGGCGATCCACGCCCAAAGGGTGAGCGCTCGTTAAATACTCGCGAAACTGTTGCACAATGGACCCAAGCCTTACGAGACCAACTTGAGTCACTCCTCGATTTCGAGGGGCCAAATGCTGCGATTACGGTCAATAATCTTGACTGGACGCAGGGGATGAACACGATTGATTTCTTGCGTGACCTCGGCAAGCATTTCCGGATGGGGACGATGCTCTCGAAAGACATTGTTGCCCGTCGTTTACAGTCTGATGAAGGTATCTCATTTACCGAGTTCTCTTACCAGATTTTGCAAGCAAATGATTATCTCGAACTTTACCGTCGTTACGGATGCACACTCGAACTTGGAGGAAACGACCAGTGGGGTAACATCGTCGGCGGAATGGACCTCATCCGTAAGGTCGAAGGTACCAACGTTCATGTGCTGACTAATCAGCTGATTACAAAGTCTGATGGGACGAAGTTTGGAAAGACTGAAGGGGGAGCGGTCTGGCTCAATCCTCAGATGCTTAGCCCCTACAAGTTCTACCAGTTCTGGCTCAACACGGCAGATGCCGATGTTATCCGCATGTTGAAAGTCTTTACTTTCCTTTCGCGCGAAGAAATCGAAAAATTGGAAGTCGAAGTTGCTGAGCGGCCACATGCCCGTCAAGCACAGCGTGTTTTGGCTGATGAAGTGACAACGTGGGTTCACGGGGCGGAGGCTACTGCTCGTGTCAAGGACGCTTCTTCGGTCCTATTCGGAAAGAAGGACCCACAAGAGGTGGATGCGGATACGTTACGCGATGCAGTCGCTGAGCTTCCGTCAGTCGAGGCGTCTCTGGGAACGAGTGTACAAGACGTTTTAGTGAGCCTTGGCTTTGAGAAGGGTCGCGGGGCCGCCCGTCGAACTATCGCTTCAGGTGGCGTAGCTATCAACAATGTCAAAATTACTGATGAAGAGCGCGCTCTTGAAGCAAGCGATGTCCTTGGAAGCAGCCTGATTCTGGTTCGTAAGGGACGGAAGAATATGGCAGTGATTCGCCTTATCTGACACACTCTAAGTTAGCTTGGATGGACTAATTTAGGCGTTCTAGCGGTATGTGAGTTACTCGAATGTGAGAGAAGTTGTGGGAGGTACTCCTGTTGAGTACCTCCCACAACTATGTCTGAACTATAGACAACTAGGACGAGTGCACGAATGCCACAGCAACTATCGCCGTCGTGTTTGCAGATTTACATCCCATTGTGGATCGCTCTTAACACCTTTAGCATCGAGCAGTGGATCGACTGCCACCGGAGTTCGCAGCTTTGGATAACGTTTATCGTTCTTACCCCACCACGGTAAATGCGTGATAAACCCAGTTGTTGCAGGTGGCAGTAATGAATCAGGTTCAAATCCGAGCTCTTGCGGGGTCTCCTTGATAAGGTCGCACATCCAGTATTTATCTTCTTCGCTACAGTGCTCTTTGACGATTGTGCGGTAAGCACCAAAGTCTTGGAATAGGCCTGTTGTGTATGGCTGACGGCGTTTGACGATAACAACGTATACGCAGTAAACAAAGAGCGCGATATTAGCGATAAGGGCAAGTAATGAGCAGACAATATTTGCTGTTGGATTCATGGTAGCGAAGTTGTTTTGCGCCGGAGAAATGAGTAACTCCGGAATAACGTTATTCATTGCGATCCAGAACATGAGTGTATAGCACCTAAACCACAGCCATTGCCCTTTCGCCCACAAAAATGCTGGGACAGTTGCTGCCAGAAGGAGAGCGAATGTGCAATACCAGGTGTAATCGGCGAGCGCATTGTAGAGAAATGCGTGATTCCACAGATCGTAGGCGATAACCCATGGCCAAATCATATCTGCCCAAATCAGCCCTTTGACTTTTTGCTCTTTACGCGTAGAGACAGTTATTTTTGCCCAACCTGTCATCGTTATGATGTTGAGTAAGCCTGCAGCTGCCGAAGCGAGGTTCCACCAGCCTCCGATAGTGCGGAATCCGGTTTCTGGATCGATTCCAACGTTTGTATCGGCAAAGTTCTGTGCTACTTCCTGATACCATTCATCAGAATGTAGCGCAGCTGTGGTGTTGCGGGTTTCTGGTAAGCCTTCGATCATATCTAGGGCATGGGAATCGTTGACTTCCTTGAGACATTGCCAGTCAGCGGCGCAAGAATTATAGGATTCGGTATTAAAGTAGATCGCCACATCGCGAATATTAGCTTCCATAATGTTAGTTGCTACGCCTAGCCATGAAACGAAACCGATAAGCATAATATTGCGATGGAATTTATGCGGATTGTTGCGTCCGAGCCATACGAGATAGCCATTGAGGATAGAAACACTGACCATGATCATATATTTGCCCACTGGGAACCAGCCAACAAGTGGGACGGCATGGTAAGCGACGTATGGAATCAGTAGTACACCTCCAACCATCCACATAGCAAAACATGTCCATAGCCATCGTCGGTTAATCTCGGCTACTGCAACTTGTGCAATAAATACGACGATGAGCATTATCCATAACCGGGGAGTGCCTAGTTCCCACAGACCAAGGAATGTCGTCATTGAGCATTCTCCTCAGAGTGATTGTGCCTTTAGTAAAATAGCATAGACCTCAATCTCCTCCTGAGAGTGGGATTTAAGTCACATTGTAATGGGTTTTGATACAATATAGTTAAGTTATCGTGGCACAAAGAAGTGTCCAACCGAAACTGACAAAGGCGTGAGTAATGAAAAAGAGTTCTCCACTGAAATTTTGTAAGAAAGCTATGAAGGTTGGAGGAGTGCTAGGCGTTGGTACGTTCGGTTTTCTCTATGCCTACAGCCAGATGCACGGCAAGGCAACACAAGAAGAACAAGAATTTCGTTATCCTGCAGACGACTTAATCGATGCGAACTACGATAACGGCTATTCGTCAACGTATGCAATCGACATCGATGCCCCGGCATACGCGGTATATCGCTACCTTAAGCAACTCGGGTGTAACCGAACTGGTTCCTTCTCCTCGGAATTCCTTGAGCGCACCTTTGCCCGCCTACCTTTCTTTAACTCTTATGAGATCCAGGAAGAATTCCAAGTTGAGGATGCGATTGCGCCTGGTGATGTCGCAGCCTTCGATTATCACGGTATGACGATGGAGTGGACTGATATTGTACCAGGTAAATATTTGGTGTCATGGACTGATACCAAAATGCCGCCGGTTGCGCCTGGATCGTATGCGTTCCGCTTCCCAGGAATGAAACATTTCGCTGCAGCATGGTGCTTCTATCTTGTCCCGCTCAAAGGTGAGCGATGTCGCTTAATCAATCATTGGCGCATTGGGTATGAAGACGACAATTTGTTTAACAAAATTGTTAACTGGCTCAATATCGAACTTGTTGGCGGATGTATGACGAACATGCAAAACGCTTACCTCAAACGTGTTGCAGAGTTCCGGAAGAAGCCCCAGCTCAGTGGTCGGATTATGCGTGGTCTTCTTGGTGGTCGGTTCTTCGGTTCGCAAACTCCGGCTGGTCGGTGGGATGGAACACCATTGTTCGAAGAAACAGAGACTCAGTGGATGCGGTTTGGCCGTCGTAACCCGGCAGTTGCTGAGATCAGACCTCCGGTGACCGATAATCCACACTGGCCACCGTCGGGCCCGGGAACACCGTGGGATGGTCGCCTAGACGAAGACTACTACGTCGACTGGGAAGAGCCCGAGTTCTCATGGGATGAGCAGATTCGTCAGAAGAACGAGAAAACATATCTGCATGGATGGGGAAAGAAGCATTGAGCACAATGACGGTAGGTGGTTAACCGCCACCTACCGTCATCTGTTCAATACTAGAGAAAGGATTCGTTTCTATGTCTAGTTTATTTACGATTGTGCCTCCGGATTACCCGACCCTATTTTTCTTCGAAGTTGGCGAGTGGTACGACTATCTTGCGCTTATTGTGACAACGGTTGCACTGGCAGTAGGAGCCTGGCTGATTATCCGTTATAAGTGGGCAATTGTGTTGTTCTTTATTATTTTGCCAATTACACTTGGAATCTTCTGGTGGCCATATTCAACCGCAGGGACGACGACGGCGGGCTGGTTCCCCGTCGTTAAGCATTATTCGGCCTTACTGGGTTCGCTTTCACTTGTCGGAATTCAACTTGTGCCACGTCTGCGTAATAACCGTTGGTATCTTTTATTCCCGCCAATTTTGCTTGCCGGAAATATTTTAGAGGCCGTTGTACGCGACATCCAAGGATATTGGGTTCAAGGAATTGACCCCTATCAAGGTGGAATGGTCAACTGGGGCGGATCGTGGAATATTATGAACGCGATCGCAGGTGTTCTCAACCTGCTAGCAATTTCCGGCTGGCTCGGAATCTTTGTATCGAAGAACCGTGATAGGACGGTCATTTGGGGTGACCTCACAATTTGGTGGATCATCGGTTACGATCTATGGAATTTTGCGTTCGTTTACAACTGTATCTCTGACCATGCATGGTATTCAGCTGTCGCACTATTGGCTTCATGTACCGTACCAGCATTTATGAAGATGGGACGCGGGGCATGGATTCAATATCGTTCATACACATTGACTTTGTGGACCGGGTTCGTTCTTACCGTTCCGACGTTCACCAATGCCTCTATATTTGAACATCAGTCTTCCCACAACGGAACTGCACTGTTCCTTGTGTCGTTAGCTGCACTCGTATGCAATGCAGGTGTTTTCCTCTATCATATTTATTTCTGTGTCTCTCGTCGTCGTAATCCGGCACGCCAAGAGGTCTATTTTGACACTGCAGAGTACCAGAAACTGATAGCAACCCATGCCACTGTAGAAACTCAAGCCCAGATCCAGGACCGGGTTTTTAGAACAACGGGCAAACGTCAACTCTAAAGCTGATGTTGAATTAGTTAGGCACAATTGTTACGGGGGTGAAAAGTGTTCGCCCCCGTAACAATTGCGCGCGAAACGCGGCCAGTTGTTATACCAGGGCGAATCGCCTAGTATAAGTTATTTTACTCTAAGTTAAAAGTTAAGGCTCCCAACTGCAGCACCGTTCGTACGTAGCGTAGCGATGATGGAATAAATCTGATCGGTACCAAAATGCTACGTCTACTGGATTTCCCCGGCAGGGGGTTCAGATCGTGCTTGTGTATGAAAGATCAACGAAAAGCTGCTGACCATGTGAAAAATTTCGCGGGAGTTAAAAGTTTACTTAACTCGATTGAGCGCTCATCATTGGGCAAGTATGACCTCCACCCGCAAGGTCTTAAGGGCTTAAAAACCAGGGAAAACGACTGATCTTTTGATACTGAACTACGTTCCAGATGGAGGCCGCTGACAATTTGCTTGTGTGCTGGTTTCTATCACGGCGATTCCGCTGGGTATAAAATCATAGTCTGACTCCCAGATAGGCGATCGACAGCCTCCGATAGACTGGCAAGAGTTTTCCGACTGAATTTGAATCGGTATGTCAATGGGTGCAGAGTAACGATGCTCTCAGGATGAAAACAACGCGGTGAATACACCAGTTCTTATCGTGTTTTTGCACCTAGTGGAATACTTCTTGGTGGGGTGATGGCGGTTGTATTCTCCGGAGCTGCGCTATGAGCCGAAATATCGCCCTTGCTTTCTGAAGATTTGGTTATTTCGTGATGGAAGAAAAGGACCTGTCCGAACCCAAGGCTAGTTCGCAACTTTATCCAGATGAGTTTTTAACCGTTGCCGATTTTGACGAACATCGCGCTGAGCCGTGTATATCACCGGTAACGCTAAGGATCTGTGTACACTACCGTCGGCAATGACAAGCGTGTTTTGCAAAGCCTAAATCGGTTGGGGCATCCGTTGACTGGAATGAGCTGAACAATATCGGTCCTCTTCACGAATCTTAATCAAGAGGCAGGAAGATTAAATTAATGATGAATATCAGGTTCGCTCGGGTTTTGAAACATGTCAAAGCGGTGTTGATAGTATCTCCAACACAGAAAATCGGCACGTTTGACTTTATCTTTCGAACGTGAAACTTTAACTGTTGATCTGCGGCTTTAATACTGCTGCAGTTTCTTTATAGGTTGATACTTGACCTCGGGAGCGTATCTCTCTACTTAAGTTTTGACCACCGGAGTGTTCAAAACTTCGGATAAGGAGAATACGATTGAGGCGAGGAGAATTATGCGTGGTTACTTGACTCAAGAGGGGAAAACGTAAACAGAAATCTCGCTCCAAATTGCTATTTAATGACATGATGCGGGCGGGAAGGGCGTGGCCGTCTACCGAATTCAAAAAGCTACTTTCATTAAATGAAATCATTTACAGTTGATTCGATTTCACACACTGAACACTGAGAGATCGCTTCGTAGCCTATGGCTTCTCTAAACAACAATGAAGCGATCAGAGTTGATCGAGGGGCTGTCGAACTAATTGTCTGTGCCAGCGTTGCGAACAGGTGAAACCAGCGTGAGTGGGGCTCCTCTTGAGTAGCCAAAACGGAAATAGTATGACACGTGGCACAATTTAATTTTTACGGCGCTTGTAGAAAGCGTGTTAAAGCCGATAACCGTCTTCGCAGTGAAAAGTTCAAATCGGACCCCGAGGGACTTAAGTCTCCCAAATATTTCGTCCTGTAGATCACCGGATGTCGAAGTGTAGTTTCAAAGTGTCGACGCTATCGCGCGTCAGATAACGCGGTCTCGCATCAAGTGGTGTATCGATCGCCATTCTATGTAAGTTAAGATTATAGGAGGGAAGTATGCTGTCCTGGCTAGCTACTCCGCCTGCGGCGCCACGGCTGCTTCGGGAAGAGATTGCCCGGAAATATCCACGCTATCGTTTTCAAGTGTTCATGGGAATTTTTCTTGGATATGCAGGTTCTTATCTGATTCGGAATAATATTTCCACAATCGCTCCGCTCTTACTCGATGAAGGTTGATAGATCGATAAGCCGGCTATCGGAATCATTGCGAATGCTGTGCTCATTAGTTACGGATTATCAAAGTTTTTTAGCGCCATGGTTTCTGATCGGTCTAATGCTCGTTATTTCTTGCCTTTAGGCCTATCGCTTTCGGCGGTCATGAACTTAGTAGTAGCAACAGTGCCGTGGGTATCGGCAAGTGTTGGCGTGTTTGCCACCGTTATGTTCATCAACGGCTGGTTCCAAGGGATGGGCTATCCGCCTTGTGGTCGAGTTGTTGTCCAGTGGTTTAGTGCGAATGAACGGGGTTGGAAGGGATCGTTATGGAACACCTCGCATAATCTAGGGGCAGGTGCACTTCCGTTCCTCGTCGCCTTAGGGCTCTATTTAACGGAAAACAATTGGCGTGCAGCGTTCTGGGTGCCTGCAGTTGTTGCATTAGTTGTTGCTATTATTGCATTTGTGTTGATTCGTGACAATCCTACAGCGGTCGGACTTCCGCCCATCGATGAATATCGGAACGACCCGCCGAAGGTGACAGTCGACTCGCGCTCCGGACAAGCTGTGTCAACCAAAGCCCTTGTGTTTAAGCATATTTTGACGAATAAAATTATCCTTTTGCTTGCTATAGGAAATGTTTTCGTCTATGCATTGCGTTACGGGGTGCTGAATTGGGTGACAACCTACCTATCGGAAGTTCATAATATGTCAATTACGAGTGGACTGATTAGTTTTGGTGCATTCGAGATTGCTGGATTCATTGGAACTATTCTCTGTGGCTGGACGTCTGATAAAATCTTTAACGGCAATCGTAGTGCCTCGATTATACTTTTCACTATTGGAGCCGGACTTTCTATTGCGAGATATTGGCTCATGCCGGTCGGTACACCGTTCGCAATAATGGTGACCTTGGTTGCGCTGATCGGTGGTTTCATCTATGGTCCAGTCGGACTAATTGGACTGCAGGCGCTTGATCTTTCTCCTGCAAATATTGCTGGAACTGCTGCCGGATTTACCGGATTATTTGGCTATCTTCTAGGTGCCACACTCGCATCTACAGGTGTAGGTTATCTCATCCATTTTGCTGGATGGAATGTCACGTTTATCGTGTTTCGTGCCTTTGCAATTCTCATTGTCCTCATTTTCCTTATTGTCAAGAGGGATGAAAATGCAATGTTGGAGCGGCGCCGTCAACAATGATATTTCGCGAGTTAGTTGACCGGTATTCAAAATAATCCGGGAAAGCTAAACGCTTCCAGTGCTTCACAATTACTCATGGGGCTGTATCAGTAGTCTTTTAGGAGTGGTCGGGAATTTCTTTGGATGTTCCCGACCACTTTTGTTTACGTTGCGGGTGGCTAGGCGGTGGTATGGGCTGGATGTGTGGGCTAGTTGTTGGTGTTTTCTTTTTCTTGTTCTGCTTTGGTGTTGTGGTGGTGGACTTTTCTGAGGTTGTGTCCTGGGGTGATCCACCGGAATTCTGTGGTGACTTTTCGTTTACCTCGTAGTGTGAACCTTGTGAAGTGATAGTTATGTTTAATGTCGCCAAAAACGGTCTCAACATCGACAGCTCGTTGTTTACGAAGACGTTTACCGCTATTGGTGCGTAGATCTGTGGTGGCTTTGTCTTTGTAGGCTTTCTTGGTGGGATTGACAGCGATGATTTTACAGAATCCGGGTTGTTTTGAGTTTGTGCATCTGATTTGACGGGGCTTTCTTGACACGACAGGCACTGGTATATTCGAGTGCTTGTCGTATATCCAAGGTCGCTTGTTTCATGTTGAGTGCGTTGATATGTCAGTGTCTGGTGGTTAGGGCATTGATATGTGTCGGTGTTGTGATCATAGGGCCAGTTCGCGCTCCGGAATGAGGCATCGCGCCATTTCTTAATTTTTCATTAGCCGGTAGAACTCGGCGTGTTTAACTAATGCCCGTACGTTGTGCTGGTCAAGGTAAGCATAGTTTTGTTCTGAACCGTATCCAGTATTAGCAATAATCGTTGTGGGCAAGGCACCAAGCTGGGATTTCAGGTGCTCGAAATGTTCAATAGCGCAGGGTAGTATCGCTAGGACGTTGATGGATCGTGGCGTCGATAATATATTGCCCGGAGGTACCAACTTCGATGTTGTAGGCAGCTTTGAGCTGACCATTTCCCATGTGGTCATCTTTCATTGGCATGAACGTGGCATCGGTATTTGTTTTTGGATACGATCCGCGCGGGCCAGCGATGCGTTCTTTAGTCTCGTATTCGCTAAGTTTTAGGCCCCATTGTTTTTCCACAAGACGTTTTGTCTTTTTCAGGGCCCGATCTTTTGGGTGAGTAGTCAAATGCTCATTAATACGAGCTACTGCTTGGTCCATCACCACCGAGTCGATCTCAGTTGGTGTTGGTAGAAATCCTCATCAGCGTTAAGCTCATCGATCGCGGCTAGGTGAGCATGGATTTTTCTTGGAGCTTGCTCTTATACCGTGCTATAGATTTCGACCATACGAAGGAGTACTTATTAGCGTTGGCTTCGATCTTTGTTCCGTCAAGGAAATAGGTCGATAAGTCAATATATCCACGTTGAGCTAAAACCATGATTGTTTGGGTGAAAATTTTCTTCAAACACTGGCTCGATACGCGAAGAACGGAAACCGGTTAATCGTGTTATGCGAAATCGGTGCCAGCCCAGTGAGCCACATGGCGTGTAAATCTTGCCTAGTGGCCTTAGCGATGTCTGGGGAAGAGTAGATGCCACTGGCATAGCTGTATAAGACGACCTTGAGCATCATCACCAGGTCTCATATGCAGGCGCTGCGCCTTGCGGGATGCAACCGATCCAGTAAATCACGATCGACGTGATCGACTAGCTGATCAATGACTCGGACAAGACCATCAGGGGCGATCAAGTCACAAACATCTGGGGGTAGCAACAATGATTGATGCTACATCACGGGCTTAAAACGATGGTCCACATTAACCTCCTCCACTACCCTAATTTCACCTTAAAACCCCGAAATATCAACGAAAACAACGGTAGGAAACATGCCCATAAACAACAAAAAGACGAGGGACGAATCCCGGAAAATCCGAAATCCATCCCTCGTCAATCACAAGACTTTTGATACAGCCCCATTTCCGGATACATCTTATTTCGCCAGGTTTAAATATAAGCCACTTCAGTAGAAAGACTTGAATTCGCTTAAGTAGCTAGATCGGTGAAGGCGATGTCTTTGAATCACAGCATGAGATAGCGACTGAAAAACTAGTAGCAACAGTGGCGTTTGCACGATGGCGGTCAAGGCTTTTGCTGTTTCCGCGTCTAATTGTGTTAAGAAGTGTGTAGGAAGTCTAGGACAGGTGAAGTTGTAAAGGATTGATGATAGTCGCTATAGACCTGGGTCTTGCTGGCAGTTAAAGTTTGGTAAGTTATCGGGGCTATGACTGTTAACAACCAAAATCCTCAAAAAGATATATCAACAATTTGGCTAGGCTGACTGTTTGATGAACGCTTCTTCGGAGGCGACTGTAAAACAATACATGTGCCCGGGTCGCATAGTTAGAGTTCGTAGATAAAGTTGACCAATTTTGTGTATGCCTCAAAGTTAAAGGATGATTGAGCTGCAATGGTCTGCCTCGAAAACTAGTTAAGATGCCGGAATTCGTACATCAAATAGACCGTCGTTACGGACGTAGCCCGTCGTCGTCTTTACAGTGGATTTGGTTCGGTCCGCTATAGTCTCGGTTAAAGTAAATGTGCAACTGTGTCAATTGATTGATGTTGTTGTTACTGAGCGATTTGGGAAATCGAGTTCGTCTGCAGCGTCTTTGAACACAATTATCGAAATGTTGCGCTAGAAATTTTCGCTAACTTCCTGACGTTGATCCCACAGGGCTCATGTGGAAACAACATAGAAAATCATGGAAAGAACGAATTCGAGTGTACCGTCGGACCATCACGCAAGACTCTAATCGACGATGGCCCATATGGGACGACGTCTAGGAGCTCTCTTATCCAATTTGATTCTTAGCTTTCTCCGAAAAGTCTTTCAAGGCGTGTATCTGGGATGAGCCAGATGAGAGCAATAGCGGCATAGATGATATAAGACACGGCAGGTATGAAAACTGCGGTGGTTGTAGCAATCAAATAGGCAATAATTGAAATTCTCCCTTTTAGATCACGATCCCATTCCAGCGATCCTGAATCGTCATGACTCAAACGTCGAACGATGTCGCGTTGGAGGAAATGGTACGTCACCGAGCACATGAATAGAATGACGCCATAGAACATGGCCGGCATGGGCGCAAAAGGATGAGTTCCTACCCATTCTGTGACCACCGGGATGAGTGTTATCCAAAAAAGCCAGTGTAAATTCTTTAACAAAGTGGATCCAGAAATAGTTTTTGAAACACCAGCTAAGTGGTGATGGTTGGCCCAGTATATTCCGACGTATATGTAGCTGAGAGCATACGCCAGCAATGTGGGAGCGGTTAAATATAAGCTTGATATATCGAGGTCGACTGGTAACTCAAGTTTGAGGACCATGATGGTAATGACGATGGCGAGGACACCATCACTAAAGGCTTCCATTCGTTGACTGGTCACTGGGTCCCCCATCTCTGTCGAAACGTGTTTCCATAATAATAATAGCCGCATTGAAGAGAGATAGGTTAATGCTTTTATATATACGCTTCTAAGGTCAGATCATTGTTTCGAGCTATGTGATAGGGGTTACGTTGGTTTGGTTTGACGTGGGGGTGGTTGGTGGGTAAAGTATTTATCTGTTGCGAGGCGCTGGTCTGGTTTTCTGGTCTGGTTGTTTTCGCTGGTTTTCCTTCTTGCTTGATTCATTGTTGTGGTGTGTCTTGTGGGTGTGGGTGTGTTGTTTGATATCTCAATAGTGTGTCAGCTTTTTATTTTGATCATATTTTTTGATGGCAGATGGTGGGCTGGTCTTTTGGGCTGGTTTGTTGTTTGTTGTTGTTTTTATTTTGGATGAGCTAGTTTTGGTTTGTCTGTTTTTAGAGTCTGTTTTTCGGGCTTTTCGAACGTGTATTGATTGGATGCCCTTTTTGTGGGGTGTTTGGTTTTTGTTTGGAGAGTTTGATCCTGGCTCAGGACGAACGCTGGCGGCGTGCTTAACACATGCAAGTCGAACGATGAAGCCCTAGCTTGCTGGGGTGGATTAGTGGCGAACGGGTGAGTAATACGTGAGTAACCTGCCCCCTTCTTCGGGATAAGCCTTGGAAACGGGGTCTAATACTGGATATTCTGCTTCTGCCGCATGGTGGGGGGTTGGAAAGGTTTTTCTGGTGGGGGATGGGCTCACGGCCTATCAGCTTGTTGGTGGGGTGATGGCCTACCAAGGCGTCGACGGGTAGCCGGCCTGAGAGGGTGACCGGCCACATTGGGACTGAGATACGGCCCAGACTCCTACGGGAGGCAGCAGTGGGGAATATTGCACAATGGACGAAAGTCTGATGCAGCGACGCCGCGTGGGGGATGAAGGCTTTCGGGTTGTAAACTCCTTTTAGCACTGAACAAGGCGAAAGTTGAGGGTAGGTGTTGAATAAGCGCCGGCTAACTACGTGCCAGCAGCCGCGGTAATACGTAGGGCGCGAGCGTTGTCCGGAATTATTGGGCGTAAAGAGCTCGTAGGCGGTTTGTCGCGTCTGCTGTGAAAGACCGGGGCTTAACTCCGGGGCTGCAGTGGGTACGGGCAGACTAGAGTGCGGTAGGGGTAACTGGAATTCCTGGTGTAGCGGTGGAATGCGCAGATATCAGGAGGAACACCGATGGCGAAGGCAGGTTACTGGGCCGTTACTGACGCTGAGGAGCGAAAGCATGGGGAGCGAACAGGATTAGATACCCTGGTAGTCCATGCCGTAAACGTTGGGCACTAGGTGTGGGGCCTATTTCCATGGGTTCTGTACCGTAGCTAACGCATTAAGTGCCCCGCCTGGGGAGTACGGCCGCAAGGCTAAAACTCAAAGGAATTGACGGGGGCCCGCACAAGCGGCGGAGCATGCGGATTAATTCGATGCAACGCGAAGAACCTTACCAAGGCTTGACATACACTGCGACATGCTAGAGATAGTGTGGCCTTCGGGGTGGTGTACAGGTGGTGCATGGTTGTCGTCAGCTCGTGTCGTGAGATGTTGGGTTAAGTCCCGCAACGAGCGCAACCCTTGTCTTGTGTTGCCAGCACGTTATGGTGGGGACTCACGAGAGACTGCCGGGGTTAACTCGGAGGAAGGTGGGGATGACGTCAAATCATCATGCCCCTTATGTCTTGGGCTTCACGCATGCTACAATGGCTGGTACAGAGGGTTGCGAGCCTGTGAGGGTGAGCGAATCCCTTAAAGCCAGTCTCAGTTCGGATTGGGGTCTGCAACTCGACCCCATGAAGTCGGAGTCGCTAGTAATCGCAGATCAGCAACGCTGCGGTGAATACGTTCCCGGGCCTTGTACACACCGCCCGTCACGTCACGAAAGTTGGTAACACCCGAAGCCCGTGGCCTAACCTTTTTGGGGGGAGCGGTCGAAGGTGGGATTGGCGATTGGGACGAAGTCGTAACAAGGTAGCCGTACCGGAAGGTGCGGCTGGATCACCTCCTTTCTAAGGAGCTGCCTACATGCCCGTGTTTAATGTTTTGTTTTTTGTGGGTGTGGCTGGTGTCCCTGTTTTGGGGTGTTGGTTGTGGTGGTTTTTAGTGGAAAATGGTTGAGATGAGAAGTTGGCATGCTGTTGGGGTGTGGGGTAATACTCCTTGTGCTGCCTGTGATGGGCTGATGACTGTTTGGGTTGTTGGTTTGTTGTGGTGTTGGTGTGGTGGTTGAGAATTGTATAGTGGACGCGAGCATCTTTGGTTTTTTGTAAGTGTTCAAGAGCGTTCGGTGGATGCCTTGGCATACGGAGCCGATGAAGGACGTTGTAGCCTGCGATAAGCCTCGGGGAGTTGGCAAACGAGCTGTGATCCGGGGGTGTCCGAATGGGGAAACCTGGCCAGAGTTGTTTCTGGTTACCAGCATCTGAATGTATAGGGTGTTTGGGGGTAACGCGGGGAAGTGAAACATCTCAGTACCCGCAGGAAAAGATATTCTGTTAGTAGTGGCGAGCGAAAGCGGAAGAGGCTAAACCATGTGCGTGTGATAGCTGTCGGGCGTTGCGTGTGTGGTGTTGTGGGGCCGTGTTTTGACCTTGCCGATGAGGGGTCGAGTAGTGATAAATGCTGGTGTGTAGACGAATCAGTTGGGAAGCTGGACCGTAGACGGTGAGAGTCCGGTAGTTGGAACATGCTAGTCTGCTTTGCATGGTGCCCGAGTAGCACGGGACTCGTGAAATTTCGTGTGAATCTGCACAGACCACTGTGTAAGCCTAAATACTTCGTGTGACCGATAGTGTATGAGTACCGTGAGGGAATGGTGAAAAGTACCCCGGGAGGGGAGTGAAATAGTACCTGAAACCGGACGCTTACAATCCGTCAGAGCCTCCTTGGTAGGGGTGATGGCGTGCCTTTTGAAGAATGAGCCTGCGAGTTAGTGGCATGTAGCGAGGTTAACCCGTGTGGGGTAGCCGTAGCGAAAGCGAGTTTTAAAAAGCGTTGTTAGTTGCATGTTCTAGACCCGAAGCGGGGTGATCTACCCATGGGCAGGTTGAAGCACGTGTAAGAGCGTGTGGAGGACCGAACCCACTTCAGTTGAAAATGGAGGGGATGACCTGTGGGTAGGGGTGAAAGGCCAATCAAACTCCGTGATAGCTGGTTCTCCCCGAAATGCATTTAGGTGCAGCGTCGTGTGTTTCTTACCGGAGGTAGAGCGACTGGATGGCCGATGGCCCTTATCGGGGTACTGACGTCAGCCAAACTCCGAATGCCGGTAAGTAAGAGCACGGCAGTGAGACTGCGGGGGATAAGCTTCGTAGTCGAGAGGGAAACAGCCCAGACCGCCGGTTAAGGCCCCTAAGCGTGTGCTAAGTGGGAAAGGATGTGGAGTTGCTGTGACAACCAGGAGGTTGGCTTAGAAGCAGCCACCCTTGAAAGAGTGCGTAATAGCTCACTGGTCAAGTGATTCTGCGCCGACAATGTAGCGGGGCTAAGTACACCGCCGAAACCGCGGCAATGAAATATTTTTGTTTTGTTGGGTAGGGGAGCGTCGTGCGTGAGGTGAAGCAGCACAGGTGACTGGTTGTGGATTTCGTACGAGTGAGAATGCAGGCATGAGTAGCGAATGACGGGTGAGAATCCCGTCCGCCGAATGACTAAGGGTTCCAGGGCCAGGTTCGTCCGCCCTGGGTTAGTCGGGTCCTAAGGCGAGGCCGACAGGCGTAGTCGATGGGCAACCAGTTGATATTCTGGTACCGGGCAAAGACCGTCAAGTGTTGAAATATGGGATACTAACCATCCAAACCATCATCTTCTTCCTTCGGGTTGGGGTGTGTGGGGAGCGTGGGACCTGATCGTAGAGTAGACAAGCGTGTTAACAGGGGTGACGCAGAGTGGTAGCTCCGCGTGGCTAATGGCTTGCCACGTTTAACAGTGCAGCCCGTTCCCTAGGTAAATCCGGGGGGCGTGAGGGTGAGGCTGGATGATGACCCACTTGTGTGGGGAAGTAGAGTGATCCTGTGCTGTCGAGAAAAGCCTCGACGTTAGGTCTTTGGCCGCCCGTACCCTAAACCGACACAGGTAGTCGAGTAGAGAATACTAAGGCGAGCGAGTGAATCGTGGTTAAGGAACTCGGCAAAATGCCCCCGTAACTTCGGAAGAAGGGGGGCCTGGATCCTGAAGCCTGTACTGGCTAGGGTGAAAGGCCGCAGAAACCAGGGAGAAGCGACTGTTTATCAAAAACACAGGTCCGTGCGAACACGTAAGTGGATGTATACGGACTGACGCCTGCCCGGTGCTGGAAGGTTAAGAGGAACGGTTAAAACACTTTTGTGTGTTTGACGCTGTGAATTTAAGCCCCAGTAAACGGCGGTGGTAACTATAACCATCCTAAGGTAGCGAAATTCCTTGTCGGGTAAGTTCCGACCTGCACGAATGGCGTAACGACTTCTCCACTGTCTCAACCGCGAACTCGGTGAAATTGCATTACGAGTAAAGATGCTCGTTACGCGCAGCAGGACGGAAAGACCCCGGGACCTTTACTATAGCTTGGTATTGGTGTTCGGTACGGCTTGTGTAGGATAGGTGGGAGACTATGAGACAGCCACGCCAGTGGTTGTGGAGTCATTGTTGAAATACCACTCTGGTCGTGCTGGATGTCTAACCTTGGACCATGATCTGGTTCAGGGACAGTGCCTGGTGGGTAGTTTAACTGGGGCGGTTGCCTCCTAAATGGTAACGGAGGCGCTCAAAGGTTCCCTCAGCCTGGTTGGCAATCAGGTGTTGAGTGTAAGTGTACAAGGGAGCTTGACTGTGAGACCGACAGGTCGAGCAGGTACGAAAGTAGGAACTAGTGATCCGGCGGTGGCTTGTGGAAGCGCCGTCGCTCAACGGATAAAAGGTACCCCGGGGATAACAGGCTGATCCTGCCCAAGAGTTCATATCGACGGCATGGTTTGGCACCTCGATGTCGGCTCGTCGCATCCTGGGGCTGGAGTAGGTCCCAAGGGTTGGGCTGTTCGCCCATTAAAGCGGCACGCGAGCTGGGTTCAGAACGTCGTGAGACAGTTCGGTCCCTATCCGCTGCGCGCGTAGGAAACTTGAAAAGGGCTGTCCCTAGTACGAGAGGACCGGGACGGACGAACCTCTGGTGTGCCAGTTGTTCCGCCAGGAGCATGGCTGGTTAGCTACGTTCGGAAAGGATAACCGCTGAAAGCATCTAAGCGGGAAGCCTGCTTTGAGATAAGGTTTCCATAAACATTAATGTTTTGAAGGCCCCCTATAGACCATGGGGTTGATAGGCCAGACGTGGACAACAAGTAATTGTTGGAGCTGACTGGTACTAATGGCCAACCACTTATTTAAAAACATGAAACATTTCTTGTGTTACAAGCGTGTTCGCGTCTACTATACGATTCTTGACTCCCACACATAAAGCATGTGTGTTACGTCAACCATTTTGACGGTGGTCATAGTGGCAGGGAAACGCCCGGTACCCATACCGAACCCGGTAGCTAAGCCTGCTAACGCCGATGGTACTGCACTCGAGGGAGTGTGGGAGAGTAGGACACCGCCGTCACACATCTGAAAAAGCGGGAGGGACCCGGTCACCACGACCAGGCCCCTCCCGCTTACTATATCTAGGCAAGGGGTTGGGACACCTGTCAGCACCCGCGAACACCCTCGCCAACAGCCAAACTGGAATCCGCTCACCAACCAGGCGTTGTTGCTGATATCCATTTCGGTGTTTAGTAGATTACATATCGTAAATCACTCTGAGCGTGCTCGATTTTAGTGTTTTACTCTGGTGTCTGTGGTGTAAACTGGTTGCAGTATGCGCGACTTACGCATTTGATTTTTTACAGCTTAACTCGAGGAATATATGTCAGACTACCGTAATAATAACGATCATCAATCTCATAGTGATACCGATTCCTCGGGTTGGCAATCTGCCCGTTCTAGTGGTCCTCGTAAGTGGGATAATGATCGTCGTGATGACCGCCGTGGTGGCGAGGGTCGTCGTTGGGATAACGACCGTCGGGATAATCGACGTGATGATCGTGGTCCTCGCAAGTGGGATAATGATCGTCGTGATGACCGCCGTGGTGGCGAGGGTCGTCGTTGGGATAACGACCGTCGGGATAATCGACGTGATGATCGTGGTCCTCGCAAGTGGGATAATGATCGTCGTGATGACCGCCGTGGTGGCGAGGGTCGTCGTTGGGATAACGACCGTCGGGATAACGACCGTCGGGATAATCGACGTGATGATCGTGGTCCTCGCAAGTGGGATAATGATCGTCGTGGTGGCGAGGGTCGTCGTTGGGATAACGACCGTCGGGATAATCGACGTGATGATCGTGGTCCTCGCAAGTGGGATAATGATCGTCGTGGTGGCGAGGGTCGTCGTTGGGATAACGACCGTCGGGATAATCGACGTGATGATCGTGGTCCTCGTAAGTGGGATAATGATCGTCGTGATGACCGCCGTGGTGGCGAGGGTCGTCGTTGGGATAACGACCGTCGGGATAATCGACGTGATGATCGTGGTCCTCGTAAGTGGGATAATGATCGTCGTGATGACCGCCGTGGTGGCGAGGGTCGCCGTGGCTCTGAACACACGCCTGAGGGAAATTACAACTATGAAGATGCGCGGGACTTACTTGCTGAAATCCCAGAATCTATTACAGCTCAGTCATTAGATGGGGATGTCCGTCGTCGGCTAATGAGTCTTAATAAAGAAAATGGTGAGCGTGTAGCACGACATTTGGCTTATGCCGGTGAGATGATGGATATTGATCCGGAAGTCGCCTACCAACACGCGTATGCAGCCTATCAGCGCGCTGCACGAGTGGACGTTGTACGTGAAGCACTCGGTTTGACCGCATATATTACTGGCCGATATGCGGAGGCACTGCGCGAGCTACGTACGTATCGTCGAATGAGTGATGACTACTCGCATATCCCGATCGAAGCCGACTCGGAGCGTGGGTTGGGCCGTCCAGAGAAAGCTTTGCGTTTTATCGAAGGTGTGCCGCTAACTAGACTTGATGCTGAAGCTAAAATAGAGCTAGTCATTGTAATTTCTGGCGCTCGAGCAGAAACGGGCGACCATGAGGGCGGTCTGGCTGTGCTTGAAAAGATTCTGGTTGAGAACCTCGATTCGGAGCTAGCCGCTCGAGTACAGCTCACCAAAGCAGACCGTCTTGAAGAACTAGGACGTACCGACGAGGCCGAAGAGCTTCGCGCTGAGTGGCAACATTTGCTGGAAGACGATGAAGATTTCTCTATGATGGTGGACTTGGACGACGTTCTCGATGACCTGCCTGAGGATGATTCTGCTGATTCCGCTGATGAAGCCTTTGACCATAATGACACGGATCTCGAACTTGACGAATCAGAACAGATGCCGTCCTCCGAAGGTTTCGATTCAGACGAATTTGAGGATGAGTTTGGAGACGATTTTATCGATGATGACGTTGAAGATGACATTGAAGACACCGATCTTGAACCAGACAGCGAAGTAGACCCTGAGTTCGAAGAAGCTTTTGATGAACTTTTCGACGAAGAAGATGCCAATGAATGAACACACCATTCTGTCTTCCTATGACGTTATCTTGTCAGACCTAGATGGTGTTGCATACCGGGGAGCGGATGCTGCAATCGGTGCGGTAGAGGGGTACCAATCGGCAAAAAACAGCGGTGTGCGCGTCGTCTATATGACAAATAATTCGGCGCGTGTTCCTGCTGAAACCGCTCGTCAGCTGACTCGTTTAGGTATTCCTACTCAGCCCGAAGACGTGGTTACGAGTGCTATCACTGGTGTGATGCTACTTTCTACATTGGTACCAGCTGGAGCGAAAGTTCTGCCATTGGGCGCTGAAGGAGTGCGCGTAGCTCTATCAGAAGCTGGATTTCTTCTTGTAGATTCGGCTGACGATAGGCCAGATGCAGTATTGCACGGTTTGAATCCTGATGCAACATGGGCAGATTTATCTGAAGCGGCTTTGGCTATTCGAGCGGGTGCCACCTACGTAGCAACGAATATCGACGCTACTCTTCCAAAAGAGCGCGGTGAGTACTTAGGTAACGGGTCTTTGGTGGCTGCAGTATCCCACGCTACCGGAGTTGTTCCTGTCTCATCAGGAAAACCTGAGCCGACAATGTACCAGCTTGCACTGAAAAAATCAGGCAGGTTGCGTCCATTAGCAGTGGGAGATCGTCTCAATACTGATATTCTCGGTGCTAACCGATCTGGCTATGACTCAGCTCATGTGCTGACTGGTGTGACTACCATGAAGCAAGTAATGCTAGCGGAAAAGGATGAACGTCCAACCTATCCAGTTTTTGATTTACGTGACTTAACTCGCTCATTTGAGAAGCCGAAAGTAACACACGAAACTGCAACGGTTGGAAGCACAACAGTTAGTATCAGTGATCATTCAATCGTCATTAACAATATGGCACTTGGTAGAGCTACCGTGGAACTTACTCTGAACGAATATCAAGCTCTCGTTGCGTTGGCGTGGAAACAAGTTGATGCTGGACATGACATGTCCTGGCTACCTGAGTTTTCACCCCGATGGGGTGAAACTGCTGAATAATCATGGTTTCCAATATTCCATCGGAGAATCCGCGTTCTTTTCCTAAATCACGCATCGCAATCGATCCAGAGACAGCTCTGACATCGTTAGCGGAGAAAAGTATTGCTACCCGGATCGATGAATTGGAAAAGATTCACCAGGAACTGACCATCATGCTTGGTCGAGCAAAAATGTGAGGTTAAGTATTTATGGCTAAGCTCATTCGTGTCGATGCAGAACTAGTGCGCCGTGGTTTGGCACGTTCCCGAAACGAAGCAACAGAATTGATCCAAGCAGGACGAGTGCTACTTGATAAAAATGTTGTTGCCAAACCGTCTCGGCAAATGGACCCGGCGCAGGCCCTGATTGTGGCCGACCATCAGCGCGATGACTATGCCTCTCGTGGCGCATACAAGCTTTTGGGTGCGTTAGATTACCTTGGTGATACTGCGCCGCAAATCAAGGGCGTTCGCGCGCTCGATGCAGGAGCTTCTACCGGTGGTTTTACTGATGTGCTTTTACGCCGCGGCGCAGCTTCTGTTGCGGCTGTAGACGTGGGTTATGGGCAATTAGCCTGGCGGCTACGCGAAGACCCCCGAGTTGAAGTGTACGAACGGACAAATGTGCGCACGCTGGCCCCGGACTTAGTTAAGCCTGCCCCTGATCTAGTGGTAGGAGATCTATCTTTTATATCGCTTACTTTGGTGTTGCCTGCTCTGGTCAATTGTGCAAGTCCCACTGCAGACTTTCTGTTAATGGTTAAGCCTCAGTTTGAAATCGGAAAGGATCGTCTAGGCGCAGGTGGAGTGGTGCGCAATCCGGAACACCATGTGGAAACTGTTATGAAAGTAGCTCACTGTGCACGAGATAATGGTCTCGGCATCCTTGCCATAGCTCCTTCGCCGCTACCTGGTCCAGCTGGAAACGTGGAATATTTTATTCATATGAAAGCAGCAGTGGCAGACAGCCTCGGAGATAATTTGGAGTCCTCTATCCGCGAAGCCGTCGCCGCCGGACCCGCTGGTTCTTCGCTCTAAGAACTATGATAGACATTCAAAGTACTATTTAAGGAGTGCCGGTGAAACGTACAGTAGCTTTGTTGTCTCATGACAAAAATCCTGAGATTATTGCATCTGCTTCCCGAGTTGCCCAGGCCCTTAAACTAGCTGGTGTTGATGTGTTTTGGCTTCCAACGCTTCCATCATCGAGCAACAATGAAGAAACTGAGCTTTTGTCAATTGACGAACTAGCTCGGGTAGAGCTTATTATTGTCATGGGCGGAGACGGTACTATCCTCCGGGCTGCGGAGCTGGCTTATGGACACTCAATTCCGATCCTCGGAATAAATTACGGGCACATGGGTTTTCTCGCAGAAGCCGATCCAGAGTCCATTGCCCATGTCGTTTCTGCTATCGAACAGGGGCAATGGACAGTAGAGTCAAGAATGGCTGTACAAGTAACCATTGAAACTGCAGATGGAGATGTTACCTCTAGCTGGGCGCTAAACGAAGCGTCGATTGAAAAGGACCCAGTTTCTCGTATGGTCGAAGCTGATATTGCGATTGACCAAGTGCCTGTGTCAGCGTTTAGTTGTGACACCGTTTTAGTCTCGACGCCGACAGGTTCGACAGCTTACTCATTTTCTGCAGGAGGTCCAGTAGTTTGGCCCGACGTCGATGCGTTAGTTGTCACTCCGGTGGCGGCCCACGCGTTATTCGCTCGACCACTGGTGGTTAGCCCCGATTCGCGGGTATCTGTGACGATTAACAGCAATAATGCCCATGTTTGGTGTGATGGCCGGCGGCTATTCCCTGCACCTGCTGGCACAAGGGTGACTGTGACTCGTGATTCGCACCGAGTCTCATTAGCTCGGCTAAATGAGATGCCATTTACGGATCGGCTTGTACGCAAATTTAATCTTCCAACTCATGGCTGGCGAAACAGTGGAGAAGCATCATGATCGAAGAGCTACAGATTAGAGACCTTGGAGTCATAGAACACGCGAACGTAGAATTAGGCACTGGGCTTAACGCGTTAACAGGCGAGACTGGCGCCGGAAAAACAATGGCACTAACGTCGTTGCTGATGTTAATGGGCAACAAGATCGATTCCGCGAAAGTTCGCGTTGGAGCCGAAGCAGCAGTGGTCGAAGGTACATTCGTCGTCGGCATTAATTCGCCAGCAGTAGATATCGTGCGTAACGCTGGAGGCGATGTAGATACTGATGATAACCGAGCTATTATATACATCTCCCGTCACTTGCCTGCTTCAGGAAGAACGCGTGCTTATGTTGGCGGGCACTCTGTTCCGTTGGCTGTCCTCAAAGAGCTGAGTGAATACTTAGTAACTATTCATGGCCAAACTGATCAGTTACGCTTGAAATCTCCCAAAGCGCAACGAGATGCACTAGATTCTTTTGGTGGCGACGAAATCGCACAACTAGCCGCCCAATACCATGATCAATGGCAGAAATACCACAATCTCGTGACCGAACGCGAAGAGTTTGCTGTAAAGGTTGCTCAGGCGGGGACGGAACGCCTGGCGTTGGAAGCACTTATCTCTCGAGTCGATGCGGTCAATCCTCAAGAAGGTGAGGAAGATGAATTGAAATCGCGAGCTATGCTGTTGGAAAATATTGAAGATGTGCGAAATGCCTTGGCTGAGGCGTCTGAGGCTTTAGGATCAGAAGAAAACGGTGCACTGAAACAGCTTGATCGTGCGGCTAACGCATTGGGTAGGATTGCTGCCAATGATCCTCGTGTTGCTCAGTTAGTCAGTGTTTTGCATGAAGTAAGTGCTCAAGCTTCGGACATCTCTAATGAAGTCGGTGGGCAACTGTCATCACTCGATGCAGATCCAGCGCAGCTTAACAGCATTCATGAACGTCGCGCGCAGTTGAAGACGCTGCAACGAGATCTTGGGATGGATATAGGAGAAATACTTTCTCGACGTGCTGCCGCGGATGAACGGTTAGCGGCTATCGCCAATCCGCAAGAAACATTAGACTCACTCACAGCTCAAGTTGCTCAGGAAAAAGAGAAGCTTAAGCATGCTGGAGCGGCACTGAGTAAATGCAGAGTCAAGTATGCGCACTTATTGAGTAAGAATGTGACGAAAGAACTCGCACAGCTCGCAATGAAAGATGCCACATTTTCGGTACTCGTCGAAGCGTCTGAATCGCCACAAAGTCATGGGATTGACCATATTGAATTTCAGCTTTCACCCCACCGTGGTAGTCCATTATTGCCGTTAGGGCAAACCGCTTCTGGAGGTGAAATGTCGCGTGTGATGCTTGCTTTGGAAGTAGTACTTGCATCAAGAATTTCCACCACAGAACACACGTTCATCTTTGATGAAGTTGATGCAGGAATCGGCGGAAAAACAGCACTTTCTATCGGTGAGCGGCTGGCCGTATTAGGTAAGCAATGCCAGGTTATTGCTGTCACCCATTTGGCGCAGGTCGCAGCTTACTCGTCTCGTCACATAAACGTTCGGAAGAACGTTACTCAGTCCGGTGGTGATACTAAAGTCTCGGTGTTAGCTGAGACGGAACGCGTCGCAGAACTAGCTCGGATGCTCTCCGGACACTCCGAATCCGAAGCGGCACTCGCACACGCAGCTGAGCTACTTAGCTCGGCTCATGTGTCATGATATTCGTATGGTATTCAAACGGCGTAAGAATGCAGTAGCAGGTGTTCCGGGTAAGTGTGAGGCACCTGTTAAAGTTGACTCACGGACAAAGAACTTAACGAAGCGTTTAGTGGCGGGCGATATCGCTATTATTGACCACGAGGACCTCGATCGTGTCTCCGCAGAAGCACTTGTCGAGTGTAAGCCGACGGCAGTGCTTAATGCAGCTAAATCTACCTCGGGCAGATATCCTAACCTTGGCCCGATTATTCTCAACGAAGCTGGAATCCCGTTAATCGATGATTTAGGGTCAGCAATCATGGATATTCGTGAAGGATCAATGGTTAAGGTAGACTCTCAAGGGGTAGTGACGCAAAACGGCGATATTATTGCTGAGGGTGTAGTCCAAACTGCGCAAACGATCCAAGAAGACCGTGAAGCCGCACGGGCTGGAATGTCTACCCAGCTAAAGGCGTTTGCGACGAACACGATGGAGTACGTCGAACGGGAACAGGATTTGATTCTAGATGGCATCGGCATGCCAGATGTCACTACATCGTTTACTGGTCGTCATGCGCTTATCGTCGTCCGTGGTTACCGCTATAAAGATGATCTCCAGGCTTTGCGAACATATATTCGCGAGTATCGGCCAGTGCTTATCGGCGTTGATGGTGGAGCCGATGCCCTAATTGAGGCAGGGTACAAGCCTGACATGATCGTCGGTGACATGGACTCAGTTTCTGATGAAGCACTCAAATCCGGGGCAGAAGTTGTTGTTCATGCGTATCGTGATGGCAGAGCTCCAGGGCGTAAACGTGTGGAAGACTTAGGTATTGAGCATGTGGTTTTCCCAGCAACCGGTACCTCGGAAGATATCGCGATGTTGTTGGCTGATGCCAAAGGCGCTAATTTGATTGTGGCATTGGGAACGCATTCCACCCTGATCGAATATTTAGACAAAGGACGACGTGGAATGGCTTCCACATTCCTCACGCGCTTGCAGGTTGGTTCTAAACTCATCGATGCTAAAGGCGTTAGCCAGTTATACCGGTCGCGTATTTCCAACTGGCAAATCGCATTTTTACTTATTACTGGGTTGTTCGTTATCGCTGCTTCGTTAGCAGTCACTGATGCTGGACAGATTCTGTTTGGTTTGTTTAAGGTCTGGTTCTCAGACGCAATTTTCTGGTTTAAGAGTCTTTTTTAGGTGGATCCATGGTTGACTTTCGTTATCACCTCGTGTCACTAGGTGCAGTTTTTATAGCCTTAGCAGTTGGTATTATTCTTGGTGCCGGCCCGCTACAGAATTCAATTGGTAGCGTGCTGAATTCGCAAGTCCAAGCATTGTCTGATGCCAATGCAAAACTTAAGACGGAGTCAAGTGATTATAAAACAGCTCTGGCGCACCATGAGGAGGCATGGGCTGATATAGCACCGACGCTTGTCGCGGATACCTTAACTGGACGCACTGTTGCAATCGTGGCCTTGCCGGGTGTGGAAACTGAGCAGATTACTGCAATCACGGATCGTCTCGATAACGCTGGAGCTTCGGTTAACGTCCAGATCTCGCTCAATAGTGGATGGACCGCGGCCGATGAAACAGCTTACCGAACAACCTTTGCTAGCCAACTAGCATCATATATCGACGGGGCCAAAGAAGACGCAGATGCTAACGAGCTCATGGCAGACGCGCTTCGACAGCTTGCCACTCGTGGCGAGTCTTTTGGACAGAATGCAACGCTTCGCGATATTTTCACTGGCTCCGAACACCCTATGATGACGATTGCTTCCTCAACGGGAGCTGAAGCTCAGGCTGTCGTTATCATTGCTCCTGACACAGATCAGGTTGAAATTGATACTCGCGCAGCAAAGGACGCTGAAATACAAGCTCAAGCAACTTATGACGCCCAAACATATGCAGAACTCGCATCTCGATTCGGTCAGCATGTGCCAACCGTTGTTGTAGGTGCAGCTGATTCACCTGCTGATGTTGCTCGAGTTGTACGCGACGCGGGAAACGTCTCGACCGTTGATAATGTCGCTGATTCGTTGTCCGTGGGGACAATGAATGTTGTTATGGCAGTAGCGGCTGAATTAAATGACTCAGTCGTGCAACTTGGTTTCGACGACGGAGCTAGCACTGCGCTATCGCCACGCGTTGAGTCACCAAAGCCTGACGAAGCTGCACAACCATCGGAATCGAATTCAGAGGAACAACCAGCTGAAGGTCATCCTGCAGCATGATACGACGAGTTCTTGGGTGTGCGGTTGGTGCTGCTAGCGTCTACGGAGTAAAACAACTAACAAAGCACCGAATCATGGATTCTTGGGATCGGCAGTCTTTTGATGGGACTATGGTATCGCTTACCGGGGGACTGCAAGTTGCTTCCGGGATCGTCGTCGGAACTTTATTCACACGGTCGAACAAGCTACGCCGAGCAAGTTTAATCGCTGGAACTGCTGGCGCTTTTGCTGGTTATATTGATGATCATTTGGAAGGTGCTTTCAAGTCGCAAGGAAAGGGTTTTCATGGCCACCTTGGTGCCCTGAAATCGGGTCACCTGACTTCTGGAATTGCTAAGATTGCGATTATCGGTTTTGGCGCCTTGGCATCAGGTTTGGTGTTAGAGCGTCCCCGAAGCCTACGAGATCTTGCTGCGGTTGGCATCGATACCGCCCTGATTGCGGGTAGTGCTAATTTGATCAACCTACTTGACCTTCGACCTGGCCGGGCACTAAAGGTTTCCAGCTTACTTGCCGGATTTCTCTGCGCAAGTAAAGAAGAAACAGCCGTTCCAGCCAGTGCATTGTTAGGTTCTGGCTTGGCCGGGCTTCCTTCTGATCTGAACGGTGATACGATGCTCGGCGATCTTGGAGCCAATACATCAGGAGCACAATTGGGAGTTATTCTTTCACGTGTGTTGCCATTGCCTGCACGCAGTGCATGGCTAGCTGGAACTGTTGGTCTTACATTGGCCTCGGAAAAGATTTCATTTTCGCACGTGATTGAGAGTAACAAGTTCCTCAATGCGATCGATCAATTAGGTCGTCACTGAAGGAACCCCATGAAGAGAGTCTCATCAGTTGCCGGAGCTGCTGGGCTCATCGCCTTGTTGACCCTCGGCTCACGTATTATGGGGCTATTGCGCAAACTCGCGCAGTCATGGGCGATGTCCGATGGTACTATTGCTGGAACATATGACACTGCAAATACGGTGCCTAACGTACTATTTGAGGTCGCTGCTGGTGGCGCATTAGCCGGAGCAGTAATTCCGATAGTATCGCGCTTTATCGCACGGAACATGCGCAGTGCTGAGTCGAAGACCGTATCTGCGTTGCTCACCTGGATACTTACTGTTTCAGTGCCGTTGGCTGCTGTTGTTATGCTGACAGCTACTTATATTGTGCAGTTCTTACTGGGTGATGCCCCGATCTCGAATATTGCACTTGGGACTAGCCTGCTACGAATGTTTGCTTTACAGATTCCGCTTTATGGTTTGTCGGTAGTATTTTCTGGCGTATTACAAGCACATAAACGTTTTGTTCTTCCGGCGCTTGCGCCATTGCTATCTTCGGTAGTAGTGGTGGGAGTTTTTGTATGGTATGCGCTCACGGTTGGTCCGTATGCTGAGCCTGACGCTATCACTGGATCAGCGACTGCATTGCTAGGCTGGGGGACCACCGCTGGGGTTGCAGTCTTTTCCCTTGTGCAGTTCCCTGCGGTTGTCAAGCTGGTAACTATTCGTCCGTCCTGGTCTTTTCCTGACGGTGTAGGCCGTGCTACAGTCAGAATGGGTGGCGCCGGTTTAGCTGCTCTAGGAGCACAACAACTGGCTATCATCATGATTATGTATTCGACGAATGCTTTGTCTGACACCGGAACCTTCGCTGCTTTTAACTATGCCTATGCGATTTTTATGGTTCCATACGCAGTGTTGGCTGTTCCTATTGCAACTGCGGTATTTCCGCGTATTGCTGAAGCTCACGAGCTAGGGGAGCATGATAAGGTTCGCGGTTTAGTTTCACATTCGACATTTGTTGTCATCGTAATGGGAGCAACAGCTGCAGTTTTGATTGCAGTTCTATCGGTGCCAGCAAAAACTGTGGTCGAACTTGGCAATCCAATTTTGGGACTCGATATCGCGCTACAATCAATGGCACTTGGTGCGGTAGGCTTTTCTGTTTTATACCATGGTGCTCGCGTTTTATATGCATTGGGCAGACCACGATACGTTGTACGAACCAATTCGCTGGCGTGGGCATCGGTGATTGTTGCGCTTGTAGGTGCGCATATTGTGGGGATTTCTGGCCGGGAAGCCACTTTGTTGTGGGTAGGGCTATCGCTATCGATCGGGATGACTTTCGGGACCGCTACAGTTTTGGTGCTATTGCGCAAAGCAAGTGGAGCACGAGTTTTAAAAGATCATGCAGGTGGGCTTATACGTTCAGTTGTGGTGCTTGCGGTTATTGGAATACCAGCGTGGTTCGGTGTCCCGTTCATTCAGTACCATTGCGGCGGTGGCATATTGGGATCTTTTATCGCTGCGGGTCTGGGCGGACTCGTTGTCATTATTCCGATGCTGGTGGTTTTACGTCATGATCTATATGGAAGGACAAAAGCATGAGGCTCTATCCAACAGTGGCAGGTGACATCGAACTCAAAGATATTCAGGCGCCCGAACATGTCGCGATGCTTACTTCGGAGCATAAGTTCGGCGGCCCAATTTTTGATATATACGATGATCAGATTAAATTTGCTGCTGGTGATGTTGCTAACCGACAATATATGACCCATGATGACGCAGTGGCTATTGTTGCGGTTAGACCTTTTGGTCCGTCATGGGAGGTTATGCTTATTAATCAATATCGACATGCTCCACGGCAACTGATGTGGGAAGTCCCCGCCGGGCTTTGTGATGTTCCGGGCGAGGAGAAGAAGCGCGCTGCGCGGCGTGAACTAGCTGAAGAAACTGGTTACGTTGCGAATGGGTGGCTGGAGTTGATCAGTTTTTATGCTTCTGCAGGAGTGAGTGATGAAAAAGTGACAGTTTTCTTAGCTTCTGACGTTTCGATTGGTAGCAAAAATAATTTTGAAAAAATTGAAGAAGAGCGTGAAATTACCGTCCATTGGGTAGATATCCGCAACATTATTCAGGCAATCTTTCGCGGCGACCTCACTAGTCCAGCGCTTGTTGCCGGAGTGTTAGCTGCCAATGAGTATCTGCGGAGCCAGACTTTTCGTCCATAGAATGCTTTAGTGACACTTTTCTGTTCGAGTGTGGCATAAATCTGCCTCATCAACTTGCAAAAGTTTAATTTTGCAACAAAGATGTTGTGTAAAGGTTTTTATTAGTTGCGGGAGGTGGATATGGCAGACAATGACGATGCCGGAACATGTGAACAGATCTTGCGACTCATCGTAGAACGAGGCCCAATCACTGCCGGTGAACTCGCGAAAATACTGGTCCTTACCCCAGCAGCCGTTCGTCGCCACATATCGTCACTTGTTGCTGACAATATGATCGAAATATATGACGGCCACAATTCTGGTCCTGCCCGCCGTGGGCGGCCTTCGCGGAAGTACGTTGCAACAGCCTCTGGTCAGGAGCTTTTAGGACAAGGATACGCTGATCTAGCCAATCAAGCTTTGGCTTTTTTGCGAGCTGAACTTGGCGATGAGGGCGTGGATGAATTTGTCCAGGCGCGTATTCACAAGTTAGAAGACCGTTACCGATCTATTCTCAGTCAGTCAGGCACCTCTACTGCTGAAAAAACAGCCACACTCGCAGAGGCGTTGTCGAAAGACGGATTTGTGGCGACTTTGCGTCGTGGCGGACCCCACGCATTGGCAATCCAGCTATGCCAAGGGCATTGTCCAATTCAAGAGGTAGCTAAAGACTTTCCAGAAATGTGTGAAGCAGAAACTCAGGCTTTTGCACGGCTACTTGGGGTGCCAATTCAGCGATTGTCTACGTTAGCAAGTGGAGGCCACGTATGCACCACAAATATCTTATTGGGTATTCCACAAAACCTACGCAGTCGTGCTACATCGCAAAACATTGCGCCAGATAATGCTGGCGATCGGGAAGGAAATAAATGACCCAAACGGGAACGGGCTCACCAGAACAGATGACCCAAGAAGAAACTATTGATGCGATCGGTGGCAAGTACCAATACGGGTGGCATGATGCTGATACTGCTGGGGCTACTGCTAAGCGAGGTCTAAATGAGGACGTCGTTCGAGAAATTTCTGCTCGTAAAGGCGAACCATTATGGATGTTGAAGAAGCGTATAAAAGCTCTAAAACTGTTCGAACGCCGTCCGATGCCACAGTGGGGCGCAGACCTATCTGGTATTGATTTTGATTCGATCAAGTACTATGTTAAATCCACTGAAGGTCAAGCCGATACATGGGAAGATCTGCCAGAAGAAATTAAGAATACCTATGATAAATTAGGTATTCCAGAGGCAGAGAAAGCTCGCCTTGTTGCCGGTGTGGCTGCTCAGTATGAATCTGAAGTTGTCTATCACAAAATTCGGGAGGACCTCGAACAACAAGGTGTTATCTTCTTAGACACTGACACTGGTTTACGTGAGCATCCGGAAATTTTCCAAGAGTACTTTGGAACAGCTATCCCATTAGGTGATAACAAGTTCGCTTCCCTTAACTCCGCGGTGTGGTCGGGTGGCTCATTTATTTATGTGCCTAAGGGAGTCCATGTTGATATACCGCTCCAGGCATACTTCCGCATCAACACTGAAAATATGGGGCAGTTCGAACGAACATTGATCATTGCTGATGAAGATTCCTACGTGCACTATGTTGAGGGCTGTACTGCGCCAATTTATTCGAGCGATTCATTACATTCGGCCGTCGTTGAAATCTTTGTTAAAAAGGGAGCTCGGGTTCGTTACACAACAATTCAAAATTGGTCGAATAATGTTTATAATCTCGTGACCAAGCGAGCTATGGTAGAAGAAGGTGGCACGATGGAATGGATCGATGGAAATATCGGTTCAAAAGTGACTATGAAGTATCCAGCCGTTTACCTTCTGGGCGAGCATGCTCGTGGTGAGACGCTGTCCATTGCATTCGCCGGTGCTGGCCAGTACCAAGATACTGGCTCCAAGATGGTTCACATGGCTCCGAACACATCATCGTCGATTGTATCTAAGTCAGTTGCACGTGGGGGTGGGCGGTCAGCTTACCGTGGGCTAGTCCAGATTGACCCGCAAGCGAAGAAATCTAAGTCGAATGTCTTGTGTGACGCCTTGCTAGTTGATACTATCTCGCGTTCGGATACTTATCCTTATGTCGACGTGCGTGTTGACGACGTCGAAATGGGACATGAAGCAACAGTTTCAAAGGTTTCCGAAGATCAGTTGTTCTACCTGATGTCTCGTGGCATTGAAGAAACTGAGGCAATGGCGATGATTGTCCGTGGGTTTGTTGAACCAATTGCACGTGAGTTGCCTATGGAATACGCACTCGAACTTAATCGCCTTATTGAACTTCAGATGGAAGGATCTGTCGGCTGATGGCACCTGTTATGAATTCACGCGCAGATCGCGCATTATCATTTGATATTGATTCTTTTCCAGTTCCGAGTGGGCGCGAAGAAGATTGGCGTTTTACCCCGGTTGAGAAACTAGCAGCATTTTTCGCTCAGGCAGATGGAGCTAAACCGCAAGTTACTGTAACCGGAGAAGCCAACTACGAAGTTGTTGGTCGGGACGACCCACGGTTAGGCCAAGTGTTTCCTCCTGAAGACCGAACATCTGTGATCGAATGGAATAGTTTTCAGGAAGCTCATGCTATTACGATTCCTTCGGGTACCTCGTTAACTCGTGAAGTGTTGGCAAACGTAACTGGGCAAGCTTCAAGCAAAGTTTCTCCGCAGCATTTTTACGTGCATGCCGAGCAATATTCAAATGCTACCGTAGTGCTCGCACATCACGGGTCAGGAAATGTCAACGAAGCGGTCGAGATCGTCGTCGACGACGGAGCTCATCTGACGCTTGTCACAGTCCAAGAATGGGATGACGATGCTGTTCATACGGCTTCGCACCGGATTAAAATGGGACGCGATGCAATATTGAAACATATCGTTGTTTCACTTGGCGGGAAATTGGTTCGGGTTACTACATCAGTGGAATATACTGCGCCGGGAGCAGATATCAATATGCTCGGTGCTTATTTTGTTGATGGTGGCCAGCATATCGAAAACCGGTTGTTAATTGATCACAGTGTTCCAAAAGCAATCTCTAACGTGACCTACAAAGGTGCGTTACAGGGCTTCGATGCGCACTCGGTATGGGTTGGCGATGTACTGATCCGCCCAGAGGCAGAAGGCACTAATACATATGAGCTAAATAGAAATCTTTTGCTCACTGAGGGGGCGAGAGCAGACTCGGTGCCAAATCTTGAGATTGAAACCGGCGAAATCGAAGGTGCAGGACACGCTTCGGCCACCGGCCGTTTCGATGATGAGCAACTTTTCTACCTTATGTCTCGAGGGATTTCAGAAGACGAAGCTCGCCGACTTGTAGTCCGTGGTTTCTTCGCGGAATTGATTCACCAAATCGGTGTTGAAGCCGTTGAAGATAAGCTTATGGCTGCGATTGAAACGGAGCTGGACCTAACGATGGGAGTCGCGGCACATGTCTGATCACAGAGTCTGTGCAGTCTCCGATGTAGCCCCCGGCTCAGTCGCAGGTTTTGAGATCGTGATCGATGATGTTGAGACAATTCCGATAGCTGTTATTCATGCAGAAAGCGGGAGTTGGTTTGCAACACATGACCGGTGTACTCATGGAAGAGTGAAACTTTCTGAAGGATGGGTAGAGGATGAAACAATCGAATGCAGCCGTCACGGTGCGGCATTTGATCTGGCTTCTGGTCAGGTTTTGACGCCACCTGCGTCTGCTCCGATAACTACCTATCCTGTTCGTGTAGACGGCGACGACGTCTACATCACTGTTCAATCTTAAAAGAATGTTTTAAATAGAGAAGAGAAATCATTGTCCACCCTTGAAATTAAGAATCTTCATGTTTCTGTCCATACTGCTGAAGGGCCAAAGCCAATTTTGCGTGGCGTCAATCTGACGATTAACTCTGGCGAAATTCACGCTATTATGGGACCGAATGGATCCGGAAAATCGACACTGTCGTATGCCATCGCAGGTCATCCAAAGTATGACATCACTGAGGGTGAAATTTTGCTTGATGGTCAAAATATTGCCGAGTTGCCTGCAGATGCGCGCGCTCGAGCCGGTATTTTTCTTGCAATGCAGTACCCGGTTGAAGTAACCGGAGTAACTGTCACTAACTTCTTAAGGTCTGCTAAAACCGCGGTAGACGGTCAAGCGCCTAAGCTTCGCGAATGGGTCAAATCCATGAAACAAGCGATGCATGATTTAAAGATTGACGAGGGTTTTTCTTCTCGTGATGTCAATGTCGGCTTTTCTGGTGGCGAGAAAAAACGAGTCGAAGTTCTCCAACTGGAAATGCTTAAGCCGAAGTTTGCTGTTTTAGATGAGACGGATTCTGGCTTGGATGTCGATGCTTTGCGCCTTGTTTCTGAAGGCGTGAACAGAGTTCATGATAAGACTAACAATGGTGTCCTATTAATTACGCACTACACTCGTATCTTGAATTACATCAAGCCTGATTTCGTGCACGTTTTCGTAGATGGGCGCGTAGTAGAGTCTGGCGGTCCAGAGTTAGCTGAGATTCTTGAAGCCCATGGGTATGAGAAGTACGAAGGCTAATTTGTGAATACTGCTCTAGCTGCGCGGACAGATTTCCCGATCCTCCAACGTGACGTTCATAGCGGGACTAGGCTTGTCTATTTAGACTCGGCTGCGACAGCACAACGTCCAGTGTCTGTTATCGATGCGATGGTGGCCCAGGATCAGGTTCATAATGGTGCTGTAAACCGTGGCTCGCATGTTTTAGCAGCAGAGGCAACGGTTGCTGTTGAAGACGCTCGCGCTGATGTTGCTGCGTTTGTTGGAGCTGATAGTTCTGAGGTATCGTGGACGAAGAATTCTACGGAAGCCCTAAACTCAGTTGCATATAGTTTTTTGAATGCGACGCTTGCCGAAAAACAATTAGGGATAGCATCTCCGCTTGCACTGCATACCGGTGACAATATTGTAGTGACCCGCGCTGAGCACCACGCGAATCTTCTTCCATGGCAAGATCTATGCCGCAAAGTTGGTATCGAATTGCGATGGCTAGATATTCTACCTGATGGGCAGATTGACATAGACACACTGGATGCTATCGATTCGCGTACCCGGATTGTTGCATTCACGCATGTGTCGAATGTTACTGGCGCAGTATCTCCGGTGCCGGCAATTGTCGAAGCTGCTCGCGCGCATGGTGCTTATACAATTCTTGACGCGTGCCAATCCGTTCCTCATATTCCGGTTGATTTTCATATGCTTGGCACAGATTTTGCCGTCTTTTCCGGGCATAAGATGCTTGGTCCAACCGGGATTGGAATCTTGTATACTCGTCGTGATATCGCAGATAGTGTTCCACCATTTCTTACGGGTGGTTCAATGATTGAAACTGTCACTATGGAAAAGGCAACGTTTGCGATGCCGCCGGCTCGCTTTGAAGCCGGAACTCAACCGGTGACACAGATTGTAGGCTTGGATGCAGCAGTGCTCTACCTAAGAAATTTAGGTATGGAGAATGTTCAGCGGCACGAACACGAGCTGACAGCTTACGCACTCGAAAGCATAAAAACCATCGATGGTATCCGTATCCTTGGACCAGCTGAAGCAAGTGATCGGGTTGGTGTCATTGCGTTCGACGTTCAAGGCGTTCATCCGCATGATGTGGGCCAGGTTCTGGATGCTCAAGGAATTGCTATCAGGGTAGGACACCACTGTGCGCAGCCAATTCATCAGCATTTTGGAGTTTTCGCTTCGTCGCGTATTTCTTTCGGGCCATATAATAATAAAGAGGACATCGACGTATTCATAGAAGCGCTTTCTGGAGTGCGCTCGTATTTCGGAGTGAAAGGATAAATATGAGTGATCTAGACCAGATGTATCAGCAAATAATTCTCGATGCTTCTCGAGAACGGCACGGTGAAGGATACCTAGAACACGCTGATGGTGAATCGTTTCAAGTTAATACCACTTGTGGAGATCAGGCTACAATGCGTGTGGTGCTTTCCGAAGATGGCAAACGATTCGAGCATGTGGCATGGGAAGGCCAGGGATGCTCGATATCTCAGGCATCGCTATCGATCATGCACGATCTAATAGACGGACACTCAATTGAGGATTTTGATCAGCTCTACGCGGCGTTCCGTAACATGATGGATAGCCGCGGTGTCGAAATCGATGACGACGTAGCAGATCTTCTCGATGATGCTTCTGCTTTCCAAGGCGTGTCCAAGTTCCCGATGCGCGTCAAGTGTGCTCTTCTAGGATGGATGGCATTACGCGATGCTACGGATCAAGCGTTGCACCATCATTCTTAAGATTAGTTTATGTACGTTCACTAGCCTGTTTTGCTAAGGAGTAAAAATATGACCGACTCTCCCGTCACCGTTGAAGATCTCGAAGAAGCTCTTCGCGATGTTATTGATCCGGAACTCGGCATCAATATCGTTGACCTTGGCCTGGTATACGGGCTTACTATCGACGGCGATTCCGCAGTCGCCGATATGACTTTGACATCGGCAGCTTGCCCGTTGACAGATGTAATCGAAGAACAAGCCGCAGTAGCTGTTGCGCACCTGGTTAATGATTTTAGGATCAACTGGGTATGGTTGCCACCGTGGGGCCCGGATCGAATTACCGAAGATGGCCGGGATCAACTTCGGGCGCTTGGCTTCAACGTTTAAAAATCATGTTCTTTCAAAAACATGGCAGTTGTCAAGGCGGGTATCAACATGTTGTCGATGCCCGCCTCGTCTGTTGTTAGGGCTGAATATGCTCAGCAGAAAGGCTTCGTATTCTGTCTGTTGGTGTGGGGAGCTACACCAACAGTGGCGTAGGGGTAATGATTATGGACGGGTAAACTAGGAGAGTGATTCATACCCAAGATCTTTCCATGAATATCGGCACGCGTACGCTCATGTCTGGAGCCACATTACACGTGGATAAAGGCTCAGCTATCGGACTAGTTGGTCGTAACGGTGCTGGTAAAACAACCCTACTCAGACTTCTCGCCGGTGAAGGAACAACATCTGAAGTAGTAGAGCATACCGGTTTGATTAGCCGAAAAGGCTCCATTGGTTACTTGGCACAGGATCCGCGCATTGGCGATCCGAACCAGAAGGCACGCGATCGTATCTTGTCAGCTCGCGGAATCGAGCAGATGCTACGTTCTTTAGAACGTGCCGAACAAGATATGTCCACGCTTACCGGTACGAAGCAGCAAAAAGCTATGGAAAAGTATGTGCGTTTGGATATGCAGTTTACTGCTGCCGGAGGATACGCAGCAAAAGCTGAAGCCGCGCAGATCTCAGCCTCCCTCGGTCTACCAGAACGTGTGCTCGACCAAGAGCTCCATACTCTTTCAGGCGGTCAGCGTCGGCGTGTAGAGCTAGCACGCGTCCTTTTTTCTGGCGCAGACACACTTCTTCTTGATGAGCCAACAAACCACCTTGACCATGACTCGATTCTTTGGTTGAGGGATTGGCTAAAGACATACTCGGGCGGATATATCGTAATTTCTCACTCAGTTGAATTGCTGCGTGAGACTGTTAACCAGATCTGGTATTTGGACGCGAATCGTTCCGTTATTGATATTTATTCGATGGGCTGGGATGCCTACCTCAAACAGCGTGAGAGCGATGAAGCGCGTCGTCGTCGAGAACGTGCAAACGCAGAAAAGAAGGCCGCTGCGCTTACTGCGCAAGCTAACAAAATGCGTGCTAAAGCAACTAAAGCAGTTGCTGCCCAAAACATGCTCAAGCGTGCAGAAAAACTTGTTAGTAATCTCGAGGAAACACGTGCTGCGGACAAGGTAGCTCATTTGCGCTTCCCAGAGCCAGCGCCGTCGGGGAAAACGCCACTGATGGCTAAGGGACTTTCCAAGTCCTATGGTTCACTTGAAATTTTCGCAGGACTTGACCTGGCAATCGATCGAGGGTCAAGAGTGGTAGTGCTTGGCTATAACGGCGCTGGCAAAACGACGCTGTTACGAATACTCGCTGGAGTAGAACACTCTGATACTGGTGAAGTAGTTGCTGGTCATGGGCTGAAACTTGGCTATTATGCACAGGAGCACGAGACTATTGACTCCAAAAAGACTGTTGTCGAAAACTTGCGTTATGTTGCGCCAGAACTTGACGATACTGGCGTGCGATCCGTACTCGGCTCGTTTCTCTTTTCTGGCGATGATGCAGACAAACCTGCTGGTGTGCTTTCGGGCGGCGAAAAAACACGGTTAGCCTTGGCGATGCTTGTGGTGTCAGCTGCGAACGTTCTGTTGCTCGACGAGCCGACTAATAATCTTGATCCGGCTTCGCGTGAAGAAATATTGAACGCGCTACGGAAATATGAAGGCGCAGTTATTCTCGTGACTCACGACGAGGGTGCCGTTGAAGCTCTTGATCCGGAGCGTGTCCTTATTTTGCCAGATGGGGACGAAGATCTGTGGTCTGATGATTACCTTGAACTGATAGCAATCGCTTGACGTTTTAAACTAGATAGTCAGTGGCGGTCTCGCAAAGAATCGAGACCGCCACTGAACCTATACAACATGAATGTGTTAATCGCGAGTTATATGAACACCCTTTGGTACGACGACGATGCCACCTTCGGATATCCAGCATCCACGTGCGCGATCGTGCTCATGGTCAATACCAATCTGTGCTCCTTCGTCAATCTGGACGTACTTGTCCACGATTGCGTTAACAACCGTGGCGTTACGACCCACATTAACTCCATCAAATATGACTGAGTTACGTACTGAGGACCATGAATTAACCCGCACATGTGGCGAAAGAACCGAAGCAATAACCTCACCACCGGAAATAATCACACCGGGGGAGATGATCGAATCGAGAGCATGCCCTAATCGCTCATGGTGTCCATACACGAATTTGGCCGGTGGAAGACCAGTATAGCCGGTGTAGAGTGGCCAGTCTGTGTTATACAGGTTGAAAATTGGGTTAATAGCGATAAGGTCCTGATTGGCTTCGTGGAACATGTCGATTGTACCGACGTCTCGCCAGTAGTTGCGGTCGCGCTCTGTGGAGCCTGGGATATCGTTGTATGTAAAGTCGTAGACTCCACAGTCTCCTTTCGAAACAAACATTGGGACGATATCACCACCCATGTCATGATTCGAATCAGTGTTATCCGCGTCTGCATGGAGGGCATTAACGAGCGCATCTGCACTGAAAACATAATTGCCCATGGAGGCCAGAAATTCGCCAGGCGAATCAGGAAGCCCATCCACATGCTCAGGCTTTTCGAGAAATTCGCGGACCTTAGTACAATCTGAGGGGTCGGTGTCGATAACTCCGAATGACGAACACATATGGAGCGGCTGACGCAATCCAGCAATGGTTAATCCGTGCCCAGAGTCAATGTGCTGCTCAACCATTTGGGAGAAGTCCATCCGGTAGATGTTATCCGCACCTGTAATAACAACGTAATCCGGGCGTTCATCATCCAAAATATTGAGGGATTGGAAGACCGCGTCTGCAGATCCGGAGAACCAGCTCTTGCCCACACGTTGCTGTGCAGGAACTGGTGCGATGTAATTGTCCAAAAGGGTGGACATGCGCCAAGTTTGAGAAATATGGCGATCCAAAGAATGTGACTTGTACTGGGTGAGTACCACGACTTTGAGGTACCCTGAGTTCACTAGATTTGATAATGAAAAATCGATAAGGCGATAAATACCACCGAAAGGAACTGCTGGTTTGGCCCGGTCCTGAGTAAGCGGCATCAGGCGTTTACCCTCACCGCCTGCAAGGACAATGGCTAGTACACGAGGTTTTGATCTTTTTCTTCCATGCATAGGTCTTACTTTAGCTGAGAGTTTCGGTGTTGGTGCGGTATTTATGGGTTTTCATTATATTTCCCAAAATCTGCAAAAAGTTTCCGTAATCCTGCAACTTTTTACCAGAACATTTTGATTTGCTTTGCCCATTGATCCCAAAATCAGGCTAAGGTTAGAGCAGAATATTTCTCTAATGAAGGGACAGTCATGCGTGTTGATCTACTGACTCGTGAGTATCCGCCACATATCTATGGTGGTGCTGGTGTCCATGTAGCTGAGCTATCGAAAGTCCTGTCGGCTCACGCCGATGTGCACGTGCACGCTTTTGACGGACCGCGTCCTGCTACTGGTGATAATTCAATTCATATAGAAGGCTATGATTATCTTGACGAGTTGGCGCAGACAAACAGTGCGATTAAGACGTTTGGCGTAGATCTTGCGATGGCGCAGAAGACCGCGGGTGCAGATATTGTCCATTCGCATACTTGGTATGCAAATATGGCTGGGCACTGGGCGTCTCTTTTACATGAGGTGCCGCACGTTATCTCTGCTCATTCCTTGGAACCGCTACGTCCTTGGAAGCGTGAGCAACTTGGGGGCGGCTATAACCTCTCATCGTGGGCAGAAAAAACTGCATATGAAGCAGCCGACGGTATCATTGCTGTCTCACACGCCATGCGTGAAGACATCATTCGATGCTACCCGGGATTAGACCCGCAGAAGGTTCATGTTATTCACAACGGAATTGATCTTGAGGCATGGAAAGCTCTGCAAACTGATGAACATAAGGCTGAAGCTCGAGCGTTCGTACGCTCCTATGGGCTGAATCCTGATGCGCCAACAATTGCTTTTGTCGGTAGGATTACTCGGCAGAAGGGGGTTCCGGGGTTATTACGTGCGTTGGCTTACGTACCTGCTGATGTTCAAGTTATCCTGTGCGCTGGAGCTCCTGATACGCCTGAAATCTTGGCTGAAACGCGTGGGCTAGTTCAGCATTTGCAAGAACGGCGCGATGGCGTTGTATGGATCGATGAGCATTTGTCACGGGATAAGATTCAGCTACTTTTGGCCTGCTCGACGACGTTTGTCACCCCATCAATCTATGAGCCGCTTGGTATCGTGAATTTAGAAGCAATGGCTATGGGATTACCAGTCGTTGGTACTAATACGGGAGGCATCCCAGATTGTATTGACGACGGCGTTACCGGAGTCCTTGTTCCCATCGAGCAGGTGAATGATGGTACCGGGACACCAGTAGATCCGGAAACCTTCGAGCGCGATTTAGGACATGCTCTAGCAGAAATTGTTTCCGATCCGCAACGTGCTGCGCAGATGGGACAAGCTGGTCGGCGTCGGGTAGAAGAGCACTTCTCCTGGGAAAATATTGCGGTTAAAACTATGGATTTTTACGGCAAGATTTTAGCTCGCTGAAGCAAATGGAACAGGAAGAACGAACTAGGTTAGGACTATGGGAGAAGTTTTAAACGTATCTAATGTGACTGTCACTCGGCATGGTCAGATAATTTTGGATAATGTTTCGTGGCAAGTTCATGATGATGAGCGCTGGGTTATCTTAGGTCCGAATGGGGCTGGAAAGACCACTCTCATTGCTTTGGCCACGGGTAGGATGCTTCCAACGGATGGCGATGTAACGTTAATCGGAGCGTCGCCAGCAACTGCAGATATGAGTGAATTAAAAGCTTTGATCGGCGTTGCCTCGCAAGTAGTTGATGCAAAGATTAGTGGGCGTGAAACAGTGCTCGACGTCGTTCGAACGGCAGCTTATGGGCGCAGCTCCTCGTGGACGGAAGTGTATGAGGAAGAAGATACACGGCGAGCTTTAGGCTTACTAGCTTCATTAGGCGTGGATCAACTAGCTGATCATCCGTTTAATCGGATTTCTTCCGGAGAACGTAAACGAGTTGGGATCGCCCGAGCGCTTATGTCCGACCCGGAAGTCCTTGTTCTTGATGAGCCGGCAGCGGGTCTAGACTTTGGTGGTCGAGAACAATTAATGATGACACTCGAGAGATTTAGTCAAGCTCCTTATGCTCCTGTTATTGTGTTAGTAACTCACCATGTGGAAGAAATTCCGATCGGGTTTACTCACTCGTTGCTGATGAAAGAAGGTAAAATTTTCGCCAGTGGCCCGATTGACGACGTCTTGACTAACCAAAATATGACTGAAGTTTTTGGACTCGATACTCACATAAGCAAAGAAAATGGCCGGTATTTTGCTGTTGCTGGTCGATAGCTACTAGGTGCCTTCCATGTCTAATTCCTGTTAGAATAAAGAATATTAATCGTCCTTAGGAGGGCGCAGATGGCTTGGGGAATTTGGGCAATAATTTCTGCGGTGTTGCTGATCTTAGAAATGCTCACAGTTGACTTTACGTTCACAATGGTGGCTGGCGGCGCATTAGCGGCAGCAGCAGTGTCTGCAATCGGTGGGAACCTGGTTTTTCAGGTCATCACATTTGTTATAGTTTCGGCTGTATTGTTGTTCCTTGTCCGTCCGTGGGCACGCCGTCATGTCAATAATTCTTCTGCCGTTGAATCAAACGTATATGCCATGTCTGGTCAAGAAGCGGTCAGTTTGACGCGGATAGACCGCGCATCTGGGCAAATTAAGATCAATGGCGAAGTATGGAGCGCTAAAACAGGTAGCGATCCAATCGAAGCTGGCGTAAACGTTGTTGTTACATCAGTGGAAGGCGCCCAAGCTATCGTGGTTCCTGCCTAAGGCGGGGCTGACAAAAGGAGGTTTCCACTATGGGAAACGAAACAGATATCGCCTCTATGGTGTTGCTAGTTGTTCTTGCAATTTTAGCCTTATTTATCGTAGTGGCTATTTGGCGTGCGGTACTTCAGGTGCATCAGGGATTCACCGTTATCGTGGAAAGACTGGGAAAGTATCATAAAACACTTAAACCGGGTCTGCACTTTTTGGTACCTTTCATTGATTCAGTTCGTCAGCGCATCGATATGCGTGAACAGGTGGTTCCATTCCCACCACAACCCGTGATCACCTCGGATAACATTGTGGTCAATATTGATACGGTCATTTACTATCAAGTAACTCAACCAGAATCTGCTACTTACGAAATCGCTAACCCTATGGCGGCGATCGAGCAGCTTGCAGTAACGACTTTACGCAATATCATCGGCTCAATGGATATGGAGCAGGCATTGACTGGCCGTGACCAAATAAATGGCCAGCTACGTGGTGTCCTCGATGAAGCAACTGGCCGATGGGGCATTCGAGTATCTCGCGTGGAACTGAAAGCTATTGATCCGCCGACGACTGTTCAGTCTGCGATGGAACAACAGATGCGAGCAGAACGTGATCGTCGTGCTGCAATTTTGACCGCCGAAGGTATTAAGCAATCAGCGATTCTTACTGCAGAAGGCGAAAAACAGTCCCAGATTCTACGCGCCGAAGGTGAAGCTCAGGCCGCAATTCTGCAGGCTCAAGGCGAATCTCGCGCGATTTTACAGGTCTTTGACGCTATTCATCGTGGTAATGCAGATCCGAAGTTGCTATCGTACGAATACTTGAAGATGTTGCCGCAGATTGCGGAATCGTCGTCGTCGAAGCTCTGGATTGTTCCAACTGAACTTACCGCTGCGTTGAACGCAGTGACCGCTGGATTCACTGGAAAAGCCACTGAAGAAAACACCGAAGTGGATTTCAGCGGACTTGATGACGGTGAATTGGCTACTTCGTTAGCAAATACTATTTTACAAAGCACAGACGAAGCGTTAGCTGATGCGCAAGGCGAAGCACATAAGGCAACTGAAGTAGCAGAGGAATCTAGCCAAAATAGCTAGTATTTTGCATAATTTAGTTAAGAATCCCCACTGCATGCTGATGGCAGTGGGGATTCTTGTACACTAGTAGGCGTGATTATCGAGCTAGATTCATTAGAAGATCCACGGCTAACTGACTACACGTCACTCACTGACGTTGCCCTTCGTAAAAGTCTTGAAGCGGAGCGCGGGCTGTATATGGCAGAGGGAGATAAAGTTATTCGGCGAGCAGTTGCCGCCGGGCATACGCCACGATCGTTTATTATGACCGCGCGTTGGTTGTCCGCAATGCAGCCGATTATTGAACAGGCTACAGGCTCGGTGGATGGTGGCACAGTTCCGGTATATCTTGCTAGTGAAGAACTGCTTGAGCAACTTACTGGTTTCCATGTCCATCGTGGTGCGTTGGCGGCAATGAATCGGCCAGAATTGTTGCCGATAGAAACCTTTATTGGTAAGCATAGTTCTGCTCGCCGGATAGTAATTCTAGAAAATCTTGTCAACCACACGAATGTTGGGGCAGTGTTCCGTTCGATGGCTGCGTTAGGATTTGATGCGGTTTTACTGACGGATTCGGCGTCTGATCCGCTCTATCGGCGTTCTGTACGGGTATCGATGGGCACAGTTTTCCAAGTGCCGTGGACCCGTATCACTCATTGGCCACGGTCCATGCAAACTTTGAAGGACAACGGGTGGATTACTGCGTCTTTGGCATTGCGAAAAGATGCGCTGAAGCTTGACGAGTTTGCTCGTCTTCCCGAAGTATCAGCTCCAGATTCGAAAGTTGCACTTATTTTGGGTACCGAGGGTGACGGTTTGAACGCGGCGACAATTGCGCATGCCGATCATGCAGTTATTATTCCGATGGCAGGCGAAGTCGATTCGCTCAATGTTGCAGCTGCCGGAGCAGTGGCCGCATGGGAGTTGCGGATCTGTTAGACTTGCTCCTCATGTGCTTGAGTGTAGCGATAAGCTGCAATTGCATCTCGCAGGAGAACCTCGACTTCCGTGTCAAGCACGGCAGAGAGCTTGAGCAGCGTGCTCAGCCGCGGATTGAGCGGCGAATTACGTTTGCGGTCTGAGCGCCCGTACTCCATTTGTTGGTAGTGTTCCCGGTTGATTTGTGCCTCGTTCGCTACCTGTTCCTGTGTTTTTCCAAGTTCTTTACGACGGCGAGCGAGCGTTTTACCAAGAACGCTGCCTAGAACTCGTTCTGCATATGAATATTCAGCCATACCTCAAGGATTGAGGTATACCCGGCTAAAGTCAGGAGGGTATACCCGGCATGACAGAAGATCGGTTCAGGAGATGTCAGCTGCGGCTATAAAATTCAGTTGACGCCATGCTTCATAAACTACGATTGATGCCGAATTGGCTAAGTTGAGCGAACGGCGGCCGGGGAGCATGGGGATTCGCAGATGCTTAGTAATGAATGGATCATTGAGAACATCGGCGGGAAGTCCTGTTGGTTCGGTGCCAAAAAGTAGAACGTCTTCGTCTCGGTATCGTTCATCTGCATAGTTGTTTTCGGTGTGTGACGTGAATGCAAAGATGCGTCGATCGTTTCCGAAGTATTCTTTTGCAGCTTCCCAATTTGAGTGAATGACGACGTCGGCTAGATCGTGATAATCGAGACCGGCGCGGCGTAGATGTGCGTCGTCAAAGTTGAAAGCGAGCGGTTCGATCAGGTGTAGACGGGCACCGGTGCATGCCGCTAAACGTATGGCATTGCCGGTGTTGCCTGGAATCTTTGGTTCATGGAATACAAAATTTAACACCTTTTAAGATTAGCGCAAAAGTGTCATGAATTTTATGTGGGAGCTGTAGGATAATCTATCGAACAGATGTTCGAAAGGGGAGTTGTGAATAATCGTCTTGCATTGGCACAACGTGTTCTTGCTGAAGCGGAGCGTAATGCTGGGGTACGTCCGGTCAAGGAACCTGTGGTGTACCACAATGTTTATGATGTTCCGCAGTATCTTCTTCCAGTTTTCCCACATGGAATTGCAAAAGGAAGCATTGTTGAGATTGCTGGATCCATGAGCATTGGCGTGATGCTGGCCGGCATAGTTGCACGGCAAGGAGCTTGGGTAGCATGCGTAGGAATGCCTTCTTGGGGGTGGTCCCTCGCAAATGCTAGTGGTATATCGTTGCATAGATGCGTGACGATTCCTTACGTTTCGCAACATTCTGCACAAGTGATGTCAGCTGTTATCGATGGATTTGATGTTGTTATTGCTCCTAGTACGCTCATTCCGCATCGGCAACAACGAATTTTAGAACGCAGAGTAAGAGCTCGGTCCGGTGTTTTATTCAGTTTAGGATCTTGGGCTGGGAGCACAGGCCAAGTGCATGGAGTCATGCGCGATGCCAGCGGTGAAATTTTGAAAAATGAGCGGCATGTTGCAGAGATCGGTCCTATCAGTCATATGGACTATGAAGTTTCGTCATGGTGGGGATCTGCTTTAGTGAGATTTTCTCATGCCGGATGGGGTGGTATGTGATGTATGGGGCTATTTGGATTCCACAGTGGAGCGTGGCAGTCATGGCACATAGTAGAGGCTATGATGCGACACAACCAATCGCAGTGGTTCACGGTAAAAACGTTACTGATGTAAATGACGCGGCACATAGACAAGGTCTTAAAACTGGCATATCTGCTGCGTATGCCTCCCGTTATGCAAATGTAAAAATACTCAACAAGGATCGGGCGCTGACTAAGGAAAAATTTGATGATGTCATGGATGTTCTTTGCGCGCATGTTCTTCATAGCGCGATCCTTGAACCTGGATTGGCTGTATTTATTGTGCCGCGGATAAGCGATAGATCTATTTTGGCAGAGACTCTTATCGGTGAGATAGCAGCAGAAACTGGGGTAGAGGCCCATATCGGTTTTGCGCCTGGGGTTTATGCATCAGTTCAAGCTGCGTACAAAGATTTGGATGTTGATACGGTATGCGACATTCTCGATGAGCGCTCAGTAGATACACTTTTATGCTCATATTTTTCGACTGAAAAGCATCATCGTATTGAAAATTTTATTGCTCTGGCGCATCTGTTAGGGCTTGAACGAATATCTGATATTCGGCGTTTAGACCGGCGCTCTTTTTTCGAAAGATTTGGCAAAACAGCGCAAGAAGTTCTTGATCTTATCGATGGTAAAGATGTTTTTCCTCCTGCTTACACTGGTACTCAGACTGAAGTGGTAATCCACGAGTGTGAGGAACCTGTTACTCGGATAGACCATGTTGCGTTTCTTGCGCAATCGATGGCACAAAAGTTGGTTGATCAGCTTATTCAGCGGAATGTCATAGCAGAAGAACTAGAAGTAACGATCATGATGTCTAACGGAAATCTGCAAAAGCGACATTGGCAAATACACGCAGTAGAGGCCAAGGGCATATCTCAACGAGTTCGGTGGCAAATTTCTTCTTGGATACGGCAATGGGAATCTGAGAAACAAAAACCAATGGAAGAACCTTTTGGGATTACCTCTATTATTCTACGTGCTCTTCATCTGTTGCCATCGGGTGTTGCGCAAAAACCTCTATGGGGAGACGAAAACGCCCAATACCGTGATGCGCAGCGTGCAATAGAACGGGTGCGGAGCCTAATCGGAGAGTCCTCAGTTCTGACGGCTTTTCCTCGAGGCGGACGCTATCCTCGGGAGGCTTATCTGATAGGACAATGGGGAACAAAACTAGAAGGTGACTCCCACAACGAGTGGATCGGTCAGCTGCCTAAACCATGGCCTACAACTTTGCTAGAAAAACCCGAAAGAATAGCAGCTAAAGATCGGTTAGGGCATGAGCTTTTGGTGGATAACGATGGTATCTTTGCCTGCGCTGAAAAATGCCAGTCGATAGAATCCTTTACTTTGCTCTATAAGGAGGACCAATTTGCGATCACAAAAATTGCTGGACCATGGATCCAATGGGAAGGATGGTGGTCTCAGGAAGAAAACTACTATCGTGCTTGGATGCAATGCGTGTCTCGCGATTTCGCTTTTTTAATATTTAGGGAAAAAGGGAACTGGTGGTTGGATGGGATATATCAATGAGTCAGTATGCTGAACTGCATGTTCACTCATCGTATTCTTTTCTCACTGGCGCAGCAGACCCGGAAGAATTAGTCAAGCGAGCTAAAGAACTTGATATTTCTGCATTAGCGTTAACAGATTATGATGGATTCCCCGGAGTGATTCGTTTTATCAATGCAGCTAAGAACCATGATATGCCTACCGTTATTGGCTCAGAAGTTCGGCTAGAAAATGACAACTCACATTTAGTAGTTCTAGCAAAATCTGCGCATGGGTATCGGTCTCTATCACATGCGATTGGCGAATCTTTACTAGCTTCCCAAAAGAAAAGTGTAGCTACGTATGATCTGCAGTCTCTCGCAACGATAAGCGATGAATCATGGTACGTTTTGACAGGCAGTCGCCACAGTCGTCTTTATCAGACTCTGGAAAAACGTGAAGGAATTTGGGGTAAAGAGGCCGCTTATCAATCGTTAACTAAGCTGGCAGATCTTTTCGGAAAAGAAAATATCGTTATTGAAATGATTGCGTACGGAGACCCACTAGACAGGGAACGACGTAAAATTTTACATGAGATTGCGATTCGTTCCGGGATCGCTTATACAGCAACTGGTGACGTTCATATGGCGTATCATAGGCAAAAACCATTAGCTGATGTTTTAGCGGCAACTAAGCATAATGCAACGCTGGAGCAGTTGCGCCCGCAGTTATCTCCAACGCCCCAAATGCTTCGCTCGTATCAACAGATGATGTCTTTGCACCGCGACTTTCCACAAGCAGTGGAGTACGCAGCTAAGTTAGGCAACGAATGCGCTTTTGATTTTTCACTCATCACGCCCAAGCTTCCATTCTTTCCAGTACCGAAAGGGCATACTGAGGAAACCTGGCTACGAGAGCTTGTCACGCGTGGAGCTAAAAAACGTTACGGCGATAATAAAGAAGCCTGGCAACTGATCGAGCACGAACTGGATGTTATTAATCATCTCGGTTTTGCTGGATATTTTCTTATCGTCGATGAGATTGTTAATTTCTGCCATAATGAGGGTATTTGGTGTCAGGGGAGGGGCTCAGCAGCAAACTCTGCAGTGTGTTTTGCGTTAGGTATAACCGCTGTTGATGCGGTTAAACATAAAATGCTTTTCGAACGATTTCTCTCTCCGGACAGGCAAGAACCCCCAGATATCGATGTAGATATTGAGGCTGGGCAACGTGAAAAAGTTATTCAACATATCTATCAGCGCTATGGACGCAGGTATGCTGCGCAAGTATCGAATGTTATTACGTATCGTCAAAAATCCGCACTACGCGATTCGGCTCGTGCGTTAGGTTATGGAGTTATTGATATAACTCGCTGGAGCAGTGGAAAAAATAAGGAAGAACTGTCTACAGCGATACCACGGGAAGTCAACTATATTGCACGGCAGATGGAAGATTTGCCCCGGCATTTGGGTATTCATTCTGGCGGAATGGTGTTGTGCGATAGACCGATACTTGATGTTTGCCCAGTTGAATGGGCTACGAAGGCTGGGCGTACAGTAGTGCAGTGGGATAAAGAGTCTTGTGCAAACGCCGGATTAGTTAAATTCGATCTGCTAGGACTTGGAATGCTCACCGCTTTGCGGATTGCGTTTACCCAAATACAGCAACAAAAAGTGTATGGTACTAACGGTGAGCCTATCGGCTTACACAATATTGCTCAGGATGATCCACGTGTCTATGATCTTCTATGCGCTGCCGATACTGTAGGGGTGTTTCAAGTAGAATCGCGAGCGCAGATGGCAACCTTGCCGCGGTTACGACCCCGTACTTTTTATGACATTGTTATTGAGGTGGCATTAGTTCGGCCAGGCCCTATTCAAGGTGGAAGTATTCATCCGTATATCGCGAGGCGTCGTGGTCGAGAAAAAGTTACTTATGCCCATCCACTATTACGTCCAGCGTTAGAAAAAACACTTGGAATACCGCTGTTTCAAGAACAGCTCATGCGAATCGCAATAGATACGGCAGGTTTTACTCCGGCACAAGCTGATGAGCTACGGAAGGCAATGAGCGCTAAGCGGAGCCACGAACGCATTGCTCAACTTCGCGATCAACTTATACAAGGAATGCGCCGCCGAGGGATTGATAGTCAAACTGCGGAAGAAATTTTCCATAAATTTGATGCGTTTGCTGATTTTGGTTTCCCAGAATCGCACGCATTTTCGTTTGCGTATCTTGTCTATGCAAGTGCATGGCTGAAAGTCTATTATCCAGAGCATTTTTATGCTGCACTACTTCGTTCTCAGCCATTAGGATTTTATTCGCCGCAATCGCTGGTGGCTGATGCACGCTTACATAGTATTAATATCTTGCCAGTAGACGTTTCATTTTCTGCTGAGTATTCTACCGTACAAAAGTATGACGGAACGTTAATCGGTGGTGACCAAAAGCGAACTGAACTAGTAAATAATCATCCCGATAGTGGGGTCAGGCTAGGTCTCGAACATATTTCCGGGTTAGGAAAGGCTAGTACTCGTATTATTCAGGCTCGCAAGGAACAACCCTTCACATCTCTAGCTGATTTGTCTTATCGTGCAGAATTGTCGGCAGAACATATTGAATTATTAGCGTCTGCAGGAGCATTAGCTTCATTAGGGATAACTCGTAGAGAAGGAATATGGGCAGCCAAAAGTAGTGCTTTTTCTGGACTGCGAAGTACCCATTGGTTTCAACCTACTATTCCTGGAACTGAAACTGGGATAGATACTAAAGGCTTGCCTCGTATGTCGAGTACAGATGAGTTAGTCGCAGACTTTATATCTACTGGAATAACGCCATTCAGTCATCCAATAGAAATTTATCGAAAAGAACTAGAAGAAACTGGCATTGTGACGATTAGCAGAGCGGTTCAACAGCCTGTGGGGACTCGAATTTATATAGCGGGATGCATAACCCACCGGCAACGACCACGTACTGCTCATGGGGTAACCTTCATTTCTCTCGAAGACGAGACAGGAATGATAAATGTTGTGTGCTCAAAGGGATTTTGGGCTACATACAAAGACCACCTGAACAGTAACATAGTTGTTATTCGAGGCGTACTTGAAGGACAAGACGGTGCAGTAAATTTTCTTGCAGATAAAGCTGAAAAACTCCACGCTTTTGCGCCCTTTAGGTCAAGGGATTTTCGATAATAATTGACTCAAAAATATACTCAAACAGTAAAAGGTGAACTCACACGATAAGATAAAAGCTGTTCAGGAAGGGCAGGAAACATGGGGAAATTTAAAAAGCTCATTCGTGTTGCAGCGGTTGTTGGCCCAACGGTTGTGAAGTTGGTTCAAACGTACGGGCCACAGATTCGTCAATTGATAAACTCTAATCCGGAATATTTCAATGTTTTTAAACAACGATTAGGTGTTTTAGCCTCAAGCAATGGTCGAGCTCTTAAACACTTGGCGGATCGGGTAGATGTCCTTCGCGAACAAGCTGCTTACCTATACGGGGCTGCGAATAAGGCTGATACCGCCCAACAGGCTGCACAGTGGCGAGATGAATTAGAAAACATTGCCAAAGCAATTCCCGTTCTCCACCATCTTGATCGTAGTAAACGCAAGAAAACACGTAAAAATCTGGAACAACATGTTGATGATCTTGCGTACAAAATTGTGCAGGCAACACTTGAAGATGATATCGAAGATGCAGAGATCGTTAGTGATAGCGAGCGAGACAAGTAGACCGCAAACGTTACACAAAGCTGGACTCTGTACCGGTTTAGATAAGTTGGGGTCGAGATTCAGTCCTATGCAATGACACTGCATAGGACTGAATTATCTCGAGTTTGTTTACACTCCGGCGTATCAGATAGCGAATCTTGTACGCTTACGCGGAGGCCCTGTTAGTTTTCAAATCCAAGCGCTCTAGCGATGCGTGGTGGAAAATAGTCTGGTCCTTTCAGTACTTTCCCGTCTTCTCGGTAGATAGGCTCGCCATCGGCCCCAAGTTTAGACAAATTTGATGCTTGAATTTCTTCGAGTACTTTAGGCAACGGAATACCTAGTTCGAGGGCCATACCGTAGATGACGTAAACGAGATCGCCAAGTGCGTCTGCAACCTCGATTGTGTCACGGGATAGATCATCGTGGGACTGAGCGCATGCCCAGGCGCTTTCTATATCGGAGCGAGCTTGCTTCCCATAAACGGCACCTACTAATTCACTAAATTCTTCGGCAACCAAAGCCAAGCGCATATGCACACGTTCACGATCAGCATTCGGTGCATCGTCAACGATTGGGAGATGATAAACCTCGTGGAACTGCCGAACGAGATCTTCGGGCCGGTGTGGATCCGGCATTGAGATTTTAGGAGTCATAGATCCACTTTATATGTACTCACGGATTTTCGCTAACAAGGCCAAAAGCGGAACAAAAAGGAGATAGTATTTCAGATCACATCAAAAATGGCGTCGATATTTTGCATCTTGGCTCTGGGAATGATAAATTTTAATCCGTCGCTTGAGGCAAGGCTCCTTGGAGCTGAGTTTCAACCACCTGCGCGGGTGGCGGAATAGGCAGACGCGCTAGCTTGAGGTGCTAGTCCACGTATAGTGGGTGGGGGTTCAAGTCCCCCTCCGCGCACAGACAAGGTCTCATCTGATTGTTCGGATGAGACCTTTTCATTATCCCGTTAGCATTGCTAATCATTGTATACAAAGTGAGGCTTGTCCGTGGATATCAAACTTGGCCTTATTGGGGATCCAATCTCGCATTCGTTATCGCCAGCTATTCATTCGCGTTCGCTATTAGCTCTTGGCATTCACGCCTCATATCAGCTGGTGCCAGTTGGGCGTTCTGAACTTGCAACAACGTTGAACCGACTAGCTGACGATGGATACACCGGAATTAACGTAACAATGCCGTATAAACGTGATGTCATCGAGTATCTTGATGCTGTAACTCCGTCGGCTGCGTTGGCTCAGTCGGTCAACACGATTCTGTTTGATCAGGATAAAAAGATTGGGCATTCGACTGACGGTATGGGAATGCTCTATCCGTTGATAAAGGCAGGTTATGATCTTAGTACAGCGAGCGTTGCGGTAATCGGTTCTGGGGGAGCTGGCAAGGCGGTTGTTCTAGCGGCAGCAGAATACGGGGCAGGCGCGATTACACTCCTTAACCGCGAAGGTGCCGGGCTACGTAGAGCTCGCGAACTGGCTGATCGTATTGCTAGTCAGCAACCGCAACTTGCGACCCCTCGGATAGACGTGTGTTCTATGGTCTCCCCAGCGGCTCAGGATGTTATTTCTCGAAGCGATATTGTATTGAACTGTACATCAGTTGGTATGGCGCCGGCACATACAGGGGTTTCTCCTATCCCGCATGATTGGATTCGCAGTAACCATGTTGTTGCAGATGCGGTCTACTTTCCACGGCGTACCCAGCTAGTCCAAGATGCGTTGACCGCACAAGCTACCGTCTTTGACGGGGTACACATGCTGGTGGCGCAAGCACTTCTTGCTGAAGAATTTTGGCTTGGAAGGGAGCTTTCGGCTACACATTTCAGTCGCATCATGGATGAATCTGAGCATTTTTCTCATTGAGGTTTGTTATTTGAGTGAAGAGAGATAGGCTTAACGTATGGCTACTGATCCACGTCTTGCTTTCGAAAAACTGCGGTTAGCTCTTGATGAGTTCCACGCTGCTGCCGTCACCTACCGGGATGCAGATGCACCTGAGGTTATGCGCTATGCGAACCGGCTTGCGGACGCGTACATCATGTATGACGATTCGTTGTTCACCCATTATGGTATTGAAGCGCCATTTGATACTTTTGACGAAGACGATTTCTATGATGATGACTTAGATGACGTCGATGACGAAGACGATTTTGACGACGACGATTTCGACGACGAAGACGATCTCGATGATGAGTTTGATGACTATGATGAAGACGAGGATGAGGACGAAGAATTGTAATTCTTCGTTAATATAAAATTCTTAACCATGTGCGGGAGCTAAAATCTTAAGCTCCCGCACATACGTTTTATGCAGTAACTTCGCTCAAAACATCAGCAACCTGTGCTGGGAGCGGACTGAGATCTAGCGCAAGAAGCTGATCGAACTGTGCTACTGTTCGGGCACCGGACAGAACGCTTGCCACATGCTTTTGCGCTAGCAACCAAGCCAACGACACATCTGATGGTGTTCGCCCAAGACCATCAGCTGCCTTAACAACAGCTTCAACTAGACGTCGCGATTCGGCATCAAGATAGCGGTCTACTGTTGCCGATAGATGCTCAGTAGCTGCCCGCGAGGTGGCCGGAATTGTCCGGCGGTACTTTCCAGTTAATACTCCGCCAGCCAGCGGGGATTGAGCGATTATGCCGAGCCCAAAGGCACTTGCAACAGCCGTGACATCTTCTTCTATCACTCGGTTGAGCAAGGAGTAATCAGCATTAATACTTGTGAGCTCGGGAAGACGCATGTCGGTAAGATACTGGCTTATACGGGAAATCTCCCAAGCTGGATGGTTAGCTAATCCAAGATATCGGGTTTTCCCGTCGCGCACCATAGAAGCTAAGGTATCGATGACTTCTCGGAACGGAACATCCGGAGCCGGAGCAGCCAAAGACACGATATCGACGTGGTCGGTACCAAGCTCGCTGAGGACGTGGTCTAAGGATCGTAGTAGGCCACTACGCGAAGGATCATGATTAACACGGCCGTCTTCTATTGCTAGGCCGAGGTGTACGGAGATTACGACGTCGTCACGATCAATACTTCCCTGAAGTATCTGCCCAAGTACGCTAACCGCGAGTCCTTCGCCGTAGAGAGGGGAGATGTCAATAAGATTGCCCCCGGCATCCAGCAATGCTTGGGACATCCGCGCGGCGTCGTCGTATTCGGTGTCTCGTCCCCAGGTAAGAGTGCCGAGCCCGATGTGGCCTACGTGTAATCCAGAAAGTCCAACCTTGTTCTTCTTCACATGTGTCAGCCTAATAGACTTTCGTGGCGAGCGGTAATGTTGACACGTGGGTATTTTTGAAGCAATTATTTTAGGTATCGTGCAGGGACTGACAGAGTTCTTGCCAATTTCGTCCTCTGCGCACTTGCGTATCGTCGGCGATTTGTTCCCCGGCCTTGGCGATCCGGGGGTTACGTTTACTGCGGTGACTCAAATCGGAACCGAAACCGCAGTGATTCTATATTTTTGGAAAGATATTGTCCGCATTATTAGCGCGTGGTTCCAAGCCTTGCCCTTCGGCCCGTGGAAAAACAGAGTCGCACGGACACATCCGGATGTCCGGCTTGGGTGGATCGTCATTTTAGGAACGCTGCCGATTGTTGTTTTAGGCCTGTTGCTGGAAGATGCGATTGACTCAGTTTTCCGAAATATGTATCTTACTGCTTTGATGCTGGCCCTATTTGCTTTATTCCTAGGACTTGCTGATCGATTCTCTAAACGACGGCTTGCTTTAACAGATATGTCGTTGCGTGACGGAATCGTCTTGGGTTTTGCACAAGCCATGGCGCTTGTCCCAGGCGTATCACGCTCTGGTGGAACTATTACAGTCGGTTTGCTTTTGGGGTACACCCGCAGTGCTGCTGCTCGAGTTTCGTTCTTGCTTGCTATTCCAGCGATTCTTGGTTCTGGTTTTTATCGTCTTTTTTCCGACGACGGAACCGGCCCGCAAGTCTCCGCAATGCCGTTACTGATCTCAACGGTAACTGCGTTCGCAGTGGGATATGCCGTCATCGTATGGTTCTTACGGCTTGTTGAAACGAACTCGTATATGCCGTTCGTCATTTATCGGCTAGTGTTGTCAGGGGCTGTGGTTGTTCTCCTCAGCCAAGGTTTACTGCATGTCTACTAAGGAGAACCAGATGGGTGTTGCTGCCGCGTTATTCGATATGGATGGGACGCTGACGGATTCGGAGATTCTCTGGTTTGAGGCGGAAAAAGCCGTTTTTGCTCGGTATGGAAAATCGTGGAATGATGGCGACCAAAATGATCTTATTGGGCGTGCAATCGAGGATTCTTGCCGGCTGTTAGTATCACGCTTAGATTTACCGTTGACACCAGCGGAACTTGCTCCACTTTTGGTAGATGAAGTTATTCATCAAGCAAAAACTCGCGGAATGCCGTGGCGTCCTGGCGCCCGTGAGCTCATCGATGAATGCGTACAGGCTGGGATCCCTACGGCTCTAGTGACATCGTCGTACGCCGATTTCGCCCAACTTACGTTAGACGCATGCCCAGATCTGACTGTTGCAGTAACCGGGGATGAGGTACCTGCTGGACGAGGTAAACCAGATCCATTGCCATACCGGTTGGCTGCAGAAAAACTTGGCGTCGATATTCGTGATTGTGTTGCTTTCGAAGATTCAGATCCGGGAATTCGTTCTGCTCATGCGTCGGGAGCGTTAACAGTAGCAATTCCATTCCAAGTTCCAATCCCGCCACTGGATGGGTTGGTTATTGTAGATTCGCTGGCTGATCTTTCGATTCCACATTTGGAGAAGCTACTGGCCGCTCGGCAGTGAGGAGTTGCTTGATGCCGGTCTCATCAATTGGCGGAGCAACATTACCGAAGGCCGGGCACAGCGACGAAAAATGGCACCAGTTACACAACGGACCCTTTTTCGCTTCGAAATGACCATCGTCGATTCGGCCGCGAATTGCTGACCAAAGTTGGTTGAGCTCGTTCGTCGTCGTCGTGATATCGGCTTCGACTGGGTCGTAAGTAAGTACACGACGATCTTTAAGGTAAAGCAATTGCGTGCGCAACGGCAGTGTGCCTTGCTCATAAAAAAGTGCGGTGGCATAGAAACGCATCTGGAAAATCGCGCCGTCTTGGAAGCGAGGAGCAGGGGACTTACCCGTCTTATAGTCCACAATGCGTAGCGCTCCGTTAGGTGCTTTGTCCAGCCGGTCAATAATTCCTCGGATTGCCAATCCAGACGGCAAGGTGGCATTAACGAACTGCTCGCGTCCGGCTGGCTGTAAGTATTGCGGATTCTCCAGCGTAAAATAAGATGAAATAAGCGGTCGGGCAGATTCCAGCCATTGTGCTAGGTGTTCATTGTCTTCAAAGAGCTCGGCATTTTCTGGAGACCGCTCCACGTGCGCTTCCCACGTAGGGATTAATGACTCTTGAGCGACTGATTCCTGACGTTCATCAGCCGGCCGATCATATAAATGTTCCAAAACAGCATGTACGATCGTGCCACGTAACGCCTCGCGTGACGGTGGCTCTGGCAGCTTATCAATAACGCGGAACCGGAATTTCAGGGGACAGGTACGAAAATCTGATGCCCTGGACGGAGAAATAGCAGCATGATGTGATGACATAACTGCCACTTTACCGTGTAACACCGACATCGTCGACGCTCAGCTGGAGGCGAGAGATCCTAACGTATCCCACATTTTTGGCTCTGCCAGAAAGTTTTATTGTCACATAAGATGGAGTAGTGAATAATTATCCTCATCCTTTGGGCGCTGAGCGCCGCCGTGGCCCCTTTCGTGCTGGCGAACGTGTACAGCTGACCGATACCAAAAACCGGAAATACACCGTTATGCTCACGAAAGATGGGTATTTTCAGTCCCAGCGTGGAAGTTTTCGTCATTCTGAGCTGATTGGCAAGGAAGAAGGAACAGTTTTAGACACTGATTCTGGACATCGCTTACTAGCGCTTCGACCGCTGATCAATGATTATGTTTTGTCGATGCCGCGCGGAGCAACAGTTGTCTATCCAAAAGACGCGGGCCAGATCGTTCAGCAGGCAGACGTTTTTCCAGGTGCACACGTGGTGGAGGCAGGTCTAGGTTCGGGGGCATTAGCACTGTCATTGCTCTCTGCCATTGGCATGGATGGGCATCTGACATCCGTGGAACGACGTGCTGAATTTGCCGAAATCGCACAAGCTAATGTGGAATCATGGTTCGGCCCGCAGCTACCACCGTGGGATGTTGTTTTAGGAGATCTCGACGACGTACTTGCCAGCATGGATGAAGGCAGTATCGACACTGTCGTGCTCGACATGCTTGCGCCATGGGAGAACATTTCATCCGCAGCGCATGCTTTGCGCTCTGGCGGTGTCATTATTGGATATGTAGCTACGACTACCCAGATGTCTCGCTTCGTTGAAGATCTGCGTGCATCCGAATGCTTCACCGAACCGGAGTCCTCCGAAACAATGGTTCGCACGTGGCATCTTGACGGTCTATCGGTACGCCCAGATCATCGCATGGTGGCACATACTGGGTTCCTTGTTGTAGCGCGGCGAATTGGACGCGACTCTGCGCCACTGGTTCCGACGAAACGCCCAGCTCCGGCTGCACATTCGCAACCTCTAGCTTGGGAAAGTGACGATTTTAAAGAGCGAACTATTTCGGAGAAAAAGCTTCGTAAGGTTCGGCGCGATGTTGCACGGAGGGCAGATACCGAATTATCCGGTACCTCGCTTGCTGGGAACCATAGTGTGGCGATGCAAGCCAAGCTGGATGCAGAATCGCAAGCCCGATTGGCCGCTAGGAAACAACAAGCTGACAACTAGAGAGATGTATGAGTACTCAAGAACCTGATCTACGCACGCTCGCTCAACAGAATCGTGAGCTGAGTAAAGCCTTAGGAAGCGCTCGAGACCGAATAAAAGAGCTAAGTAATCATCTCGAATCTTTGTCTAAACCGCCGAACACTGTCGCGGTGTTTATATCTGCTAACGTCTCGCAACACACTGCTCTCGTTTTCCAGTCCGGAAAGCGAATCGAAGTTACTGCAGCGGCATGGATTTCGTTTGATAATATTCGTCCTGGGCAAAATGTTTTGCTCAATGAACGTCAAGTTATTGTTGGTGTGGGCTCATATGGCAAGGTAGGGCAGGCCGTAACAATTGACCATCTAATTGGCACGGATCGGGTTTCTGTTACTGCAGCTGGTGGCGAAAGCCGGATTGTTCAGCTTGCCGGGCGTTTATTCGAGCAAGGTGTGCGCGTTGGCGATCTCGTCCTCGCAGATCTCACATCCGGTTTTGCTCTCGAAAAACTTGATCGTGCGGATGTATCCCACTTGTTGTTAGAAGAAACTCCAGATGTTTCGTATTCCGATATTGGCGGATTGTCTTCCCAGATTGAACAACTACGGGACGCGATTGAGCTACCATTCCGCCACCCAGAGCTTTATCGCGAACACGGCTTGAAGCCACCTAAAGGAGTCCTTCTTTATGGCCCTCCTGGAGTTGGCAAAACATTAATTGCGCGAGCAGTAGCGACCTCGTTATCTCGAATGTTTGGCGAAGACAGTGCGTATTTCCTCAATATTAAAGGCCCGCAGCTGCTCGATAAGTACGTTGGACAAACCGAGCGGCAGATTAGGGAGATTTTCGATAGAGCACGTCAAAAAGCTACCAGTGGAATACCGGTGGTGATCTTTTTTGATGAAATGGAAGCGTTGTTCCGCACCCGCGGATCGGGTATTTCGTCCGACGTCGAAACGACTATCGTTCCGCAACTATTAGCTGAAATCGACGGTGTAGAAGCACTCGATAACGTCATTATTATCGGTGCGTCTAATCGTGAAGACATGATTGACCCAGCTATCTTGCGTCCCGGGCGTTTGGATGTAAAAATTCATATTTCGCGTCCTACCTACAATGACGCAATCGATATCTTGGGGAAGTATCTGGTTCCCACGGTCCCGATTCATGAATCAGAACTTGCCCAGTATGGGTCTGTGGAAGCAGCAATTGCCGGAATGATTCGGGCAACTGTGGATAACTTATGGCATGAGGGTCCGCAAAACGCGTATGTTGATGTTACCTACCAAGATGGCACGAGCGAAACACTGTATGTCCACCATTTGGTTTCTGGTGCTATGTTGGCAGCTATTGTTGAGCGTGCTAAAACATTTGCTATTAAAGATGTTTTGGCAACCGGCGAAAAAGGAGTACGAACTGAACATCTGCTTAGGGCAGTGCGTGCTGACCTCGCTGAGAATGAGACTCTAGCCCACGTGGATAATCCCCGCGAATGGGCACGAGTACATGATCGGCACGATGTTGTGGCGGTACACCGCCTGCGGCAAGCGTAATAATGGAGATTTTATGACGATTAAACGCATCGTTGGTCTGGAAACGGAATTTGGCATTCTTGATGCCGATGCTCCTATTCAAGATCCATTCAAGCTCAGTGCTGACATCATTGATGCCTACGTCAGAGAATCCGGTCAGCCAGTTGCGGCATGGGATTTTTACTCAGAAGATCCACTCAATGACGCACGTGGCTTTCGAGTTGGCCCGCACGTGGTTCGCCCTGACCAACTGACAAATAATCCGGTTCCGCCACTGTCAACTCTGCCTTCTCATGTTGCCGCAACGAATACGGCGGTGAGTAATGGCGGGCGTTGGTATGTTGACCACGCGCATCCAGAGTATTCCAGTCCCGAAGTTACGAATCCTTATGATGCGGTGCTATGGGACCGAGCTGGGGAAGAGATCGCTCGTCGTGCGATGTCGTTGTTGTCTCGTCGTGGCCGCCATATCGTTATGTATAAAAATAATGTGGATGGTAAAGGCGCAGCGTATGGGAGCCACGAAAACTATCTGGTATATCGCAACGTACCTTTTAACGACATCATCCGCTATCTCACGCCGTTCTTTGTGTCTCGCCCAATCCTATGCGGAACTGGCCGGGTCGGTCTGGGACAAAGTTCGCAAGGCGTTGGCTTTCAGATCTCGCAACGAGCCGATTATGTAGAAAACGCAGTCGGGCTGGAAACAACGTATAACCGGCCGATTATTAATACCCGCGATGAGCCACATGCGCCGTCGAGCAAATACCGTAGACTTCATGTTATCGGTGGTGACGCCAACCAGTTTGATTACTCCACCTTGTTGAAGATTGGTACGACTAATCTTGTTTTGTGGATGCTTGAGCAAGACGCGATGCCGCTTGATCTCGAGGCGTTAGTATTATTTGAACCGGTTGCGGCGACCTGGGAAATCTCTCATGACCCCACATTACGCAGAGCGGTTGATATGCACGATGGTTCAACGCGAACTGGACTAGATATCCAAGAAATTTATCTTGATGCCGTGCGAACAACATTAGAACGATGCGGAATTGCTGATCAAGAAACGAATCATTTTATTAAGTTATGGCAAGACACCATAGATACTTTGAGGCGGGATCTTTTTGCGGCAGCTTCTCGTATTGAATGGGTAGCGAAGTACCGTATGCTTGACCGAATGCGGGTTCGTCGTCAGCTGACTTGGGATGCAGACCAGCTACGCGCATTCGATCTGCAATGGCATGATTTACGTCCAGACATATCGATTGTCAACCGTCTTGATGCGGCTGGGCAAGTCGATCGGTTGTTTGATCACGACGACGTTCTCCGCGCAATGCACACAGCACCTGTTGATACCAGAGCATTCTTCCGTAGCGAGTTGCTAAAACATTATGGTTCCGATCTTCTTACGCTGGGATGGACATCAGCACAACTAGCCACTCCTACTGGACCGCAGCGATTGAACTTTAACGAACCGCAGTATCCGAACCAACATCAGATCCGCGATTTCTTTACCTCGTCGCGAAGTGCTATGTCTACTATTGATACGTTTACTATGTGATCTCGAGGAGCAACAATGAGCGAACAAGAATTTATCCGTCCCCAAACCGAGTCAGTAACCGAGGATGATATCTATGCTGGACAGGGGGAAGCCGCCCCTTTTGATGTCGATGCATTATTAGATGATATTGACGAGATCCTCGAAACAAACGCCTCGGCTTTTGTCCAAGGTTTTGTACAAAAGGGCGGCCAGTGAATCGGCGTATTATCGGCCTTGAGACAGAGTACGGATTGGCGTGTTCAGACTCTCAAGGCGCCCATGTTGATATAGATCCGAGCGAGATTGCTCGAAGTCTTTTCGCCGATATGCAACAGGCGTCCGGTGCTACATCAGCATTTTTAGCTAACGGTGGTCGGTTATATCTAGATGTCGGCGATCATCCAGAATATGCGACGGCAGAGTGTCAGCACATTATCGATCTTGCAAGCCAAAATCGTGCTGGCGATCAACTCCTGCGGGATATGGCGGACAAAGCTTCCGCTACCTTGGGCTATCATATCCATCTATTTAAAAATAACGTTGATACAGCTTCACATTCATACGGATGTCATGAAAATTATCTGGTTCGACGACGGCGCGATTTTCTTGATCGGTTAGCAGAGCTAGTTCCGTTTTTCGTTACACGCCAGCTGCTAGTTGGTGCCGGCTATGTTCATCGTGAACCGGGCACAGTACGTTTTGAGCTTTCTCAGCGTGCCCGTCATATGCACAATTCCATTTCGACATCATCCACTCGTACCCGACCAATGATTAACACTCGTGATGAACCGCATGCAGATGCAGATAAATATCGCCGGATGCATGTGATCGTCGGGGATTCAAATATGAGTGATACGACTACTTTGCTGAAAACCGGAATGACTCATGCAGTGCTCAATGTTATGGAAGATGGTGTTCGGCTACCAGCATTTCCGTTGGCAGATCCAATGCAAGCAATCAGAAGTGTTGCCCAAGATTTGTCTGGAAATATTTTGCTACCGTTGGCTGACGGCTCTACGATTCGTGCCATTGATATTCAACGAAAGATATTCGATACTGTTCTTGAGCACTATACTCGTCAGGGATGGCTCGCTGGTCTCGATAAAACTACACGGTATGTTTTTGACTTATGGGGCCGTGCTCTTGATGCGTTTGCAACGAGTAATTTTTCAACGGTGCATACTGAAATCGAGTGGATTGCGAAATACGAACTGATCACTCGCTATCGCCACCGGCATAACGTTGCCCTCAGTGACGATCGAATTACCCGTCTTGAACTGGCGTGGCACGATATCTCTGCAGGCGGACTACGCGACAGATTAGAACAGATAGGGATTCTCGCACGTCGAACTACACCCTCGATGATTCAAAGTGCTCTCGATTGGGCACCGAATGATTCGCGGGCGTTTATTCGTGCAAAGTTTATTCAGGCTGCACATCGTCATCATCGCGACTATGCAGTCGATTGGGGACTGGTGCGTTTGTTTAACGATGGAAGCGGAACGACGATATCTTTGACCGATCCGTTTGCCCCGGAAAATGGAGCTGTTGACTCATTAATCGAATCTATGGAGAAGCAATGAACAAGGTGTTAGCTGCGGCGATGGCAGTTGTGGCATTCTTCGTCGGCATAGGCATATCAACATTGTGGTGGCGGTCGAGCAACAATGTGCCAGAATTTTCAATGCACGTTGAAGGGAACTTTGGTGCCGCAGTAACAGTAACGACGACGGGACATCCAACTACTGAAAAGCAATCAATTAAAGAATTGATCAGTGGCGACGGTCGCACGATTCGAGCTGATGAGCAAGTTCTTATGCGTGCAACTAAATTTAATGCCCAAGGTGACGAATGGTCACAGGTAGCTGATCTACCCACGATAGTCAGTGGCGTTGCAACCTCCGAATCAGTTGGAAAATTAGCCGACGTCGTCGTCGGTAAAAAAGAAGGATCGCGACTGGCCGTCGTCCGTCCCGTAGATGGGCGAGTGTCAATCACCATCGTCGATATTTTGCCATCACGAATTATAGGTGAGCCGCAATCGCAAAAAACTGATGTTCAAGTACCTGATGTGACTGCGACTGAAGATGGAATTCCAGTTGTGGGAAAAATGGACGGTGCGATTGACAATGTTCAAGTAACGCCCGTTATCGCAGGATCTGGTGCTCAAGTATCGGAGGACGACGTCGTTTATGCAAATTATATATTGGCGAAAACCGATGGAACCGAAATCGAAAATACTTTTACCAACGGCAATCCACCAGCGTATATTGCTGTCAACGAGGTCTTCGCAGGCTTACAAGCTGGGTTAGTAGACCAACGTGTCGGTTCGCGAATTGCTGTTGCTGTCCCGTCTGCGCAGGCGCAGGGGGATTCCGATGTTGTTATAGTGATTGACATTTTGGCACTCGCTGATAAACAACCCACTAGTAAATCGACGAATGTGTGACTATATGATTATCCTGTCATGCTCTCGAAATTCAAAGGAGAACCTGTGCTAACCTCGATTCCTTCGCCTCCGCAGTCAGTGTGGATGCTTGGTCCTATCCCGATTCGTGCCTATGCGATGTTTATCCTTGCTGGGATCCTCATCGCGTGGTATCTGGGTGATAAAAGATATGTCAAAAAGGGCGGACCGGAAAACGTCTCTGAAGATGTTGCTATGTGGGTGGTTTTAGCGGGAATTCTTGGTGCTCGAATCTATCACGTCATTACATCCCCAGCCGCCTACTTCGGTGAACACGGGGATTGGACGAAAATCTTTCGAATCTGGGAAGGTGGGCTTGGGATTTGGGGAGCTGTCCTGTTTGGCTCAGTCGCTGCCTGGCTCGTGTTACGGCGTAAGAATTTGCGATTCGGTCCATTTGCGGATGCCTTTATTCCAGGAGTTATGCTCGCGCAGGCAATCGGGCGCCTGGGAAATTATTTCAACCAAGAGCTCTTCGGCGCACCTACGGATCTGCCGTGGGGGCTTGAGATAGACAGCGCGCATCTGCCTGCCGGATATGCACCGGGGACAACGTTCCATCCAACATTTTTGTATGAACTGCTGTGGTGTCTTGCCGGGTTCTTTGTTCTGTTGGCAGCCGAACGAAAGTTTAGGCTTCGCGGGGGAGAGCTCCTTGCGCTTTATATTGTGATTTACACCTTGGGGCGCGTATGGATCGAGGCGTTACGAATCGATGATGCCACCCTGATTTTGGGTTTACGGCTCAATATTTGGACCTCTATCATCGTGTGCTTGGGCGGAATAATTGCATTGGTGTGGCGCAAGCGAGTACTCACGGCACAACCAGAAAATGCAGATATTTTTCTCGGTAAAGAACAAGGGACAGACGAACCGAAAGTAATCAGGTAGGATTAGGGTTATGCGTAAAGCCAAGATTGTATGTACTTTAGGTCCGGCGGTTAACTCCAAGGACCAAATTCTCGAACTCGTAAAAGCAGGTATGAATGTAGCCCGCATCAATGCTTCTCACGGTTCTCACGAAGAACATGAGGAACGAATTGATTGGGTACGTCAAGCCTCTGAAGAATTGCGTAAACCTGTCGCAGTTCTTGTTGATCTTCAAGGGCCAAAGATCCGCTTGGGTCGTTTTGCTGAAGGTCCGGTTCTTCTCGAAAGCGGAGATATCTTCACCATCACAACAGACGATATTCTGGGAGACAAAGATCGGGTATCTACCACATTTAAGGGTCTGCCGGGAGATTGCTCTGAAGGTGACCTGATTTTGATTGATGACGGCAAGGTGCAAGTGCGCGTACTGTCCGTCGAGGGATCCGATGTGCGCACTCAGGTGTTGGTTGGCGGCACAGTGTCCAACAACAAGGGCGTTAACCTTCCTGGAGTAGCAGTCTCAGTTCCGGCCTTGTCCGAAAAAGATAAAGAAGATCTTGAGTGGGGTCTTGAATACGGTGCAGACCTCATTGCATTGTCTTTCGTGCGTTCCCCGAGGGATATTGAGGATGTCCATGAGATCATGGATCGCGTAGGACGTCGCATCCCAGTCATTGCAAAGATTGAAAAGCCACAGGCTGTGAGCGTGCTCGAAGACATCGTGCGCGCATTCGACGGCCTGATGGTTGCTCGTGGTGACTTGGGTGTGGAACTGCCACTCCAGCAGGTTCCTATTGTGCAAAAACGCGCAATTACTATTGCTCGTCGTAATGCTAAGCCAGTTATCGTGGCAACTCAGGTGCTTGAGTCCATGATTTCTTCACCAACGCCAACCCGTGCGGAGACCTCTGACTGTGCAAACGCCATTCTTGACGGTGCTGATGCAGTTATGCTCTCTGGCGAGACATCCGTCGGCAAGTATCCGATCATGTGTGTCCAGACGATGGCTTCTATTATTGAATACACCGAGGAACACGGCATTGAGTCCATTCCACGAATTGCTAATTTGCACCGTACTCGAAATGGCGTTATCACGAAGTCTGCAATGGATATTGGTGAAGCTATCGGCGTGAAATTTATCGCCGTCTTTACTTCGTCAGGTCAAACTGCACGGCGTATGTCCCGATTGCGTGGCCGTATTCCGCTCGTTGTGTTTACCGATAATGAAGAAGTTCAGCGTCAATTGGCGCTATCTTGGGGTCTAGAGACGCTGACGCTATCTCAAGTTTCGTCGACGGACGAAATGGTGGATCAAGTGGATGACGTCCTGCACAAGGAAGGTTTCGCTGTTGACGGTGATCGAGTGGTTATCGTATCCGGTATGCCACCGGGGGTCGTTGGCTCCACTAACACAATCCGGATCCATAAGATGGGTGAGACGCGCCGTCGATAGGAAATTGGATTTTGTGATTCTTACCGTGTTCGTGTAAGATCGCAGGGCGGCGATAATTCGTGTAGAATCATTGTTGTCCAACGCTCCTGTGGTGGAATTGGCAGACACACAGCACTCAAAATGCTGCGCCGAAAGGCATGAGGGTTCGAGTCCCTCCGGGAGCACTTTTATTTGCGTGAAGGCGCGCAACTAGGCGTTTCATTGTTAACAGTTTGTTTGCCAAGGAGGCAGCCGTGGAACCAGTAATAGATAATTCTCAGTTTGAGGATTTAGAACAAGGTACTAATCCACGCGAAGTCCGCGCCATTGTTGTGGAAGACGAAACACTGATCCGCTTGGATATCGTGGAAACATTACGCGAAGCAGGTTTCGACGTCGTTGCTGAAGGCTCAAACGGAGAAGAAGCAATCGCGTTGGCTACTGAATACGAACCTGATTTGATGGTCATGGACGTGAAGATGCCTGGTCTCGATGGCGTTTCCGCTGCGGAGAAGATCTTGGCTAAGCAACGATGCGCAATTGTCATGCTTACCGCTTTTTCCCAAAAAGAAATCGTGGATCGGGCACGAGACGCTGGTGCGATGGCGTTCTTGGTTAAGCCATTTAGCCCGCATGATCTGTTACCAGCGATCGAGATTGCGCTATCGCGTCACCAAGAGATCGTCTCACTTGAAGCAGAAGTCTCTTCATTAGCTGAGCAGTTTGAAACTCGCAAACGCATTGATCGTGCCAAGGGCCTATTGCAGGACAAAATGGGTCTGACAGAGCCTGAAGCTTTCCGTTGGATACAAAAGACATCCATGAATCGCCGGCTCACTATGCGTGAGGTTGCCGACGCTGTTATTGACCAGGTTGGCGAATAAACACACACGTCATTCGGCCAGTTGCAGTAAGCATATTGTTCGCATCGTAGATATCTACCTGTGCAACTAGTGTCTTTTTTGTCAGCTTGATAACCTGCGCATGGGCTTGCGCGGATGCTGTTGTATTCGGTGCTAGTTGCGAGATATTTAATTCTGTTCCGACTGCGATGCGCGCCACGGGTGCGTTGAGCTGAGCGAGGCGCGATGCGGCATCTTCAACCAAGAACGCATTAGCTCCACCATGTAACACGCCAAAGGGCTGAGTGTTTCCCAAAACAGGTAGTGTTTCAATAACATCTTGTTTGGTAGCAGTTGTGATAACTGCGCCTAGCCGGCCGGCAAGTTCGTCGTCGTGAATTTCGGTAACAGAATTGATCATGATGACAAGTCTACCTGTTAGAAGAAACTGTCGGTATAACCCGGTAGGCTTAGTACGTGACTGAAAATACGATGCTTCTTCTCGACGGCCATTCAATGGCGTTCCGTTCCTTCTTCGCGTTGCCGGCAGATTCGTTCCGAACCGCGCAAGGCCAATACACTAACGCAGTTCATGGCTTCGTTAATACGCTTCTGCGTCTTATTCATGACTATCAGCCAACTCATATCGCGGTGGCTTTTGATCTACCAGGCGGAACATTCCGTACCCGAGAATATGGTGAATACAAAGGCGGACGGGCAAAAACCCCAGAAGAGTTCAAGGGACAAATCGGGGTAATCCAAGAAGTGCTCGACGTGATGGGTATTTCGTGGTTCACCTATGATGACTATGAAGCAGACGATATCGTTGCTACGCTTTCAGCACGCGCCGAAGAGGCTGGCATGAGAGTCTATATTGCGTCCGGAGATAAAGATTCATATCAGCTGGTGACAGACCAAACCTCGGTGGTCTATCCGATGCCACGTTCACAAATGCTTCTACTTGACCCCGATGGTGTTGCCGAGCGCAGTGGTGTGAGACCTGAACGGTATTCTGATTTAGCGGCGCTAGTTGGAGAAAAGGCAGACAATCTGCCGGGAGTTCCTGGAGTTGGGCCGAAGACGGCAGCAAAGTGGCTGGCGCAGTATGGCGATTTAGCAGGTTTGCTAGAACACGCTGATGAAATTAAAGGAAAAGCTGGACAAGCTTTGCGTGATCACAGTGACGATGTACGTCGCAACCGCCGGCTCAACCAACTGATTCGCGATCTTGATCTGGTCACCGATATTGACACGCTTAAACCACGTGGAGTTGACCGAACCGCGTTGCACGAGTTGTTCGATACGCTTGATTTTACAACAGTGCGTGCGCGTGTGTTGCAAGAGCTACCAGCCCGCGATGGCTCGGATGAAACGAACGATACGAGTGAACCATCAGTTCGCGACGTGCACGTTGTGAGTGAATCAATGGCCGAGTTTGCACAGGCTCACAGCGCCCCGTATTCGATTGTAATTGACGGCAGTGGAAAGCCAGGCGAAGGTAACGTCAGCCGGTTTGCGCTCGGAGCTGGAGATGGCTACGTTTTTGTTGGCGATGTCGCAACACTGTCTGATGATGATTCGCGTGTGTTGGGCCAGATTTTAGAAGACCCGGAGATTGCGGTATTCGGCCACGGTATGAAGGCGCAGATTCACGCATGGGCTGCCGAAGGCTATGCGCTTAGTGGAATTTCGGCAGACACCGAAATTGATGCCTACCTCTTGCATCCCGATCAACGCTCATATGATTTTGCGGAACTCGTCCAGCGCTATCTGGCTATCGATCTCACCGGTAGCGCCACCGATACCTTAGGCATCGGCCTTGACGGTGAGCTCGTTGGCGATGATATTGGCCGGCGAGCCATTGCACTCCATGATCTTCGCGATGCATTTAGCAGCGAACTTGATCTTCATCATGCTAGCGAAACGCTCGTGGAAATGGAGCTACGGGTAACAGAGGTGTTAGCCCGGATGGAACAGCGCGGAGTTGGCGTTGACGTTGACCAACTCGATATTTTGCACAGCGATTTTGACAGTAAAGTGAATAACGCTGCCGAGCGAGCATGGGATGCTATCGGAGACAATTCGGTGAATCTGTCTAGCCCCAAACAGCTACAGGCAGTGTTGTTTGATCAGCTGAACCTACCAAAGACGAAGAAAACGAAGTCTGGCTACACCACGAATGCGGATGCGTTGGCCGGTTTGTTGGCCAAAATTAGTATGCGTGAAGACGATCAGGCTATTGCCGGACAAGAGTTTTTGACGGCATTACTTGATCATCGAGATGCCATCAAACTACGTCAATCGGTTGAAGGACTCCAGCGTTCCGTCCAACCAGATCGCCGTATTCGCACTACTTATCAGCAGACCGTGGCAGCAACTGGCAGGCTGTCGTCCACTGATCCGAATTTGCAAAATATTCATGCCCGTACCGAAGAAGGCCAACGGATTCGGGAAGTGTTTGTCCCCGGTGCTGGATTCGATTACTTGATGACGGCGGACTATTCGCAGATTGAAATGCGCTTGATGGCTCATCTTTCAGGTGACCAAGAACTGATTGATGCCTTTAATCATGGAGCCGATCTGCACCGGTATGTTGCTGGACGCGTCTATGGGGTAGCGGAAACTGATGTTACGTCGGCCCAACGGTCAAAGATCAAGGCGATGTCCTACGGGCTAGTCTATGGTCTATCGGCTTTTGGCTTGTCTGCACAGTTAAAGATTCCGGTACCAGAAGCACAAAACCTGATGGATGGATATTTTTCTCGGTTCGGACGGGTCAAAGAGTATCTTGATGGATTAGTGGCTCAAGCGCGGAAAGATGGGTATACCGAAACCATTATGGGTCGCCGGCGCTATTTGCCGGAGCTTTCGTCTGCTAACCGTCAGGTACGTGAATCTGCCGAACGCATGGCGCTGAATGCACCTATCCAAGGCTCGGCTGCCGATATTATCAAGATCGCTATGCTCAATGTGGAAGCAGAATTAGCTCGTGCTGGTTTGTCCTCACGAGTACTCCTTCAGGTGCATGACGAACTCGTGCTGGAGGTTGTTGCTGCGGAAGCTGAAGCCGTCGAAAGCATCGTGCGTAAGGAGATGGGGGATGCGTGGCCAGGACTCTCTGTACCTTTATCGGTAGGAGTAGGTATCGGCCGGAACTGGCGTGCTGCGGCTCACTAAGAACGTGGCTTACGCGCCCGAACCATAAGCGTCCCGGGGATAATGGGGGAGCGCTCTGGCCCCCATCCGCCCCAGATCACTGTGCGACCGGCTGGCCATGGGGGCTCGAATAGCTCATCTATGGTGAACCCGGATTCGATCAATGAGTTGATGTGGTCAGCTAATGTATGGTGAAATTCGGCGTATTCAAGGCTCTTGTGTGAGCGTTCAATGTAGGGAGTGCGATCAAAATATGAGTTCACTGCGGTTAGACCGGTAGCTGTTGGATCGTCAGGAAACATCCATCGGGTTGGGTGAAGCGCTGAGTATGCCCACAACCCGCCGGGGCGCAAAACCCGATAGATCTCTTGGTGTACTTCGTTAAGGTAAGGAACGAACGGCAAAACTCCGAAACTGGTGAAGACGACGTCGAAACTATCGTCTGGATATGGTAGGCGACGTGCATCGGCTTGTTCTAAAGGAAAAGTTACGCCGTGGGTATTGTTGAGCTCGCGTGCTTGATCGAGCATGCCCTGGGCTAAATCGGTGGCGACGACGTCGATACCCTTGCGTGCTAAATAACGTGAGCATTGTGCGGCACCGGCACCAATTTCTAGGACGCGCTGGTTGCTCAGACCCCCAAGGAATTGAATATCAGCTTCACGCAGGCCCTCTGGTCCCCAAATAAAATCTTCATCGCCTAGGATAGACCCGTGCTCAGCTAGGTATTCGGTAGCATTATCGGACCACCATTTTTCATTGGCAGCAATGGGATTGTCCACGGCTGAAAGTTGATGATGTCCGTATTTCATGGCATGCCTTTCATGCTGTGGCGAATATAGCATAGCAACTCGCCGGTTATTTGTTGCAGTTTCGCGGTAAAACCCCGTAAACTGAGGGCTTGGTACATCTATGTGCATGCACATATGTGAACCAACTGTCCATATTAGTAACTATTATAAATTCGGAGTCACCAACTCTATGACCACGAACAACACTACTACCGAGGTTGCCATTAACGATATTGGTACCGAGGAAGAGCTTATTGCTGCCGTTGACGAAACCATCAAGTACTTTAACGATGGCGACATCGTCGAAGGCACCGTAGTTAAAGTCGATCGGGATGAAGTCCTGCTCGATATCGGCTACAAGACCGAAGGCGTTATTCCTTCAAAAGAACTGTCCATCAAGCACGATGTCGATCCTGATGATGTCGTCGAAGTTGGTGACAAGATCGAAGCCCTCGTCATCCAGAAGGAAGACAAAGAGGGTCGTTTAATTCTTTCCAAGAAGCGTGCACAGTACGAGCGCGCTTGGGCAAAGATCGAAGAAGTCAAGGAAGCAGACGGCGTCGTTACCGGTACCGTCATCGAAGTTGTCAAGGGTGGTCTCATCCTCGACATTGGCTTGCGCGGCTTCCTGCCAGCATCTCTCGTTGAGATGCGTCGCGTGCGCGACCTCCAGCCATACATTGGCAAGGAAATCGAAGCTAAGATCATCGAACTCGATAAGAACCGCAACAACGTTGTTCTTTCCCGTCGTTCTTGGCTCGAGCAGACTCAGTCTGAAGTACGCTCCACCTTCCTTAACACCCTTCAAAAGGGCCAGGTACGTGAAGGCGTCATTTCCTCCATCGTTAACTTCGGTGCATTCGTTGATCTTGGCGGCGTAGACGGCCTCGTTCACGTTTCCGAGCTCTCCTGGAAGCACATCGATCACCCATCTGAGGTTGTCGAAGTCGGTACTCCAGTGACCGTTGAAGTTCTCGAAGTCGATATGGATCGCGAGCGTGTTTCGCTCTCGCTCAAGGCTACCCAGGAAGATCCATGGCAGACCTTCGCACGTACCCACGCTATTAGCCAGGTCGTGCCAGGTAAGGTCACCAAGCTTGTTCCATTCGGTGCATTCGTTCGCGTCGAGGATGGCATTGAAGGCCTCGTTCACATTTCTGAACTCGCACAGCGTCACGTTGATCTGCCAGAGCAGGTTGTCAAGGTAGGCGACGATGTCTTCGTTAAGGTGATCGATATTGATCTTGATCGCCGTCGCATCTCGCTCTCGCTCAAGCAGGCTAACGAAGGTGTGGATCCTAACTCGGAAGACTTCGATCCATCACTTTACGGCATGTCCGCTGAGTACGACGAAGAGGGCAACTACAAGTACCCAGAAGGCTTCGATCCTGAGACCAACGAATGGCTCGAAGGTTACGAAGAGAACCAGGCTGCTTGGGAAGCAGAGTATGCTGCTGCTGAAGCTCGCTGGCAAGCACACAAGGCTCAGGTTGCTGCCGCAGCCGAAGCTGATGCTGCTGCCGCTGTTGCCGCTCCAGCTGCTACCTCAGAAACCGAGGAAGCTGCTCCAACTAACTACTCATCGGCTGATGCTGATGTTGCTGGCACACTCGCTTCTGACGAGGCTCTTGCTGCTTTGCGCGACAAGCTCACCAATAACTGAGCTTAATGAGTTTAGCTAAACTCATAAGTTAGTTAATCTTAACGGCTGTGGCCCGAACAATTACGTTCGGGCCACAGCCTTATTTCATGAGTATTATTTCATTCTTCTGCTCCGTAGAAGACGTCGGTTGGTGGCATTCCAGGGCAGTCTTTTTGGACTTGCTCACCACCGGGATAGCGATCTACAAATACCAGATAGTCATCTGGTTGCCACGATATGCTATCTGGTGTGTGGAATAAGCTTACCCATGTTTGTTTACTTGGTTTATGAGACGTATCAACATTGATGTTGTGGTCTGCTAAGCACGGGATAAAGTATTGATCCCAATAATCATAAAGTAAAGACAGTTGATCTTCAGACCAATCAGTCAACAACGCCGGTTCTGGGGTGTACATAGCATTACATTCCCAGTCAGCAGTCAATAATGCGGGTTCTTGAGACTGCGGATGAGGGTCAAATTGAATACCACCGGTCGGGTGTGGGTGAGCTTTAAACCCGCGGTCGTTGAGACACTGCGCTACTGAAAGGTCAGCGTCGCGGAGGGTTGGTTCGAAACGAACGAGACCCGGATCGTTGAGCTGGCTCGGATCAACACCTTCGATGTTTTTGTTCCGATTAAGCCAGTCGGTACGCCATTGGAGCTTTTCTTCCTCGGTCATCTTTTTCCGAACAATCTTAATAGTGGGTTCCCATGAGGTGTAATCCCAGGTTTTACTCGGCGCAAACCTATCCGCACTTTGCTGTGACGGGGCTGTCAGATCTGAACTAGTATCAGCACTTTGACATGCGCTCAATAACAACCCCACAACAAGAAGAATAAGAACTTTGCTAGGTTTAAACATTAAATCCTCCTTTACACAATAAGGAATAATTGATATCTTTAACTTACTCAATGGTGAGTACAATCTCAAGTAAACCTTACGTTAAAGAGGTGAAAACATGAAGAAATCATTACGTGCCATTGCCAGTATCATTTGCGCAACGGGTTTGGTGCTGGGCGGATCGCTCCCTGCTATGGCTGGCACAAAAGGCGGTACAACAACATGTACGAATGGTGCTGTTAACGCCGTTCACGGCAAGCAGCAAAGATCTGACAGCTTTATGACTCTTAAAATTGGTGGAGTAACCTTTTTTCGCAAAAACGGGGTCTACGAGAAGACAGTAGCTGCACGCAATGGCGGCACTAAATCATGGTCCGCGCATTCGGACTGGCTAACATGGAACGGTACCTACGGCATGTGCACACCGCCGATTTGGTAAAGTATAGGTCAGGAAATGACGAAACATCCTGAAAAAGTTATGGTTGTTAGTTTGTTTCTACTGCTAACAACCATAACTGTGTTAAGCATTTTATGGGCATTGCGGGTGACGTTTGCAACGCAGGCAGTATCTAATCCAACGTCAGAAACACACATAACAGTTGACGTCTTAGAACAAACTGTCGGCCAATCCTTGACCGTAACGACGACAGCTTCGCGTGATCCACTACCACTATCTGCCAATACTCTCACCGGCACTGCAACATACGTGACCGATAAAACCTCGGCCACGCAAGGAGATAACCTCTATACTGTCAACGATCAACCCGTGTGGGCGATAGTCAGCTCCACTCCAATCTGGCGCGATTTATCCGAAGGTGTACGCGGTGACGACGTCGTCGCCTTGCGAAACTTTCTCGCCGACCTTGGATATATAGACGTGCGAGAAGGCCAAACGTTTACCTCAGGGCTAGCGTGGGGAGTTAAAGCTTTCCAGAAAGACCACGGATTAGAAGAAACGGGACAGTTTCCTCACGGAACTCTCATAGCTATCCCGCATAACGATACGCCAATAAAAATCGATAACAAAATACTGTTTACCGGAGCCCAACTCAACGGTGGCGAAGCATTCCTATCTACCTATTCCCAAACTCCAACCTTCATCATGATGCTTGGACAAGGCCAAGCGGAAATGATTCCTACCGGGGCAGTAGTACACGTGTATAGTGGCCAAACCATGTGGGAAGGTGTAGCAGGATCTGGTACAACCACACCAGATGGAGTATCTATCCCTGTTACCGCGTCAGATGGATCAATTCTGTGCGGTGATAGTTGTAGCGAATTACCGCCTGGTGAATTACTCAATCTGAACACTCACGTTGTTCTCGTTCCCGAACAAACTGGCCCCACCGTTCCAGTATCGGCTATCCTCACCACTACTGATGGGCAAACCCAGGTACGTGTTATTGACGGCAAGGAGTCTCACCTTGTTCCAGTGACTGTGCGCGCCCTCGCCTCAGGATTAGCCGTTGTTGATGGTATCGAGGTGGGAACACACGTCGAAGCAATTGCGGAGCAATCTCGTGAATGACAAGCTAAGGGTTACTGACCTGACGTTTCGCTACAGCAAACATGACCCGGAATTATACGATGGTCTTTCACTGACCTTTACCCCCGGAAAGATTACTGCGATCACTGGCGAATCGGGACGCGGTAAATCAACATTGCTCTATATTCTCGGTTTGATGCTAGCTCCCACAGCCGGGACCATATATTACGGTGACACCGATCTTAGCGTGCTCAACGATAACCAGAAGTCATCCTATCGAGCACACAATTTCGGATTCATTTTTCAAAGCGCCGAACTTGATCCCAACCGCAGCATCATCGATTCGGTGTGCGAACCCGGGATCTATTCCCATGCAGAGGCTCGCTCCCAAGAGGCCTATGCGCTCGAACTTTTGACCCGTATGGGAGTTGATAATGAGGCATATCGCAAACCTGGTCAAATATCTGGTGGACAAGCCCAACGTGTAGCGGTATGCCGGGCGCTCATCAACAATCCACACATTATCCTCGCCGACGAACCTACCGGCAACCTCGATGAGCACAACTCGCTGATCGTGCTCAACGCGCTACGCGAAGCAGCACAATCAGATAAAACCGTGTTGATAGCTACGCACGACCCCACAGTTATCAACTATGCCGACGACGTGGTGCAACTATGAACGTACGCTTTATTCACGAAGTTATGAAAGCATCGTGGGCCTCTCGCATCTCGGCACTCATGCTTGGCATCGTCACCTTGATTATTTCGTTGCTTACTCTTGTCACCGCCGGCAAAAGCGTTGCCCAATCAGATGGTTTAGAACAGCAACTAGCGCGTATTGAAGCACGCACCTTTACAGTCCTCGATCCCGAAGGTTCTTTACTTACTGACGCATTCGTCCATACGTACGCAACTCAAAGTGGGGCACAATCAGTGCTTGCGCTCAGCAGGCCCGTCGACGTCGTCAACGGAAAGCTTGGCTTAAATGCATCGCGAGTAGGCCTCGTCTCATTAGCCGGAAACATCGACGATGCGCTGGAACTCAACGAAGGTCGCATGCCGCGAGCTGGTGAAGTAATCGTGGGACAAAACGCCAAAGCCAAACTGGGGCTCACTAGCTCTTCAGGTTACGTCATGAGCGCTGACGGACACCAGTGGGCCGTCGTCGGCTCTTTTGATTCTTTTGCCCCGCACACAGATTTAGCCGATCTCGTTATCGGGCCGACCCAATCAGCTCAAGCGTGGTCGCAAATGCGTTTTGTTGCGCCCCGCCTCGACGACGTTGGCCCGATGGAACACGTCCTAATCAAGAATCTGCCTTCAGCCCAGTCCACAGTAACTGTGGAGTCCTCAGCCCGAAAAGCGGCCGAGTCACAGGCCTTGATTAATTCTTTGAAGCAGCAATCTGGCGCGATTTTATTACTTGTTCATGGTGTGGGAATCGTGATTATTGGTGTTATTGTGCTAACTAACGTACTTATCCATGCCAAAGATTTAGGACGACGTCGAACCCTAGGGATCACGAGGTCCGCCCTGATTTGTTTCGTGGTTCTACGTACTGCAGTCATCAGCTTGATCGGCATTGTTTCCGGCGTCATACTCGGCTATACGGTGATGTATTTTGCGCACACTCCCGTACCGCTCGACTTCGCGCTCGCCAGCATTATATTGGCTCTATGTGCAGCCGTGGTAGCAGCAATTCCGCCCGCTATTTTTGCCGCATATCGTGACCCGGTGCGAGTCATGCGTATGCCGTAACCAGGCCGCGTTGAACATAGATAACTGGGCACAGATGCGATAACCTAAATAGGTAACGATTTATTTGCGTTATTGAAAGGGGAGTGCGTTCTTCAGTGGACGTGCGCTAACATGCTCAAACTTGCAGTAACCGGTGGTATTGCGTCAGGAAAGTCTACGCTGACGCACGTTTTCGCCACCCGTGGCGCAATAGTTATCGACGCTGATCAGGTCGCTCGTGACGTCGTTGCCCCTGGAACAAAAGCCTTAGACCAAATAGGGCGCACCTTCGGTCCGCGTGTCCTGCGTGCAGACGGCCACCTTGACCGTGGAGCACTTGCCTCCTTCGTGTTTTCCAATTCAGCAGCTCGCCAGCAACTCGAGTCAATTATTCACCCTTATATAGCACGTGAAGTATCCGCACAACTACGTACCGCTCATCCGAGCCAAATCGTCGTTTACGACGTTCCACTGCTGGTTGGCAGCGCAAATCAATTTTCGTTCATGGCCACGATGACTATCCATACCCCTGACCATGTCCGGATCGCTCGCATGGTTGACAACCGTGGGATGAGTCCATCCCAAGCAAAGAGTCGAATTCATTCCCAGCCTGGAGATATGGCGCGCGCAGCGATCTCAGACATCATCGTCAATAATTCCTCGAGCGAACAAGACTTTGTTTCCACGGCGAAACGGCTCTGGGACGAATGGATCATTCCCTACGATTGGGCTCTTAGCCACGAACGAGTCAGCGAACCAACCGGCGTGATGGATAACGTCTCATTCCGAACCGATGTTCACCTCCAGGCGACTAGGCTACGCAACGCCGGGTGCGACGTCGTCGAAATACAAGGAACGCATCTGAAGCTACGCGCTAATCCCGGTGCGGCAACACTCTTGGACGCAGGCTGGATCCTCACCGGTTCGCGGCAAGCAACGACGGCGAACCCTGCTGAACATTACACACTGAGCTGGTAACACCTCGTTACCAGTAAAGCTGGTAGCGATAGTAGTCAAATATGGCATACAAGCCCCGAAAAGTGTATAACTCTCGGTGTGGAAGTTCTGATTGTGGTGAGGAGGGGAGAGTGCCTGTGAAGATAGCCAAGAGTTCCGTTGCTCGTCCTTTTCGTGGATACTTGATTGCTAAATGCCTGATCGCATCAGTTATGGCATGGCCTTTGATGACGTTGATTCTTCAGACGAAGGGACTTTCATATCTAGAGATCGGACTTCTTAATTCGTTTGGGGCTGTTGTATCTCTTTTATTTGAGGTACCTATGGGACGTCTTGCCGATAGATGTGGACAAAAGTATGCGTTAGCTTTCGGCTTCCTATTGATCGCGCTTGGTGTCAGTGTTCTTGCCTTATTCGACGCATTGCCAGCAGTTTATCTTTCTGAACTCGTCATTGGCGCCGGCCTTGCGCTTTCATCTGGTGCTGACAGTGCCTGGCTTTTCCAAGAGCACAAGCGATTGGGAATGGAAGATGGCTATTTGAAGAGCCGGTCAGCCGTCGGATCGGTGACCTTGTTGTTTTCCATGACTTCAAGTGTGGTTGGACCGATACTGTTCTCGTGGCGCACCAGCCTACCGTTGTGATTGAGTGTGGCGTGTTATATCGCAGCTGCTGGCGTGTTTTTACGTCTGCGTTTGCATGACCAGTTATCTTCGGAATCTTCTAAAGCCGATCAATCCACTCACGGAGCGCATAAACCGGGCACAGTTTTTCGCCGTGTCGCTGGTGTAATAAGAAATCATCAGCTATTTGTTGCGCTTGCGCTCGCTTCGACGATAGTCATGATTGCAGTGTCAAATTACTCGACGTATCTTGGGCCGTTCTTGGAAGAACGCGGTCTTGAAGTTCGAAACTTGGGAATCGTATTGGTGGTCGGGAAGATCGTCCAGTGGCTTGCAGTGCGAAATACTTATCGGCTCAAGCGTTCAACGGACCATGAGCGATTGCGTGTTCTCACTGTTATGGGTTTAGTGATTCTTTTCTTGGTCGCAGTGAGTGTGACCATGCCTTCAACGCCTTGGATAGGTGCAGGGTCGTTTGTTTTGTTGTCTGGGTTGGCATCAGTTTTCTTTATCCTCATTGATGAACAAGTTAATCTGGTGATTTCTGACAAGTACCGGACAACAATGCTGTCCATCGTGGCGATGTTCGACGAGGCGCGACGATCGCGGTAGATCCGGCGATCGGAGCTGTGTTGGACGCCCTTGGGTTCTCTCGAACATATCTCCTGCTTTCGGCTGTACTGTCGGTTAGTTTTTGTCTCGTTGTCGCCCTTGCCACGTATTCCACCCGTAACCTCTCTGATCGGAATGATCCGGCAGGGCACTACGAGGTGTTCAAGCGGAACCACCTATTAATAAGTATTCAATCCTGGTCGATTACGATTTCTAGGAGCCTCCAGTCAGCAGGTAACACCTCGTTACCGGTAAAGCTGGTAGCGATAGGTCTCGAATATTGTCGGAGCTAACCGGTAGGCTTAAGGTATGCGTCCTGTTACTGATATTGTGCGTCAAGAAGCACCATTCGAAGTTATCTCTGAATACACTCCGTCCGGCGATCAGCCCACCGCAATTGCGGAACTCGCTGAGCGGATTAACGCCGGGGAAAAAGATATCGTTTTGTTGGGCGCAACCGGAACTGGAAAATCAGCAACCACTGCATGGTTGATCGAACAAATACAGCGCCCCACACTCATCATCGAGCCAAACAAAACCCTCGCCGCCCAAATGGCTGCCGAATTCCGGGAATTGTTACCCAACAATGCCGTCGAGTACTTCGTTTCGTACTACGACTACTATCAGCCAGAAGCCTATGTGCCGCAAACTGATACGTTTATTGAAAAAGATTCCTCCATTAACGACGAAGTGGAACGGTTGCGCCACTCGGCCACCAATTCGTTGATTACGCGGCGCGATACCGTCGTGGTGGCTTCTGTTTCGTGTATCTATGGTTTGGGAACGCCGCAAGAATACGTTGATCGTATGGTGGACGTCCATGTTGGGCAAGAACTCGACCGCGATGCGTTACTTAAGCAGTTCGTGACGATGCAGTATACGCGCAACGATATGGCGTTCACCCGTGGCACATTCCGGGTACGCGGCGATACTGTGGAGATCATTCCGGTTTATGAAGAACTCGCTATCCGGATCGAATTTTTCGGCGATGAGATTGATTCCATCGCCTTACTGCATCCGCTAACTGGCAATGTGGTGCGCGAAACCGACCATGCTTATATTTTCCCTGCTTCTCACTATGTTGCTGGTGAAGAACGCATGAAGCGCGCAATAGCTTCCATCGAAGAAGAACTAGGGGAGCGGCTTACGGAGCTACGTGACCAAGATAAGCTGCTCGAAGCCCAACGCCTTGAAATGCGCACCACCTACGATCTTGAAATGATGCGCAATATCGGCACGTGCTCGGGTATCGAGAATTACTCGCGGCATATTGATGGACGTGGCCCAGGCACACCTCCTAATACCTTGCTTGATTATTTCCCGGAAGATTTCGTGCTAATTATTGACGAATCGCACGTGACGGTACCGCAAATCGGCGCCATGTATGAAGGGGATATGTCTCGTAAGCGCACCCTGGTTGATTTCGGATTCCGGTTGCCTTCCGCAATGGATAATCGGCCACTGAAATTCGCGGAGTTCTTGGAACGAATCGGTCAGACGGTTTATCTGTCTGCGACTCCTGGTAAGTATGAGATGGAACTTTCTGATGGATACGTCGAACAAATTATTCGTCCTACAGGCCTAGTAGATCCAGAGATCATTGTTAAGCCAACAAAAGGCCAAATCGACGATCTGCTCGAACAAGTACGTGCCCGCGTCGATCGTGATGAACGCGTTCTGGTCACCACGTTAACCAAGAAAATGGCCGAAGACCTCACCGATTATCTTGCCGAACGCGGGGTCAAGGTTGAGTATTTGCATTCTGACGTCGATACCTTACGGCGCGTTGAACTGTTGCGTGAACTACGCATGGGCAAATTCGATGTATTAGTGGGCATCAACCTGTTGCGTGAGGGCTTGGATCTACCAGAAGTCTCACTTGTTGCGATCCTCGACGCCGATAAGCAGGGCTTCTTGCGCTCTACGACGGCGCTTATCCAGACCATTGGACGTGCAGCTCGAAACGTTTCTGGGCAGGTGCACATGTACGCCGATTCGATAACACCAAATATGCGTGAAGCGATCGACGAAACCAACCGCCGTCGCGAAAAGCAGATAGCCTACAACACCGAACACGGCGTTGATCCGAAACCATTGCGCAAGAAGATCGCTGACGTGACTGACATGCTCGCCCGTGAAGATCTCGATACGAGCGAGCTACTTGACGGGGGTTATCGCAAAGAAAAGTCAGTTGCCGAACGATTACCTCAAGATGGTGCTGAAATTGAGCAACTACTTCAAGATCTGCGCGAACAGATGCATGTTGCTGCAGAACATTTACAGTTCGAGCTCGCAGCTCGGTTACGTGATGAAATCAATGATGTCAAACGCGAGTTACGTGCCATCAAACAAGCTCAATAGTGCTTGTCGCGAACTGAGCGCGATATCATAACGCCAGAGATGTTACCTTCTAGCTACCCTCGCGTAAGCTAGAAATAGCGAAGGGGAGTATTCCCACGAAATATCGGTTCGTCATCGCGGCTGTTCAGCCCGGGCCGAGGCCACATACTCTCATTAGAGATGGCGGGAAGAGACCTTCGGTCATGTTCTGAACCGAAAGGCTAACTTTGCTTAACTCTATGCTTGTAACTGTTGCAAACTCATCCAGCTCTGATGCAACGATGGTTGTTCATGCGTGGGAATGGGCAATTCTTGGATTGTTCGTCGTCGCGTTGATTCTTTTTGATCTCCTCGGACATGTGCGTAAAGCCCACGAACCAACTATTGGTGAAGCCTCACGCTGGACCGGAGTCTATGTTTCGCTTGCTGTACTTTTTGGCATAGCAACATACTTCCGCCATGGTGGCCGGTTCGCCACCGAATTCTTTGCAGGCTATATCACCGAGTATTCACTCTCGCTCGATAATATCTTTGTTTTCATTATCATCATCGCGGCATTTAAGGTACCTCGGAAATTCCAGCAAAAAGTGCTGATGTGGGGCATCATTATTGCCCTTGTGCTGCGATTTATCTTCATCATGATCGGTGCAGCCCTTGTTGAAAAATTCATCTGGGTATTCTTCGCTTTCGGTGTATGGATGATCTACACCGCAACCAAGCAGGTCTTGGACGGTTTACATGAAGCGCGTGACCGCAAAAATGGTGTTAAAGAAGATGATGAGTATAAACCGACTGCGCTGACGCGCTTCATTTCTCGGGTATTCCCTGTTACAGCTGGGTTCGTTGGCGATAAGCTATTCCATCGCGCACAGGGAAAAACGTTCCTTACCCCGCTACTTATTTGCATTATCTCCATTGGGACGATCGATTTGCTGTTCGCGCTTGATTCGATTCCGGCAATCTTCGGTTTGACGAAGGAGCCGTTCATCGTGTTCGCATCGAATGCGTTTGCGTTGCTCGGTTTGCGCCAGCTGTTCTTCCTGGTCGACGGCCTGCTCGATCGCCTTATCTACTTACACTACGGTTTGGCGGCAATCCTGGGATTCATCGGCTTGAAGCTTTTGCTCCACGCTTTCCACGGATACGATATGCTCACCGCAATCACTGAACCAACACCAGGCATGTCGGTAGGCATCATCCTAGGCATTATTATTGTGACCGTGGTGGCCTCCCTTATAGGAGCGCGCAAACTTCGGACCGAACAATAAGGGGCGGATTTTAGGAGTGGTTGCAACAGTCGTTGTTGATTAGTTCGATTATTCGTTCGGTTGGCTTGTCCTAGTCTAGTGTTTTGCGGGGACGGTCGTCGAATTCTTCGGTGTCTTTGGCTGTTTCAAACGCTGATGTGAGATGTGGTGAGCTCTATAAGGTTCATAGCTTCTGTTATCGGGTTTATTATTTGCTCGAACTTCACGGCTAATACTAAAAGGAGCACGACCCAGGCGTTGCGATATCTTCCGAATGCTCGCATTGTATTTGGCTATGTCAGCGATAATGATGCGTTCATCTTGGGAAAGGTAGCGACTGCTAAGAGGATTCGGCTTGTCCACGCCAAACACTACCAATCCGCACATATGGCTTCGTTACGGCCCGTTGAACGATTCTTGCTGTTACGCCAAACTTTGCCACTACGTTGTGAAACACCCACAGCTTTCATGGCCTGAGTGAAATTCATTCCTTCGTTCAGTAGGCGTATGTAATGTCCACGTCTCGTAATACACATCACTGAACGCGTCAGGTACTACACCTGTTGGTATGCCCACAACACCTGAAAATTCCTTTCCTAAGTCCGGTGTTGCAACAATCCCTAGAATCCGCCTTCCACCGATATCCCCAAACATGGGGCAATCTCGCTAATTGCTTTCCATTGAGTGCATGAACGATCATCGGCAAGACGGTCATTAACCATCCGCACCGCTTGATCCCTAAAATCTTGTGAATACTACTTCGGCATATCCTAATCTTCTCAAAACAGGAATGCCTAAAAGTGACAGCTTTAAGTTCATTCGCTCACAGTGAAGTTCACCCTAATCTTTGCCCTAGAAATAGTTAGTTCCAGTTCAGAATGCAATTCGAGGATAATCCTGCCCCAAAACTCATGACCGCCGGATTCCGAAAATGATAATAGGATTAGGTGGGGGCAACGATAGCTCTGGTAAAATGAAAAAGTTGATAATTATTAAGGCAGAATTTAGGAGTTTGTCGTTCCGATGACCATGTGATTTCCACTCAGTTTTACTGAGACGTATTCAAAAGTTTCTACGTTCTGGAGATCACTATGCCTTTAATTTATCTTGACACTATTTCTTTTTCTTACGGATCTCGTCGTGTACTTGATCGTGTGAGTCTTCATGTTGGCGACTGCGAACGAGCTTTCTTGGTTGGCCCAAATGGTAGTGGTAAGACAACACTGCTCAAGATCATCCAGGGAGACCTTCAGCCAGATATGGGAGAGGTTGTTTCTGGTGTTTCGAGACAGTTCGTGCCACATCCTGATGACGTCGATGGTACAGTAGCGGACTACTTTGATGCAGCCTTGGCTCCGCTCAAAGAGTTGTCTATACGCTTTGACCAGATCACCACCTCCTTGGTTGATGGAGGACATGCGTTCGAATCAGAGTATGACCAGCTCCTGGCAGAAATGACAGCACGCGATGTCTGGTCTCTCGATGCTCGTACATCCGAAATGTTAGCTGGCCTAGGACTCGACGGAATCGGAATGTCGTCGAATCGAGATATAACTTCATTGTCTCAAGGACAGCGTGCACGGTTGCGGCTGGCAGCATTGCTTCTGCTACGTCCTGACGTTTTGATTCTTGATGAGCCGACGAACCATCTTGACATTGAGACTATCGATTTTCTAACTAAAACTGTTAAGAACTGGCCTGGGCCGGTACTTATAGCTAGTCATGATAGAGCGTTTATTGAGGACGTTGCCACAGTCATTTATGACATGGATATTTCTGTGTGGAAAGAACTGGCAATAGCTGAAGGTATGGCCAATATTGAGGGGCTGGTACGCAATGCGGGAAACTATTCGGACTACCTTGATGCAAAGGAAACTGCTAGAGAGAAGTACCATCAGATTCACGGCTATCAACAAGCTCAAAAACGTCATCTACGGCAACACCGCCGAGAGAGTATGAAGATCGCGTCCGGCGGGGATCGCGTGCAAGATCCACCGATCCGGATGGCGAAGAAATTTTTTGCTGATCGAGCTGCAGCTACGTCGGTTAAACGTACGCGGAACGACGACGAACGACTCCAACGCTTGGAGCAACGCGAAGTGCGCAAACCGCGAAACTACCAATTGGAATTCCCAGCCCGAGAAGGCCATCTGGGCGTGGGAGTTGCGGTCTCGGTAAGGCAAGCATCTGCGGTTGAACGCCTTGCGCCACTAGATCTCGACCTCTCGAGAGGGGAACATCTGCTGGTCACTGGAACAAACGGGTCTGGGAAAACCACACTTCTATCCTGGATCGCTACAGGTGAACCGCCTTCAGGTACAGCCGTGAGCGGCTTTGTATCTCGGGACGGCTCTGTAGGTTTCGTGCCCCAGCGTCTGCCAATGGAAGGCGATCCCGGTTTAGAACATAATGTCTGGCGAAACGGTATCGGAGATCTTGGTAAGGGGATCTTGCACCCATCGATGTGGTCAATTCCGATCTCACAGCTATCTGCTGGGAATCAGCGCCGTGCGCAGATCGCGGTTGCTCTAGCAGGAAACCCTTCCGTGCTGATCATTGACGAGCCGACCAACTACCTTGATCTTGATACCATGCAGGCGCTGGAGTTAGCTCTCAGTAAATGGAACGGAACACTCGTCGTCGCAAGCCATGATCGCTGGTTGATCGAGCATTGGCAAGGACGTCGCATTCATCTTCAAACCTGCAAGTAGATGCGTGAAAGTCAAGGCCAATTATCATGGCAGTTGCGTCGAAGGAGACTCATGATGTACTAGACTGGTTGATAATTAACAAGGTCAACAAGTGAGGTGCATCGTTGAGAGAGTCTCATATCATGGGTGGAAATAATGACGAGCGTGCCTCGTTTTGCTTCGTGTACGAGAAGAGATTCAATTAATGTACGGTTTTCCTCATCAAGAGAGGCTGTTGGTTCGTCAGCGAAAATGACTGAGGATTGACGATATATTGATCGCGCAATCGCGACTCGACGTTGTTCACCTCCACTGAGCACTCGAGCTTTGTCATGAGCGCGTTCCGCTAGCCCTACTTTTTCAAGCGCTTCTAATCCAGCACGTTCAGACTGATGCCCTCCAAATAACGACTTTTTGAGTGTCACGTTGTAAAGAACGCTTTCGTCGTCGTCGATACCTGCATTTTGAATGACAAAAGAAGCCTGGTTACGCCAAAAAGCACTGATCTGGCGTCGGCTCCACTGGGTAGCCTCGGATCCATCGTAGAAGATAGAGCCACAGTGGGCAGGTATCAACAAGCCGAGAGTATTGAGCAGGGTAGTCTTTCCGCAACCACTCGGCCCAATAAGTCCCACAAGTTGTCCTTCACAGAACTCAAAGTTGATTCTCGATAGCAAGACGCGTTTTTCAACCCTGATTTCAAGATTTTCTGCTTTAAGTTTCATATCTCTAGTTCTTTCTTTGGCATACGCTCGCTAGCGCGATACGTGTTATCTGATAGCGAAGCACGATATCTATGGCAAGAAGAATCGCGCCGCATGCGGCGAGGAACAAGATTGGCATGTTCAAACTCATGGCGAAAGCGATTATTAAGGCGATCCCTATGCCAAGCCCAATGAACGCCATATCTAAAAGAATCCTAAAATGGACAAGCTGCCTAACGCTTGTCCCACCAATGTAACGAGGGAAAAAAGAACGCAAGCGCGCAGCGGCGTAAAGCTGCGCGCTAACGAACATACTAAATGCAGCAGTGAAAAGTAACGCACCTATAGAAATCAGGCTCACATAATAGCCTAGTTGCTGATCTTGTGCATACACCGTGATCGAATCCGCAGTACTGTCACTTGTCAGGTTAAGACCCAGCGAGGACGCTCGTGATATTAGTTCCTGAGGATCGTGAAATACTACGGATCCGAGAGTAGCCAGACTCATGATGGTCTCTGCAGGGAACGCAGTCTTTAAGTTTGGAACGAGTATCACTAATGGGTTGGGGGCAAGGGAGAAAATCCCCTGATTCGCCACTGCGATAGTGGAACCATTATTTTGGCAAGTGAAAAAACGTAACTGTGGTTTTGCTTGTCGCTCAATTAGAGTTACGTCCGTGGCAAGGTCCCGTGCTTGCCGGGCTTGAGCAGTATCAGTTATTTCACTGAAATGACACCCAGCAGGAATCTTCTCTAGTTCATCTAAGCTGCTAGGAGTAACAATCACGATTGATTCGTAACTACTTGCAGACAACTTGCCGACATCTTCAGGTGAAACGTATTGTCTCCGAAACAAAGACACGTGATTCTTCGCTTCCAGCTCGGAAGTCAGCTGGGCAAATGGAATAATGAATGGATCATAGTCGCGCTGCTCGTCCACGATCCCGCCAAAGCTCGCTGAATAATATTCAGGCAAATGTGATGCTTGCCGAGCAGCCTCCTGATTCTCACCAGAAACTAAATAGGCTCGGTACACAATAGGTAGTGATGCGAGAGCAAGCACAATCGATATAGCAGACATCGTAGCTCCGACCCACGAAAACGTGGCTACTAGCGAGCGTCGCTCGACCCAGTCGCGAAGTCTGGGGAAAGTTACATAGGAAATAGCCGTTATCGCAATTGTCGTGGCGATCAGGGCACTGATAAAAAGTACTGTAAGCGGAAGTATCATCTGAAAAGCAGATCTACCGATGATAATCACAGTGAGAGCGAAGCTAACCAGTATTGTCGCACCCATCGGTATTAATACCAACGAAACCAGCGTAGTACTATCGCCGTTGACAATGTGAGTTTTTGTCTGTCCCGCACTCAAGCGTACGATTCGCGAATCAGCTCGAGTAGTAAACCAGCCAAAAATGGTAGCAACAACCAAGAAAACAGTTACTGCCAAAACAAGGATAATACCTTGATAAGCCAAGGGGAGGAAGTAAGTCTGGAAGACTGTGAAGTTCTCCCATGTGTGGATAGCGCCAACGTTATTAAGCCAGGTTTTCAAACTGGCAATTTGTGTGGCATCGCCTTTAACAGCGTAGATGCCGCTACGCGATTGAGATGGTTGCTCTGAAGCCGGATACAAAGTACCTGTCTTGTTCGGGCGGAAAAAGTTGACCTTCTGTGCGGTAGAAGGCTGGTTGGCAGCTCGGGAGGTAATGGTTACCTCCCGAGTGCCAACCGTTCCGGACAGTTGCAAGAGCTCCACGCCGGTTTTTTGACCGATTTGCGCTAAGCCCTCATCAATCTGTGATATTGATAGGGGTGAGTGTCGAAAGTTGATGTAGCCAACATCGTCACTGTCCATAGGTAACATATTTTCCAGTTGCACTGCACGCAAAAATGCTAAGCATACGATCACAACACCGAGGAAAACTCCAACCCCACGAACGAGACGACGCATCAAAACAACACCACCTTATATGCTAGCTAGCGGGTAACTGTGCTGCCGTTAGCACCAGCTTTGAATGTGACGGACGAACCAGGGGTGCGCCACAACCATGTCGATGCGGTCTTTCCTGCGCTTGCTTCGGCGCGTTCATACTTACCGGAAGACGTTCCTACTGAAGTCCAGTGTCCAGCAGTCCCGTGATAAAAACTGGTCGACGCGTTTCCAGTTGCGTAGTTCGTACCATAGTACCAGTCACCACCAAGAATTGACTCTGCATATGCTACCGAACTACCAGTTAGCAAAAGCCCAGCGGTGAGTGCGATACTCGTCGCTACTTTTTTGTTCTCTTCTTCATTGAAGACTCCTAATAGTCACAAGCATGGAACTCCCATGCACGTCACATGATACATGTCTCACTGTATCTTGGCAATGCTTCGATTGGTGACAAGGCGGATAAATCGTGAGAGAGCGGTACTCGGCATGCCTATTAGGTTGAGAGGTTACGTTTTTATCGTATAGCCTAATAAACATAAGGGAAAGAACTTTTAGTTTTTGGTAGGGAAAAGAATTAAAGTCCACATTAAGTCTCTTTAAGTCTTTTTGAGAAAGAACGCATATTTTACATGGTTCATGCCGCCTTCAGAGGAGTAATGGATATATCCCTGTTCATTTGGATACTGAATAGTCACTGCAATAAATATGGTCGTGGGAGCCGCGGGGACTCTCAGTAGAATAGTCTTGTTATCTTCTATCCAGTGATTGCCACTAGAGGAGCTATATTCTTCGTAAGAGCAGTTTCCTTCAATAGGATTTCCATCTCTAAAGGATATGTGCCCACTGCTTGGTAACTGTATATGTAGGGGGCGTAGAAGTCTCAAAATCAGGTTAATCTCTGTATTTTCAACACGGATGACATGGGGAGAAGATTCGGCGAAGGAACGAGCTCCTTTTCTTCGCTCCTCCCAGAAATGAACCAACGATATTCCACAAGTGGTATCTCTTTGCCTTCTACTTTTAGCGACGGAGGATTAGGAGGGCTAGCCGACACTTTAGGTGGATAGAGTGATGCCGTATTCATAAGTGACTCCTGGATAGTTTGCGTGCGATAACCGCGCACACCATTAGCTGTAACTGGTGGAAAATAATTAACGGGATTCCGATCGTCCCAACGAGAGACGCAACGAATAAGGCATTGGCCATTGGTAGCCCAGTGGCCAATGATTTTTTCGAACCGCACATCAGTAGCACGATCCGATCTTTCCTGGCTAAGCCGAGTGATCCGAACCACGTCAGAGTCAGCATTAAAGCAAGGAACAATGCCAGCACGATCAGGAGGACAACCAGCGAATAGGCCGTGATAACGCTCCATGAGCCGTCGAGAGTCGCCACCGTCGTCGCCGTCAAAACCACGAGAATAATTGCGCCCGTATCGGTAGTCTTGGTCAAGTCACGCCGGGAGCGCATCCACGCACCAAACCAGGGTTGCAGAAGCTGCCCGGCGATAAACGGCAACAGCAGTTTGACAAGGATCGAGCCAAACCCGCCGGTATCTGCACCGGGAACACTCATGAAAACTGCAACTAAAACTGGAGTGATAAACATTCCGGCAATATTCGATAGGGTCGCAGCAGCGATTGCAGCACCAACATTACCGTTCGCGATAGACACAAATGTCACCGAAGATTGAACCGTAGACGGCAATAATGACAGGTAAAAAATCCCGCGAGCAAGTTCCGGACCGAGTAGGGGAGACGCAAGCGTCGCAACTCCCCAACCCTCCAACGGAAAAATCACGAACGTCGCAAGCAGAATCGAACCTTGCAGGCGGATATTAGCTAAACCGCTCAGAACCTCGCGAGTAGGCAACCGCATCCCATATAAGAGGAAAACGAGCGCAACTCCAATATCGGCAGCGATTCCAAACCCGTTTGCGACTTCACGTGAAAACGGAATAAACAATCCCGCGCAGAGCGCAAGAATTATCCCGATAATCAGCGGATCTTTGCGCACATTACGCCCACGGGCCGTAAATGACAGTCCACTCAGCTATCTCAACGTTGGCTAAGACGCCAGCTTTGTTGAACGGGTCATCTGCGAGTAGCTCCCGTGCCTTGTTCTCCGATTCGGCGTCGACGACGATCAATGCGCGTCCGCCCGCCATTGGACCGGAAGCCTTGAGAGCGCCCTTATCGAAGAGCATTTTTAAGAACTCACGGTGACGTGGACGTACCTCCGTCGTGAGAGCAGTTTGGGCTGGATCGTATGTATAAATAACAGCAAATGTACTCATGTGTACTATCTTACGTTGTGCTAACCGAAAACTGATATGGAAACGTGTCGGATGTGGTCGGTATTATCGTAGACGTGCATGATTCAATACATATTCAAGGTGCTAGAGAGCATAATCTTCGTAACGTCACGCTGGATATTCCGCGGGACAAGATGGTTGTGTTCACTGGCCTGTCGGGTTCTGGTAAGTCGTCCTTAGCATTCGATACTATTTTTGCCGAGGGCCAACGTCGCTACGTCGAGTCTTTATCAGCGTATGCTCGCCAGTTCTTAGGGCAGATGGATAAGCCTGCTGTTGATTTTATTGAAGGACTCTCACCGGCTGTTTCGATCGATCAGAAATCTACAAATCGTAATCCACGGTCTACCGTTGGAACGATTACCGAAGTATATGATTATTTGCGTTTACTCTATGCCCGTGCAGGTACGCAGTACTGTCCGGTCTGTAATGCGCTGATCGAAGCGCAGTCAGCCGAACAGATTGTCAACCGGCTGCTCGAAGAAGAAGATAAAACCCGGTTGCATATTTTGGCGCCAGTTGTTCGTGGCCGCAAGGGCGAACATCTTGAACTACTTAAACAGCTGCAAACTGATGGATATTCGCGTGCCCGCATTGACGGCACTGTTTATCGTTTAGATGAAGCACCAGCATTAGCTAAAACATATAAGCACGATATCGATGTCGTTGTAGACCGCTTAGCTATTCGCGATGGTATCCGTTCCCGACTGAATGACTCGGTAGAAAATGCGTTACGGTTAGCAAAAGGCGTTGCCGTCGTGGAATTTGTTGATCGCGATGCCGATGACCCAACTCGGGAACGGCGATTCTCTGAGCATCGTGCTTGCCCGAATGATCATCCGTTAGAACTAGAAGAAATAGAGCCCCGCACATTTTCATTTAATGCGCCCTATGGTGCCTGTCCCGAATGCGACGGCATTGGTTTCAAATTGCAAGTAGATCCGGACTTGGTTATCCCAGATGAGGACATTTCGATCGAGGACGGAGCAATCGTTCCATGGTCGGTTACGGCTTCAGCATCGGCACGTGACTACTATCAACGTCAGCTTGCTAGCCTGGCAGAAGATATGGGATTTGAGCTCTCTACACCCTGGAAGAAGCTTCCCAAAGCTGCAAAGGAAGCGATATTGCGGGGCCGGGATTTCAAAGTGAAAATGAAGTACCGGAACCGGTGGGGACGCGAAAAAGTCTACTCCTCGGGATTTGAAGGCGTCTTGAACTATGTCAAGCGCAAGCACAATGAGACTGAATCCGAGTGGTCTAAAGAGCGGTTTGCTGGCTTTATGCGGGAAGTTGCATGCCCTGTCTGCCATGGTGCACGTCTGCGCCCTGAGGTTTTAGCCGTACGAGTTGGAGAACTCAATATCGCCGAGCTCACGGACTTACCGATCGGTGAAGCTCTGGACTACGTTACACATATTGAGCTCTCGGAAAGATCCCAAAAAATTGCGGAACAAGTCTTGCGTGAGGTTATTGAACGGTTAACATTCCTGGTTTCTGTTGGGTTGGACTATCTAACACTATCTCGCGCTGCTGGTACCTTGTCTGGTGGTGAAGCTCAACGAATCCGGCTAGCTACCCAGATTGGCTCTGGGCTCGTTGGTGTACTGTATGTTCTCGACGAACCATCGATCGGGCTGCACCAGCGTGACAATGAAAAATTATTAGAAGCCTTGACTCGATTGCGCGATTTAGGCAATACCCTAATCGTGGTTGAGCACGACGAAGATACCATTCGGCAAGCAGATTGGCTCGTCGATATTGGACCAGGCGCAGGGGAGCACGGCGGTGAGATTGTGTTCTCTGGTGAGCCTGCAGATATTGTGAATGCGGAGCGTTCTATTACTGGTCAGTATTTAACAGGTAAACGCGTTATTGCAGTCCCGCAAGAACGGCGTAAGGTTGATAAAAAGCGCCAGATTACCGTTACCGGAGCACAGGAGAACAATCTTCAGAACGTGACGGTAAAGTTCCCAATTGGCGTGTTTACCGCGGTCACTGGGGTATCTGGGTCGGGCAAGTCATCGCTCGTCAACACAATTTTGTATAAAGTGTTGGCCAATCAGCTCAACCGCGCCCGGTCATTGCCTGGCCGGCACAAGAAAGTCACCGGTTTGGAAGAACTCGATAAGGTCGTGCACGTCGATCAGTCACCGATTGGGCGCTCGCCACGCTCGAATCCTGCTACATACACGGGCATGTGGGATCCGATCCGAAAGCTGTTCGCCGAAACGCAAGAAGCAAAGGTTCGCGGATACGGCCCGGGGCGTTTCTCCTTCAACGTCAAGGGCGGACGCTGCGAAGCTTGCTCTGGTGATGGCACGATTAAGATTGAGATGAACTTCTTGCCCGACGTCTACGTGCCATGCGAAGTTTGCCATGGTGCGCGCTATAACAGCGAAACTCTCCAGGTTCATTACAAAGGTAAGAACGTTGCCGAAGTCCTCGATATGACGATTTCCGAGGCACGTGAGTTCTTCGGTAATGTCACCCGTATAGCAAAATATCTCGACATGCTTGAGCTTGTCGGTTTGGGATACGTCAGGCTAGGTCAGCCGGCCACCACGCTTTCCGGCGGTGAAGCACAGCGCGTGAAGCTCGCATCCGAACTCCATCGTCGTTCAACCGGACGTACCGTCTACGTACTGGATGAGCCAACAACCGGGCTTCATTTCGAAGACGTGCGCAAACTCCTGAGCGTGTTGCAGTCGCTTACTGACAAGGGGAATACGGTTATTGTGATCGAGCACAATCTTGATGTCATCAAATCAGCAGATTGGGTTATTGATCTTGGTCCAGAAGGCGGAAAAGGCGGCGGTTTGGTGATTGCCGAAGGCACTCCAGAAGATGTTGCCGCGGTTCCCGAATCTCACACTGGTCGGTTCTTAAAACCGATCCTCGAATCGGCCACCTCTGAACGATAACAATGGCAGATCCACAGAGCTATCGACCAACGGATATCCCGGCTAACCCTGGGGTTTACCGTTTTATCGACGACGAAGGACGAGTTATTTACGTCGGTAAAGCATCGTCATTGCGTAACCGGCTCAGTAACTATTTCCAGGATCCCGCGCAGCTACATCCACGTACCCGGGCGATGGTGTTTACCGCCGTCGAGGTCAAATGGGTTGTCGTCGGCTCGGAAATCGAGGCGCTAACCCTCGAATACGCCTGGATTAAGGAATTCGCACCACGCTTCAACGTGATGTATCGCGACGATAAATCTTATCCGTATTTAGCCATCACGATGAGCGAACAGTTTCCACGTGTGCTTGTTACCCGTAACGCTCATCGGCGGAAAGACAAGTACTACGGTCCATACACGAAAGTCTGGGCCGTACGCGAAGCCCTCGATCTTCTCTTGCGTGTTTTCCCCATGCGTTCATGTACGAAAGGCGTTTTTAATAGTGCTCATCGAACGGGCCGTCCCTGCCTAAACGGCTACATAGACAAGTGCGCAGCTCCGTGTATTGGACGGATTAGCGAAACAGAGCACCGGCAAATTGCCAAGGATATGATCTCGTTCTTAGACGGCAGTGGCGAAAAACTGATTAAGCAAAAGACTGCTGAGATGAATCAAGCTGCCGCAGATTACGACTTCGAGCGCGCAGCAAGGTTACGAGATGACATCTCGGCTTTGACTACTGTTGCCGAACGCAACACTGTTGTTCTTGAGCATGATGTCGACGCCGATATTTTCGGTTTGGAGTTTGACGAGCTTGAGGCATCAGTTCAAGTGTTTTTCGTTCGTGGCGGGCGGATCCGTGGACAGCGCGGCTGGGTCACCACGGTAGAAGACCTCGGTGAGGCCGAGCTGTTGAATCAGCTGTTATTGCAAGTCTACGGCATGTATGCGGCGTCGCCGTCGTCGTCAAAACGTAGCCAAGCGCGGTCGGTGGACGACGTCGAACACACCGCAACAGATGCGATACCACGTGAGATTTGGGTACCGTCACAACCAACCGATAGTGAAGCACTCACGGCTTGGCTCAGCGAACTGCGTGGAGCTGGAGTGCGTATCCGGACTCCGCAACGCGGGCCCAAAGCACAACTAACTGAAACGGTTCATACCAATGCGGTCCAAGCGCTGCAACGGCATAAAATACAACGCGCTGGTGACATTACGGAACGTTCGCAGGCCCTCGAAGAGCTGCGAGATGGTCTGGAACTTGAGCGTGCTCCGTTACGGATCGAATGTTACGACATCTCGCATACTCAAGGGACCCACCAAGTCGGCTCAATGGTGGTTTTTGAAGATGCGTTAGCGAAAAAATCAGACTACCGGCATTTTATCGTGCGTGGTCCAGACGGTAACGGCGCCCGCGACGATACTGCCGCTATGGACGAAGTTTTACGACGCCGGCTCAGTCGCTTAACTGCTGGTGCACCGGCAGATGATGCCTCAGATGATGAGCCACTGACATCTGGTAACGATGTCACCGACAATAAGCCCCGCAGATTTGCTTACCGTCCTGATTTGATCGTAGTTGATGGTGGCTTGCCACAGGTCAATGCGGCTCAACGAGTAGTCGATGAACTCGGGGCAGACGTCATGATTATTGGGCTGGCAAAGCGACTCGAAGAAATCTGGATACCAGGGGAGGAGTTCCCGGTTATTTTGTCGCGTTCGTCGCCGGCTCTGCGACTGTTGCAATACTTGCGCGACGAGTCTCACCGTTTTGCGATTACTTTCCATCGCAAGAAACGAAGCAAGGCGATGACCAGATCGGCACTTGATGATGTGCCTGGCCTGGGACCGGCAAAGCAGAAAGCATTATTAAAACATTTTGGATCGCTTGCGAAGATTAAGGCAGCCTCACGAGAAGAATTACTTAGGGCACCGGGCATCGGCCCAGCTCTGGCTGATGCGTTGACCTCGCAACTAGCCAAAAATGATCAAGAACTGGCAGGATAGTGATATGGACAACATCAACGACACGGCAAATATTCCCCTTGGCATCATGATTGACGATGCCACAGCTAAGCTCCCGGTAGCTGAGATCCCAGAGATTCTTATTATCACTGGTATGTCTGGCGCAGGCCGCTCAAAAGCTGCTGCGACCCTGGAAGATCTTGGCTGGTATGTCGTTGACAACCTTCCTCCCCGGCTTCTGTCTGCTCTTGCGGGACTAGTGTCACCAACTTCCGGTGTAAGACGTCTGGCCGCTGTGGTTGACGTGCGTTCCCGGGAATTCTTTCAAGAACTTGAAGGCGTTATGGAAACACTTCAAGAACACTCAGTGGATTACCGTATTCTGTTTCTCGATGCTTCCGACCAAGCATTGATTCAACGCTACGAGTCAGTTCGCCGTCCACATCCGTTGCAAGGAGATGGCCGGTTGCTCGACGGCATCGCGCAAGAACGTGAAATACTTGCACCATTGCGCCGTCGTGCCGATACCCTTATCGATACCAGTGATCTCTCAGTTCACGATTTATCGCGCCAAATCCGGAAAGCTGTCGCATCTGTTTCGGATACTGACCCACACGTAACCGTCATGAGCTTCGGCTTCAAGTACGGCTTGCCGATGGATGCCGATCATGTGGCTGACGTACGCTTTTTGCCGAACCCTTATTGGGTAACTGAGTTGCGTAATTTAACCGGCCGTGATGCTCCAGTGCGTGATTTCGTTCTAGGTATTGATGGTGCCAAAGAGTTTGGGACAAAATATGTTGAGCTCATTCACCCAATTTTGGATGGGTATGTTCGTGAGCTGAAACCTTATGTCACGATCGCAATCGGATGCACTGGAGGCAAACACCGCTCCGTCGCTATGACAGAATTCGTATCCGAACAACTTCGTGCTCTCGGCCATTCGGTACGTACCATCCACCGCGATCTAGGACGTGAGTAATGGCAATATACAACGATGGCCCAACACGTGGGCCTAAAGTCGTTGCCCTAGGTGGTGGGCACGGCTTGTATGCAACGCTATCGGCGCTGCGTATTTTAACGCCACGCATTACTGCTGTGGTGACGGTTGCCGATGACGGTGGGTCGTCTGGTCGTATTCGTGAAGAAATGGATGTCCTACCTCCGGGAGATTTACGTATGGCGCTGGCCGCGCTGTGCGATGATACCGAGTGGGGACAAACGTGGCGAGATGTTTTACAGTATCGATTTGAGTCGGAAGGACCCCTGGGCGGGCACGCAGTCGGGAACTTACTCATTGTCGCTACCTGGCATCTGCTGCACGATCAGCTTGACGGACTTGATCTAGTAGGACGACTTTTAGGAATACACGGTCGCGTAGTGCCAATGTCTACTGCTCCACTGCAAATTGAAGCGGACGTTCGTGACGATTCGGGATTGACTACCTGCATTCGTGGACAAGCTGCAGTAGCAAAAGCTCATGCTTGTGTAGAACGTGTGGGGTTACTGCCGTCTAATCCACCTGCTCATCCGGCTGCACTGGAAGCGATCGAAGAAGCCGATTGGATCATTTTCGGTCCAGGATCTTGGTTTACTTCGATTATTCCGCATTTATTAGTGCCCGAAATATATTCGGCATTGTGCCGTACAAAGGCCAAAAAGATCTTGGTCATGAATCTCGCACCAGACGCTGAAACGCCGCACCTGCTGCCCAGCGAACTTATCGCATCTTTTAAGAAGTATGCGCCGGACTTCACGATTGACCGAGTTATCGTTGATCCGACTTCGGCGACCAGCGATACAGCGTTATCGTCACAAGCTTATGGATTAGGCGCAGAACCTTTTTATTATCACGTAGCGAAAAACGGCAATCCGGAAGTTCACGATCCGTTATTCCTAGCAACCGCTTTTCGTGAGGTTATTGATAGTTCTCCGCAATAGCTCCGCAGATAGTGGGTATGCTTGTACCATCAAAAAGTAAGTTTTACTAAGTGTAAAATGCCAGAATTTTTCAATGCTGTTAACGAAAGCAGGGAAGGCGGAACATATGCCAGCTTTGACAACGTTTGTAAAGGACGAAATCTCAGCAGTATATCCAACAAACTTGTCTGCCATGGTGGCTGAGCTATCTACAATGTTTCGGTTTGCTGGTGGTCTGCAGATTAATAGCGGAATTGTGTCTCTCCAAGCTGAGCTGACACACCCCGGTGCTACTCATCATCTCTCAGAGCTAGTGCGACGGGTGTACTCAATTGAGCCCGGTGTCGTAGCAATTAACAAGCCCATGCGACAGGGAAATACGTATTTATTGCGAGTTGTAAATGAGGGGGAGCGGCTAGCACGACGCGCCGGCCTCCTGGATCTTAGAGGTCGCCCAGTTCGTGGTTTAGCTCCACAGATTGTCGGTGGATCGAAAGCTGACGCAGCGGCCGCTTGGCGTGGTGCTTTCTTAGCACGAGGTACATTACTAGAGCCTGGCCGAAATGCTGCTTTAGAAGTTACCTGCCCATCGATGGAAGCGGCGTATGCGATTGGCGGCTTAGCGCGCCGTCTTGACGTGCCGTATCGAGCGCGCGAATCACGAGGTGCTTTCCGTGCAGATATTCGAGAAGGCGACGCTATTTCTACAATGCTCACGAGAATCGGTGCTCATGATGCTGTGCTGAAGTGGGAAGAACTACGCACTGAACGCGAGGTACATGGTCAAGCTAACCGGCTAGCTAATTTTGATGACGCAAATATGCGGCGCAGTGCTGATGCGGCAATCATAGCTGTCATTAGAGTAAAACGAGCATTTGAGATACTCGGTGATGATATTCCTGATAATCTGCGACAAGCCGGTGAATTTAGGATTAAGTATCCCGAAGATTCTTTGAATCTGCTTGGTGAACGACTAACACCACCAGCTACAAAAGATGCAGTAGCCGGGCGGCTGCGCCGCCTCAATACTATGGCAGATAAGCATGCTAGTGAATTAGGAATTCCTTCCACGATGGATGCCGTACGTGAGCAGACAGGTGTCACGGATCGCACACTCTGAGGCGGGCCCAAAGTCACTGGAATATCTACTATTCTGTGAAAACTTTCCAGAAATTTTCCCCTACGCGCGAAGTTACCTAGACAATAGGGGCAGAAAAACTTGTACAATAGAAAAGGATCGAACGCCACGTGTTTGAAAAGAAGGTGCGTTCGTGAGTCAGCGAGTACAGCTCGCTGAAAAATCTACAATGTGTACTTGTGTACACAAGGAGGATACGCAGTGACTATTCGCGTTGCTATTAACGGCTTTGGCCGTATTGGTCGTAACTTTATCCGCGCAGCATACAAGCGTGGAGCTAATTTTGAGGTTGTTGCAGTCAACGATTTGACCGACAACAAGACCCTCGCTCACCTACTTAAGCACGATTCAACTCTCGGCGCTTGGGACCACGAAGTTTCCCACGACGAGGATTCAATCGTTGTTGATGGTCGTAAGATCAAGGCTTTCGCAGAGCGCAACCCTGCTGATCTTCCATGGGGCGAACTCGACATCGACATCGTTATCGAGTCCACCGGTTTCTTCACCGACGCAACCAAGGCTAAGGCACACATCGAAGCTGGTGCTAAGAAGGTTATCATTTCCGCTCCAGCCAAGAACGAAGATGCTACCTTCGTCATGGGTGTTAACCACACCGATTACGATGCAGCAAAGCACAACATCATTTCGAACGCTTCCTGCACCACGAACTGCTTGGCTCCAGTAGCTAAGGTTCTTCAGGAGAAGTTCGGCATTGTCAAGGGTCTCATGACCACCGTTCACGCTTACACCGGTGATCAGCGCATCCTCGATGCTCCTCACTCGGATCTTCGTCGCGCACGCGCAGCTGCTATCAACATCGTTCCTACCAAGACCGGTGCCGCTGCTGCTGTTGCTCTCGTTCTCCCAGAGCTCAAGGGCAAGTTCGATGGTTTCGCAATGCGCGTTCCAGTCCCAACAGGTTCCGCTGTGGACTTGACCTTCGAGTCCGAGAAGTCTGATGTCACCGTTGAAGAAATCAACGCTGCTATCAAGGAAGCTGCTGAAGGCGAACTCAAGGGTATCCTCGCATACTCCGAAGAGCCACTCGTCTCCACCGACATCGTACACGATCCACACACCTCGATCTTCGATGCTGGCCTCACCAAGGTCATCGATGGTCAGGTCAAGATCATCTCTTGGTACGACAACGAATGGGGCTACTCCAACGCCCTCGTTTCCCTTGCCGAACTCGTTGCTTCCAAGTTCTGATTTCTCAAGAATTGATTGAGTAATGACTAGCGGGCCCGGGCATACGTGAGTGTGCCCGGGCCTTGCAGTTGCCATATCAGACCCTCGAATTTACAACCGATGTCCATTGCGACATCATCGATTCACCACAGAAGGACATTTATGAGGACTATTGACACGCTTGGCGATCTCGCCGGCAAGAAGGTTTTTGTGCGATCGGATTTCAACGTTCCGCTCGACGCCGATAAGAACATTACAGATGATGGCCGTATCAAGGCAGCGTTGCCTACAATTAAGCGTCTTGCTGATGCAGGTGCACGAGTTATCGTTGCTGCTCACCTCGGTCGTCCGAAGGGCAAAGTTAATCCTGATTTCTCGCTTGCTCCCGTAGCTAAGCGTCTCGGCGAGTTGCTGGGCAAGGACGTTGTACTCGCATCCGACACAATCGGCGAAAGTGCACATGCAGTTACCGCAGATATGGCGAATGGTGACGTCGTTCTTCTAGAGAATGTCCGTTTTGATCCTCGCGAGTCCTCTAAGGTCGACGCTGAACGCGAAGAGCTTGCTGCTGAATATGCAAAACTCGCTGATGCCTTCGTCTCCGATGGATTCGGCGTGGTACACCGCAAGCAAGCTTCGGTTTATGACATTGCTAAAGTCTTGCCGTCAGCAGCCGGCGAACTCGTTTTTAAGGAAATTGATTCGCTATCCAAGGCAACAGCAGAACCAGAGCGCCCATATACAGTCATTCTTGGTGGCGCTAAGGTCTCGGACAAGCTTGGCGTTATCGCTAACTTGCTGGAAAAAGCTGACCGCTTGATTATCGGTGGCGGAATGGCCTACACCTTCCTTAAAGCCAAAGGCTACGAAGTCGGCGCATCTCTTCTAGAAGAAGATCAAGTTGAAACAGCCAAGTCTTTCATCGATAAGGCTGCTGAAAAGGGTATCGAGTTCCTTCTGCCAATCGATACAATCGTCGCTCCAGAATTTAAGGCAGATGCTCCCGCAACTGTCGTTGCAGCTGACGCTATTCCGGCAGACAAGATGGGTCTAGATATCGGTCCGAAGACTGCGGATCTCTTCGCTAATGCCATTGCATCGTCGAAGACGGTAGCTTGGAACGGCCCAATGGGCGTTTTTGAGTTCGAAGCTTTCGCACAAGGTACAAAGGCTATTGCAGCTGCGCTAGAATCAGCAGCTGGCTTCACAATCGTTGGTGGCGGCGATTCTGCTGCTGCTGTTCGTCTCCTCGGTTTCGATGAGACAAAGTTTAACCATATTTCCACCGGCGGTGGCGCATCTCTCGAATACCTCGAGGGTAAAGAGCTACCTGGTATTGCAGTTCTGGAGGACTGATAATTATGACACGTACCCCAATTATGGCGGGCAACTGGAAGATGAACCTCGATCACCTCGAGGCAACCGCTCTGGTTCAGAAGCTTGGCTGGACACTCAACGATCTCAAGCACGATTTTTCGTCAGTTGAGTGTGTTGTTGTTCCACCATTTACCGATATCCGCTCCGTCCAGACTCTTGTTGAGGCAGAAAACTTCAAGATCACCTACGGCGCACAGGACGTTTCCATCAACGATGAAGGTGCTTTCACCGGTGAAATCTCAACCGGTATGCTGAACAAGCTTGGCGTCACATACGTCGTCGTTGGTCACTCCGAGCGACGCGAGTACCACGGTGAAACAAACGAATTGATCGGTCAGAAGGCTAAGAAGGTTCTTGATGCCGGTATGACCCCAATCGTGTGCTGCGGCGAAGCCCTCGAAGTTCGTAAAGAAGGCACGCACGTTGCCTACGTCCTCGGTCAGATTGAGGCCATGTTTGCAAAGCTCACTGCAGCAGAAGTAGCAAAACTTGTTGTTGCTTACGAGCCAATTTGGGCTATCGGCACCGGTGAAGTTGCAACGCCAGCCGATGCTCAGGAAGTGTGCGGTGCTATTCGCGGTAAGATTGCTGAGATGTTTGATGCCCCAACAGCTGAAGCTGTTCGTATCCAGTACGGTGGCTCAGTCAAGTCTTCGAACGTTGTTGAGATCATGGCACAGCCAGATGTTGACGGTGCACTTGTCGGCGGTGCTTCCCTCAGGGCAGAAGAATTTGCCAAGATTGTCACCTACAAGCAGGCATGATTTCGGCTTATACAGTTAAGTAGTCGTTTTCGTGACGAATCGCGCGGGTAAGAACTTTCATCTTACCCGCGCATTCTTGTATGCTGTAACAGGTACCTTATTCGTTAGAAAGAGTTCATATCGTGGCGATTCTCGAAATTATCATCACCGTTTTGCTGGTTATCTCCAGTCTATTGCTTATCGGCTCGATCCTTTTGCATAAAGGACGCGGCGGCGGTATCTCTGATATGTTTGGCGGTGGTATTTCAACCGCAATGCGTTCATCTGGAGTCGCCGAGAAAAATCTTAACCGAATCACAGTCATTGTGGCATTAGTGTGGATTACCTGTGTGATCTTGCTCGGCTTGATTACAAAAGTGAATTTCTAAAACCAGTATTTGCTTAATAGTTGGGGCTAGGCCAAAACTGACCTAGCCCCAACTATTGTTCCCAAGCTGTATGCGGGACTGAAAATTAATTAAATCAGTCCCGCACTGGACCTTTTAGTCTACCTGCGTTAGCGACTTCTTCGCTGCAGCTGCAATATTTTCTGGTGTCATCCCATATTCTTTCAAGAGGAAATTGCCGTTGGCAGATGCGCCGTAATGATCAATACCGACTGCCACGCCAGCATCACCAATAAGTGAACGCCAGCCGAATGTTGAGCCAGCTTCAACCGAGACACGAGCTTTTACACTGTGGGGGAGAACTGACTCACGATATTCAGAGTCTTCAGCCTCAAACCATTCAATACATGGCATAGATACAACACGAGCTCCAATACCTTCAGCAGCCAACAGCGAACGAGCTTCGAGGGCAACTGCTACTTCAGAACCGGTTGCGATCAAGATGACATCTACTTTTTCACTATCAGCCAGTACATATCCACCGCGCAAAACGCCTTCTGCAGAAGCGACTTCCTCGCGATCAAGAACCGGAAGGTTCTGACGAGATAGCACAATACCCGCTGGGTTGCTATCCCGCTCCAGAATTCCGCGCCATGCGTATGCTGTTTCATTCGCATCTGCGGGTCGAACAATGTCTAGACCAGGAATTGCACGATAGGACCACAAGTGCTCAATTGGCTGATGCGTTGGACCGTCCTCGCCGACCCCAACAGAGTCGTGTGTCCAAACAAAAATCGATGGCACATGCATGAGTGCTGCAAGGCGGACAGCGGGACGCATATAGTCAGAAAACACGAAGAAGGTTCCGCCGTATGGACGGGTTAAACCATGAAGAGAAATACCATTAAGGATGGCACCCATCGCGTGCTCACGAATACCGAAATGTAGGGTACGGCCATACTCGTTGCCGGCAAACAAACTGGATGAGCGACCAGCAGGCAGGAATGACGGTTCGCCAACCATAGTTGTGTTATTAGAACCAGCAAGATCGGCTGAACCACCCCACAGCTCAGGTAATACGTCTTTAATTGCCGTCAAGACCTTGCCGGAGGCAGCACGTGTCGCCATCGACGCACCCGCTTCGAATGACGGTAGCTTAGTCTCCCACCCCGATGGCAATTGACGCTTGAGCAAACGCTCAAGTAGTCTTGCATTTTCCGGATTTGATTCCTGCCACTGTGCGAAATCGTGGTCCCATCTTTCGTGTGCAGTTGCAGCTCGCTGCGCCGCGTTGGATCGTACGTATTCTAGGACCTCAGCAGGCATCTGGAAGTTTTCGTCCGGATCTAAACCAAGATTTTCTTTCAACCCACGGATCTCTGCTTCGCCCAAAGCAGAGCCATGTGAGGCTCCAGTATTTTGCTTGGTTGGGCTCGGCCACGCAATAATCGTTGATAGCTTAATAATGGAAGGACGGTCCGTTACATTTTGGGCTTGTACGATAGCTTTGTAAAGCGCATCAAGATCTTCCTTATAGTCTTTGCCCGGTTGCCGCCATTCCACGTGCTGGGTGTGCCAGCCGTATGCTTCGTAACGTGCCAATACGTCTTCACTTAAAGCAATGACTGTGTTATCTTCGATCGAAATCTGATTATCGTCAAAGAAAAGAATCAGATTCCCTAGTTTCTGGGTGCCAGCAAGCGAAGAGGCTTCTGATGTAATACCCTCTTCGAGGTCGCCTTCTCCACACACTGCGTAAACATAGTGGTCAAAGGGGCTTTCACCTTGCGCTGTATCCGGGTCCAATAAACCGCGTTCGCGTCGTGCAGCCATTGCCATACCGACAGCTGATGCAACCCCTTGCCCGAGTGGACCAGTAGTCATTTCGACGCCTGGCGTCCACCCATATTCCGGATGCCCTGGAGTCTTAGATTCATAGGTTCGCAAGGCTTCTAGGTCTGTCATTTCTAGACCATAACCCGAATAGAAAAGTTGAGTATAAAGAGTTAATGATGAGTGTCCGATCGATAACACAAACCGATCGCGACCAAGCCAATCTGGATCTTGCGGATCGTGGCGCATAACTTTCTGGAATAACATGTACGCCAACGGGGCAAGCGAAATCGCAGTTCCGGGGTGACCGTTACCGGCTTTCTGTACAGCATCAGCGGCAAGAACACGCCCATATCGCACGGCTTGCTCATCTAAGTCTGTCCATTTGAGTGATGTCATCTGACTCATCTTTCTCCTGTGAATTACCATTCATATATAGGATATATGTTTTTAGCGTGCCAGGGGCTTATGGTTGGTACCTATTTTTGGAGGCGAATGTGACCTTTTCTGACGAGTTCACGCGGGTGGTAGACAATTATCTTGCTCACTTGAGCGTCGAGCGCGCGCTCTCCAGCAATACTGTTGCCGCGTATCGCCGAGATTTAGGACTCTACCAGCAGCATTTGGAATCGCGTCAGGTAACGTCAATTGTCCATATTTGTCCTGAGGATTCCGCCTCTTTTGTTGAGTTTTTGCGCGATGGTAGTGCGGGCAAAGCCATGGCAACAACGTCGGTTGCCCGAATGGTGACCTCTATCCGTCGTTTTCATGCTTTTCTGGTTTCCGAAGGCATAACGACGACGGACCCGACTATTGACCTTCATCCACCCAAAATTGGAATGCGGTTACCCAAAGCAATCAGCGTTTCGGACATGCAACATTTACTTGACGTTGTGGCTTCCGCGACCGATCCGATTGGGCTTCGAGATCACGCGCTCCTAGAGATTCTGTACGGCACAGGTGCACGAATCTCAGAGGCTGTAGGCCTAGCTGCGGACGATATCGATCTGGATAACGCATCTATTCGACTTTTTGGCAAAGGACGCAAAGAACGAATTTTGCCATTGGGCAGATACGCAATAGACGCGATTGAGAGCTATCTTGTGCGAGGTCGGCCGTCGCTGGCCGCCCGTAGTTCCACCGGATCGTCGTCGTTATTCCTCAATAAACGCGGTAAGCCGTTGTCCCGGCAAAGCGCCTGGGGAATTATTCAACAGGTTGCCGAGGAAGCCCAGTTACCGCATATCACTCCGCACACGTTCCGGCATTCTTTCGCCACTCATCTGTTACAGGGCGGGGCAGATGTGCGCGTTGTTCAAGAGATGCTCGGGCATTCTTCGGTGACGACAACACAAATTTACACAATGGTGACGCGGGAGACACTGAAAGAAATCTATGCAACAGCCCATCCACGTGCATGGCACGAGTGATTTTCCGGTAGATTAGTACTGTGACTGCAGAACAACCATCATTGATCAATATCGGATCGGAACGGGATTTCCCTCTTCCGCAGGAATTGCATGCCCACGGCCCGGCACGGATTATTGCCATGTGCAACCAAAAAGGCGGAGTCGGCAAGACAACAACATCAATCAATCTTGCCGCGGCCCTAGCAGAATACGGCCGTAAAGTGCTGATAGTTGATTTTGACCCGCAAGGTGCAGCATCAGCTGGTTTGGGCGTGAATGCGATGGCGTTAGATCGCACGATCTACGATGAAATGGTCGCTACGAAGCCGGATATCACCCAAATTATTCACCATACTTCAACGCCTAATCTTGATGTGGCACCGGCAAATATCGAATTGTCAGCTGCGGAAATTCAGCTCATTAACGAGGTAGCACGCGAACAGTCTTTGATGCGAGTGTTGCGTCCTGTGATGGATGTTTATGATGTCATCATTGTAGACTGCCAACCGTCTCTTGGTTTGTTGACTGTTAACGCATTGACTGCAGCTCATGGCGTTATTATTCCGTTGGAAGCCGAGTATTTTGCGATGCGCGGTGTCGCTTTGCTTGTCGAGCAAATTGAACGAGTTCAAGACCGCTTGAATCCGCGATTGCATATCGACGGCGTCCTCCTCACTATGGTCGATACCCGAACTTTGCATGCGCGCGAAGTCATTTCGCTTATCAAGGAGCGCTTTGGAGACCAAGTGTTCGATACCATGATCGGCCGTACCGTGAAGTTCCCGGATGCGACGATCGCTGCCGAACCAATCACGACGTTTGCTCCTGGCCATGCTGGCGCGAAAGCGTACCTGCGGCTGGCACGTGAACTAATTTCTCGTGGCGGTAGCGCCTGATTAAACGCTGATGTCTGCACACGAGGATCTTTTTTCAAACGGGTCGAGCTTCGCGGTCAATTTAGACGTGTTCTCTGGCCCGTTTGACGTACTCTTGTCGTTGATTGGTAAGCATAAACTCGATGTGACAGATGTTGCGTTGTCTCAGGTTACGGATGAGTTTATTGCGTTTATTCAGCGCCAAGACAGTGCAGTTTTGGAGCACATGAGTGAATTCGTCGTCGTTGCTGCAACGCTTCTTGATATTAAAGCTGCTCGGTTACTTCCTCGTACCAACGATGACGACGATGAACTCGAGGCTATATTTGAAGCTCGCGACTTATTATTCGCGAAATTATTGCAGTACCGCGCATTCAAAAAGGTCGCCGCGGAATTGGCTCAGAAGATGAGTGTACAATCGTTGAGTTTTCCGCGTGATGTACCGCTTGAAGAGTCTTTCCGCAGTATTTTGCCAGAGGTTGATCTGCGTCTGGGGACAGTGGATCTGGCTATTTTGGCTGCAGGAGCGCTGTTCCGCCGTCCCGATGAGGTCATGATTGATCATATTCACGATCCGCTTGTGCCCGTGGCTTCTCAAATTACGGTGATTCGGGAACGTCTTGCTCATGGCGAACGCGTTTCATTTTCACAGCTATGCGCGGATGCCCGAAATGTGCCGACGGTGGTTTCACGCTTCTTGGCGGTCCTAGAGATGCTACGTAATGGGGAAGTGGTGATAGAGCAAGAAGGTCCTTTGCAGCCTCTATTTATCGTTCGCGTTGCACTGGATAATGCGGTAGGCTGGGAGTCTATCGATCGCAGTGATGCAGAACGGAGTATTTAATGAATGACGATACATGCCATCGTGGCGCTCTTGAAGCGATTTTAATGGTTGTTTCCGAACCAGTTACCGCCGTACAACTGGCATCAGTATTAGATGCGAGCCCAGCAGATATTGAATCAATGCTCGCCTCAATGGCTACTGAATATTCGCATGATGAGCCACCTCGAGGTTTTCAGTTACGGAAAGTTGGCGGCGGATGGCGTTTTTATTCAGACCCACGATACGCTGACGTTGTTAGTAAGTTTGTCACTTCTGGTCATTCAGCCAAATTGTCGGTGCAAGCCTTAGAAACATTGGCTGTTATTGCCTACCGCCAACCAGTGACTCGCGCGCAAATTGCTGCTATCCGAGGCGTCGATGTCGATTCTGTGGTTCGTACGTTGCAAACCCGTGGCCTTGTTCGTCCATCCGGGACAGCCCCAGATTCCAGCGCAGTCTTGTATGAGACAACAGAATTATTTTTAGAAAAAATGGGAATGAATTCCCTCGAAGAACTTGCCCCATTGGCACCTTATTTGCCTGATGATGAAGAGTTTGACGATGTAGTAAAGGAGATGGCATGAGCCGAAAAACCCAAGATCTTCACGATCCAACCGGCGAACGCCTACAAAAGGTGTTGGCCCACGCAGGTGTGGCTTCCCGACGCGCAGCTGAGGATATGATCCAAGCTGGTCGCGTCAGCGTCGACGGCGTGATTGTGCGCCAGCTCGGCATCCGGGTTGATCCAAAGTCCGCCGTCATCCACGTTGATGGTGATCGCGTTCAGTTGGATCAAGATTTAATTACTGTTGCCTTGTACAAACCACCGGGGGTTGTTTCGACGATGTCGGATGACCAAGGGCGTAAGACATTGGCAGATTTTGTTGAGGATTATCCGCAACGCTTAGTTCATGTAGGACGACTCGATATTGACACTGAGGGTCTTATTCTCTTATCAAACGACGGCGAACTCGTTCATCGATTGACTCACCCATCCTACGAGGTGCCCAAGACGTATATTGCCCGTGTTGAAGGTTCTGTTACTCGCGGTTTGCAAAAGGTGATGGAAAAAGGAATCACCTTGGAAGACGGGCCGGTTCATGCAGATCGTTTTATCATCCGCGAGGTAGCTCGAAAGAATTCGATTGTGGAAATCACTCTGCATTCGGGACGTAACCGGGTTGTGCGCCGGATGATGGAAGAAGTTGGGCACCCGGTGATGGAACTCGTACGTATGCAGTTCGGCAACATTGTTGCTGGACATTTGAAACCAGGCCAGGTTCGCCAGATTGCCGGATCGGAACTTGGTGCGTTGATGTCGATGGTAGGTATGTGATGACAGCTTTACGTATTGCAATTGATGGTCCTTCGGGGTCCGGTAAGTCCACGGTTGCTCGCCGGGTTGCTCAAGAGTTGGGTCTTGGCTATCTGGATACTGGTGCCATGTATCGGGCTGCCACCTGGTGGGCACTCCGCGAGAACGTTAATCTGGATGACCCTGACGCGGTACTTGCCGCAACTCAGTCCATGCCGCTAGAGATTGCGCTTGACCCACAAGCCCAACGTTTTGTGTGCGGTGGAGAGGATATTACTTCTGCCATTAGAACATCTGACCTTTCTAAGGTCGTATCTAAAGTTGCGGTGAATATTCCAGTTCGCAAGGAAATGTTACGTCGTCAGCGCGCAATTATTGAGTCTCAGGATTCCGCAGATTCGTATTCAGCTGGACGAGGCATTGTTGCTGAAGGTCGCGATATTACAACGGTTGTTGCGCCGGATGCACAGGTGCGTGTTCTACTAACCGCATCTGAGGAAGCACGGTTGGCGCGGCGTGCATTAGAAGTGCGGGGTAGTGCTGACGCGACCGCACTTGCGCAAACACGCGATGAAGTAATTCGCCGCGATCGAGATGATTCCACAGTGTCAGAATTTATGACGGCACAAGACGGTGTTACAACGATCGATTCTTCAAACTTAGGGATCGATGACGTTGTGTCTGCAGTGTTGCAGCTGGTTGCGGAGGCACGTTCATGAGCGACGAGTATGTTTTTGACGATTCCTTTGATATTAACGCAGAATTCACCGAGGTTACTGAGGACGACGTCGAGGAAGCGAACGAAGCCGATGTGATGCGCTCGTTCTTGGACGATTTTGAGCTCGACGACGAAGACCTTGCCCTCCTAGATGGCGAGGTTGAGCTTGCTCCAGTTACCGAGCAATGGGGCAAGCCGGTCTTAGCTATTCTTGGACGACCCAATGTTGGTAAGTCAACATTAGTGAACCGTATCGTCGGCAAGCGGGTAGCGGTTGTTCAAGACACTCCAGGCGTCACCCGCGATCGTGTCAAGTACGACGCTGAGTGGGCCGGTGTTGATTTCACGATTATGGATACTGGTGGTTGGGAAGCAGCTGTTGAAGGTATCGATAAGTCGGTTTCTGAATCTTCAGAAATGGCGATCAATGAAGCCGACGTCGTCATGCTCGTCGTCGATGCAACAGTGGGTGCCACTGATACTGATGAGCGCATGGTTCGATTACTTCGCCGCAGTGGTAAGCCAGTCATTTTAGCAGCGAATAAGGTGGATTCTCCGCAAGGTGAGTCTGATGCGGCGGCATTATGGAACCTAGGTTTAGGCGAGCCATACCCGATTTCTGCGTTGCATGGACGCGGTACCGGAGATTTACTCCATGCTGCTGTCAAGATGCTTCCTGAAGTCTCTGAAGTGGCGCTTGCTCGCCCGGATCAAGGCCCGCGCAGGATAGCACTCGTTGGACGGCCGAATGTTGGAAAATCATCGCTCCTGAATAAGCTCGCTGGTGCTGACCGCGTTGTTGTTAATGAGTTAGCTGGCACAACGCGCGACCCAGTCGACGAAGTTATCGAGCTAGATGGTCAACCGTGGACTTTCGTCGATACTGCAGGTGTTCGTCGTCGCGTTCATCTCACTAAAGGTGCCGACTACTACGCAACCTTGCGTACCCAGTCTGCAATTGAAAAAGCCGAACTCGGTCTAGTACTCATGGATGCTTCTGAACCTATTGCGGAACAAGATATTCGTGTGTTGCAACAGGTGATTGATGCTGGACGCGCTGTCGTCGTCATTATGAATAAGTGGGATCTAGTTGAAGAGGAACGACGCGTAGAGCTTGATCGTGAGTTCGAACGTGAACTTGTCCAAATTCAATGGGCTGAGCGAATCAACCTGTCAGCAAAAACTGGTTGGCATACCAACCGGCTGACTAGAGCGATGAACACTGCACTCGAATCATGGGATAAGCGCATCCCGACTGGAAAGCTCAACGCGTTTTTAGGAGAGCTACAGGCAGCGAATCCGCATCCGGTGCGTTCAGGCAAGCAGCCACGCATCTTGTTTGCGACCCAGGTCGCTAATCGTCCGCCACGCTTCGTGCTGTTTACATCCGGATTCTTTGATCACGGCTACCGTCGTTTTATCGAAAACCGGTTACGTCGTGAGTTCGGATTCATTGGCTCGCCGGTAGAAATATCGGTTCGTCCTCGTCAAAAGCGAGCACGAAAGAAGTAGTCTTTCTGAGACTTTTTCGCATGGGTGTCATGATGTGGTCGAATATCATGACACCCATGTCTTTTATCTTATTGCGCGTATCAATTGAAGTGGTCCAGTTTTTCTTCCATTTAAGCAGCTTGGAAAATCTGGATTATGCCGAAGATATTCGATCAAGTTGCCAAGGATCGTGTGGTTCGTCTTATGGAAGACCTGATCACGGAAAGTGCCCGGTTAGGGCGTGGAGTTAAAGAGCCCACGTGATACGAATAGTTGCTAAAGGCTGGGTCGGCTTTTTCGCGTCAGATCTCGGCCCGCAGGCGTTGAGAAACGATCACGTTTATTGGCAAATGTCGTGATCGTTTTGCATGTCGTGTTTCATCTGTGTGACGGCAAGATGAGGAACAAGAGGATTCATCACCTCGCGCGGGTATCGCGAGGTAAAGAACGCTTAGCCCTCAACCCCGCGCACTACTCGACGCAGGAAACCCCCAACCGGCGACTCGTCAACACCATATTCCCCTAACACCCCGTCAAAACACGAAAGGCTACACTAATGGCTCTAGCTAGGGTTAATTATCCGATTATATAGTAAAAACCGGCTCCAGCAGTTTTCGTTGTGGTGGAGCCAGTTTCTTGTGGTCGGGCTAGCGGGATTTGAACCCACGACCCCTTGACCCCCAGTCAAGTGCGCTACCAAACTGCGCTATAGCCCGGTCGCTCAAAGCAACGTTACAAGATTACAACACAGACCGGTTCTATGCCAATGACACGCCTGAAATTGCTACTAGTTCGTCGTCGTGAATAATTAGGTTCCCAGCCATGGCAGTGGCAGAATGGGATGTATGAATACCGAAAATCTCACTCGTTCCGAAGCTCGTGCACGTTCTGAAGCCCTTGAGGTCACTAAACATATTATTGACCTCAACGTAACGGAGGCGCCGGCACAAACAGATACGTTTACAGTTACGTCACGCATCGACATCAATGTGCGCAAGCCGATCGAAACATTCGTTGACTTTATCGGTACTCAGGCACGGCTCAGCGTCGATGGGGAAGCGGTTGATCCACGATTCGACGGCGCGCGCGTTTACCTGCCCAAGCTACAACCAGGCACTCACCGACTCACTATTGACGGCGTGGGACAGTACTCGACCACCGGTGAAGGTCTACACCGTTTCCGCGACCCACAAGATGGCCAGACCTACCTCTACACACAATTCGAGCCGGCAGACGCACGTCGAGTTTTCCCAAATTTTGAGCAGCCGGATCTGAAAACCCACTTCCATATTTCTATCTCCGCTCCGGCTGAATGGACTATATTATCCAACGGCGTAGAAAATCATCGTCAAACCATCAGCCCAAACTCGTTAGGTACCGAGTGTGTCGAGGTTACTTTCATACCAACGCAACGGCAATCTACATATTTAACAGCTTTCATCGCCGGACCATACACCGCTTTCCGCGACACCGCTGATACTGCTCAAGGAACAATTGATCTCGGTTTCTATTGCCGGGCAACCTTAGCGGAGCATTTTGACTTAGAAGATATCTCCACTGTAACGAAGCAGGGCCTCAACACTTTCCCGGCCGCATTCGGGTGCGAATATCCATGGGGTAAATACGATTCGATATTCGTGCCAGAGTACAACTTAGGCGCCATGGAAAATCCCGGTTGCGTTACTTTCTCCGAAGATCATTACATTTTCCGGGGCTTAGCAACCCGTGCTCAACGCGCAACCCGCGCAAACACAATCCTGCACGAAATGTCGCACATGTGGTTTGGCGACTACACCACACCAGTATGGTGGGACGACCTGTGGCTCAAGGAATCGTTTGCCGAATTTATGGGTGCGTGGGCGAGTGCTAAAGCAACTCAGTACACCGAAGCTTGGGTTGATTTCGCTGGGGCACGGCTCAATTGGGCGTTGCGCACCGACCAGCTCCCAACAACTCATCCGATCGTGGCCGATATCCCGGACCTAGAAGCGGCTGACCAAGCATTTGACGGTATTACCTACGCCAAGGGCGCTGCGGTGTTGCGCCAGCTCGTGGCTTTCGTGGGCGAAGATAAGTTCTTTGCCGGGGTACGTGAGTACTTTGCTAAGCATGCCTTTGCTAACGCGACCTTGAACGATCTTCTTACCGCACTCGAATCCTCATCAGGGCGCGATCTACACGAGTGGGCTGATGAATGGCTACACACCACCGGAGTTTCCACCGTGATGGTTGAGCGGACTGCGGAAGGTGCGCGATTGTCCCAGATCGGAACCGATAGTGTTTCTGGACAGCCGATTCGTCGCCCTCACCGGATCCGCGTATCTGGTTTCGCGCTCACCGATGGCTTCTTACAACGGGTTTCTTCGTACAACGTCGATCTGCGCGACTCCGTCGTCGTCCCGTGGAACGAGATCGGGGGAGAAGACGTCGATCTTATTTTGCCGAACGATGATGCACTGTCCTACCTGAAGGTAGCATTTGATGCGCGTTCACTCGACTCGGCGTTGCATAACAAGATCAGTGAACCACTGTCACGTTCCGTGGTCTCGGGACAGCTGTGGCAAATGGTGTACGACGGCTTACTACAGCCCGGAAGCTACGCGGCCTTTGTCGCCCGCGAGCCGCTATTATCCTCAGCTTCGTTGTTATCGCAACGCACCATGTCCGTCATGCAGGCAATGCGTTATTTCCTTGCCGGACGCAAACGCGATGAGTCGCTTAATGAATTCTTCGATATTGCGCTAGAAGCGCGCGAACAAGCAGCAGAAGGCTCGGATCCGTTCACAATCTGGACTCGCACCCTTGCCACCATTGGCGCGATGCTACCACACCGCGATGCAGATATCATCAAGACCTTGAACGAAACGAGCGATACCGATCTGCGATGGATGCTTCTGACGGCGCGGGCTGCATCAGGCGCAGTTGATGCGGCAGAGCTGGATGCTGAACTTGAACGTACCGGGACGGCGTCCGACGTCGTCGCGCATCTACGTGCATTGGCTTCACGCCCAGGAACACGTCAGGAGACGCTCGACAAACTCCTCAATACTAAGCTCTCCAATGATCATCTGTCTGCGCTGATTGATGGGTTTACGCAGTATCTCCATGCTGGCGAAGCACGCACTGCCTTGCCTGATTATTTCGATCGGATCGAGGATATCTGGCGCACTCAGTCCCAAGAATTGGCTGAACGGCTTATCTACGGTTTATATCCGCACTCCGATCTAGAGCCAGGGACACTCCCGGAAAACAATGCAGATGTTCAGGCTGCGACTGATTGGCTGGATAAAGCATCACAGGCACCTGCCGCACTTCGTAAAATCATCCTAGATAAACGTGACTTCCATATCCGTTCGTTACGCAATCAGGCACGCTGAGATTATTCATCTGGGAATGACTCTAGGAACGAACCTAAGCTAAGATATGTTATATAAATGTGACACAAGGAGAAGATGATGGATAACGAGTTCAACACCCGAGATCAGTGGCAAGATCCAACTGCGACGTCACGATTCAGTGCTATCTCGCAGCATCCTGATGCTCCACTCGCTAGCCGTGGCCTAGACGCCGAAGACATTGCAACCATCAATGCATTACCGGAGTCGTCTGCTATTCTTATCGCTTTGAATGGGCCAAATATTGGCGCACGTTTTTTACTCAATGCCGATAACGTACTTGTCGGCCGTCACATTAAGGCTGATATCTTCCTTGATGACGTTACTGTTTCGCGTAAACACGCCATTTTCGCCCGTACGCCAGAAGGCTTCGTAGTGCGTGATCAAAACTCACTTAACGGCACGTACGTCAATATGAAGCAGGTTGACGAAGCGGCCCTGTGCGATGGCGATGAAGTACGTATTGGCAAATACCAGCTTACTTTCTATAGCTCACCAAAGGCGGCTCAATGAGCGCTGACAGAGCACAGCATTCTGAACTTTCGTCGGCTACAACATTATCGTGGCCGCAGGATGTTTCGCATGAGGGAACCTTAAAAATCGGGGAAGTCATTGACTTACTTTCTCGCGAGTTCCCGTTTCTGGCTGCATCAAAAATCCGCTATTTTGAGTCCCAGAACTTGATTGAGCCGCAGCGCACTGCCTCTAATCAGAGGTTGTTTTCGCTAGCCGACGTCGAACGCTTACGTTTCATTCTCATAGAACAGCGCGATCGCTATGTCGCGTTGCCGCAGATCAAAGAGATGCTACGCCAACTTGATATGGGCGAGGGGAGCACAGCTCATCCAGGTAGGATGCGCGCAGTGGCTGAGAACGAAGTGTCGAAACCGAGTCCTGGAACACGTTTGCATATCCGTGAACTTGCAGCATTAGTTGGTGCTTCATATTCAGATATTGAGCGTTTAATTGATGCGAAAGTCTTGACACCCGATTCACGTGGCAGGCTGACAGCGCAGGCAGTGGATATTGTTCGATATGTCCTGCTATTAGAAGAGAAGGGGATGGATATTCGTCAGTTGCGTGCTGTTCGTCATTCTGCTCATTCTCACGCAGCTCACGTGGTTTCAATGCTTGCTACTGAGCGGGCGAAGAACACGCCACTGGCAAAAGAGCGAGTTATTGCAGAATCTGGTGAATTTGCAACGTTAATTACAAACTTCTATCGAGCATTATTGCTGGAAAGTATAGACGTCGAGCTCCGGTAACCAAAAGTTCAAGGAGAACTTGAGACACGGCACAGCGACACGCCGAAAAAACTTCAAGGATGTCGTTGGCAAATGCCTCGCAGAGGAATAGTCTATAAGAAGTAACATTCCATGAGGAGGGTCCGTGACTGACGGAACTGCACACAGCACACACCCACAGCGTGCACAACAAATGCTGTTTGGGGACACATTACCAGATCTTGACACTGAAACAGGTTACCGAGGTCCGGCGGTATGCCGAGCTATCGGCATTACTTATCGACAGTTAGACCATTGGGCACGCACCGGGGTAGTTGAACCGTCAATCCAAAACGCACTTGGCTCTGGGTCACAGCGTTTATATTCGTTCCGTGACGTGCTTGTCCTCAAGATCGTAAAGCGGTTGCTAGATACCGGCGTTTCGTTGCAACAGATCCGCGTAGCAATAACACAGCTTGCTGAATATGGTGTTGATGATCTTTCATCAGTGACATTAATGTCCGATGGCGCATCTGTTTATTTGTGTACATCAAACGATGAAGTCATTGATCTGATCAATGGCGGCCAGGGAGTATTCGGTATTGCGCTAGGCAAGGTATGGCGCGAAGTCGAAGGTTCGCTGAGTGAAATTCCAACGATGCGCGCACACGATGAAGTTGTTGACGAACTTGCTGCTCGGCGCAAAGCACGGCTCGCTTCCGCAAACTAATGGCGTTCAGAAATACCTCAGCACACGGAGTGCTGGGGTATTTCTTTTTGGTTGGCACACGTGTCAACAGGTAAAGCAACAAACAAGTGTAAGAGGAGTGGGAACAACTATCAATATTCGCACCCATTTAATTTGACATAATGTACATTATCGGTTCATTACTATAACTGATATCGCGCCCTATCAAGCATTAAATACCCCTCTTGTACCGCCTGATAAACTATATTCAACAATCTTTGAAAGGCTAATAATGGTAGAACGTTCATTACGCGGAATGAAAATCGGCGCTAACTCACTCGAATCAGATATCGGCGTAGCTCTAGTCGAACGCCATGACGAAACGTATTTGTGTGAACGTGGACATCGCTTCACAGTAACCCTTGCACAAGATGCTGAAGTTCCAGCAACTTGGGAATGCAAATGCGGAGCTGAAGCGAAACTCGTTGGCGACCACGGTGAAGACGGTGAAGAAAAAGTTGTTAAACCAGCTCGCACTCACTGGGATATGCTCTTGGAACGACGCTCTGAAGAGGAACTACAAGTCTTGTTGAACGAACGGCTTGAGTTACTACGCACTGGTCGTCTTTATTCTCGTCGGCATTCGTAATTCATTACGCCGGCGCAGTATCCTAGCAATTATTGCGCCGGCGTGAAAAACCCGCTAATGCAAACGTGAGAACTGCCAGAATATGGCCACAGTAGTAACGATATGTTGCTGTGCGCGTTGCAAAAGTTAGCTCATGCCGAAGTATCACCGGCAACGTAACTGCATGTTGTTCAGCCACGTTCGTTGTATATCTGACCACTCCATTCGGATCTATTAAACCACTAACACCAGTAGTTGACACTTGGATGGCGCTTCTGCCATGCTCGACCGCTCGAAAGCGTGTCATCTCAAACTGCTGATACGGCTCTCCAGAATCTCCAAATGATGCATTGTTCGTTGGAACAACGATTATATCTGCGGGTGCAGAATTTCCCATCACGCCAGCAGCAACGATGTCATCATAAGCGACCTCAAAGCAAATTGGAGTAGCCATGCGCAACTCTCCACCAGCCGTGGTAACTGTCAACTGCGCCATGCTCTCCCCTGGCAACATGTCAATGTGGACCTGTGAGATCAGCTCTGCGGTAGCGTTTGAGAGGTCGGATAAGAATGATCGTAACGGAATATACTCGCCAAATGGTACTGGATGCTGTTTCGAATACCGCGCGGTAATGGAACCGCCTGGCTCAACAACGAGATAATCATTGTATCTGCCATTATCCAGATACTGTTGCGTTCCTAAAACGATTGGTACGCCCAACTGGTGCGACATCTCGTTGACAAGTTCTTGGACTTCTGGGTCGGTTCTAATGTCTCTATCGGAAGTCGACTCTGGGAAGACGACGAGATCTGCTTTATTGAGAGTTCTTGCCATCTGAGCGTGATTACGTGTCACTTGTAGTGCTCTGAGCCATCCATCCGGAATCTCAGTTTTTGTAGGCGAGTTTCCTTGAACAATACCAACGTTAACGGTTGCTTCTGGTTTACCGCCGATCGGCGAAAGTAACGGTGCGCAAAAAAGCAGGCATGCCAAAGCAAGCGAAGAAGCCGCTCGATACGGATTCTTTCGAAGTGTGCAAATGGAACTTGCGATCAAAATTGATAGTGCACTCACTGCCAACGCAACTAATAACGTGGATCCGATAGGCGCTAAACGAACAAACGGACTGTCGTTCATCGCGAAGGCAATCTTCCCCCATGGCATACCGCCAAATGGCATTATCCCGCGAAGATGTTCGATACCAGCCCACGCTATGGCACCACTAATCCACGCATAAACATGGGGCAAATAAGAGATTTGACTCCAACCGGCTCCAAGAACAGCTAGGAAAAGGGACTGGCTAACTGCAAGGGCTACCAATGCCAAGACAGAATTAGCCGCTATCGCAGCCCAGGCCAGATTCGGTATAAAAAAGCACAAACCCCATAGAAATCCGAAGATTATTGAACGCGGAATAGTGGTTCGATAAACGCTAATCCATAGCGTTCCAAGGGACAGAAAAACTAGTGGCCACAACGATACTGGAGCTTGTGCTAGCCACATGAGTAATCCACTACCACTGGCAAGCACAGCACGTATTAGAAAAGACATCCGATTCTCCACACTCTGAGTATAGGCAAAGGCTCCCATCCGCGAACCTCGGACCGACCGTTAAAGTCGTTTTCTATCGAACGCAAATGAGAGCCTTGCTTACATCTGAAGTGTATAAGCATCAGCCTAATTGACAAGATTACTGACATCCAACTTCAACATGTTGTCAAATTTTACTGTTATAAGTTTCGCCCTAATTCCCAATACTGTGCCATATTTCACACACGACTTAGTTCCAGTCCCAGCGGCGCAATAGTTCTCGTGCTTGATATGCCTTCTCCCCTAACCAGATATCTTTGCCGATCTCAACCAACTGTCCCAAAATATCAATTAACCGTCGATTAGCATTGATCAAATCGCCCACAGCTACCTTCGATACACCCACCGCGGTTTCCAAATCGGCTCCGCTTGCCAACAAGGTAAAGGCATCGATTCCACCTGGCGTTGGTATCCCCGTGCGAACGATCCCAGCTACCGATTCACGGCTAACCAAATCTTCCATGTTAGCCTCGATGCGCCACCATGCAGCTCTCAGCTGAGGATTGCTGGGCGTCCGGGAAGAAAAGCGACGATCGCACAACAAAGCTGAGCATATTCCGGCAAACTGAGCTGGTGATAGTTGCTCGAATATAGGCTCAGACATACACATGACCGTCAACGCATCTGCTTCGCTATGAATACCACGGAGCAGTGCTCCTCCAGGTCCAAGCCGCACTTGCCCCTCTTTGACGTGGAGATAACCTAATTTAGTGAGCACACTGAGCGTAGCATCGAATTCTCGTGCTACAGACCCGTCATACGAGTCGCGTAACTCCATCAGCTCACGGCGTCGATCCATCAAGGTAACATACTGCGCAGCTTGTCGCTGATGCACAGCACGATCCGGACATGAATGAACCGGGTGTGCCTCTACTATAGGAGTGGCGTTCACTGCATATTTGTCCCACGACTTTTGCAGATCTTCGTCAAGCCCTAGATCTACTCGTTCTTCGACTGCAGCGTTAATCGCCACTGCAAAATCTTCACGTACTCGCCAGTCCCGAATCGAACGTCCGAACGGTACATCGATAAACCCAATCTCGCGCATTTGCGAGGATAAATCATCTTGACGCAACCAGAAAAGGTCACCGTAGACATCAATAATCCGGATTCGTCGCCCAGATATAGATAGCGCAATTCCATAATTCACGTCGCCATCAACAGCAAATGCATAAAGCATTCCCGTTACCACGTTATTCCACGAGTCTTGGATATCGCGTTTATACGCTTCTTTGGCGCGCCGACGTTGCGCCTTAGACGCCCGCCCAGCAGCTTTCAACACTGTCACATAGTCTGTCACTGAGCCGTGCTCGCATATCCCGTCCAGCTCGCGTTCCTCGGTCACTACTCGAGCTTCTACTCGCGCCAGTTTTGCTTCAATCTCACCTAAATCCGCATTTTTCTGATACTGCGCAAAAGAACGTCCCATAATGGCACGGGCTTCATCGATACTGTGGTAGCTCAACAGGTTGACCACGGTGTTATATGAGGGGAAAAACTTCGATACCAACGGATCGACATGTCCCGAACCGATATGTGCTAAATATTCCACATCTAGTTCTGGAGTTGCCACGACGACGGCGTTACCGTGCGTATCCTTACCGCGTCGCCCAGCTCGGCCAATCAGTTGGGTATATTCGGTGGCTGAGAGCGGTACGAAATCTTCGCCGTTCCATTTGATGAGATCTTCAATAACAACGGTCCGTACCGGCATATCGATCCCTAGAGCCAGCGTCCCCGTGGCATATACCAGTTTCAGGAGGCCCGCATCCATGAGTTGTTCTGCGAGTTCCTTTAACGCAGGAAACATACCGGCATGATGAGCTGTGTATCCACGGCTCATCGCCTTCGCCCAAAATCCAAACCGAATTGTTTGAGCGTCAGTACTACTCAGATTTTTCCGAAGCATATCGGTACGACGCCGGATCTCGGTTGCTTCGGCTTTCGATGTGAGTACCACATCGGCATCGAGTAAGTCAGCTACCGCGGTATCACATCCTTTACGCGAAAACACAAAATGGATCACAGGAAGCATATCGCGTTCGCTTAATGTGCGTAATACCTTCCGGCGTCGTCCAGCAGCATTGCCACGACGTCGTCGCGGATCAGATGGCTGGCGATTATTCGAAACGTACGCAACCGTGCCATCAGATTCAAACAACGGGACTACCGATCGGTTGGTCGCAACAAACTGTTCTAACGGCACTGGACGTACCATGCTTGTTACGATTTCAGTAGTTCCACGAATAGAGCGAAGCCAACTTGCAAACTCATCAATATTCGCTACGGTTGCCGAAAGCGATACGAGCCGAACCGAACGCGGCAACTGCAGAATGACTTCTTCCCATACCGGACCACGAAATGGATCACCAAGGAAATGGACTTCGTCCAACACTACGTAACCAATATCATCGACATCGGCATCACGAGTGAGCAGCATATTGCGAACGACCTCAGTGGTAACCACGAGGATTTGCGCATCCCGATTGATCACCACGTCACCAGTAATCAGGCCGACATATTCTTCCCCATAGCGCTGTTGTAAATCCTTAAACTTCTGATTCGATAACGCCTTAATCGGAGCCGTGTAGATACACCGCGAGGAGGTCGCTAATGCGCACTCAACAGCACATTCGGCAACAACAGTTTTACCGGCCCCCGTGGGCGCACTAACAAAAACGTCTTTTCCCCGAGCGAGAGCGTTTAACGCCTGAAGCTGAAAGTCATCAAGGAAAATCCCCCGATCAGCATATTGATCGATGATATGTTTAACAACAAGATCCAACACAGATTAACCCTAAACTTTCTCAATACGTTCTACAGTTTGCCCGAGCCGAACAAGCAACGATAACAGCCACTGTTCTGAGCGTACCGGTAATTCAATAACGTCGTAGTCATTCTCCTGGCGAAGAATTGCTCCCGGTACTTCTTCTACCACCCAGCGTGCCCCAGAGTGACACCATAGCTGAATATGATAGCCCTCGACTTCAGTATCTTTTTCAGCTAAAGATTTCATTCGGCGCGCAAAGCGAGCCGAAATACGGTCATCACACAGTTGCGCATCTGATATCCGGTCAAACCGATATCGCCGGACCTCGCCTGCCTCATTTGCCGCGATAAGTAAAGGGTAGGGAACATAAGAGATATCAACAGGCGAAACAGTAACAGTCGACATATGTGGCTGATCTTTTCCACGCTTCCAATAATCTATAGCGATCTTGTGCTGCGTGGCCAACGCCTCGTGCACGGCATCGAGAACTACTGGTGGAGCTTGTAACTGCGGAGCGGGCCATAAGACGGAACCATAGCCGTGCGCCTCAACAGCCTCAGCAATGCGCTCGCGGACGGCGCCAAGTGCCTCCGCCTCATGCCGCGAGGACGAGGACATAGCCACATCCGTCGTTCCCAATAATGCCACGACCTCTGGTAAAGACAGCCCAGACAACGGCTCACTGTCAATTTGAGAAACCCGTACCAACGAGTCGGCAGATACGTCTTCGTCGTCGATCCAGACGTCGAAAGGCGTTTCAAAAAATGAACCGGCAACCAGCTCCACCGTCGATAGTTGCGCAATTTCCTGCGCCATATCCTGCCACGATGTCCCGAACCGGTCTGCTAATTCGCCCACTGTAACGTTAGGCTCGCGTAGCAAAAAATCCGCAAGAGCCCGCTTGCGGGCTAAGGAGAGATCACCGAAGCTCATCGAGGACCTCCTGTGCATGGGCTAACCGATCAACGATATCGTCACGTAGCCATTCCGGTTCTAGAACGTCAACCGCCGAGCCGTGAAAGACGATGTCGTCAATCATATCCCAACGATCAACTGCTAAGAACTCCACGATAACGCCGTCGTTACGATGGTCAACAATACGGCCACGGCGGGCTAACGGCATCGCCGGATCGGAAACAAAAAGCCGAACATCAATCGTATTGAGGTCAGAATCAATAGTTGGCTGTTGATCATAGAGAAAGCCGGATTCGAGAACTCGAACTGAACCGGCAACGCGGGTAAGTCTAAACGTTCTTACGTCGCCATCCGCTTTAGTCTTGTTTCGTTGAACAACTGCCCCAGAGACGTAAAAGGCACCGAAATGTACTTCAATGCGCCACGGCTCAATCACATAACGTGTTGGTGCGCCTTGCCGAGAATAATTGAATTGAATCTGACGCCGCGCCACAATAGCTTGAGCCACATCTACAACGCTGTCCCCCACCGGGACCTTTATCCGATATGGATTAATGGTGCCCGAAACTAGCCCGTTTCCCAGTACTTTTGTTGCGCCGAACTGAGCGAATGCCTCAACGTTATTCCGCCGTTTGGTGCCTAGGACTCTCCGCAACGCGCCTACATCAACTCCAGACAAATCAATAGGGATAGTCCCGGACTTATCGAGCTGGTAGCGATACTGAGAATCCACCACAATCACGTTTCCAGATTGTCGGAGTATCTGAATATCGCGCTCAATCATGCGTTGTAAGGCAATTCCTGAGTGCTCACGATATGCCGGAAGCTCAGCAATGCGGGCAGCCGAAACTGCCGAGCGAGACAACAAAGTGAGAAGAGTAAAACGACGTTCTTCAGCAGACGTAGGCATACTCCTACTTTAGTGCACTATGGTTAAGACATGATGATCTACAGACAAGGCATTATTCTCACACTTCGTCGCAGCTGGAGCGCGGCGGCCGAATATCTCGTACAACTAGATGATGGACGCGAAGTCAAAGCATTAGGTTATGTACCAATCGTTGGTGAGTTATCAGCCGGCGATCGGGTTATTTTATCTGCCTCTGCCTATGAACGTGGGTTGGGCACTGGTGGATATATGATGATCGTTCTAGCCCCGGAACACTTGCCTGCAGATCCCCCGCCACAGCCGGGCCACATCGTTAAAGCTCGCTATCTGCCGCAACAGTTCATGGTACAAGGGGTTGATGAACAAGAATCTCCTCACCATGACCTACTGGAAAATGCCGATTCGATTGACAGTATGCCCGTCGTCGTAGCTGACCTACATTCTGCGCTACCTGCAATTACTATCGGTATTCGCTCACGTAAGCCAGAAGCCCGAATCGCCTACGTTATGACCGACGGTGGCGCACTACCAGCATGGTTCTCTATGGCAGGCGCTGGTTTACGCCAAGAAGGACATATCGCAGGCACGATCACGTGCGGTCAAGCTTTTGGCGGTGACTTGGAAGCAGTCAATGTACACAGTGCACTCCTAGCTGCCCGGCACGTCTGGCAAGCAGACATTGCCATCGTGGCACAGGGACCAGGAAATCTTGGGACTGGTACGCGTTGGGGATTCTCTGGAGTCGCCTGCGGCGATGCCCTGAACGCTGTCGAAACTTTAGGCGGAATTCCAATTGCCTGCGTACGGATGTCGAATGCCGATCAACGCGGACGCCACTACGGAGTGTCACACCATACGCTGCGAGTCCTACGAGACGTCGTGAAGGTCGATTGCTATGTACCACTTCCCCAGTTCACTACTTTGCCTAAGGATCTGATTCCGCAATCATGGTTTGACGTCGTCGATGCTCAAATCAGCGAACTGGAATCATATCGGCATGTCACTCTCGCTAGCGTAAACTGTGACGGTTTATACGAGGCTCTGACACATTCGCCAGTCGGGTTGCGCACGATGGGCCGCACACTGGATGAAGATGTTTCATCATTCATCGCAGCGGCGGCCGCTGGTCGTTATGCTACTGGTATGGTCCAGCCCGATTAATGACTACCTGTTTGTGGAGCTGAGTTTAACAACCTCAGCAGTGAATGTGCTTAGCGGTGGTACTGCTTTGTCAACAATCCCAGATTCAGCTAAGAAAGTGCTCATCTTTTCCCATAGCTGGGAGTCTTGGTGGCCAAATTCGCTATCGCTGGTATACAACTTGAGGGTGGCATCAAAAACTTTACGACCCAACGCACGTTGATCTAGGTCTGTTAGAGATGGAACATGCTTAGCAATAATATCCATAGCAGCATCAGGATCTTTTATTGATTCGTTGACGCCACGTTCTATCGCAGACAGCACACGAGCATAGACTTGTGGGTTAAGATTCGACTTCAACGATCCTAAGCCCACGCCTACTAGTGGCATCTGGCCGCCTTTAACCATCGGAATTTCGACGACGTCGAGACCAGCGTTTTCTATCGCAATTGAATCATTGTTATTAAAGCCGATGATAGCGTCAACTTGATGACCAGCCATTGCAGCTGCTTGCGTGTAACCGATGTATTCCACAGTCATCTTATCTTTCAGGCCGTAGCTTTCTTCCATTGCCAGCAGGCTGTAATAGTTTTCGCCATACGGGCCAGGAAGCCCAACTTTTTTGCCAACCAAATCAGCTGGCGTTTTAATCCCTGAATCGGCTGTCGTAATCAGCGTCACCGGATATTTCTGATAAAGCGTCGCCCAGTTAACAACATCAAGACCTTGAGTCCGGGCTTGCATCATTTCGGTAGCGCCAGCAAAAACAATGTCTTCTTCTCCAGCCTCAAGCGCTCCGAAGAGGGCTTCTTGTGCACCGTGATGTCGCAAGGTTACATCCAGGCCTTCGTCTGCAAAATATCCTTTATCCAGTGCCACGTAGAGCGGTCCAAACTGTACATCGGGAATGTATGTCAGTCCGATGGTCACTTTATCGGGCTCAGTATTTTTAGGTTGAGCTTGCTCGGCAGGTGCTTGACTGCAACCGGTCATAATTAGTACAGCAGTGACTGCGCTGATGAGGGCGAATAATTTTTTCATGGTGCTTCCTTTTATGAAACTATGGCAAGCACACGGGTTTCAACAGCCCGTAATGCGAGATATATGCCAACAGCTAGCAGAGCCAATAATGTGATTGTGGCAAACATTCCTGGCGCATCAGTTAGGTGTTGCGCAGTGGATAATTCGATACCGAGTCCCCGTTGCCCACCGATGACAAATTCGCCGACGACTGCCCCGGTTACTGACAGCGTAAAACCGGTACGGACACCAGCGAGAATTCCGGGCAATGCAAGTGGGAATTCAATATCCTTCATTAGCCGAATACCATGCGCACCGTCTAACCTAGCGGCATCAATAATGTCTGTGTCTACGTCGCGAACACCTACTGCAGTATTGATAATGATGGGGAAAATAACCATCAAAATACATAAGATCACAATCGGCGTCGTTCCGTATCCGACCCACAAAACTAGTAGCGGCGCAAAAGCAACTGCAGGAATTGCTTGTGACGCAGCCAGATATGGCTCTAAAGCAGCGCTGAATGGCGCAAAATGGGTAATGCCAAAGCCTACGGGAATGCCGATAAGCGCAGCTATAAGAGATCCAATAACTGCGACATGTAGCGTTTGCCAAGCTGACGATAACAAGTATCCGTCATTTAGCCCGTGGATAAGACGGACAAAGACATCGCTCGGATCGGGCAACGCAAACGTACTAACGAGTTCAAAATAGGAAACGCATAGCCACAGCACAAGAAGTAGTATCGCAACCGCTAGCGGCGCAATAACTCTATTGCCTCGCATATCTTCCTTCCCCAGTAGGCACCGGGGATAACGCAAATACACCTCATTGAGGCATCCACGTTGCTCCTACCATCCGGACTTTAACCGTCGGTTTGGGAATTCCACCCAATCAACCACTTTCGTGGGTCGCGGACTATAACCGCCGGTTCAGACTTACACTGACCCCGGAGCACGTAACTAGTATTATTCCACGTTTCTCGTTTAAGAGCCAATAGCTATGCTCAGTGAACATGCGCCGAAGCAAGGGAACGTAATGCATCAATCTCCGCATGCGTATCTGGTGACCGATACACTGCTGAACCAGCAACAAATGTATCTGCTCCAGCTTTAGCAGCATGCTCAATGGTAGAACGTGATACTCCGCCATCAACTTGAATCCATACGTCTAAACCAGATTTGCGCACTGCTTCACGAGTCCGTTCCACCTTAGGCATCATCGACTTAATGAAGGATTGCCCGCCAAATCCTGGCTCTACGGTCATGATCAGAATCATGTCGAACTCATCTAAAATCTCCAGATACGGCTCGATTGCAGTTGCTGGTTTTACTGCGAGCCCTGCCCTAGCTCCCATTGCCCGCAACTCGCGAGCTAGACGTAACGGTGCCTGGGCAGCCTCCGCATGAAACGTCACCGATTGTGCGCCAGCTTCAACGAATGTAGGAGCCCAGCGGTCAGGATCTTCGATCATTAAATGAGTATCAATCGGAATCGGAGATACGCGAGAAATAGCTTCCACAATTGGTGCACCCATGGTCAGATTTGGCACAAAATGGTTGTCCATCACGTCAACATGCGCCCAATCGGCATTCGAGATTTTGTCTAGTTCAGCTGTTAACTGCGAGAAGTCACAGTTCAAGATTGACGGGCTGATTCGGATTCCCATAATATCTCCATCATTCGGTGAGCAGGTCTAAGCGGATTTTGACGAATAGGGTTGTTTAGCAATAAGGCTAAGGAACATTGCATCCGAGTTATGAATATCCGGCCAGAGCTGAAGTTCCCCGTTACTGCCAGATAGTTCAACCAGCGACTCCCCAGATGCGATCGCTGGTGTATCTAGTTTGACCGCGTCTGGATGGCTCGCCATAAATTCTTCAACTATTGCTGATGTTTCAGTCAGATACGGCGAGCAGGTTGAGTAGCCAAGTACTCCGCCAGGCCGTAATGCTTTCCATCCAGCTTCCAATAGCTCAGCTTGGATGACCGCCAGATCGAGAGCATCTCCAGCTTGTTTACGCCAACGAGCTTCAGGACGACGTCGTAACGCGCCAATTCCGGTGCACGGCGCATCAATCAGAATACGAGCATAACCATTAGCCGGCACTAGATCCGTGTGCTCCGGCGAACCGAAATCTCGCCCATCTCCCTGGCGAACAGAGACAATATCGCCCCATGGCTGAATCGAATCAAGCACAAGCTCTAGCCGATGCGGATGGAGCTCATTGGCATGGATCTGGCTACCGCGGTCCACTGCCAACGCAGCTAACGTCGCAGTTTTACCGCCCGGACCAGCACACATATCAAGCCAAATATCGTCCTCTGTCTCAATAGGAGCACCAGCTAGCGCACGAGCGACAAGCTGCGAGCCTTCATCTTGCACCCCTGCAAGTCGATCCTTAACCGCAAATACCCGGTAAGGATCGCCGCCATGCAAAATGACAGAGGTGTCGACCAACTGGCCTTCGGCAGACCCCATGTGCCCACGAGAAATGTCTTTACGCAGATCTTCTACGCTGATACCGCGAGCAGCAAGGGTCACAGCCGCTGGCGTGTTGTCAGCTTCGAGAACCCGCAGAATATCCTTATGCACCCTACCGTGATGACGCAAGGCTTTATCAAGAGCACGCACGATCCACTGCGGATACGAATACCATGTAGACAAGAAAGCAACGGTATTAACTTTGCCTCCAGCATCCGCCTTGAGCTGCTCTTTCCACTGAGCTAACGAGCGTTCACTTACTCGTCGAAGAACGGCGTTAACAAAACCAGCAACGCCCTGCGACAACTCATTGCGAGCAATCACAACTGTTTCGTTAATCGCGGCATGCACAGGAGTACTAAAATCCAACAACTGGTGGGCTCCCATGCGAAGCAACACACGAACTGCGCTGTCAAGATCCTCAATCGAACGGTCACTAATGCAATGGGAAAGTATGACATCCCAACGTCCTTGCAGACGCAAAGTGCCGTAGCAGAGATTAGTCGCATAAGCCGCATCCTGCTTATTCAGATGAGCACGACGAATTTCACGAGGCAAAACTAGATTAGCGTATGCCTCTTCTTCTTCAACTGCCATGAGCACGTCAAAAACCACGAGCCGGGCACGATCAGATTTGCCACGTCCGGGTTTCCAGTTTGTTGGGCGGTGCGAGTTCACTCGTGATCATCTCCCGTTTCGAAAGCTGGATCGTCATCATTTAAGCCACGAGCCCAGGCTGTTGCTGGCATGGTCTTCTTCCCTGCCGGAGTAACTGTGGTGAGCTCGATCGCAGTTGTTGATGTTCCAACAAGTATCTGCTTGCCAATGACGATCTTGCCAGGTTCTATTCCGTCCACTGACGTTATTTGAACCTGACCAAGCTTAATTCGTTGACCGTTATAGCGAGTCCACGGACCAGGCTCAGGAGTATAGCCACGAATACGAGAATCAATCACGTGGGCCGGCATGGTGAAGTCGATCCGCGAATGTTTCGTCGATAACTGTGGCGCTAAGGTAACATCGCCTTGCTGCACGTGCGATTGCGCTGTGCCAGACTCCAAGGATCGGAATACCCGCGCAAGCTGATGAGCACCGGAATCCGAAAGGATATCCAACAGTTCGCCGGCGGTATGGTTACCGATTTCGTGTTCTTCAACGTCATAAATTGGACCAGTATCAAGACCAGCCTCAATCTGGAATACTGATGTGCCAGTTACGGTATCGCCCGCTGCTATCGCATACTGAACCGGTGCTGCCCCACGCCAACGTGGCAATAAAGAATAATGCAAATTTATCCAGCCATGGGTTGGCAGTTGAAGCAGATTTTGCGGAATCAACAATCCGTAGGCAACGACGGCGATCGCTTCCGGAGCAAGTGCCGTGAGTTGTTCTTCAATATCGTCCCCGCGTAACGATCTCGGTGTCAAAACCGGAATGCCGAGTTGCTCGGCAACCTGATGGACTGGTGATGGGGTTAAAATTTTCTTCCGCCCCACTGGGGCCGGGGCCCGAGTGAGCACAGCAACAACCTCATGATCTTCCATAAGCCGATGTAAAGACGGTAAGGCAGTAGCAGGAGTTCCAGCAAAAATAATACGCACGTCGCTATTTTATCTTTCTTTAGTAAGTAACCTCAATGGTTCACACTGATGTGTCCATCTTGATAATGATTCGGCCGAGTTTATTCAGTGATACGTTTCGATAAGCGCGAGACAGTATCTCTGTAATAACTGATCTATCATGCTCGGGAAATGACAGATACAACTGCCTATCTCCATCTTGTTCGCCTGGATAAGGCCCAACAATTCGCATTCCGGGGATAAGCTCTTCAGCACCTGTTCCTAATAATACGGCAAGCGACTGTTGTTGGCTGGCTAATCCAGCGTCCCCAGCTAATGCCTGTACAATCGCCAAAAAATGACGCAATGCATCAATTGATCCCGTCACCTGGGTCCAGACATATGCCGGCGGTAACGATAATTCTTCGCGTTCTCGTAAGGCACGTATTCCCCACCCATGCATATCCCAATTCTTCACTGTAAGTAGCAGTGAAGCAGGAACATCGCCAACAACAAGCAACTGGCCACCAGCAACAGACGGCTGAATCGTCGTCGAAATATGTGCAAGTTTGCGCAGGAAATGGACCTCAGCATCCAAGCTTTCAGAGCGCAACATAAATCCCGCATCTAATACAATTCCAGCCGCATATCCATGTTCTGGTTTCGGAATCTGTCCTGGGGTCGAAATGACGATTCGGTGTTCCGCGCTGGACGGCGAAAATGACCCGCCTACACCAGCGACATGAATTGGAGTATCACGAAAAGCGCGACCAATTTCGTGCGCCGTGCGATGCGAACCAATACGCGCTGGCTTAAGACGATGGCTGTGACAGTGGCGGCACGTGAAATCAGCAATAAGAGTACCGCAGCGAGAACAGCGCGGTGGCTGATCTGGACCAGAAATCGTCAACGTTCCGTCACAGATATGACACGTAGCGAGTTCCCGACATCGCGCACATGCGATGATGGGAATATAGCCAGTGCGCGGAACGATGATTGCCACATCTCCGCGTTCCAGTCCAGCACGCGCAACAGTGAAAACCGACGACGGCATCCGTGACCAGTGCTCACCTTCATAGGCTAACGAGGAGGCAGGCAATACCTGAGGTCCAGCACCGTGGTCACGCCTCGCCTGCGGAACAATCGCCTGCATGTGCGTCGTCGTCATATGCGCTAATTCAACTGATGGCCCATAATTCAAAGCTAGGAAACTACAATCCGCTACTGAGCTACGTAACGCGAGTAAATCGCGAGTATGAATATACGGACTATGAGGCTCAATATGTGCACGATGATGATCATCTAAAAGAGCAACCAAACCAAGATTTTGAACTGGCATCCAGGCCGCGCTTCGGGTCCCAATGACGAGCTTCGTCACACCAGATTTGATCTCTAAGAACTGGCGATAACGTTCTTCAGGATTCTGCTCAGAAAGTACGGTCGCGACACGAATACCTAGTGAACGCGCTAGCGCTGATGCATACGTTTTTGCTTGTTGAGCAGTCGGAACAACAAAAATTGCTCCTTGTCCCTGGCTAAGCACCGTCCGCAAGGCTTGCTCAATAGTATCGATCACGCGGTCAATACTTCGCATGTAAATAACAGCTTGAGACGAATGTACAGAGCGCAAATTTTCCAAAAAATCTAGGCCACCGATATAGGCGTCCCACGGATAGGTCTGCTCGTTGTTTACAGCTGTTGACTGGACATACTCAGTTTCTAAAAAATTCTTCTCGGCTCGTGCATGGCGCTGTGGAATAGCGAGCCGTAAACAGCTTGACACTGATGATGCTTGACGCCGAGAGACTAATTGCGCCAACTTATAGACCAATGGGTCAAGCACTGGATGCGGAGAAACCACCCGACGCAACGGCCGGAGAGTCGAAACATATTCTGTACTATCTGTACGATCAACAATAAATCCTTGTATCCGGCCAGATCCAAAATCAACCATGACTCGACTGCCAACCGCAACATCGGCAAACTTTTCCGGAATCTCATAATCAAACAACGAGTCACCATGAACATGCGGTGAATCCACAACAACACGCGCAACAGGTTCCGGAACACCAGAAGTAAACGTTACCGAATGACGTTCAAGGTGCAACAATTCATTTTGCTGTGAATACTCAGGTAAAGAAAACAAGTCGCTCATAATTAATAGTCAATCATATGCCTCCACCATCATGATGTAAACAGATTGATGCACCTAGCAAAGGCTAGGTGCATCAACAAAACATCTCATTACAGCAGTCCAGCAGCCGCCCGTAACTGCTCAACGCGATCAGTCTTTTCCCACGTAAACTCAGGCAATTCGCGACCAAAATGGCCATAGTTTGAGGTGAGCGCATATATCGGACGCAGGAGGTCAAGGTCTTTAATAATGGCAGCTGGGCGCAGATCGAACACGCTCTTTACTGCAGCAGAGATAACGTTCTCAGCGACCTTATTTGTTCCAAATGTTTCTACCCGAATAGAGACTGGGCGAGCTTTTCCGATCGCATAGGCAACCTGAACCTCACACCGGTCAGCAAGACCCGCAGCAACAACATTCTTCGCTACCCAACGGGCAGCATACGATGCAGATCGATCAACCTTCGATGGGTCTTTACCAGAGAAAGCACCGCCACCGTGCCGTGCCATACCACCATATGTATCGACGATAATCTTGCGCCCGGTAACACCAGCGTCTCCCATCGGACCGCCAATTTCAAACCGGCCCGAAGGATTGACCAGGAACTGAACCCTCTCGTAGGACACATTTTCAGCATGCTCAGCCAAAACGGGACGAATCACATACTCAATAACCGCCTCTTGGATGTCACGCAACGTAATATCCGGGTCATGCTGAGTCGACACAACAATCGTATCGATACTTACTGGGACTACACCATCATAATTAACAGTGACCTGAGTTTTACCATCCGGGCGTAACCCAGCGACGATGCCTTGTTTACGAACAAAAGTGAGTCGCTCAGATAACCGATGCGCCAAGAAAATTGGTAGTGGCATTAAGGTCGCCGTCTCATTGGATGCGTAACCAAACATGAGGCCTTGGTCTCCCGCACCCTGCCGATCAAGCTCATCAGTTTCCTCGCCGGAACGAACTTCGAGCGAGGTATCCACTGATCCAGCAATGTCCGGGGACTGCTGATCAATTGAGACAGAGACACCGCACGAGGCACCGTCAAAACCAATTTGCGACGAAGTGTAGCCGATTTCTTTAATCGCGGCGCGCGCAATATCCAGAATTTCAACATAGCCTTCAGTGGTCACTTCACCTGCCACGTGAACAAGTCCCGTCGTCACCATAGTCTCAACAGCTACTCGCGATTGAGGGTCCTGAGCCAACAGGGCATCAAGGATTGAATCAGCAATTTTGTCGCATACTTTATCTGGATGGCCTTCGGTCACCGATTCCGAAGTAAAAGGCTGTAGCGTCATTCGAGTTTTCTTTCTTCCTTATAGTATCGCCGCAAACCGTCCGGCTGCGATGTCAACAAGCTATTTCGTTATCTGGTTTTCTATCGTAGACACAATGGCTCGAGCAACCGCTGGTTTATTCCCCTGATGAGTGTCTACCAGTGCTCCTTGACCGGTTACGACCGAAACCCGTGTGTGTACATCACCAAAACCGATGTCTTCACCGACTTGATTGATGACGAGTAAATCAGCGCCCTTTCTGCGAGCTTTGGCAATACCATACTCAATATATGTCTGATTTTCGTCACCTGTCTCAGCAGCGAACCCAACAATGCACTGCCCAGATTTCTGGCGATGCGCCGCAAGCTCACGCAAAATATCAGGGTTAGCTTTTAAGTCAAGCTGGAAATTTTCGCTACGCTTAATTTTAGTTTGGGACTGCACGACATGAAAATCGCCAATCGCAGCAGCCATGATTATGACATCGGCTATTGGAGCTAACCGTTGCATTTCGACTTGAATATCATGTGCACTTACTGCGGAGACAATCTCAATTCCTGGTTGACACCGTGCACGGACATCGGTAGCTAAATTGGCGCCCACAAGGATGACGCGATGGCCATTGTGATAAGCCGCATTAGCGAGTTCGACCCCCATAATCCCCGAAGAATTGTTCGCGATATAGCGCACTGGATCTATAGCTTCCCGGGTCCCGCCAGCAGAAATGACCCATGTCGCATCGGCATCTATATTGTCCAGTGCAACGTCGAAGCTACGGTCTTGCAATAGCTCGATTGCACGTTCCGCGATTCTTTCCGGCTCACTCATACGCCCCATACCAATGTCTTTACCAGTGAGCTGTCCGGCTTCTGGACCAATCAATTCCCATCCTTGATGACGCAAGAGTTCAACGTTTGCTTGTGTTGCAGGATGTTCCCACATTTGGGTATGCATTGCTGGCGCAATTAATCGCGGGCATGTTGCGACAAGTGCTGAAGCCGTTAACAAGTTATCGGCAATACCGTAGGCAAATTTGGCAATTGTGTTTGCCGTAGCCGGAGCCACCACGAAAAGGTCAGCACGTGCACCAGTATTAACATGTACCACAGCATGAGCGTCTTCCGATACGTGAACATGCACGGGATTTCCGGAGATTGCTTCCCAAGTTGTTATACCGACCATCTCGAGTGCAGCGGGAGTAGGGACGACGACGACATCCGCTCCCCACTGCCGCAACCTACGAACAGCAGTTACTGCTTTGTAGGCAGCGATGCCTCCCGTGACGCCAAATAATATTCGAGGCTTATGAGACAAGCCTCCCAATTGGGAGGCTCGTAGATTGACGTTACCGCCCATCATTACTCTCGGGTGAACTTAAGCTTATCGTCAGCAACTTCTTGGAGCGCTACCGATAACGGCTTGTCTTCGGGTGAAGCAGAGACAAGCGGACCAATGCTCGTGATGTTGCCATCACCAGACTTGAGTTCTTGACGGTAGGAGTTGATTTGGCGTGCCCGAGCGGCTCCAAAAACAGCCAACGTGTACTTCGAATCAACCTTTTCTAACAAGTTGTCGATTGCCGGGGACGTGATGCCCTCTGGGTTGGCGGTGGTTCCAGACATATATACCTCTTCTATGGTTGGATCAGCCGGGTTCTTATACAGGTTCTTATTTTACCGCGGATTGCGACAAAATTTGCAGTAGCGCTTCGGTGGCATTAGCCACTGTATCGTTAATAATAACGTAGTCGAATTCATCTTGGGCGGCTAACTCAGTACGAGCAGTAGCCAAGCGTCGTTCCTGTTCTTCAGCGCCTTCCGTGCCACGCCCTTTAAGGCGATGTTCAAGTTCTTCCCATGATGGTGGTGCAATAAATATTTGCTGAGCTTCTGGCATCGCTTTGCGCACTTGCCGAGCGCCATCCAAATCGAGTTCGAGAATGACATGTTGTCCTCTGGCCATTGCTTCTTCTACCGGCTTTCTAGGAGTTCCATACCGGTGGACTTTATGCACTATGGCCCACTCCAGCATGCCGTCGTTAGTTACCAACTCATCAAACTCTTCTGGCGTCACGAAATAATAGTGAGTGCCATCGATTTCGCCGGGACGAGGAGCCCGTGTTGTCGCAGATACGGAATACCAAAGGCTAGGATCTTTGGCCAAAACTTCTTTAAGGACAGTACCTTTACCCACCGCAGTAGGCCCACAAACAACAAATGCTTTACCGTGAAAATCAGTCATAGCTATTATCGTGCCAGAATCTCATTACGACACCAATGCGGGGCTAATTGGTGTGATTGGTTACCTATCGACTAGCCTCAATGAAAAGTGAGCCAAGAACAGATTTGTTCTTGGCTCACTTTACGTACAAAAGACGATTACCGACCCGATGTTTCCTCAGCACGAATCTCTGCGATTCGGTTAAGTACTCCCATCGTGAAACCTACTGCTTTATCTGTGGAGAAATCGCGCACAAGTGACGTAATTTCTTTAACAACGATTGCTACTGGCACATCCAGGTACATTATCTCAGTCGCACCAATTCGTAAAAGATTACGATCTACGATGCTCATACGAGAAAGCGACCATTGTGGCGAAGCAGCCTCAATCATTGAATCGACATCATCTGCCCACTCAACATAGGTGGACACGATGAGTTGCCCATATTCTTGAATCGGTTGTTGCGAAGCAGAAATCTGGCTACGCTCAGCTAACAAGTTAGCTAAATCTTCACCAGCGTCCCGCACATCAGCTTCATAAAGAACATCAAGCGCACGTTGCCGCTGCAATGAGCGGCCTTTCCGACGTTTATTCCGCCGGTCATGGGAACGTTCTTCTGTAGTCATCAGGCGCGATTAATATACTCGCCGGTACGGGTATCAACCTTGATCTTGGTTCCCTGCTCTAGGAAGAGAGGAACCTGTAGTTCGTAACCGGTTTCAACTGTTGCTGGCTTGGTACCAGAATTAGAACGGTCGCCCTGCAAACCTGGCTCCGTGTAAGTTACCTCTAGAACAACCGAGGCTGGCAATTCGATAAACAGTACAGCACCTTCGTGCATAGCAACGATGGCGTTGGAGTTCTCGAGCATGTAGTTCTTCGCGTCACCAACGACTTCAGCGCTTACTGGGAGTTGCTCGTAGGTATCGAGATCCATAAAAATGAAGTCGCTACCATCGTTGTATAGGTACTGCATATCGCGACGGTCTACGGTAGCCGTCTCAACTTTTACACCAGCGTTGAATGTCTTATCAACATTCTTGCCAGAAAGTACATTCTTCAGCTTCGTACGAACGAATGCTGGTCCCTTACCCGGCTTCACATGCTGAAACTCAACAACTTGCCAAAGCTGGTTGTCGATTTTAAGCACCATGCCATTTTTGAGATCGTTTGTGGTTGCCACGTTTTTCCAATCTGTAGCGTCAATGATTCCTTTTGGATTTTAACTGTTTTTCTTGGCTAACTTGGTGAAGATGCGCTATTTATGAGCATAATTACGTGTTTAGGCACGGCATCTGCCATCTGTGCAAGAGTATAGCCTGTAGTGTCTAGCGTCCAATCGGCGTATTTCTGGTATTGCGGCATTCGCTCATTGAGCCACATTCTCAGTTCTTTCCGAGGTAACACGATGTTCGTTGCTCGTGGCCCGAATAGTCCTAATCGTTTGACCAGTTCTGCAACAGAACACTCTAAACTCAAAACAAAAACACGTGCTTCACGTTTAGCATCAAACACCATCGATGATAAATATTCATGCTCGAAAAAATCAGCCGGGAGAGCTACCGCAAAGTCTGTTTCTGGTTCTGCCGCAATATCAGTGAATAAGTCCCGTATAAGGTCGCCAGCGAGAACGTGTCTCTGTGAGCACGGAATCTCAGTAAAAAGATCTTCATCTGACACGCCAAGTTGCTCAGCCACAATCGTATCCACATCAGCCACTGTGTAACCATGAGTTTCAAGACCAGCTACGAGTGTCGTTTTACCGGCACCATCAGGGCCAATAATCACAATAGCGGTCATGGTCGGATACTCTCCCATGCAGAATCTAGCATTTCTTGGGAAGGCTCACGAATAATATGCATATTTCGTTCCGTATCGACGACGACGAAGCGCAACTGTCCGTCTCTAACTTTTTTGTCACTGCGCATAGCGCGCTCGACCTGTTCTCGCTTATCAGCGGGGTACGTCGTCGGCAATCCTAACTGCTCTAAGATGTACCTGTGCTCTGTGACGAAATCTGGCGTTGCGTAACCAGCACTAACGGCCAGCGAAGCCGCGAAGATACAACCTACCGCTACGGCTTGACCATGTTTCCAAGAATAGTTTTCTACCAGCTCAATCGCGTGCCCCAAAGTATGCCCATAATTGAGTACCTGACGCAAACTTGATTCACGTAAATCCTGACTTACCACATCGGCCTTCACTCGAATAGCTCGCGCAATGAGTTCGTGAAGATCATAGCTAGGCTGGGCCAGCATTGTAGAGATATTCTTGTCGGCAATAAAACCACACTTGGCGACCTCAGCTAACCCACTCTGACGTTGTTCTTCCGGCAATGTTCCAAGTACATCGAGATCGCAAAATACATCCGACGGCGGCCAGAATGTACCAACGAGATTCTTTCCTTGAGCCGTATTGATAGCTGTCTTTCCCCCGATCGCAGCATCTACCATTCCCAAAATCGTCGTCGGTACCGAAACCAACCGAATACCGCGCATCCAGGTGGAAGCGAAAAAACCAGCAACGTCGGTTGTTGCCCCACCGCCAACTGCCAGCACCACGGCATCTCTGCCAAGATGTGCTTGGCCTGCGATATCCCATAATTGTTCGATTGTGCCCGATGATTTTGCTTTTTCACCATCAGGGACTTCAACTGCGACAGAATGCAAACCAGCTAACGTGATCTGTTCATCAATCCGGCCAACATAGCTAGTCAGATGAGGACTATGGATGAGCATGACTTTACTTGCTGGACGTAACGCTCGGACTATCCGTGGTACTAGGTCAGTTCCAACGATGACATCGTACGGGTTCGGCCCATCAACTGTTATCTGCGTTTGTGATTGTCCGAGTTTATCTAACACGTTTCCTACCACGACATTCAGCCCCCGTTCATCTGACATCACGATATCTGACGCAACCTCGTAGTACAATTCGCTACGCTCTTGACGTAGGCGCGCAACTGAAGCTGCGATATCATTACCAAGGACTGGCCGGACTGTGCGGGAACGACGCAGTCGCGAAACAAGGACCTCGTCCGTTACATCGATATAAATAACACGCTCTCGAGTTAGCATCCGTCTCGTCTGAGAATTCAACAAAGCGCCACCACCAATGGACAGAATTCCAGTACGGAGCTCACAAGCTTCTTTAATGACCTCGTGCTCAAGCTGACGAAAATAATCCGCTCCAAAAGTTGCAAAAATGTCAGAAATCGACATGCCTGCGCGTTGGCTTATCAAACGGTCGGAATCGGTGAACTCTTCGTGCAAACGGTTGGCAACAATACGACCAACGGTAGTCTTTCCGGCACCTGGCATGCCCACGATAACAGCGCGCAGACTCATGACCCCAACTCGTTTTCAAAAAAAGCCCCATGCTGGTCAGCCAAATTTTCCAGATGTATCTGGATGTCTTGAAGATGGTTACCCGCCGCACGCTCCAATAAAGCTGATGCAAGTGTTAACGCAAGCATAGATTCTGCGATAACTGTTGCAGGTACAACTGCGCTAGTGTCGGAGCGCTGGTGGTTAGCCGCTACTGGCTCTCCCGTTGCAAGGTCAACGGTTTTTAAGGCGTGTGGGACGGTCGGAATAGGTTTAACAGCAATACGAACAGCAACCGGTTCCCCATTAGTCATCCCGCCTTCTATTCCCCCGGCATGGTTTGATTCACGAGTAATCATCCCATGCTCTAGTGCGAGTTCGTCATGAGCGATAGAACCTCCCGTTATAGCATTGGCAAAACCATCCCCTATTTCAACACCTTTAACTGCAGGTATAGACATCATCGCTTGTGCTATTTGGCCGTCAAGCCGTTCACTCCACACAGTGTATGTGCCAAGAGCTGGCGGCACGTTCCAAGCAATTACTTCGGCTATGCCACCAATAGTGTCCCCTGTTTTTCGAGCGTGGTCTATCTGTTCGATAAAAAGCTGCTCGGAATGCGGATCCGAAGCTCGCACTGGCGAATCCTCGATAGTCTGGATGTCAGCTAGAGTAACCGTCTTGTTTACCGCGGTAGCAGTCCCTAAAGCCACCACACGCCCAGCAATCACAATACCGGCTACTTGTCGCAGAAATTCTTTCGCAACATAGCCGAGTGCAACCCGGGCAGCAGTTTCACGAGCGGACGCGCGTTCTAACACATTTCGTAAATCGTCAAAGCGAAACTTTATTGCCCCAGCGTAATCAGCGTGACCGGGCCGCGGACGAGTTAGCTTTTTATTCCTTGCTAGTTCGTGAGAGTCTCCACTACCAGAATTCTTTCGCAACTCGGCCGGGTCTACGACGTCGGGACTCATAACAGTTTCCCAACGCGGCCACTCACTATTATCTATTTCAATAGCAATCGGACTCCCGAGGGTTTTCCCATGCCGGACTCCCGAAATTATTCGGCAGGAATCTTGTTCAAATTTTTGTCGCGCACCTCGACCGTATCCAGTCCGCCGTCGTCGCAACTCCCCTTCTAGCCCAACGGTAGAAATCTCAATCCCCGCGGGCATGCCTTCTATAATTGCGACAAGGCGGCAACCATGTGACTCACCTGCTGTACTCCAACGCATCATATAACCGATTGTGCCAAAAATAATGAACTCATGCTGGCCCAGACGCTCCATGAAGCACCTACAAGAAACGGTCCGAAGGGCAATGATGAGTCAAAATGCAGTCTCCGAAACACCAGTCCAATAAGGCTGATAGCCCCGGCACATATAGTAGCTACAACGAAACACGCTACCGCCTCACGTCCGTGAAAGAAGCACATAGCAGCTAAAAGCCGCACATCGCCTATCCCCACATATCGTCCACCTGAAATTACGGATGCAAGCCCTAGCGGAACACATACCAGCACCAAAGACTGTGCAACCTGTTGCCACCATGACCAGCCGAGACCATAAATACACAGCCCATAAGCTATCGCAGCTACTAGCGCGGCGTTGGTAACCCAAACAATAAGGGTATGGGTATACGCATCAACTACGGCATTTGCGAAAAGCAAACCGTAAAACAAGCCAATTGCTAGTGCAGATATTGCGTAACCATCGCTAAGAATAGCGAGACCAATACTCACACAAGCGCTAAACATTCCAGCGTAATTCGAGAACTGGATAATCTTCTTGTCCACAAGACACATATTAAGACGAAAGAGAAATCACCCTATTTTGTTATCCACAGTCTCTTGGATGATGTGGAAAGGAAGGTCGATTCCCGAAGAAAGTAGAATCACTTCTCGCAAATACCCGACTAAAAACTGGGGAAATAGGAAGCTGTTGTGTGCGGTTAAAGAATGTCGGTACAACCGGAGAACAGATGCGGACGACGGAAGCATAGGGATGCGTTCAGCAACGGCACAATCTGTGTCGACAATAGTATCGGTATCGCGAATTTGAACCTGTTCTGGACGCCGAAATTGAACGTCGACGCCCATATTGTGTGCAGCCGCAGCAGCAGAGCCAGGCCCACCACATGGGTCGCTAACGATAACAATTTCGTCATAGCTTAGTTCAACGGCGCTTGCTATTGTTGCCCCTGCATTGTGACCACCACCGAGGATTAAAATACGGTCGGTATCATCAATAGCTAAGCCACGGAGTGCTGAAGACACTGCCCGCGAAACGACGGAGAAGCCAATAAGCATTGAATTGCTACCGGTGGGCTGGCGGACCAACAGCTCACAAGCACCCGTAAGCTTCGCCATACCGTCTAAAAGATCAACTTTATCATTGCCTATCACTCTTGTAGGAGCCCAAATAGACTGAATACTCGGATCTATCGCGCATGCATTAAGCTCACTAAAATCAACATGCCGACTACCAGAAATAAGGCTACTAAAAATATCGTATAGCCAAGACGGGCCAATAAATCCATGTGTCATTAGCTATGCGGATGCTCCGAATACCATTTACGCAACACTTCGACGTTCTTAGAATGATCGTCAATGTTGTTGGCAAATAGAGTTTCGCCCGTGTCTAAATTAGTCGTAACAAAGAATAACCAGTCACCCGCTGGCGGATTTGCAGTTGCTTCGATAACCTTCAAGCTCGGGTTCGAAATGGGTGTAGGCGGTAAACCAGCATTCACGTAGGTGTTATAAGGATTGTCATTTTTTAGCTCATCTTCGGTAGGAATGCCACCGAATCTGCCAACTCCGTACAACGTAGTCGAGTCCATTTGGAGCTTACCATTGACTTGACTGTCATCAACTAAACGATTCTCGATGACTCTCGCGACTTGGCCGTAATAGTCTGGCCAATTAACTTCACGTTCAACAATCGATGCCACAATGATTGTACGTTGCCATTGGTCTCGTGGAAGATCAATTTTCTCTAAACCATGAATACGGTTAGCGACCATATCTGAAACGACTTCTTGCACAGTAGCATTGGTTCGAACAGTGTAGGTAGCTGGAGCTAGCCAACCTTCTGCATTCCCTTGAGCTTCATCAGGTAGCCCAATAGCCTTAGGATCATCAACGATCTTTTCCACGTCTTCTATAGGCGTATCCATTGTGTTAGCGATCCGCTCAATAACTTGTTTCTTAGCAAAGCCCTCCGGAATGGTGATTTTTAATTCAGCACGGCTAGCTGGATCAAGCAAAGCAGAAACTGCACCTTGCCCAGACATCTTCATCTTAAGCTTGTATGCACCAGGCTGGATTGATGCGGAACGCGGATCTGAGTTGAATGCGTCAACAAATGCCCGCTGCGAAGCTACAACATCTGCGTCAAGCAGAATTTTTGCCATCACAGAACCAGAAGCGCCTTCTGGTATTTCTAAAACGACCTCGCCACTACCGGGACCAGCATAATCTGTTACAGACTGACTATTGATCATGCTCTTCACATAGGGAACAGCTACAACGGTTGCAGCGACCACCAAGACACACGTAAAAAAAAGAACAATTGCTGATCTGATCCGCTTCTTTCGCCGATATGCACGTCGAGTATTTGTCGGCTTCTTACGGTCGGTATCTAACGTTGTAAAAACTTCAGACACTCATCTCTCCATCTCAATACGTTCCCCTGGAGGAAATCCAGTCGCGCGTTCCTGCGCTAGTGCACTCTCTAAAATAATAACTGCTGCTACCTGATCCACAACACTTCGATGAGTAATCTCTTTCCGCCCCGCCTCGTGAAGGAGGTTATGAGCAGTGACTGTGCTCAATCGTTCATCAACTAAGCACACCTGAACTGGTGCGATCTTGCGGGACAGTTGCTTTGCCCAGCGCCGCGCGTTTCGCGCTGATTTCCCTTCTGAACCATCCATATTCAAGGGTAAGCCTACGATAACCTCGAGTGCGTCGAATTCTTGAACTAGTGCGATAACTGATGTGAAATCGTCCTTATAGCGCCGGTAGGTTGCAACCGGGGTAGCTAGGATGCCGGCGGTGTCGCTACGTGCGACACCTACCCGCACTTCACCAACGTCGACTGCAATACGCGCCCCTACTCGCATGATGAAACTTTCGTCACCTTAGCGTTGCTGTATTGCAGATGCGATACCATCAAACGCTGCGTCAATCTTGCTAGCATCGGTACCACCGCCTTGAGCTATATCGGGCTTGCCGCCACCACCGCCACCAAGAATCTTTGCAGCTGTAGAAACAAGAGCACCTGCTTTAATGCCTAAGGAACGTGCTTCATCACTTGTCGCGATAACAATTGTTGGCCTTCCCTTGGCAACACCGGTTAGTGCCACCACTGACGGTGTTCGTCCTAACCGATCACGAAGATTCATCACTGCTACACGAACATCATCCGCAGAAGCAACGTCTCCCAGATTATGCGTGATAACCGTAACTCCGGCAATCTCCTTGCGTTTATCTAAAACAGATGCCAGTTGCGAAAGCATCTTTTCTTTCCGTAATTCTGCAAGTTCCTTATCCGCAGCTTTTAGACGTCCAAGAAGTGCATCAATATGCTCAGGCAACTCTTCCGGACGAACGTGAGTCAACGTTGAAAGCTGGGAAACAAGTGCACGTTCTCGGGCTTCAGCCGCATACGCACCTTGCCCCACCAACGCTTCGATTCGCCGTACACCAGAACCGATCGAGGATTCTCCTACCACACTTACTAAACCGAGAGCACCGGAAGCTGGAACATGGGTACCTGCACACAATTCACGAGACCAATCTCCGCCGATCGATACAACGCGTACCTCAGAACCATATTTTTCGCCAAAAAGCGCCATCGCACCTGAAGCACGTGCGGCATCAATACTCATGATTTCGTCGGTTACTGCAAGGTTTTCTTGCAATCGCTCGTTGACGCGCGATTCAATATTGCTAAGAATACTAGCTGGAACCTGTTGTCCATGGCGGAAATCGAAACGCAACCGTGAAGGCGAGTTCTCTGAACCAGCCTGTGTAGCCTCTTCTCCTAGATATTCATGCAACGCCTTATGCACCATGTGGGTCGCGGTATGTGCACGCGCAATCTGTTCTCTGCGCACTACATCAATGGCCGAATATACTGCATCATCTAGAGCAATGGAGCCTTCGGTTAGCGTGCCACGGTGAACGAAGAGTCCCTTAATAGGCATCTGAACATCTGTAACATCAACAATTCCCCCGCCGGCAACAGTAATACGGCCATGGTCTGCCAATTGACCACCTTGTTCAGCCCAAAATGGGGTCTGATCCAAAATGATATCAACCTGAGCTGGAGCCTCGACTGCACCAACGGATACACCGTCTTGCAGCAATCCAACAACTTTGCCATCTGCTAAATAATCGGTGTAACCGAGGAAACGAGTATCCCCACCATTGGCTTGGATCTCGTGGTAGACAGTGGCATCCACATGACCGGTTTTCTTCGCTTGTGCATCCGCACGAGCCCGGTCTTTCTGCTCTTGCATAAGACGCCGGAATCCCTTTTCATCAACTGATATCCCTTTTTCTGAAGCCATTTCCAAGGTCAAATCAATTGGGAATCCATAAGTATCGTGCAAAGTAAATGCAGCATCTCCAGGAAGCTGAGCTCCATCCTCTTTAGCTTTCGCAGCAGCCTGCTCAAAAATCTGGGTGCCTGCAGTCAATGTACGACGGAACGCCTGTTCTTCTCCATATGCAATCTGCGAGATCTGCGCAAAATTTTCTTCCAGCACCGGATACGAATCTTTCATCGCATCCTTGGTTACCGGAAGTAGCTGAGGGTAGGCGACATCGCTGTATCCGAGTAAACGCACTGAGCGAACCGCACGTCGAATCAAGCGTCGGAGGACGTATCCCCTACCATCATTACCAGGACGCACGCCATCGGCGATGAGCATCATCGAAGAACGAACGTGATCAGCGACCACACGCATGAGAATATCATCGTCTTCATTCTGCCCATAGGTCTTACCGGTAATTCTCTCAACTGCTTGAATTACCGGGTAAACTTCATCTGTTTCATACATATTGCTTTTACCTTGCAATAGGTAAGCAATACGTTCTAGACCGGCACCAGTATCAATAGCAGTTTGATCTAGTTCACCAAGAATTGGGAAGTTCTTTCCTTCGCCCTCACCTCGTAAGTACTGGTCGAATACAAGGTTCCAGATTTCGAGATAACGATCACCACCGGGATCAACATTTCCGCCGACGGCTTCAGGTCCGAACTCCGGACCACGATCATAATGGATCTCCGCACACGAACCAGCAGGCCCGGGCTGTCCAGTTGACCAGAAAATTTCCTCTCGAGTCAGTTTGACAATATGACGTGGATCGAGGCCGATCACTTTCGTCATATGTTCGAACGAGACTTCGTCTTCTTCCCAAATCGTTACCCACAGACGGTCTTTGTCGAGTCCGTACCCGCCTTCTTCAACCGACGACGTCAGCAAGCCGAATGCAAGATCCAACGCACCCTCTTTGAAGTAGTCTCCAAAAGAGAAATTGCCACACATCTGAAAGAACGTACCGTGACGAGTAGTTCGACCGACGTTATCTATGTCGTTTGTACGAATACATTTTTGTACCGAAGCTATACGAGGATATGGAGACTTTTCGGTACCGATAATATAAGGAGTAAACGGCACCATTCCAGCAATAGTAAACAGAATAGAAGGATCTGGAGATATGAGTGAAACTGACTCAGCGATATGGTGGCCATGCTTAGCAAAGTAATCCAACCAACGTTGACGAATCTCAGCAGTGCGCATAATGACAATTCCTTATAATTACGATGCCGCGGTTTACGGCGATACTAGCTAGTAGTTTACCGGTCATCCGGCTAGTGTTACAGATCTTAAGATGTGGTGGTATACACGGAATAAAAACGCGCCACGGCATGAACCATGGCGCGTTTTAAAATGCTTACGATCAGCGCGAGTAGAATTCGACGACCATCTGAACATCACAGGTGATCGGAACTTCCGCACGCTTTGGACGGCGGATCAATTCAAAGCGAAGCTTTTCAAGTTCAACCTTCATGTACTCTGGAACAGCTGGGAGCACTGAAGCATGCTGACCCTGAGCTGCAGCAAGGAATTGAGCAGATGCCTGCGAACGTGGCTTAACCTGAACGACCTGTCCTGGCTTTACCCGGAACGACGGGCGATCAACCAACTTGCCGTCAACGAGAATGTGACGGTGAACTACAACCTGACGAGCCTGTGCAATGGTACGTGCAAAACCAGCACGTAGAACAAGCGCATCAAGACGCATTTCGAGTAGCTCAACTAGGTTCTCACCAGACATACCCTCAATACGACGAGCTTCGTCCCAAACCTTGCGAAGCTGTGCCTCACGAATACCGTACTGTGCACGCAGGCGCTGCTTTTCCTTCAAACGAACTGAGTAGTCAGATTCCTTAACTCGGCCACGTCCATGCTCACCTGGACGGTAGGGACGACGCTGCATGTAACGCTCTGCCTTTGGGGTAAGAGCGAGACCTAGTGCGCGCGACTTGCGCACGAGTTTACGGGCACGATTAGTTGCCATTATTTTCTCCTGTCGATAAATTAGCACTCAGACTAATCTGAGCGGGGCCACCGCAACGGCTAAGACCCCAGGCGTTGCGATAAACGCAACCTGACAAGGATAGCACGTTCAACTCCTCAAAATCTTGTTAATACGCGCTAGCCGAGAGGTGATTTGAGCCTCGAAACCGCGTCCTGAGGGAACGTAATACTGTTTTTCTTCCAGCTCATCTGGTAGATAAACTTGCTTGACCACACCAGCTGGATCATCGTGGGGATAAATGTAATTAGTATTTTGGCTGACGCTCTTTGCAGCCACTCTAGATGCAGTCACACTCTGATCGCGTAAATGCGCTGGCACCTGTCCAATATTTCCGGCACGAACATCAGCGATTGCTTGGTTAATTGCGAGATAGGCCCGATTAGATTTAGGAGCAGTTGCTAAATGAACAACTGCTTCTGCAAGAATAATGCGTGCTTCCGGCATGCCGACCAAAGCTACCGCCTGCGCTGCTGCAGTTGCTGTTTGTAATGCTGATGGGTCTGCCATGCCTATATCCTCAGCCGCGCTAATCATTATTCTACGTGCAACGAACCTAGGGTCCTCCCCAGCTTCAAGCATTCGCGCCAAATAATGGATTGCAGCATCAACGTCTGAACCACGGATGGATTTTATAAATGCGGAGATAACATCGTAGTGCTGATCGCCATTTTTGTCGTATCTCACTGCGTGTACGTCAATCGCGTGTTCCACATCAGACAAAGCAATATGCCGATTACCAGCAGAACCAGCAGCTTCCAATATGGTCAATGCACGGCGACCATCTGCGCCCGCCAACCGTACGATATGATCACGTGCATCTGCTTCGAGGACAATGTGCCCGCCATAGCCGCGCTCATCGCGAACAGCACGATCCAATAGAGTCGCAATATTGTCTGAGCTTAATGGGCGTAAAGTAAGTAGGAGCGAGCGAGACAACAGCGGCGCAATGACCGAAAAACTAGGATTTTCTGTGGTCGCAGCAACTAGAATAACCCAACCGTTTTCAACAGCCGGAAGCAATGCATCTTGCTGGGACTTGGAAAACCGATGGACTTCGTCGATGAAAAGCACCGTCTCTTCACCATGCACTGCCAGCAAATTCCGGGCCTGTTCAATATTGGCCCGTACCTGGGAAACCCCAGCAGACACTGCCGAAATTTCTACAAAATGCCGATTACTTGACTGAGCAACCAGATAGGCCAGTGTGGTTTTTCCAATTCCTGGTGGCCCCCACAGGATAACCGAACTCGGCATACCTGTTGTGCCAGGCTCAATCAAGCGACGGAGGGGTTGCCCTTCGCCGAGTAAGTGCTCCTGCCCCACGACTTCCGCTATGCTTCTTGGACGCATACGCACTGCAAGCGGGGAATGCACGCTTTGTTGGTCCGCTACTGATGACGATTCAAAAAGATCCACGTCTCTAACCTTACCGAACCTAAATAAACAATTCGTCATTAGCATAAAGCTTGGAAGAAACCACCAGCTAAACGTAATTTGTGCCACAATAAAAGTATGTTTACGTGGTTGGGTCAAAAAGTTTCTTATAGGCCAAAAACAGTTATCGCACTGTGGGTCATTCTCGCATTAGTTGGGGCATTTGGAGCGTTGTCAGGATTCGGACAAGGTAACCTGTTAGCCCGAATGAATTCATCAGAATCCATGATCCCAGGTTCTGAATCAGACAAAGTACTCGAAGTTGCTGGCGCAGCAGGACAAGGCGAGAATATCGTTGTCCTCGTAGAGAACGTTTCAGCTGAGGAAGCAGAGTCCGAACTAGCAGATTTTCGCGCTGGCGTTCTAGATCTCCCCCATGTCACCAGTGTTAATGACCCTATCAACGTTAATAATCAATTTGTTGCTGAGCTCGACAAACAGCTCAAGTCTGCAGTGGAAGAAAGCATTGCAAATAACCAAACATTGATCGATACAGCCGTAGCGGTAGCACTTGAATCGTCACGCGATGTGCTATCTCAGGCGCGTGCGTTCGGTGGTGAACAGGCTGAACGCCAAGCTCGAGAAGCTATTATTTCCCAAGCTACAGATCAAGTACGGACAAAAATCTCTGAGAAAGTTACTACCGAAGCCAAACAACGGATGGCAGCATTGCAAAATCCATCCGATTCCTTCAAAAATGGACAGAACTTCGTTGCGGTTGTTCAGCTAGCTCCCGGACACTATCCAGAAACTGTAGCCGACGTCGATAAATCAGTAACTGATTTGCAAACCGGGCTTCGTACACATCACCCTGATGCAAAAGCCGGAGCGCTTTCGATGACTTTAGCCAAAGATGTCATCTTGGAACAAACTGCAGAAGATCTCGTCACTGGGGAAATAGTTGGTCTGCCAATCGCGCTTATCCTACTTATCATAGTTTTTGGCGGTATTATTGCTGCTGGTCTTCCGCTTGGTTCTGCACTAGTGTCCATAGCCATTGGTTTGGGCATGGTCTGGGGTCTAACCTTTATAACGAATGTTGACAATTTTATTCTCAACATTGTTTCTCTTATTGGACTCGCGCTCTCTATTGATTATGGTCTGCTAATAGTGTCCCGCTACCGAGAAGAGATCGCCAAAAGAGTTACCAGTTCAGAAGATCCATTGTTGCAAGAGCACGTTATTGAAGCAGTTCAAACAACAATTGCCTCGGCAGGACGTACTGTAGCTTTTTCTGCACTTACCATCGCATTTGCCATAAGCGGGCTTATGGTTATGAATGCTCCTATGCTGCGTATGATCGCTATCGGCGGAGTAATAGTTACGATACTCGCAGTTACAACCGCAGTAACGCTCGTCCCTGCACTGATTGTGGTGTCGGGTAAAAAACTTGCTCTACCGGCAAAACTTTCACAGTTACCGGTCATGCGGTCACTTTTTAAACTCGTTGGAGATTCAGCGTCCGATCGTGGCGCTTTTTCGGCGCTTGCCCGATGGGTTCATCGTTATCCGTGGCCAGTAATGGTCACAACACTGGTGATTCTGGCAGTGGTAGCCGCACCAATTTTCACTGTTTCATTGCGGTCGAACTTCATCGAGTATCTTCCAAGTGACTCACGTGAAAAAGAGGTCTCAGCAGTTATTGAACGCGACTTCCCCGACTTTGCTACCCCGTCTGGCACCATTCTTGCAGAAACAGACGAAAAATCAGCACTACCATTCGTGAAACAGATCGAAACAATTCCCGGAGTTACCCAGGTACATTCCCCTCAAGTTATCGACGACGGAGTACTTATCAATTTCAATGTCGATTCAGCCGATCCTGTAGGACCAGCAGTTACCAAGGTAGTACAACAAATACGTGACCTCGATACCAGTTACCCGCACTACGTTGGTGGTGCGGCCGCGCTCCAAATGGACTTCAACGCATCTAATAGAGTTGATGCCCCGTTGGCATTGGGCATCGTCGCTTTGGCAGTAATCCTCTTGCTCTTCTTTATGACTGGTTCTGTTGTAGCACCATTCACAGCACTAATTATCAATGGCCTATCGCTTCTCGCGGGGCTAGGAGGCGGAGCCTTCCTATTTAATAATGGATACTTGGGCCTCCCCCAAACCAACGGACTTGAAACTTTTGTAGTAGCATCCGCGATCGCATTTGGTTTTGGTTTAGCTATGGATTATGAGGTCTTTCTACTGGCGAGAATCAAAGAATTTTGGGACGACGGCGAATCCAACGACTTAGCTGTTGAACATGGATTGCAGCGTTCAGGCCGAATAATTACCTCCGCAGCAGCAATTATCGTTGCAGTCTTTATCGGATTCGTTTTCGGAGACCTAATTGCGGTAAAACAAATCGGAGTGGTTCTGGCAATTATCGTGATAGTTGACGCAACGATCGTGCGTTTACTATTAGTTCCAGCAACGATGACAATCCTCGGTAAATGGAACTGGTGGGCACCGCGCCCGCTAAGAAAACTACACAAGCGGTTTGGAATAAAGCACTAACCTAATTCTACAAAAGGTTCACGGCGTCCATGAATCAATGAGGCGCCGTGAGTCATTCCAATGCGTTCATATAGCTTACGTGCGGGGTTATTCCACGCCCACATGGTAAATTGCACTGTTTCTAAACTGGATAAAAGCTGATTAATTGCTCCCACCATTATCGCAGCAGCATAGCCTTTACCACGATACGCAGGTTTCGTCCCTAGACCGTGTAGATAGGCGTGCTCCGCAAAAGTGTCATAGCCAACAACAGCCACAATGGTGTCATTTTCTCGCAGAATGAACCATGATAACGATTCAAAGAAACTGTGCGCTTCGCTCAACGGATTCGACTCGTATAACACAGCTCTAATCTGAGAAGACATCGCTGCTAGTTCTAACGAGCCGTGAGGAAGATGCTCTACTCGTTGGACACCCGGCACCGGCAAAAGCTCTGATTCTGCATAATAAAAATCCCAGCCCCAGCCAAAAGACGGCCCAAAATAGTCCTTCATGTCGTCAGTTAAAGCAACATAAAGGCTCGTCGACATCAACGTCCACTCCGGCTGAGGAAATGAGCTACGAACTATTTCTAGCTGTTCGATCGATTGATCAATCTCGCCATAAATGGCTAAACTCAGTTTTCCACGATTCGACCCGTATAGGACAGCGCATCTTTCATCTTCATATGTATAAAATTGCTTTTCATCGCCCCACTCGTGGCGAACACACAATTGCCACACAGGAGTGTTGACGCCACTACCTCGAAACATCATCGTCGCACATGAGTATTAGTAATGCGAGAGGACGACCGTCCCTATGGGAGCCCAATCGAAGAGTGTGTGCGCATCATCAACTGACATATTCAGACATCCGTGGGAACCATGGTCTCCAGCATGATAACCAAAACTACTAAACCAGGGCGCCCCATGAATCGCATAGTCGCCATGAAAATACATAACCCATGGAACGTTAGGTACATTGTATGTACTTCCATCAAGATTCCGACCGGACATATTTTGTTGAGCGGTCTTATGCCAAACCTTGAATTCACCAGTAACTGTGGGAGTCTTGGTTGATCCAGGTACAAAAAGCGCTGGCCCACGAACTTGAGTAGCTCCTTCGTATCCGATCGCAGTGAAGTTTGAGAGATTGACATCAATCCATTTCTCCCCCTCAGCAGCAAGATATGGAAGATTCTCAGCTCCCGCAGCGACCACTTTTTCTTCCCAAGTTTTCTCACCTTCAGTCACCTCTGTGGCTGAAGCTGTAGGTTGACCGGCAATAAAATTGGTTGTAATTTGCTGAACAATTGAGTCGATATTCGAGACAGTTTTTTTACCTTGAGGTTCTGTTTTTACCTTAATAATTTCGCCAGCGGCATTCTTATAACGCATGCCCACTATGGCATCGGATTCAAGTGTTTTAGAAGACTCCGTGACCCATTTTGTCACGGCGTCTCGATCAATCTCTGGCTCACCATCAATAACTTTTATCCATGACGCTTTGGTGAGGGCATCTGCTGCTAAAGTCTCATTTCCAACCGCTAATGTTACTTCAGTTGAGACTATATCATTAGCTGTTTTTGCAATTTGTTTGAGCTCATCACTCGGATCCTTTGGGGATAGATCCGCTATGTTCACTTCGACTGGGATGGTTTTTTGAGCATGCGCAAGCACATTAGCAACGCGCTTAACTTCTTCTATTGGAACTCCCTGACCTTCTGTTCCAGGAACGACGACGAAGGTATCAGCTTTAAGCTCAACATGCGGATCCGTTGGAGGAGTAATTGATTCTTGGCCTTCAGTTAACGAGCGAGCAAACTTTTCAATTTTCTCATCATCTACGAACGCTAGTACAGGGTCTACAGACGGCTTCGTAAATACCGATGTCAAATAATCCCCGACAGAACGATGCTTAGTTAATGCAGCAGAGGTAGTTTTTGAAACGTCCAACGACGCGCCCAGGGTAGCTAAATTCGCAGTTACATCGTTAACACCCTGCCCGCCAATTTTTGCAGAAATAGTGCGTACATTAGATGTTAGCTTGGACTCGATTTCCGATTTGCTCATACCGCCGACGTTAAGATCGCCGATGTGTGTTTGAGGTAGCGCCCTGCCTGATATTGCAAAATAGCTTACATAGGTAACTATGGCTATCAAAATAACGCCACTTAGGCCTAAAGTTCCGAAGAGAGCCAACCGTTTTTTCGTCATCATTTACCTCGACATCAACCTGACTCTAGTGTGTGGTGCATCATTTCCGATACACCACACACTAGTAATTGAAAATGCTACTACTTTGTTTCAGCTTTCGCCATCGGAGTAGATTTCTTTGTCTCTTCCTTCTTCTTTGGCTTAGCGTCCACACCGGCCTCTTTACGTTGTTGCATCGTAATTGGAGCTGGAGCATCAGTCATCGGGTCCCAACCGTTGCCAATCTTCGGGAAGGCTATGACGTCACGAATGGAAGGTGCTTTAGTTAGCAAAGCAACGATACGGTCCCACCCAAAAGCAATTCCACCATGCGGTGGCGCACCGAACTTGAATGCATCAAGCAAGAATCCGAATTTCTCTTGTGCTTGCTCTGCGTTCAAGCCCATCACCTTAAACACACGCTCTTGGACATCCCGACGATGGATACGGATTGAACCGCCACCAATTTCGTTGCCGTTGCAGACAATGTCATAGGCGTACGCAAGAGCGTTACCTGGATCCTCGTCAAACTTATCCAGCCACTCTGGCTTTGGCGAGGTAAAGGCGTGATGGACAGCAGTCCATGCGCCGTCGGCGACGGCGACATCGCCTTCTGCTTCAGCCGCCTTTGTGCTCTTGAACAAAGGCGCGTCGACAACCCAGACAAAAGCCCAATCGTCATCATTAATAAGACCACAACGTTTACCAATTTCCAAACGTGCTGCACCTAGCAACTCACGTGATGCGCCCGGTTCTCCCGCGGCAAAGAAAATACAATCGCCATTACCAGCGCCGGTAGCTTCCAGCAATCCCGCACGTTCTGCATCGGAAATATTCTTAGCAACCGGACCGCCTACAGTACCGTCGTCGGCAATCGTGACGTACGCAAGACCTTTAGCACCGCGAGCTTTCGCCCACTCTTGCCACTTGTCAAAAGTACGTCGTGGCTGAGAAGCCCCACCAGGCATTACAACAGCACCAACATACTCGTTCTGGAAAACACGGAATGGCGTGTCCTTAAAGTAGTCCGTTAGATCAATCAGCTTTTGGCCGAACCGTAAATCTGGCTTATCCGAACCATAGTTCTCCATGGCGTCTTTGTAGGTCATGTGTGGGATCGGAGTGTCCAGCTTGTAGCCAATCAGGCCCCAAATCTCACGCAAAACATCTTCTGCCACAGCCATAACATCTTCTTGCTCAACAAAGCTCATTTCAACGTCGAGCTGAGTGAATTCTGGCTGACGGTCCGCACGGAAATCTTCATCGCGGTAGCATCGAGCAATCTGATAATAGCGTTCCATACCCGCAACCATGAGGAGCTGCTTAAAAAGCTGAGGTGACTGCGGTAGCGCATACCATGATCCAGGAGCCAAACGGGCTGGGACAATAAAGTCACGAGCGCCTTCTGGCGTAGACCGGATCAGAGTCGGGGTTTCAACTTCAACGAAGTCATACCCATCAAGCACTCGGCGTGCTGCCTGCGATACCTTAGCACGCAACCGGATTGCATGCTGTTCATAGGAACGACGAAGATCCAAATAACGATACTTAAGTCGAGTTTCTTCATTAACTGAGCCGGCGTCTTCTGCTGCATCAGATACTTGGAATGGTAGTGGAGCTGATGGGTTAAGTACCTCTACCTCAGTTGCTTCAACTTCAACATCACCAGTCGGAATAGCAGCGTTAGCGTTACCTTCCGGACGAGCAATGACGGTACCAGTAACTTTCAGAACGTATTCGGAGCGCAATTCATGCGCAACCTCCGCACGAATTGTCACCTGTGCAATACCCGAAGCATCGCGCAAATCGATGAACGCGATGCCACCGTGATCACGACGACGATCAACCCATCCGGTTAGCGTAACTGTCGATCCGATATCTTCTTTTCGCAGGGAACCTGCCATACGAGTGCGTAACACGCAATCCTCATTTCTCTACTCATTAATCTTCATCCGCGAGACGAGCGGACTACAGCACATCGCGAGACGGGCGATGCGCACGGTTTCTACTTTACTCCTGCTTCCCGCTCTATTAGTTGGACAATTTACGGGGTTTATATCACGATTTCACTAGTGAGGACTTGGCATAAATCACGTTTAACTTAGCCGGTGCTCCACCTATCTGCGATGAAGGTGTGCCAAGATGAAAGCTATGACGAGTGTACCGATGGAAAATAATGAAGTGCCTGTTTCTCGCAATCTCGAGCGTTGGATCCTGATTCTTGCGATTGTGTTTATTTCACTGGCAGCCTTCCAGACAATGGCAGCTACGACCGCGATGCCATATATTGTGGAGATTCTGGGAGGAAAACATCTGTATGCTCTGGCGGCTGGTATCGTGTTCGCTGCCCAGCTGATGACAACAGCACTTGCCGGCCCCTGGGTTGATGCCCGCGGCCCTAAACCGTCATTCTTTACCGGCGCCACGTTAGCACTAGTCGGGCTTACCATAGCTGCGCTAGCTCCTAATATCGAGATGATTGTCGTAGGCAGAGCGCTACAAGGTTTTGGCTCCGGACTTCTAGTTGTTCCGCTATACGTATTAGTCGGTAATTTTATTTCCAAAGAACGACAGCCTCGCTATTTCGCAGCCTTCGCTACCGCGTGGGTCATTCCGGCTCTTGTTGGACCTTTCCTAGCTGGCTTGTTAGTTGAATATCTCTCATGGCGTTGGGTATTTGGTTTTACCCCAATTGTTTTCTTCTTTATCATGCCACTGGCTTGGACCAAGTTTAAAGAGTTGCCGGCGCACAAAAATCGCCAACCTATCCGTGCACTAAATGTTTTCTACCTTGCTTCGGGAGCCAGTGTCGGTATTGCAGCGCTCTTGGTGGCTTCTTCCAACAAAGGACAACCAGATCTCAAAACATTGGCTCTTTTAACAATCGGAATCGTCCTAGTGACAGTTTTTGCTCCATTGCTTCTGCCAGAGGGAACATTCCGTGCTCAACGTGGAGTACCATCGGCAGTTCTTCTACGTGGCACTGCAAACGGCTGTTTAATGGCAGTGGAGATCTATCTTCCACTGATTTTGAAAGAGATTCACGGCTGGTCTGCAACTCGCGCTGGTTTTGTTCTAACGATGTCAGCAGTCTCGTGGGCTCTCGCCTCACAGTTACAAGGCCGAATCACGGATGAACGACGACGTAATCGTATTCCATACATCGGTGTTGCTATGCAGCTCATCGGTACGCTAATTGTCTTCCCTGCTGTTTTACCTTCAGTCACGGGAATTGTCGTGCTTATCGGATGGTTCATCGCCGGTTTCGGGCTTGGTTACCTCTACCCAGCACTTACCGTTCATGCTCTTGCACTGACTCCGCTCCAACGCCATGGAGAAGTCTCCGCTGCACTGCAAATTGCTGACACCCTAGGAGCCGCATTCTTGATCGGATTAGCTGGTATTGCTTATGCTCTGTCCGCTGGCTTAGGTACCTTCAGCTACGGTATCCCGATCTTACTGATCATCATCATACTTTTTGGCGCTGTTGCTCTTACCAATCGCATCCAGCCCGCTGACAACGTGGGATAACACACGGTAAGGGATATCACCGCGAACATTAGCCCACGGCAAGCTCGGAACCGTTAGAGTAGATGGTGCGCAAGTCTTGCGCCTGGCCCGCTAGTGTTTGCATGGGGATTTTCCGCGGGCTTAACCGATCTACGTTTGGAATTTCTACATGGCTAATGCCACTACTTTTGCTGATCTCAATCTACCTGAAGACTTACTCTCGGCTGTAACCGATCTTGGGTATACCACTCCTACTGCTATTCAAGAGCAAGCCATTCCGCTTCTTCTCGAAGGCCGTGACGTTCTTGGTGTCGCACAAACCGGCACTGGTAAAACAGCTGCTTTTGCACTTCCAATGCTTGCGCATGTTGATGCAAATAACCGCCACGTTCAAGCACTCGTACTAGCTCCGACTCGCGAACTAGCACTCCAAGGCGCAGATGCGATTGAGACGTTCGCTGCGCAAACCGGCGGTCTCGACGTCGTCGCCGTCTACGGCGGTTCAGCTTACGGCCCGCAACTAGGAGCTCTACGTGATGGCGCTCAAGTTGTTGTCGGCACCCCTGGACGCGTTATGGACATGATTGACCGCGGCGCGCTTGACCTGTCAACAATTCGTTATTTCGTTTTGGACGAAGCGGATGAAATGTTACGCATGGGTTTCGCCGAAGACGTTGAAAAAATTGCCTCTGACTTACCCGCAGAACGTATTTCCGCATTATTCTCTGCAACTATGCCAAAGCAAATCCGCTTTGTTGCAGAAAAGCATTTGAACAACCCGGCTGAGGTTCAGGTATCATCTCCGAGCTCAACAGTTGACACGATTACCCAAACCTACGCAGTTGTCCCGTCACGCCATAAAGTCGGCGCCTTAGCACGCGTTTTAGCAACAACTGAAGCCGATGCAGCGTTGGTCTTTGTGCGCACACGCGCAACAGCTGAAGACCTTGCGATTGAACTAACCACGCGTGGCGTACAAGCAGCCGCGCTATCAGGTGATGTAGCACAAAAAGACCGTGAAAAATTGGTAGACCGGTTACGACATGGCTCTATTGACGTTCTCGTTGCAACTGACGTTGCTGCGCGTGGTCTCGACGTCGAACGTATTGGCCTTGTGGTTAATTTTGATATTCCGCGCGAAGTCGAAACCTATGTACACCGTATTGGACGTACTGGCCGTGCTGGCCGCGAAGGAACTGCGTTGTCGTTCGTTACACCAAAGGAAAAGCAACGTCTGCGTCGCATCGAAAAAGTCACTCACACCCGGATGAAGGAAGTCGAGCTACCGACCCCTGCTGAAGTTTCTGGTTTACGTGCACGTAAGTTGTTGGCATCAGCGGTTGAACGCCATGCTGTTGGACGTTTGCATGTTTACGATGAAATTATTGCTGAGTTTATTGCAGCTCAAGAAGACGCTCAAAGTGACGGCATGGAATTGCTTACCCTAGCTGATTTAGTAGCTTCGCTACTGGCACTTGGTGTTCGCGATCCAGGTCCACAATCCAGCGACGAACCCGATAAGCTAACCGTCGGTTTCTCCGGCGACGACGATAGTCGAGACCGTCGGGGACGACGCGATGATCGAAGTCGTCGTGACGATCGTGGCCGACGTAGTGATCGTCGAGATCACGGTGGCTTCGATGAACCTGGTACTACCTATCGAGTCGAAGTGGGACGCCGTGACGGAGTGGCTCCAGGTGCCATTGTTGGCGCGATGACAAACGAAGGTGGTCTGCGAGGCTCGCAACTTGGCAAGATCGATATCTTCCCTTCGTTCTCTCTAGTCCACGTCAGCGATAAACTTGATAGTGCAACTATGGGTCGTATTGCTAAGGCACGTGTTTCTGGCCGTACTTTGGATATCACTGTAGATTCTGGTCCTCGTGGTGGACATCGGTCTTTCGATGACAGCGACGAAGCTGGCTTGCGGAAATACCGCGCTGATCGGAAGTTTGGTGAAGAACGTTCATCACGCCGTCAGTCCCAACCGGATCGCCGTGGTTCATTCAAGAAGCAACATCGTAAGGGTGGCTGGAAGAGTGACCGTCGGTCATTCCATGATGCTTACTAAGAAGTAAAAACTGTAAGGAGAGGGGCCAAGCTACCTGAACTGCTCCCCAGATGTTGGACAGTTTTAATCGTATCCTACTCGTTAGGCTGCAAGGGCTTGATTTCGGTATTCAATCGGGGTCAGGCCCTTGAGTCGTTCTTGGATACGGTTGTTGTTATACCAGGTAATGTATTGGTCGAGTTGGTCAAGCTGGTTACGCCACGATACATGCTGGTAATGAAATCCTTGATCAGTATGAACAATCAATCCTGGCTGAGGTTTTTCCTTGGCGATAGTCTTGGACTAAAGAAGTAGCTGTGAAAGCTGTTGTGGGATGAAAAGCATGCGTGGCAGCGATAATGGCCCCATCGAACAAGTCGATAATGGGTGAGAAATAGACTTTCTTGCCACATACTCGGAGCTTGAGTGACATCCGAGACCCATTGACGGATCGACTTCCGTGACACCAAAGTCACGGTTAACCGCCAACCATCTTTCATTAACGCTAACCGGATACGCCGGTGACCATATCGGCCATGTGCTTGATGGTAATAGAATGTTGAGCGAGCAATCCCGGCAATACGTAGTAAGTCACTAAAGCGATAGCGGGACTTGAGATCTGCCACGACCCGGGTCCGGGTTAGTGCTCGTTGTTCATCAACTCCCTTAATGCTTTTAGGTAAGCATTTTCCGCTTCTAAGTACTCTAAACGGCGTTTGAGCTGATCGAGCTCACTAACTGGCCGGGGTTGATGTGGATCTTTTCTTGGTCGACCCTTTAGGCGAGGACGTAACCCGTCTACTCCTTTGCCCCGATAGATCCGAACCCATTTCTCTAACAGTTTTGATGAGGACAAGTCTGCCATGAACACGCCACCTCTCCCATAGATTCTCTGCAGTTCTCACCCCAACACCCACATGCTTGCTAGCAGCATAGGCACCAAACCCAGCCTCAAACAACGAAACCAACTGCTCACGCTGGTACGCACTAGCCCTACTCGAAGCCAACATAAAACTACCCCCCTGAAAGAAGGAACCCAATCAACAAGTCCAACTTTCAGGGAGCAGTTCAACCAGCTTGGCCCCTCTCCTATGCCTTCATGACTTTATAGTCATGAGTTCTTTGCATTCGTGTACGACTTTACGATATTGCTCAATATCGTGCGCTAACGGCTCCAATAGTCCTTCGGTAAGATCTTGCTGGAAAGCAGCGGATAGACGAGATTGGATACGGCGTTCGGTTTTAGTTTGGCCACGGCGAATGAATACTTGGGATATCAGGGAAAGCACCCAGCCTAAAGCAGTACCACTCACTACCATAACCAACGGTAATGGAAAAATCCCGATCATCGGGGGCCGGTCGAGCCAGATTCCCATATTCACGGCAATAGCCCGAGCAATAAGCCATACCACACCAGTCAAGACGCCAGTCATCAGTAACCATTGGATGAAATTGACGATTCTCCACCATGCAGGGCGACGATTGTTTTCTAGTTCGGTATGGGAACTGACGTAGTCGGCACGCCGGACAATATCAGTTACCGGATTAATCGAGTTGGTCATGATGTCATTGGCCCACCGTCGTGGCATATGCTCAGTAGCCGCAGCGAGGTATCGGTGATATTCGTTGTCAGCTTGTTGCAAAGCAACGTCCGATCTTGAGATGCCAGTAACTGGGGCAAGATTTTGCTCATCTTTTCCAGAGCCAAGCCGGAATCGCTGAAGCGGATCCATGTTCAGCATTGAAATCCACCGGGTAACCGGCCAACGAGTAGCCTTTTTAGCACGGAAAGTATAGGATTCGCCAGCTAAGCGAGCAACTACCGGTGCACCTGCTGCCCGAAGCGCCGCATCAACGAATGGAGTTGTGTCAGGTTGCGGGACATCGTCGAGTTGTCCCCCTTGAGATTCAAAATCTTGTGTAATGCGCTGTCCAGTCACACGCAAATCAGCGGCTAACTTATCAATAAAAGTCTTCTTAGACATTACTAGCTGTGACAGCTTGTCACGTAGCTCCGCTATGCCAGTACCAGTTTGTGCGGAAGCGACCGTAACGTCAGGTACCACATTATGCGCATCTAAAATCTGTTTTAGCGAGCTTAGGATCTCGCTCTTTTCGCTAGCCACCAGTTTGTCCGCCTGGTTCAGTACAACGAGCATCGTGCCGGAGTGTTCACTTCGTTGTGCCAAATAATCATCGTGAACAACACTGTCAGCATACTTTTGCGGATCAACAACCCACACCACAACATCTGCACGCTTAATAATCGAAGTAGCAAGGGTCCGATTTCCGGCAGATGTGGAATCAATATCGGGTAAGTCAACAAGGACGAACGGAGCACTTGCCCTGAAAACATCATGCAACTGTGGCCGGTCATAACGATTTGTCGCCCCCACCCACTGGATGAGTCCATTATCAGAATGCTCAGACATAGCCGAGATAGCTGTTGCGTGGGAGGTTGTTGGGCGAGTCGCTGCTACTGGCAACAATTTTTCGTTAATCAATGCATTGACAATCGAAGATTTACCGGCGCCAGTAGGTCCGGCGAAAGCGATAACTGTCACCTCGGAAGAAAGATTATGCCTCTCATTGATACGCACAAGGTTCTCGTGGGCCAATGCGCTGGTATCTGGCGATAGGTACGGATCTGCCGTATCAACGATATCCGCTAGAAGTTCTACGCCAGATTCAACTGACAGACTCATGATGTCCTCTCTTTGTTATGGACATGGCGAAGTTCAGTAGTTACTTGAGCAAGGGAATGCTCAATTGTCGGATCCAGAGATAGCTCATGCAAGGCTCGCCGATATTCTTCTATATTTGCCTCAATAAACGACGCAGCAAGTTCGTGTAAGGAGGCAGTTGCTTGCTTTGTCATCCGACGAACAGCGTCGTCACCAAAAACTGCTTCCAGTACTCGCTGCGCCACCACAGCAGTACCTCCAGCAATCGCGACTTCTCCCCCAGCTAGTCCTGCAGTTGCGGAGAAAACTGTGATCATGAGTGCAACGCCTACGGCATTGACCCCTAACGCCAAGAAGCGAGCGGTTGTCTTTTTACTGCTACTTTCGGCAGAAATAAGATCATACAATTCTTCTTGCCACTGCCGCACAATCGTTGCTGCTTCTTCATGACGTTGTTCGCTTGTATAGCTGATCTGCGGTGTATCTATCAATCCAGCACGTTGCCAAGCTGTCGATATCTGCAAAATCGCGGCTTCACTTTGTGAAATGAGAAGTGTTTGTACACCTTCTTCTATAGCCGCGACAGCTTCTTTATCATTGGTACGGCCCGTGAACCAGTTTGTTACTCGATCCCGGAATCTACTGACGCCGTCTTCTAGGACACGCGTCCATGTCCCAGTACCGACAATATCCTGCCAGCGTGCAAGAACTTCACCGCGTAATAACAATCCGTTCCGCAGTGCCCGGTCAATTCCGCCCAGTGCCTCCTCGCACGCATGGTCAATATCCCACTGCAAAGATTCTTGCGCTTCGATTTGTTCTTGGTAAGAATCATGGATAGTTGACAACGATTGCGTAAGGTTAGCTACCGCGCCCGATAGCGTTTGACGAACTACTGCGGAACGCGCTGCCGAATCGCGAGTAAGGGCAGTGAGCCAATCACGCAACGAGGCAACGTCGTCGTCGCGAATAAAACCGAGCTCATCAAACTCTTGTTCCGATATGACAAAAAGCGGTGCGCTCCCCAGCCCACGGGAGTTCAGCCGACGAACCAAATCCGGCCGAACTTCGGCACCTTGGCCACGTGGCACCCGGTTAAGGACAATCGCAACAACGATATTCCGCTCTGCTGCTTCGTCCAGAAGTGCCCACGGAATAGCATCTGCATAACGCGCTGCCGTGGTAACAAAAACCCACAGATCGGCAGCGGCTAAGAGTTGCGCCGCTAGCTCCCGATTTTCCTTCGCGACAGAATCAATGTCCGGCGAATCAATTAAGGCTAGCCCCGAAGCTAATGTTTCCGTAGCATGGAGCGAAATATGTTTTTGGGCCTGCTTGTGAACGGTGGTGCCATGCACTCGTTGTAACTCTGGCAGAATCCGGTCATCGTCAAACCAGAGTTCGTCTGCGGGGTTAAACATCAGCATTGGTTGGCGAGTGGTTGGACGCACAGCCGACGCTGGTGCAACATGTTCGCGAACCAGGGAATTAATGAGTGTCGATTTACCAGAACCAGTAGAACCACCGATCACTGCCAATATGGGTGCATCCATATTGCGGTACCGCGGAATCAGATAGTCGTCAAGCTGGTGGATTGCATCTATTAATAGATCGTTTCCCGCTTCAGCATGGGTGGTTGGTAACGGGAATTTTACCGTCTCCAATACATCCCTCACGGCTTTCAGACTACCTGAGACCTCGAAATGATCGGTGGAATCTACCATCGTCAGTTTTCCTCTGCTCTAAGAATCGGCCGAAGATCCTGTGCTGGTGGCTCCCACGTTGAGGTATCTGCAGAAGTTTGTTCCCCAGAACGGATGTCCTTTACTTGTTCACCGTCTTCAGTTGAGAACCATACGAATGGAATACCGCGACGATCTGCGTACCGAATCTGCCTCCCGAATTTTGCAGACGACGGCGAAACTTCGGTGGCAATCCCCCGAGCCCGCAATTCGAATGCCGTTTTCTCTGCATGTGGCCGCTCTGTTTCATCATTAACTGCAACTAGCACAGCAGTAGGAACCTTGCGGCTTGGAGTAACAACGTTTTTGCCAATAATCCGAGCCAAAATACGCGAAACCCCGATAGAAAGACCGACGCCCGGGAATGTGCGTTTGCCGTCCGAAACGAGCGAATCGTAACGCCCACCAGAACAAACCGAACCTAGATCTTCATGTCCTTCCATCACTGATTCGTAGACTGAACCAGTGTAGTAATCTAAGCCGCGTGCGATCTTCAGATCTGCAACAACCGAACCTGGGATCAAGGCATTAGCGCCTTCGACTAGAGCGACGAGTTCGTTCAGACCTTCATCGAGCAAATCAGATGACAGTCCGAATGACGCAATTTTATCTGCGAATGATGCGTCGGCACTTTGAATTTGTGCTAGTTCTAGAGTCAAGCGTGCCTGATCCGGAGTGGCATTGACGTCCCGAGCCAAAAGCTCAGCTACGATCTCCGGTCCAACTTTGTCTAGCTTGTCAACGATTCGTAGCGTTTGCTCAACGTCTTCAATACCGATCGCTTCATAGAATCCTTGCGCAACTTTGCGATTCGAAGCGTGGATACGCACCCGCGGAATAGGGAGCTTCGATAACGCATCAACCATGACTAGTGGCAATTCGATTTCGTGGTGGAAGGCCAACGTATCTTGACCGACGACGTCGACATCCGCCTGGATAAATTCTCTAAATCGACCGTCTTGTGGACGTTCACCACGCCACACTTTTTGGATCTGGTAACGCCGGAATGGGAAGTCCAGATGCCCGGCATTTTCTAGCACGTACCGGGCAAGTGGCACAGTTAAATCGAAGTGTAAGCCGAGTTCATCCTTATCGTTTCCTTCACCGGCTTGGAGACGACGTAACAAATAAATCTCTTTCGAGGTTTCCCCTTTAGAAAGTAGACGCTCTACTGGCTCCACTGCGCGAGTTTCGATAGATGAAAATGCATGCAGTTCGAAGGTGCGACGCAGGGTGTCTAATACTTCTTGCTCGACCAGCCGACCAGCCGGGAGCCATTCCGGAAATCCAGATAACGGTGCAATTTTAGCCATACCTATTATTCTCCCACGAAATGATAACGAAAATGGAATTTAACAGTGAGTTTGTGATAAATGTTCTCAGCTCATCGCGGCGTGCAAGAACGGCGAATGCCGAGTTTCATGGAACATCATCGTATGTGGGCCATGACCTGGGAAAATATATGTCTCCGGGCGGATAACCTGTACCAAGAAACGCAGAGTGGACGCCATTTGATATTCATCCCCGCCCGGCATATCGGTCCGACCGATCCCGCCATTAAAAATCACATCTCCAGCAAGCATGAAAGATTCATTACGGCCTGTTGGCATTATGACCGAATACGGCACATTAGTTACTTGGCCTTCGCACAAAAATACCGTAGAGCCTTCTGTATGCCCCGGAGCCGGAACGGCTCGAAATAGAATTCCAGGCACTAGCTCAACGGACTGGGAGAAAATCTCTGCCGGCAACAACTGCATATTCTTCGGCTTCGTCCAATGGCCTCCCATACGTTCCAAGGCAAGACTACGCCCGGCATCAGCAGGCAGGTGCGCATCTGGTTCTTCCATCCGATATGAATCAGGTTGCGCGATGTACACCGGCTTGTCACCAGCAATTTTTGCACTATCCCAGACGTGGTCTGGATGCCCATGAGTAAGGAGGACAGCGCCAAGTGTCAGGCCATGTTCAGTCAACATATCATTGACCCAGACATGACTACCTGCACCTGGATCGGCAACGATCGCCACCCGTGCGTCGTTGTCAGCTAAAATGTAAGTGTTCTCTTGTAAGAAGGTTTGGTCGTATCGCAAAAATAACATATCTTAACCGTACCGGAACACAAGCAAAAAGACGTCGATTAGGCGTAAACTAAAGTTACGTATGACAACGAGAACGGTCTACCCCGTCTGAAGGAGACTCTCATGACTGATAAGAATCCCACCCCAACCCCACGCGCAGTCGCTCACCCGAAACCAGCGACCGCGCCTGTTCCACCAGTAGATGAAGCGCAAGCGATCCATGCCGCTACCTTCGGCCGGATTGATAACGAAAGAAACGTCTGGCTTAAAGAGGCCGATGGCAGTGAGCGAATTGTTGGCCAGTATGCCGCAGGTGGCTCAGAAAAAGATGCGTTGGAACTTTATGTCCGGCGTTTCCTTGATCTCCAAGCCCAAGTAACCCTCCTTGAGACGCGCATTTCTCACATCTCCCCCGAAGAAGCTCACCAGTCGCTCAAGACGCTGCATGAGCAGCTCATTGAGCCTGCGGTAGTAGGCGATGTGGCTTCGTTAATCGCTCGAGCTGCTAAGCTTGATGAACTTGCCGAACAACGCAAGCAAGAAGTTGCCGCTGAACGAGCTGTCGCGAAAGAGCAAGCGTTAGCAGAACGCACTGCCATTGTTGAAAAGGCAGAAGCACTCGCTAACCAAGATCCTGCACGGACACACTGGAAGAACTCGCGTCAAGAGCTCACTGATTTGCTTGAGGCTTGGAAGACTTCGCAACGTACCGGCGCCCGAATCGACCGACCAACCGAAGAAAGCTTGTGGAAGCGTTTTTCATCTGCACGTACGCAGTTTGATCGCCATCGTCGTCAATACTTCTCTGAGCGCGACGCTGCTTTGAAAATTATTGTTGCTCGTAAAGAAGAGCTCATTGCCGAAGCTGAAACTCTTGCAACTTCAACCGATTGGGGTGCGACTGCTGGTCGGTTCCGTGATCTCATGGATGAGTGGAAAGCTGCCGGACGCTCAATTAAAAAGGAAGATGACCGACTCTGGGAACGTTTCCGGTTAGCACAGCAAGCTTTCTTCGATGCCCGCTCGGCTCACAACTCAGCTCTAGACGAAGAGTTCGGTGCTAATCTCACGGCAAAACTTGCGTTACTTGAGGAAGCTGAGAAGCTCGTCCCAGTCCAAGATATCGATTATGCTAAAGATCAAATTCGATCAATTGGCGAACGTTGGGATGCTATCGGTCGAGTACCTCGAGCAGATATTGCCCGTACCGAAGGCCGCTTACGCGACATCGAGCGTGCAATCCGCGATGCTGAATCTGAACAGTGGCGTAAGTCTGATCCGGATAAGAAGGAACGTAGCAACGGTATGGCTGCTCAGCTAGAAGCACTCATTGCTGAACTTGAGTCAGATATTGAGAAAGCTACCGCAGCCGGAAACGATAAGAAGCTCAAGGAACTCAATGTAGCTCTCGAAGCGCGTAAAGCGTGGCTCGCTGCCGTTTTAGCTGAATAAAATTACTAGCTTAACGCAAGCAACCTATGAGTGTTGGCGGGTATCCACAGGTGTGGATACCCGCCAACACTCATTTTATGATCATGGTTTGCTAGTTGTATGTTCTCAATAATTGCCAGTCCAAACAACCTTTTTGAACGCCATCAATGCGAGGTTTTATCAAATGAAGGCTGCCTTACCCAGCTGGCAAATATTGGCTGGGTAGCTTGTGATCAGATAGCCACAGTTGCACAACGTATCGGTATACTTAATGCGATATATGGCACCGATATTATCGTGTCACATGTGGGAGCTTATTGGGTTTACACTGGCAAAACAACAAACGAGCTATCGCGTTCGCTCCACGTTTACCGGTCTACTAATCAGCGTCAAGGGCGACTGCCAAGAAAAAAATTTCCAGAGCAAGACCTAGTCACAATTAAATGTGTCACAGTTACATCATTGGAACGGACAGCAATCGACCTGCTCCAGCACGATCTAGCCACTGGCATAGAAGCGCTACTTAATCTTCTTCGTCAAGGCGCATCTTACGAAAAAATCATTTCTCGTGCCCAACAGCTTAAAAGAGTTCCAGGGATGAAACAAGTACGCGCGTTACTCTGTCAGCTTCCATCAGACATTATTGACCGTGCTAGTTCGCATTTCGCCGAGGAATCGGAGTTTGCGCAGCACGCTGAAGCCGAGCATCATCCTTCTTATTACCCGTGATCCGGTAGGCATCATAAACGCCTTCAATTTTCCGCAATTCACGCAAAACTCGTTCCAAGTGATGCGGATCAGCCATTTCAAATGTGAAAGAAGATTTGGCTACCCGATCGGACGATGTATTTATCGTTCCAGCTATCATGTTGACGTCATGTTCAGCTAACGCGCGCGATATATCAGCTAGCAAACCACGTCGATCTAGTGCCTCGATTTGCACTTGTACAAGATAAACTGCGTCAGCTTCGCTATCCCAAGCAATATCAATAAAACGATCTGGCTCCCGTTTTAAGGAATCGACATTGGGGCAATCAGCACGGTGGACAGAAATGCCCTTGCCACGCGTCACAAATCCCACGATTTCGTCTGGAGGCACCGGAGTACAACATTTAGCAAGCTTTACAAGGACATCTGTATCTTCAATGGAAGCAACGATAACAGCCGAAGATCCATTGCCTTCAGAGCGATGTTGAATCCGGGTAGGAGTAACTGCCTCTGCCATCGATTCTTCAGCGCCAATATTGCCACCTTGCGAAGCAATCAGGCGTCGAACAACAGATTCAGCAGATACTGCTCCTTCGCCTATCGCTGCATAGAGGTCGTTGACATCTGTGCGATTGAGATCTTGAGCGATCGCTTTCAAAGTTTCATGGCTCATCAACCGTTGTACAGGCTCATTACGACGGCGAATTGCCCGAGCAAGCTTGTCTTTGCCGATATCCGAATTCTCTTCCTTGCGAGAACGCGAATACCACTGCTTAATCTTGGACCGGGCACGTGCGGTAGCAACAAACTCGCTCCATCCTTGAGATGGCGCCGCATCTTCCGATTTAGACGTAATGATTTCGACGGTATCGCCAGATTGTAGTTCATGATCCAGAGTTACTAACCGATCATTAACTTTTGCGCCAACAGTTCGGTATCCAACTTCGGTGTGGACAGCAAAGGCAAAATCAACTGGAGTGGAACCAGCTGGCAACTCTTTTACCTCCCCTGCCGGGGTAAATACATATACCTTATTCTTCGACATTTCATAGCGAAGCGAATCTAGGAATTCGGATGGATCAGCAGTGTCACGTTGCCAATCAACGAGTTGTCGTAACCATTCGAGTTGAGTATCTTCCTGGCTGGTTGGCTGATCACCCGATTTTGCATTAGGATTCTCTTTGTAACGCCAATGCGCTGCAACCCCATATTCGGCTCGTCGATGCATTTCATGTGTACGAATCTGAATCTCGACTGTACGGCCTGCAGGCCCCATCACGGTCGTGTGAATAGATTGATATAGGTTGAATTTAGGCGAAGCGATATAGTCTTTAATCCGGCCTTGAATGGGTGTATAAGCAGAGTTGGCCACACCTAGAGCTGTGTAACAGTCCTGAACTTCATTAACGAGTACTCGCACCCCAACCAGATCATAAATATCTTCGAAATCGCGTCCGCGAAGAATCATTTTTTGGTAGATAGAATAATAATGTTTCGGACGCCCAGTAATCGTACATTTGACGTTGGCTTTACTAAGTTCTCGCTTTAGCGTTGCTTTGACTTCTTCAATAAAGCGCTCACGTTCGGGAGCACGTTCACGAACCATGCGTTCGATTTCCGAATACACAGCCGGGTACAGAATCCGGAATGATAGGTCTTCTAGTTCCCACTTAATCGAATTCATGCCTAGTCGGTGAGCTAGCGGAGCAAAAATCTCAAGCGTTTCACGGGCTTTACGCTGTGCCGATGATTGTGAGACAAACCGCCAAGTCCGGGCATTATGAAGACGATCTCCGAGCTTAATTAAAAGTACACGAATATCTTTAGCCATGGCGATAATCATTTTACGTACAGTCTCCGCCGCTGCAGCTTCGCCATAATTAACCTTTTCGAGTTTAGTCACACCATCGACTAATAATGCGACGGTGGGACCGAACTCTGCGGAAAGTTCTTCAATGGTATAAGGAGTATCTTCAACTGTGTCATGGAGCAAGGCCGCTACGAGAGTATCTTCATCAAGGCCGAGTTCGGCAAGAATAGTCGCTACTGCGACCGGATGCGTAATGTAGGGTTCCCCTGACTTACGGTTAACACCCCGATGTAACTTTTCAGCAACTTCATACGCGTGGATAAGACGATCAATATCCATTAACCTCGTAGCTTCAATGCTCATCATAGGTTCAAGAATGGTGGGAACAGTAACTTTCTTCCCAAGCCACGACAACCGAGACCGCACGCGCGGAACATGTGAATGAGATGACATCTCAGTACCTCCTGACCCTGATTATTAATTCATTTTACCGTATTTTTAAAGATATATATAAGGAGGAGAGATAGCCTTTGGCTATCTCTCCTCCTTATATCGGCTAGAAGCTTAGTATTGTAATACGGAGTCTACTTCAACACCTTCACCCAGATAGTTACGACCATTGAACTCAGTGAGCTCAATGAGAACACATAAGCCTACCGGGTTACCGCCAGCTTGCCGGATCAGATCGCATGCAGCACCTGCCGTCCCGCCGGTTGCGAGGACGTCGTCGAGAACAAGAACGCGTTGTCCGTCCTCCACGGTGAAAGGTTGAAGCTCCATTCGTGCAGAACCATATTCGAGATCGTAGTCGATGCCAACAACAGGACCAGGCAAACGGCCTGCCTTGCGAACGGTTAGCATGCCAACGCCCAGTGCCACTGCCAATGGCGCAGCCAGAATAAAGCCGCGTGATTCAAGCCCAGCCACTGCGTCGACTTTTCCGCGGTATTTGTCTGCAAGCATGTCAATCAAGGCAGCAAATCCTTCCGGATCTGCAATCAAGGGTGTTACATCACGAAATAGAACACCTCGTGCAGGGAAGTCCTGGACTTCTCGAATATGCGAACGGACGAGGTCAACGACGTCCTGCGGAAAATTATTATCGTTGCTCAACGTTTCTTCCTCTTCTTGTTGCGCTTTGGCTGTGCACGGTGTCCTTGGTGGGATCCCGCCACAGTTTCTACGGGTTCCAGCTTAGCGTGCTCGCCGCTAGATTGCTCTTCTTTTCCATTAACATCCCGACGTCGATCTAACACATCCATTGTATGCTCCTTGATCTTTGGGTTGCGCATCGCCAACGCTACTGCCAACGGTGCAGCAATAATCAAAGATGAAAGTGTAGATAGTAGCATACCAACGAACATGACGAGAGCGAGATCTCGCAAAGTATCTGCTCCCAAGATATAGACACCGATAAACAAGATGGCGATTACTGGCAGTAATCCGGTAATCGACGTATTCAGAGATCGAATAAGCGTCTGATTCATTGCTTGGTTAGCGATCTCTTCATATGTATAGGCGCGTTGCTTGGTGACGTTTTCAGTATTTTCACGGACCTTATCAAAAACGACGACGGTATCGTAGAGCGAATACCCCATGATGGTTAGTAAACCGATGACTGTGGCCGGCGTAATTTCAAAGCCAGCCCACCAATAAACACCGAGCGTGATGATAAAGTCGTGAATGAGAGCACCGTTAGCGCCAACGGCAATAGTCCACGACCGGAAGTAGATGGTCAAAACTAGCGAAATCAGCACCATAAAGATAATCATTGCGCGGACCGCTTTTGCTAGAATATCGGCACCCCAAGATGGGCCAACAAATGTTGAGGTAACATCCGTTGCTTCAACATGGTAAGCAGTAGCAAGCGCATCGCGAACTGCTTGCGTTTGCTTGTCATCAAGCTTAACCGTTTGGACTCGAATCGAGGAAGAACCTAACGTCGCAACGCGGGGTGCATCATCCTTGCCAACGGTTTTAATTACGTCATACGCCCGACTATGGGATGTATCGCTGACATTTGACACAGTAAACTGCGATCCGCCTCGGAATTCAATTCCGGTATTTGGAGTTTTAACGATGAATCCAACTATTGAAGCCACCATTAAAATGATCGCCAAAATAAGCCACGTCTTACGCCGCCCAATAATATCAACTGAGGATCGTCCAGTGTAGAGATCGTTTCCGACCTTATACATTGAAAACATCAGTTCTCTCCTTTCTGAGCGGCCTTGCGCTCGCGACGTTCACGAGCACGACGCTGCGCGAGGGTTTCGTGTCTATCAATGACACGCCCGTCTGGATATTCATAATCATGTAACTGTACCTGTACACCATCGGGGTCCGATGCAGTAGCCTTCTTGATACGCTTGGCTGGCTTCGTAGCAATATACGACCGGCCACGATACATTGGGGTCTGTTCAAGCTTATTCGCATCAAGACCAGAACCGCGTTGTCCTTCACCGAAGTAAGCAGTCTTTCCGAGATAATGCATAACCGGATAAGTGAACATCATGACTACGATCAAATCGAGCACAGTGGTAACGCCAAGTGTGAATGCGAAACCACGAACTGATCCAACGGTTAGAATGAACAGCACAGATGCAGCCACCAGGTTGACGATATCGGAAATGATAATCGTGCGACGCGCGCGGTCCCAGCCGTGTTCAATACCGCTCCGGATAGTACGCCCTTCACGAATCTCATCTCGGATACGTTCAAAGTAAACGATGAACGAATCCGCTGTGACGCCAATAGAGATAATAATGCCCAAGACACCCGCCATCGACAGACGGTAATCTATCGTCCATGACAAGAACGAAATGACAAAGAACGACAGGCCAGTTGATACCGCAATTGAGGCAATTGCAACGAAGCCCAATGCATGGTATTGCCATAACATGTACAAGATGATAAGTAGCGCACCAAACAAACCGGCAATCAATCCAGACTCAAGTTGTTCAGCGCCAAGAGTTGCTGAAATTTGTTCCTCTGACTGTACCTCAAAGAAGAGTGGTAACGAACCGAAGTTCAGTTGGTTAGCTAAAGTTGCAGCTTCTTTGGCCTTGAACGAACCGGTGATCTGGGCCTGACCGCCAGTAATCGGGAAATCGGTCTTTGGCGCCGATACTGTTTGACCATCAAGCACAATTGCAAATTGATTTCGTGGTGGCTCAAGCTTCGAAATTCTTCCAGTGACTTCTGCGAACTTATCTGATCCCTCAGAATTAAAGTTCATGTGTACCGCAAATCCGCCGGTCGGCTGACCTTGGTTATTAACAGCAGGTCCAGAGCTAGCGGTGGCAATCGTCGAGCCCTCTAGCTCAGCAGGACCAAGCAGGTACTTGACATGACCTTCAGGCCCACACGAAACCAGTGCCTTAGCCGGATCATCAGAATTCGACGCAATCGCTAGATCCTTAGAACCACATTGCAAAATCAATGAGTTGTATACTGTCTGTTCAGTAATCCATGCAGGGTCTGAAGCATCCACAGGGGTCGTTAACGGGGCATCCGAAAGCTGGCCATCGCCATCTTTGTCAGCAAGCTTCAACACCGCATCCTTGTACTGCTCATCACTCATTTTCTTTGAATCTAAGCCCTCAGCTTTATCACCTAGCTGTTTAACTAGATCTTCCTTGCTAATAGGATTTGGATCCGCATAAGCTAAAACTGGACGCATACGAAGCACGGCAGAGGTGCGAACTAAGTCAAGTGTTGCTTTATCTGGTTGCCCTGGCAGAGCAACAATAATATTTGATCCACCTTGAGCAGTAATTTCAGCTTCTGCCACTCCCGAAGCATCAACTCGTTGACGAATAATTTCAATAGCTTGCTTCACATCTTCATCTGTCACCTCCGAGCCGTCTGTGGTCGCCGGGGTGAGGATGATCTGAGTGCCGCCCTCAAGGTCTAGTGCTAGTTCTGGCAAGAAACGATTTTTAGCGCCCGTTACGGTACCAAAAGTTAAAGCTGCAAAGAGCGCCAGAATCAACACGACCAGTGTGATTAGGCGCCCGATGGGCTTGCTTTTCTTGCTCAGTTCATCACGTGAGTTTTGCACGCGTGTACTCCTTGACAATCTGTAGGCTAACGGAAACTATTTCCATGCTGAGCCTTGCTTATCACTTGGGTCAGAACTTTCTTCGTCGTGAGGAAAAATATCTCCTGTTGAAGGACTATCCAATTCTGATTCAGTGTTATGTGATTCCTCTTCGTCTTCGATGCTCAATGGGATATCCATCTGTGACATAATCGCAGAGCGCATCCACACCGTCTCATCTCCAGACGGAGATTCCAATGTAACCGCGTCCCCATCAATGTCAACGATTCTTCCAAAGAAACCAGAAGATGTGACAACGTTATTTCCTAATGAGATCGCTTCCTCACGTAGTTCTCGCTGTTTTTCCTGGCCCCTACGCGTGATCCGTGTAGAGACGAACAAGAAAATGAACATTATGGGAATGAGGATCAAAAAATCCATGAACGCTGATCGCTTTCCGTTGAAGAGACATCATACGGTAAAAGTCTACCTCCTGAATGCCCATTACCGGTGATTGCCCGGCTTTTTAGTACAACACCACATTTATGAGCGCAGTTGTTTGACCACAATGCAGTGTCCTATACAAACAAAGTATTTTCAGGCGGGATAAGGCCCAGGTGCTCCCATGCAAGACGTGTTGCTATACGGCCCCGTGGAGTCTTTGAGATAAATCCTTGTCGCATCAAATAGGGCTCTGCAACAGTTTCAATCGTTTCGGGCTCCTCACCAACGGAAACGGCTAGAGTTGTTAAGCCAACTGGGCCACCATTAAAACGATTACACAAAGCGTCTAAAACTGCACGGTCAAGACGATCCAGCCCACACATATCGACTTCAAAAACAGCTAGGGCGGCCTGTGCTGCAACTAAATCTAGTTGGCCGGTCCCCCGCACCTGCGCCCAATCTTGCACTCGTCGCAGCAAGCGATTGGCAATTCGAGGCGTTCCGCGTGATCGCGAAGCAATCTCCAACGCAGCATCAGACGATAGTTCCGCATCAAGTTTCACCGCATTGCGCTCTACAATCGAGGCCAATTCGTCATGAGTGTAGTAATCCAAATATGCTGTAAATCCGAACCGATCACGTAGTGGAGCCGGTAACATTCCTGCTCGTGTCGTTGCACCAACAACTGTGAATGGCGGGAGGGCTAATGGTATTGATGTAGCTCCTGGACCTTTGCCAACCATCACATCGACACGAAAATCCTCCATGGCAAGATAAAGCATCTCTTCAGCAGTCCGCGCTAACCGGTGGATTTCATCGATGAACAGAACGTCATTTTCTTGTAACGAAGACAAAAGCGCCGCCAAATCGCCCGGGTGTTGAATTGCCGGACCAGAGGTAAGCCGTAACGCCCCGCCGACTTCTGCTGCAATGATCATAGCCAATGTGGTTTTACCAAGTCCTGGCGGCCCCGAAAGGAGAACATGATCCGGAGCTTTGTCACGAGCAATTGCCGCATCGAGGACGAGCGAAAGTTGCTCGCGAACAACATGCTGTCCAACAAACTCACTCAAACGTTTTGGACGTAACGCCGCTTCTTGAGCTCGTTCAGTGTCACTGGCACCCGCTTCAGTTATTTCATTCCAATCCATAGCCGTTACCTCCGTGACCCAAGAATTTGCAGAGATCGACGTAGAAGTTGCGCAACACTTGCTTGTCCTAGATCAGCCATTGCTTCGGTGATCGCAGGTGTGGCTTCTCTCTCGTTCCAGCCAAGGTTAATAAGCGCTTCCAAAACATCGGCATCCGCTATCGCACCGGTGTTCTTCTTCAGTTCCCCAGAACGACTGCGAGCCGGCCCAAGTTTCGAACCAAGTTCAAGTATCATGCGCTGTGCACCTTTTTTGCCGATACCAGAAACACGAGTTAGCGCAACCTCATTCTTTGTCTCCACCGCTTCGCGTAGTGCGTCAGGGGAAAATACCGCTAATACTGCTAACGCGGTACGTGGCCCAATGCCACTAATCCCGGTAAGAATATCGAACACATCTCGCTCGTCGTCGTCAACAAATCCATAAAGAGTCAATGAATCTTCGCGAACGATAAGAGATGTGATTAAAGTCGAATCGTCACCGATACGGAGCTTAGCCAAGGTGTCGGGCGTTGCTAGAACTCTCATCCCAATACCGTGAATATCTAGAACGGCTGAGGAGGTATTAACAGCTGTAACCATCCCTCGTAAATGCGCAATCACTACTCCACCCTTTCGAACATCTGTTTGAATGAGAGTTTATCACGAAGGTTTGACAGCACCGTGACGACGCGACATTCGTTCCGCAGCAGCCCATGCTTTTTGAGCCGGAGTCAAATCAGCACCTTCGACACGTGGCAACATTCCAGCTCCGCCGTGTTGCGACCGGTCAAGTTCGACGAAAGGTTCAGCTCCCCCGCGCCACGCGTGACAAATAGCAACAGCTATGGCATCAGCCGCATCTTTTGGACGAGGTAATTTTTCTAGGTTCAAAATGCGCTGAACCATCATCTGAACCTGAATTTTCTGTGCCCGACCATTACCAGTAACTGCGGCTTTGACTTCAGACGGCGAGTGCATACCTACCGGCAGGCTTGCTTTAGCGGCGGCCAACAAAACAATGCCCACTACCTGAGCTGTCGACATTACCGAACGAACATTATCTTGAGCAAATACCCGTTCAATCGCGACTACATCTGGGCGATGCAGCTTAATAGCTTCTTCAACTTCATTCGAAATAAGCAATAGTCGTTGGTGTGGCGCCATCTGGGGATCAGTACGCGCCACACCAACAGAAACTAGAGAGATCCGCCGCGCCCCGGCTGCATCAAGCACGCAAATTCCGCAACGCGTCAGACCGGGATCAATCCCAAGAACTCGCAATTAGTCTTCCTCGGCTAATGCCGCTTCAACCTCATCAGAGAGATCAAGGTTGGAGTAGACATTCTGAATGTCATCAACATCGTCAAGCGCATCGATGAGTTTCATGAGTTTATTAGCAGTCTCAATATCAGTAATCGGCACTTTCATCGACGGCACGAACTGTACTTCAGCCGAGTTGTAGTCGATGCCTTCTGCCTGAAGGGCCTTACGAACTTCAACCACGTCATTAGGCTCTGAAAGTACCTCAAAGACTTCGCCTTCATTATTGACTTCCTCAGCTCCAGCTTCAAGTACTGCCATCAAGATGTCGTCTTCAGTGATGTCACCACTGTTAGGGACTTCAACAACGCCCTTGCGGGAGAACATGTACGAAACTGAACCTGGATCAGCTAATGTGCCACCATTACGAGTGAGTGCGACGCGCACATCTGAGGCTGCACGGTTACGGTTATCCGTTAAACATTCAATGAGGATGGCAACTCCATTAGCACCATAGCCCTCATACATAATGTTCTCGTAATTAACTGAATCTGCACCTTCACCAGAGCCACGCTTGACAGCTCGATCGATGTTATCAGCCGGCACAGAATTCTTCTTCGCCTTTTGGATAGCATCGTAGAGAGTTGGATTTCCAGCAGGATCTCCACCGCCAGTACGCGCAGCAACTTCAATGTTTTTGATTAGGCGTGCGAAAAGCTTCCCGCGCTTGGCATCGATCGCCGCCTTCTTGTGCTTCGTGGTGGCCCACTTAGAGTGTCCTGACACGTGTGTCTCCTTCTATTACATTGTCTACGATGTGATTCTACAACGATTAGACCGATTGCCGAAAAGCTACGCACTATTCTTCAGTAATAGTGCGACATACACCATCCCAGCCGTCACGCCACGCGCGCACATACGCAACAAGTTTTCGTGGAAAAACTAATTGACCTTGCTGTTGAATACAGTCGAGGTCCTCTAAATTCCACCATCGTTGCGCATCTAATAATTCTTGTTCGAGAGGTGTCCAATCTTTTCCGTGTCCACGCCGAATTATTTCCATTTCGTCGTCGTCGACTCTTAAAAGATAAAATTTCTCGTCCTGCTTCCGAATTTTAGAAATAAAATGAAAGGTTGAGAAACGCGACAAAACCGGGCCTTCTAAACGATTGTGATCGACGACGAAGCCCGTCTCCTCACGTAACTCACGTACCGCAGCAGCGAGGGTAGTTTCCCCCGGCTCAATACCGCCGCCCGGCGTAAACCACCACGAGTATCCCGGATCATCAATATCGTGGCCACGTATCAAAAAAATATTTCCAGACGGGTCTAGAAGTACTACTCTAGCGGCTTGCCGGTGCGGAAAACCGTTTTCATCGAGAGGCCACTCAGTATAGCTAGTGTTTTCAGTCATTAACCCTCCGTTCTTAAGCGGTAAAGACCTGACGTATAGTCTGTGATTTTGCCAGTAGCGATGACAAATATGCGCGGTCCTTTTCATCCACATGCCGGTTACTACGCTGCGCCCGAGTCGTCTCATGTCCAATTTGGAGCATAATCTTTTGGAATCGTCGCATTGCTTGCGCGCCTGCCCCTACCGGAGCGCCAAGTTTTAACGCCCGATTTTCTGCCCAGACAACAGCTTGTTGCCGGTATCTTATCCGGCCAATCATCACTACCTCATGTCGCGCAAACCAGCCCAATCGAACGTATGGCTCTAGACCACCGAGCACCGCATTTTTTTCATAACGACGGGCATAAAACACCATGATGATTGCCACAACCGCCAACGGGACATTCGTGACTATTTTATATTTTTCATACGTCATCCCGTCCCAATTTAACGCGTCGTTATTAATAAAATGGAACAGACCTGAGACTACTAATGCCGGAAAGGTCCAGCCAAGTAATGCCCACCGCCGGCGCGAATACTCCGCAAACCCGATACAAAAACCGAACAGGGCCGAATACGTATCATGGCTGAGTGGACCATCAAGAAAACGCACTGTAAATACTTCTGCCAGATAATCGAAATTACGAACAAAATACAAAATATTTTCAGTGAAACCAAATCCAGCTCCAATGAGTGCCCCGTAAACGATACCGTCAACGGGACCGTTAAAATATTTTCGGAAAACTACATATATGACAACGATGCCAAGACCCTTAACGATTTCTTCCGAGATCGGAGCAACCCAAGAAGCCGTATAGCGCGAAACGTCGTAGACAGTCGCACCATCAGCTAACAAACTCGGAATTAGTCGGGATGACGCAAAATCGTTGATAGATGCGCCAAGAATAACTGACACACCGCTCCCCCACAAAAATGCGAAGCTGTAGAGCCACAACGGTTCAGGTTCCCAGTAGTCAACTAACCACACCAAAATGAGTGTAAAGATCACCGGGACTAACGCCCAAACCGTAGCAACTACCGCGGCTGAAATACCAGCCGGTTCAGCTACGACCGGCAAAAGCTCCAAGAGTGCAAGAATAGCAAGAATTCCCAGGCCAATAAGATGAGCATAAAAATCTAGAGAATGCTCCTTTAGCGCTGTCAAAACACGCGCACTATTCATCGTCTAGATCCACTGTTTGCGGCCACGATGCGTAACCGTGAATACGAAAAACCTGCGCCAGCGCACTACGTCGAATCCGCTGTGCACCGGCAACGTGGATATTATGGAAACGTCGTGTTAGCCGAACTGATTGGCGCACCTGCTGTAGATGGCCGAGAATTTCGCTATAGTCATTCTTTTCATCTTCTTCGAGCTCATCAACGGTGTGGCGAAGAACTCGCGATAGTTCAGATTCTATTGCAAGACGATCTATATCAAGCGCCCGATAGCTTTTTGGGGAAACTTCATCGTCACCATTACGGTTGAGTCCATCTTCAACCAAGTCATATTCAGCCGCGTCTGCGCATTCTTGAGCGGCATTAGTCAGCACGACGCTCCCAGCTAAATCCAGAACACCCGACTGCGCGACCGTCATCGCCGCATGAGCTCGAACAATCAAAGCATTATCCAATGCAGCACGAGATTTCAATATTTTTTTGTGGAGCGCATCCAGCCTACGAGCCTGAGATGTAATCAATACTGCGCTGACAATGACAACTGTCATAACGCAAGTGACAGCGAATATCCACCACGGCATCATTCATCCACCTCCATGGGTGCGGTGGCAATAGCAGTCTCGTATACCGTGAGAATTTGAGACGCTACCGATCCCCAGTCATACCGCCACGCCGCTTTTGCAGCAGCTCTTGCACGCTCGAGCCGAGTTTGCGGATCATGTATCGCTTCAGATACCACGCGCGCCAACGAATCAGCATCATTATTGGCGAAGTGTGCGCCATAGGAACCCTCATTTAGTACTGCCAGAAAAGCAGGTATGTCTGAGGCAACAATACTTGCACCAGCGCTCATCGCCTCAACCAAAATAATCCCGAAAGATTCTCCGCCAGTATTTGGCGCAAGATAAATATCAGTGCTACCTAGCAGCAACGCTTTATCCATGTCAGAAATTGGTCCCAAGAATGTGACAGCCTCAGCATGCTCGCCAAAAAGTGCACGAGCCTGCTCTTTATTTCCTTTCCCGGCAACATATAAGTGGACACCTGGCACAGCCTGGCGGATCTGCGGAAAAGCACGCGCTACAACCGGCAGTCCTTTGCGCGGCTCATCAAGACGTCCCAAAAAGCTCAATGTAGGCCGTTGCGGCGAACCGATAAAGCGTTGATCCTTGCTCTCGGCAATCATGTTAGAAACAAAAACACCGTTAGGAATGACCCATGCATCCGCACCCAGATATTGAACTGCGGTACGCCGAGCCTCCTGTGATACTGCAATCCGCGCTTGGATCTTTTCTAGCATGGGAATAAGAAATGGTGAGGCAATAGCCATCAACCGGGAACGATCCATCGCGGTATGGAATGTCGAAACTACAGGGCACGTTGCATTAATTAAGGCCAGCATTGATACGGACGGAGTAAAGGGCTCATGAACGTGAAGTACATCGAGGTTTTCGTCGCGCAACCAGGCACGCACTTGTCGATTAACTTTTGGACCGAAAGATAATCGTGCCACTGATCCGTTGTATTTGATCGGTATCGCAGCGCCAACTGGTCGAACAAATTCTTCTAAGCCGTCTGTTCCTGGGATACGTTCTGAGGGTGCAATAACGGTTACGTCGTGACCTCGGCGGATGAGTTCCTGTGCTAGATCCCGGATATGGAATTGAACGCCGCCGGCAACGTCCCATGAATATCCGCAAGCAATACCTATTTTCACTTCTCCTCCATCACTGATGAGGGTAGTCGCTGAGGATCGAGATCGTCGACGAACACTCGCTGTAGCATATGCCAATGGCTGAGATATCTCGGCAATAACATTGAGACATACTGCGCCCACTGCGACATCATACGCTGTACGTCCGCAGTTCGCTTCTCCCATGAATCGCTCGGCTTAGCTTGTGGTGTTATCGCATCACCAATAATGATGCGTATTCCCCACGATGTTCCAGCCTGGGCAACTCGTTGCCGATCTCGGTTGAATCGCTCTGCTACGCAGATGACCGGAAACATCGCAGTCTCAGTCCGCTGTGCAAGGATTGCTGGACCAGGAGCTATACGAGCTTTATGCCCACACAGAGACACTTCTATGCCAGACGCTGATAGATCACGATCGCATAGGAGCGGTACAAAACAATTATTCGATGTCATATCCCGGGTAAGGTTATCAACGACGTGTTCATCTTTAACAGCATAATAAATGACCATTCCCAGCGCGCGCCGCAGATCCAAGAACGTTTGGGCAACTTCTTCCGGTTTTAGTTTTTCAGCAACTGTGTGGACTGGCGCCAAGTTCTTAGTGCCCCAAGCTCCAGCCAAATCCCAGTTGCCCATGTGCATCAATGCTCCGGTAGCCGAGCCTTCGTTGAGCATGTCTCGGAGTCGATCAACATTTTCTACCCGAACACGAGCTCGGATCTGATCTTCCGTGAGGTACGGGAGCCGAAAAGCTTCATAGTAGTAACGGAGATAATGACGCATCGCGGTAGCTGATCGCCGATGTTGCGCTAGCACGGACGACGACGGCGAGACCCGCTGATAATTTCTCCGTAATTGCTTGACCCCAGCTATGGAGGAGCAGCCAACTATCGAACCAATCACGGAGAACAGTGCCCGGGCACAAGGCTCTGGCACATATTTAGCTGTCAAATCAATAAGCCGAAACAGCCGCTGCGGTTTCATGGATGCTCGCGCTCACGCAATTGAGATCGAACATAAAGCATGCGTTGAATAACGGTTACAAAAGCAAGTAGTGCGAGGATCCATAGTCCTATCGCCATCACCCAATGAGAAGCCCCGAATCTAATAGCAAGTGTGAGAACACCGGCAAAGACCAGTCGATCTGCTCGTTCTGCAAAGCCAACAGCGGCTGAACATCCAATACTTTCGGCCTTAGCTCGTGTATATGGAACAACGCTTCCTAGCAAGCCAGCAGCCAGTGCTCCACCCATTACCCAAGGCGCCACCATGGTAGCCGCGTGGAAGTAGCCCCACAGCCCTAACGCCGCAAAAACAGCAGCATCTGTCACTCGGTCTAGCGTCGAATCAAGGAAAGAGCCCCAAGCCGAGCTTGTCTTCGTCAACCGTGCGATCTGTCCGTCAAGGTTGTCGAAAATTACCACGATCGTGGTAATAACGACGCCGGTTAACAGCATATTTTGAGGTATGAAAAACAGCGCTGATACACAGGACAGAATAGCTCCGGTCCACGTGACAATATTGGCAGAAATACCAAGCCGCACGAACAGCCGCGCAACTGGCCCGAAAACCAGTTGCGCGAGCGGCCGACCACTACGGGAAAGCATAAATCCTCTTACTGGTTCGTGTGGTTTCGAATATGATCGACGATCCGAGCAACAGCTTCATCTACTGGAACGCCATTATCTTGTGAACCGTCACGCATTCGGAACGAAACAGCATTAGCTTCCATATCTTCGCCGCCAGCAATAAGGGTGAATGGAACCTTGTCCTTGGAAGCGTTACGAATCTTCTTCGGGAAGCGATCAACGGACTTATCCACCTCAACGCGGACACCGTGAGCGCGGAGCTTCTGTGCAACGTCGTCGAGATAATCGTTAAACGCGTCAGCCACTGGTACACAGCGTACTTGAACCGGTGCAAGCCATGCCGGGAACGCACCCGCATAGTGTTCAGTGAGGACGCCGAAGAAGCGCTCAATCGAGCCGAACAATGCACGGTGAATCATAACTGGGCGATGACGTTCGCCATCAGGTCCGGTGTACTCTAGATCAAACCGCTCCGGCAAGTTGAAATCGAGCTGGATGGTGGACATCTGCCAGGTACGACCAAGTGCATCTTTAGCCTGAACGGAAATCTTCGGCCCGTAGAAAGCCGCGCCTTCTGGGTCTGGCACCAGTTCGAGACCAGATGCTTCAGCAACTTCACGCAAGGTACGTGTGGACTCTTCCCACACGTCGGCGTCGCCAACGAACTTCTTGGGATTCTTCGTCGATAACTCGAGGTAGAAATCGTCTAGACCATAGTCCTTCAGCAAGTCAAGAACGAATGTGAGCAACCGAGTTAACTCGTCTTTCATTTGGTCACGAGTGCAGTAAATGTGTGCATCGTCTTGAGTAAAGCCTCGTGCACGGGTCAGCCCATGAACCACACCGGAAGCTTCGTTACGGTAAACGGTACCGAATTCAAACAACCGCAACGGCAATTCGCGGTATGAGCGTCCCCGTGATTTGTAGATGAGGTTGTGCATCGGGCAATTCATCGGTTTGAGATAGTAATCTGCGCCTTGCTTGGTGATATTACCTTCGGCATCGCGTTCCTCATCCATGTGCATGGGTGGGTACATACCATCGGCATAAAAATCGAGATGTCCAGAAACTTCGAACAGATTGCCTTTAGTGATGTGCGGCGTATTAACGAATGAATAGTTGCCTTCAATATGCTTTTGGCGCGAATAGTTTTCCATTTCCATGCGGATAATGCCGCCCTTTGGATGGAAAACAGCAAGACCGGAACCGATCTCATCAGGGAACGAGAAAAGGTCAAGTTCTGTACCAAGTTTGCGGTGATCGCGTCGCTCTGCTTCAGCAATACGCTCTTGGTAAGCCCGCAATTCGTCCTTCGACGGCCAGGCAGTACCGTAGATGCGTTGTAACGAATCATTCGATTGGTCACCACGCCAATAAGCAGCCGAGGATCGGGTAAGCGCAAAGCCGTTTCCGATTAGTTTAGTCGTGGGCAAATGCGGTCCACGACATAAGTCTGTCCAGACGACGTCGCCGTTACGACGCACGTTGTCGTACATCGTTAATTCTGCGCCACCAACTTCGATGGACGCACCATCAGCAGCTTGATCACGATCTGCATCAGAACCACCTTTGAGCGAAATAAGCTCGAGTTTGTATGGCTGGTTGGCTAATTCGTGGCGGGCGTCGTCGTCGGCAATGGGACGGCGAACAAACCGTTGACCTTCTTTAACAATGCGCATCATGTCTTTTTCCAGTTGCTTAAGAAGCTCCGGAGTGACAGCGTCGATATTGCCGAAATCGTAGTAGAAGCCATCGGTAATAAAAGGACCAATTCCGAGATTGACATCCGGGAAACGATTCTGCACTGCTTGTGCTAGAACGTGGGTTGCCGAGTGACGCAGAATGTTGAGACCATCAGGCTCGCTAATATCCACTCCTTCGACGGTGGCAGCTTCTTCTAATGCTGTCAGATCAGTATCTAGATCTTTCAACACCCCATCTACTCGAAGTGCAACAATTGTCCGTTGCTTTGCATAATATTCAACACCAGTGATTGGGGAATCAAATTCTTGTACTTCACCATCAATATAGAGCTTCACTTAAGCCTCCTGAATCATCCGTTCACCATACGAGGGCGCTCGGCGTTATTAAAACACTGACAGTTTACGCTACTTACGGACAAGGTTCACTGATAAACGTAGTCTCAAGAGGCATCTCACTTAACGAGCACGATACCGGCATCTCAACTAATCTAGTGCCATGGCGTTAAGTGTATTTGACTTGTTTTCTATTGGCATCGGCCCATCGTCTTCGCACACTGTAGGACCAATGCGTGCTGCCGCGGCGTTTTTAGCACATTTGGGTGACGATATCTGCAAGGTTGCACGTGTGAAATGTACTCTTAACGGGTCGCTGGGTGCTACTGGGGTCGGGCATGGTACAGACCGCGCGGTCATCTTAGGCCTGTTGGGTGAACAACCGGAAACGGTTAATCCACATGCGGTAGCCCCGGCAGTCGCAGATGTACAAGTCACCGGGATAATGAAATTAGGCGGAATCCACGACATCGCTTTTTCGCCAGGACTGGATATAGTTCTTGATGGTCTAACTGAGCTACCTGGTCACCCAAACGGGATGAGATTGGAAGCTTGGGATACTGCTGGCGAACGTATTGCCGACCACGTCTATTATTCGGTTGGAGGCGGTTTTATCGTTTCAGGCGACGACGTCTCCCCTACCGATCCGGTTGTTTGCGAGACAACAAATGTTCCTTTTCCCTATTTAACCGCTGCTGACCTTATGGCGCATTGCCAACGCGAAGGGATGTCGATCGCCGATATTGCTTATGCAAATGAACTGACGATGCATACTGCGGAAGAGATCGACCGTCAATTGCGTAATGTTTGGGAAGTTATGCAAGAATGCGTTGAACATGGTGCTACCTCCGAAGGTCGCCTTCCTGGTGGGTTACAGGTATTACGACGCGCACCTGCACTATATCGGAAACTCACCAGTGAATCTTCTACAGACCCATTACGTACCTTAGACTGGGTTGCTTTTTATGCACTTGCAGTTAACGAGGAGAATGCAGCTGGTGGGCGCATTGTTACAGCTCCGACCAACGGAGCAGCTGGCATTATCCCCGCAGTTTTGCACTATTACCGAGATTTTATCGACGGCGCAAACTGGGAAGGTGTCAAGACATTCTTGCTGACCTCCGCCGCGATCGGAATGATTTTCAAAAACACGGCTTCTATTTCAGGCGCAGAAGTCGGTTGTCAAGGTGAAGTTGGGTCAGCGTGCTCGATGGCAGCAGCTGGTTGCGCAGCAATTATGGGCGGGACTCCACAACAGGTTGAGAATGCTGCCGAAATCGCTATGGAGCATAATCTCGGCTTAACCTGCGACCCCATCGGTGGACTTGTGCAGGTGCCATGTATTGAACGCAATGCCATCGCAGCCGTCAAAGCAATCACGGCTGCGCGCACTGCAATGAATGGCGATGGATCACACGTGGTGTCACTCGATGATGTCATCGTTACTATGCGTGAAACTGGTTTAGATATGCAAGCCAAATACAAAGAGACAGCGCTTGGTGGATTAGCAGTTCATGCAGGAGTTCCTGTTAACGTTGTGGAATGTTAGATGCTCTATTATCTATGATCTAGGTATTATCCTAACTGTCTGCGTGCAGTAATGTGTAGTGTATGACCAGTTCTCGTACCCGACGGAATCTAACGCCACAACGGCTTGCAGTCGTCATTGTAATTGGGCTGCTAGCAGGCTTTTTAGCGGGATTATTCGGCGTGGGTGGCGGAATGATTATCGTTCCGTCCCTCTTGATCGTCCTAGATATGTCACAACGCCAAGCGGCAGCTACCTCGCTATCCGCAATTATTGTCACTGCAGCTGCCGGTTCGATAACATATGCATTCAACGGCAATCTCTCTGTTCCAGCGATGCTCTATGTGTCTATAGGTGCTCTCATCGGGGCTCAGTTAGGAACCTGGTTGCTACGAATAATCCCGGAGCCCGTTCTCCCTTGGATCTTCGTGTTTTTTGTTGTTGGAATTATTATCATTCAGCAGTTTCAGATTCCCCAACGCCAATCATTTTTAGACTTCACACTGGCATCTGCTACCGGAATGATAACAGTCGGATTAGTTTCTGGAGTTTTTGCAGGTTTAATTGGAGTTGGCGGTGGCGGAATAATTGTTCCTGGATTGGAAATCGTAGTAGGCGCTGGAGACTTAATTGCCCGTGGCACATCGCTACTAGCGATGATTCCAACTGCACTGTCAGGGACTTTCAGCAGTTTCCGCCATGGTCTAGTCGATCTGCCGGTAGGAATCATCATCGGCTGCGCCGCCGTTTCCTCAACGCCAGTCGGGGCTTGGGTGGCGCAATCCGTTTCTCCCCGAACAGGGAACTATCTGTTCAGCTTATTTCTCATAGTGATGGCAGTGAGCACCATCCTAAAGGCACGTGCTCGCCGGAATAAAAAGACATCCAACAACGAATAATCATTACAACAACATAGTAAAAGCCTAGGGAATACCGAAGTATTCCCTAGGCTTTCGTGGGCGATACTGGGTTCGAACCAGTGACCTCTTCCGTGTCGAGGAAGCGCGCTACCACTGCGCCAATCGCCCAAGTCGATCAAAAAAAGACCCATAAGTTGAGTCCATGTTTTCGAGCGGATGACGAGACTCGAACTCGCGACCCTCACCTTGGCAAGGTGATGCTCTACCAACTGAGCTACATCCGCAGATGAATAACCTAACGGTTATCGTGGGCGATACTGGGTTCGAACCAGTGACCTCTTCCGTGTCGAGGAAGCGCGCTACCACTGCGCCAATCGCCCTAGTGAATCGAGGTGGGTACGGGATTCGAACCCGTGTATACGGCTTTGCAGGCCGCTGCCTCGCCTCTCGGCCAACCCACCACGTGGTAAGCAGTTACCTGCTTGGCCATCGAGCGGATGACGAGACTCGAACTCGCGACCCTCACCTTGGCAAGGTGATGCTCTACCAACTGAGCTACATCCGCTTGGTAGTCACAAACTCTCGTTTGCGACGCTCAATAAATATAGCCACTTCTGCCCCCACTTGTCCAATCCACAAAACATGACCTGTGCCACGTATCCCTCAGTGGCATTTCAACCACACAAGTCGTATCCTCGTAAAGTAGGTATTTTCCTGCGGGCGGTTAGCTCAGTGGTAGAGCGCTTCGTTCACACCGAAGAGGTCGCTGGTTCGAACCCAGTACCGCCCACTACAACAGTGTTATGAGATATCCACATTGCATTACTGTGGAGGTGAATATTATGAAAGTATCATTTTCCATAGTAGGCAACCGCTTCATGCGCTTAATTATGACATACTTATGCGTCTTGGTATTCCCACCGTCTCTCACGGTTAATGAACACCCGTCAGCTCCTGTTCCGACAGCAGACTCCGTCTCTGTTGATAGAAGCCAAGATGCTGTGAGCTATACTGACCCCACTTCACTCTATATTTCTCGAATGCCGGTAAGTTTGCAACGAGCAAACGAAATATATGACAATACTGGTGATATTCGTTCGGTATTGTCGAGGCCAAATCCAAGCACAAGCAAACCGCTTGCCGAGCAAGGCCATTCATTGATCCCGCCGGCGTTTCTCCTCATTGGTAGTGCATTCGGACTTTTAATTCTCCTAACTATCGTCACTTTCGCAAAAAACCTACGCGAGCATCGGCATGCAGCATGCGTGGTAACCTCACCCGAAAGCTCAATCCTGCGATAACCTGAACCCATACCTATTAACTCTAAGGAGTCGATCTCGATATGGAAACTTGGCCCGGGCATCCTTACCCACTAGGCGCTACATACGATGGCACCGGAACAAACTTTGCACTTTTTTCATCAGTAGCGGACTCAGTTGATCTATGTTTAATAGACGATGATCTAAACGAAGAACGTATCACGCTAGAGGAAGTAGACGGATTCGTCTGGCACTGCTATATCCCGGGGATACGCCCCGGTCAACGCTATGGCTATCGAGTGCATGGCCCCTACGATCCAGATAACGGCCACCGCTGTGATTCATCCAAGATCCTGCTGGATCCCTATGCTAAAGCCATAGACGGTCAAGTAGAAAATCATCAGGCTAATTTTTCTTACTCGTTTGAAGATCCTTCTCAGTTGTCCACTGAAGACTCTCTTGGTCACACTATGTTATCAGTGGTTATCAATCCGTTCTTTGACTGGGGACACGATCGTCCACCGAACCACGAATACCATGAATCTATTATTTACGAAGCCCACCTCAAAGGAATGACGAAAACGCATCCAGACATTCCCGAAGAGCTACGCGGTACTTATATGGGCATGGCGCACCCTGCGATGGTCACTTATTTAAAGGAATTGGGCATCACTGCTCTTGAGCTCATGCCGATCCACCAGTTTGTCAATGACACTTCCCTTATTGATAAAGGTCTGTCTAACTACTGGGGATACAATACTATCGGCTTCTTTGCCCCGCAGAATACTTATGCTGCCGCAGGTACCCGTGGCGAGCAGGTAGACGAATTTAAATCCTTAGTTAAGGCCTACCACGAGGCTGGCATCGAGATCATTTTGGACGTGGTCTACAACCATACTGCTGAGGGTAACCATATGGGACCTACCCTGTCTTTCCGTGGCATAGATAACGCATCTTATTATCGTCTTGTACCAGACAATAAAGAATCCTATTTCGACACAACTGGTACCGGAAACTCGCTAAACATGCGTTCCCCACATTCTTTGCAACTCATTATGGATTCACTTCGCTACTGGATCACGGAGATGCATGTTGATGGTTTCCGGTTTGATCTTGCTTCTACATTGGCGCGCGAGCTTCACGAAGTGGATAAACTTTCTTCCTTCTTCGACATCATTCAGCAAGATCCGATCATCTCGCAGGTGAAGCTCATTGCTGAACCGTGGGACATCGGCGAAAATGGCTATAACGTCGGCGAATTCCCACCTCTGTGGACCGAGTGGAATGGCAAGTATCGTGACACCATTCGTGACTTCTGGCGAGGCGAGCCATCAACACTATCTGAGTTCGCTTCACGCTTATCTGGTTCTTCTGACCTCTATGAGCATTCGGGTCGCCGTCCGTTTGCTTCTATCAACTTCGTAACTGCCCATGACGGATTCACCATGCGTGATTTAGTCACGTATAACGAAAAACATAACGAGGGTAATGGGGAAAACTCCATGGATGGCGAGTCACATAACCGTTCTTGGAACAGCGGTGTTGAAGGCCCTACAGATGATCCGGAAATTCGCGAACTCCGTATTCGACAGATCAAGAATTTCTTCACCACAATGCTTGTTTCACAAGGCGTTCCTATGATCAGCCATGGAGACGAGATTGGACGCACGCAAAGTGGTAACAATAATACGTATGCGCAAGACAACGACATTTCGTGGATAGACTGGGATCTTGATCGGGAAGCATTAGAGATCTTGGATTTTGCTCGTTCTATGATTCATTTCCGCAAAGAACATCCAGCATTACGTCGTCGTCGTTTCTTCCAAGGCGCGGCAACTCACGGTGGAACCTCAGAACGTGGCGATATCCTGTGGCTTCGTAACGACGGCGAACAAATGCAAGACGGCGACTGGGATACCTGGTTCGCTCGCTCAGTCATGATGTGGCTCAATGGCCACGGTATCCAAGAGCCTGGGGTACGCGGTAACAAAATTATCGACGATGACATCCTCATCGCTTTCAACGCGTCTGAAGAAGATCTTGAATTTACTATCCCGCCAGCCTCTATTGAGCATCCTTGGCGTGTTTCACACTCCACTAATGCAGTACCAACAGGATCGGAAGAACTCCAGCCCGGTAACACATTCACGTTGCCTAGCCGAAGTGTTCGCATCTTTGTACGTTCCCTAGTCCAAGATGCAGCAACTGACGTTTCCTCCGTTGCCACCAAGATCTCGACTCTCACTCCGGATTCGCATAACACTAACGAGCATTCACTCATGTCGGAAAAGGTTTCTGAATCTGAGGAACCGGCAGCTACCGACTAAACTGAAAGAAGCAGTATAAGGAGAATTATGTCAGTAGCTTCATTGCAACGTTCCCATTCCCACGTTCCAGGAGATAGCCAGCATCAGCCTGTCACAACTTATCGGTTGCAATTGACCCCTGAGTTTGATTTTGATGCTGTATGCCAGACGGTTCCGTATTTGAAAGAATTAGGAATTACTGACGTATTCTTTTCACCGATCCTGCAGGCTGCTCCCGGCTCGACTCACGGATACGACGTCGTCGATCATGACAAAATATCGGCAGAACTAGGCGGACTTGCGGGATTCGAACGAGCATCAGCCGCAATTCATGATGCTGGCATGCATCTAGTCGTCGATGTAGTTCCTAATCATATGGCAGTGCCTACTCCGCTTTACCACAATCGCGCGATGTGGTCCGTCTTACGGGACGGTCGCGAATCTCCTTATGCGCACTGGTTCGACTTTGATGTGTCGGATGATTCAGACGGGCTCTTGCTACCGGTGCTAGGTCAGCGCATCGGCCGAGTGCTTGCTGATGGCGAACTCACGCTGGACACTATGGTGGTACCAGGTTTTGAAGCAGATGGCCCGATATCCGTTCTTCGCTATTATGATCATGTCTTTCCTGTACGCATTGGCACAGAGTCATTGCCACTTGTGGACTTGCTGGAGCGACAATTCTATCGGCTAGCTTATTGGCGAGTGGCCAACGAAGAGCTTAATTATCGCCGTTTTTTCGACGTCGATACGCTCGCTGCAATTCGGGTAGAACGGCCAGAAGTTTTCCGCGCCTCACATGCGTTGCTGATAAATCTCATGCATCGTGGCCTGATCGATGCATTCCGCATTGATCATCCGGATGGTCTCGCCGATCCACGTGAGTATTTCCGTCATCTCCACGAAGCAACGCAGGGGGCATGGCTAGTAGCAGAAAAGATTCTCGAAGGCGACGAACAACTACCTGATGACTGGCCGTGCTCTGGTACAACAGGCTACGATGCGCTTTACCGTATCCAAGGTCTTTTCACTGAGCCAGCTGGAGTTGGACCACTCACCCAGCTCTACAGTGAGATTTCTGGAAAAACTGACAGCGTGGCCACCACTGAGTTAGTCGCCAAACGCCAAATAGTGTCGACATCCTTGTATACCGAAATTCACCGCTTAGGCACCCTAATTGCCGATGTATGCCATTCGGACGTTCGGTTACGTGATCACACTTTCCGCAGGATTCTTGAGGTCATCAGCGAACTAGTGGTGCATATGCCCCGCTACCGTGCCTATGTTGTTCCAGGTGAACGCCCCGATCCGGATAACGAAGCAATAATTCAAAAGGCGGCAGAAGCTTCCCGAGTCAATCTTGATGAAGATTCCCAAGAAACGCTTGATATCGTCGTCGATTTGTTGTTGGGAAATGAAATTGGTTCCGCAGGGCGGACACTCGAAGATCGCCGTCGTGAAGCAATTATCAGGTTCCAGCAGGTCTGCGGTGCAGTCATGGCCAAGGGCGTTGAGGATACTACCTTTTATCGGTATACGGCGCTAGTTTCGGCAAACGAAGTTGGTGGCAGCCCAAATCATATGGTCACCAGTCTCGATGAGTTCCACAACTGGCAGGGTTATATGCATCAAGCCTGGCCAGTTAGTGGTGTCGTAACGTCAACCCATGATACTAAACGTGGCGAAGATGTTCGCGCACATATCTCCGCGCTCACCCAATTCCCAGTCGAATGGACACAACTGGTCACGCAACTGCGCTCATCACTCATAGATAATCGGCCCGCCCAACTTGACGGTCAATTCGAAAATTTGATGTGGCAAACAATTATTGGCACCTGGAGCGCAACCGGGCCAATTTCCTGCGACCGCCTAGATGCCTATCTGTTGAAGGCTGCCCGGGAGCAAAAGCGATGGACAACATGGACGGAACAGGACTCGGATGCTGAAGAGGAGATGCTCGCCTACGCACACGCCATTATTACAGATCCTTCGTCTCGTGAGGCTATCGACGATTTCTGGGAGAAACTTCAACCTGCAGTCCGAGCCAATATTCTCGGCGCACGGGCTTTGCATATGACAATGGTTGGCGTTCCTGATATTTATCAGGGTGAAGAGGTCACGCAGACGTCCTTGGTGGACCCGGACAACCGCCGCTCAATCGATTTTGCCCGGCTTTCTGCGATGTTGTCTGAACTCGATGCTAATGGGCTACCGAGTAATCCAACACTGGATGAAGAGAAATTGTGGCTGACTTCCCGACTAGCACGGTTGCGTGCAGAAAACCCGCTCCTTGCTTCGGCGCATGCCGGATACCAGGCTCTTCCGGTATCTACTGGGCACGCGATTGCTTTTGCGAGAACTAACCATGACGATCCGTTCCTCATAACTGTGGCAACTCGATCGGTTGGGTTAATCCAAAATTCAGCACATACTATCGTTATTCCGGATGGCGAGTGGATAGATATTCTTACTGGCACGACGATTGCCGGTGGTACGCAACTATTGTCAGGCGTTACTGATCGGTTCCCGGTGGCTATTTTAGGGAAGAAGGATTGATGGATATTTCGGTGTGGGCACCACATGCCAGCAGAGTCAGAGCTATTGTTGGCGACGACGAACACGAACTGACTGCAGATGATGATGGGCTATGGACTATTGACTTGCCCCCAGAAACACGCTATTTTCTACGGCTGGACGACAGCGATCTACGTCTACCAGATCCGCGCTCAATGTGTCAGCCAGATGGTGCTCACGGGTCAAGCTGTGTCATCGACCCGAATAAGTTCCATTTTGCGGCTACGGACTGGGAGTGTCCCAACTTAGCCGGTAAGGTGTTTTACGAATTGCATATCGGTACTTTCACGTCCGAAGGTACATTTCGTAGCGCAATTGATAGGCTCGATCACCTTGTTGATCTTGGTATTGACGCAATCGAGCTTATGCCCATTAATCCGATTCCTGGAACTCGTGGTTGGGGTTACGATTCGGTCTCTATCTTTGCGCTGAACCCGAATTATGGTACACCTGACGATCTTGTGGCTTTCATAGATGCAGCGCATTCACGCGGTATTGCAGTTTGTCTTGACGTGGTTTATAACCATTTTGGTCCCGACGGAAATTATCTCAGTCAGTTCGGACCGTACTTTACTAATCGGCACCATACTCCGTGGGGTGATGCGGTTAATTTTGATGCTGACCAAGGTACGTTCGTGCGTCAATATTTTATCGATAATGCCCTCATGTGGATCCGTGACTATCGTTTCGATGCGTTGCGGCTCGATGCCACTGATTTCCTTATTGATGATTCTCCAACACATATTGTTGCTGAGATATCTCAGGCAGTTCATTCATACGCGCACGATCACGGGCGCCAGGTAAGTTTAATTGCCGAGAACAACTCAAATTCGCCGACGACGATCACTCCTGTAGAAGATGATGGCTGGGGAATGGATATGCAATGGGTGGATGATGTACATCATGCGCTTCATGTCTGGCTTACTGGTGAAACTAATGCCTTTTATATTGACCACGACAAGCCCGATACCCTTCCTAAAGCACTATCTTCTGGGATGACACGCACCGGCGAGTTCTCCCAATTCGAAGGAAAGCCGTGGGGACATCCGGTACCCGAGCACGTCAGTGGACATGCATTTATTGTGTTTGATGAAAATCATGATCAGGTAGGTAACCGTCTCATCGGTGATCGTCCTTCTCATTCTTTACCACTTTCTGATGTTGCGATATCCCGTGCTCTTATTTTGATGTCGCCCTTCACTCCGATGCTCTTTATGGGAGAAGAATGGGCAGCTTCCACGCCGTTTATGTTTTTTACCGATCATGGCCCGGAAATTGGCCCCTATATTAAAGCTGGGCGAGAGAAAGAATTCGAATCGTGGGATCTAGCCTCCGTCTATCCTAACGGTACAGCTATGACTGATCCGCAAGATAAGTCGGCCTTCACGCAATCAACATTGCGCTGGAAAGAAGCAAATCACGGCGATCATCAACGAATGTATAACTTTGTACGCGAATTGATTCGACTTCGCAGCTCGCTTCCTGATATCGCATCGGGAAATAGATCTGCAACTCGTTGTGAGTTATCCGTAAACAGACGATCTGGTTGGCTACAACGCGGGACAACGTATATTGTTTTCTCGCGCGATGGCAATACACAGGTACCTGTGCCCCATGCTTTGCAAGAAGTATTGCTTTCATGGTCTGATTCGGAAATTAACCAAGACGGTATCTATTTTGAGTTGCCGGGCGTAATTGTGGCGAACACAAAGCAATAATGTCGGCGTGCCCCACGAATCGTGGCACTTTAGCCGACTAAAGTCTGCTGTGTGGAACATGAACAGCCAACACCCGAGTTTCTAACTGCCCTTGAGTCCCTTAAAGGGCAGACTTTTCGTGCTGGCTTTCATATCGTGCAAATCCCACCTCCTACTCGGATCGCGCCATGGGCAGTCGCGCTACAGGCCGAAATTAATGATTCCCCGGTGAAAGATCCAGATTTTTATCGCGGCAATGCAAAGTTCGTTGTTCTGCATGATCCTGCGGGCCAGCCAGCGTGGAATGGTACTTTTCGAATTGTTATGCACGCACAGGCACCTGTTGAATCGGACTTGGGAGACGATCCACTGCTTGGCGAAGTAGCGTGGTCGTGGTTACCCGAAGCCCTCGAATCAGCCAATGCCGGCTACCATTCTCTCAATGGGACGGTTACCCGTGTTTTTAACGAAACGTTCGGTGGACTGTACATTGATTCTTCACGAATCGACTTGGAAGTTCGCGCATCATGGACACCTACCACCGAATTTTTGGCTGAGCATCTTCACGCATGGGCACGTTTTTGTACGACTATGGCTGGTCTACCACCAGAGCAATCCGTGGCGACACTGCCACGGCGAATTGAAAGAGTGTAATGATTCTTGACGACAATCCTGATCTTCGTCTCCTAGCTGAGCCACGGGCAGGTTTACCCGATATTACACACGATACTATTGCTCATGCAGTGACTGCGTTAAGAAATGGCCATGGCCCATTCGCCGTCGATACCGAGCGAGCAATGGGACTGCGCTATTCCAATCGAGCTTATCTGATACAAATTAAACGAGCGGGCGCGGGAATCTTCCTCATCGATCCGATAGGTATCGAAGACCAATTAGGTGATCTCGCTACCATTATGGACGACGAATGGATTTTGCATGCTGCTGATCAAGACCTTCCGTGTCTACGAGAATTAGGTCTCGAGCCAGCCCGCGTCTTCGATACCGAGGTAGCTGGCCTTGTCCTTGGATACGACCATGTTTCGCTACAGAGTATGGTCGCTGAAGAATTCGGAATTGCGCTAGCAAAGGAATATTCCAACGCTGATTGGTCGCAACGTCCACTCGGACCAGAGCTACGAGCTTATGCAGCTTTAGATGTTGAATTATTGATTGAGCTTAAAGAGTCTCTTACTATAAGACTGCGCGATGCTGGGCGTTACGACTGGTTTGTTCAAGAATGCGAAGAGGTTCGATGCCGCCCCCTTCCCGCACCTCATCCACAACCTTGGCGAAAAGCCGTTAAATATGCGAAGTTTCCTGATCAACGCTCTTTGGCAATGCTCAAAGAACTATGGCAGGTACGCGACATTGTGGCACGCGAACGTGATCTTGCCCCGGGCAAAGTATTGCCGAACAAAATTCTTGCTACGCTGGCAGCCCGAAAGCCACGGTCCCGTGCAGATGTTCAAAATTCGTCTCTGTTCCGTTCACGCGGACGCAAACGTGATGCTACTGTTTGGTGGGACGCTATCCACGCCGCATGGAATCTTCCGCAAAACGAGCTCCCGGCACGAAAGTTTTCATACTCTAAAGATCCTTTTCCACCAATTCAGCGATGGGAAAAGCTTCGTCCGGAAGCAGCTGAACGTTGGACAACTATTCGCACCGCTGTTTTGGAGCATGCTGACAGACTCGGTATTCGACAAGAGGTTCTTTTAAAGCCGCGTATTCAAAAACAGCTTGCTTGGGATGGTTGGACGGCAACACAAGAAATTCCAGATTTACTAGAATCCTATGGCGCGCGCCCATGGCAGATAGAACAGGTTTGCCAGGCTCTGGGCTAACAGCGATTATTTACGTGAGCCGCGGAGAAGTTTAGCAACAGCTACGACCACATTTCCTGCTTGCATATGTTGGTGAGCTAGAACGGACTGCCGCGAAGCATGAGCTAAGAACTGTTTGCTGATACCCAACGAAGCTAGTGGCTGTCTGACGTTAGCTTCATTCAAAGACTTCTGGATACATGCACCGGCTCCGCCATCGACCAGACCATCTTCAAGCGTCACAATACAGCGCGCCCGGCTACAGACCTGCACCAGATCAGTATTAGCTGGTATCGCCCATCGTGGGTCAATAACAATAACCGGCTCTTCAAGCTGCTGGGCTGCCTCAACCATTGTGTGCACCAGCGGCCCATATCCAATCAAAACAATCGGGTCTTCATCACCCACTTTTTCATAAACAACGTCAAGTGTGCCAATACGCCGGAGGGTAGCCAGATCCGATGGCACAGCACCTTTTGGATAGCGCACAATCGTTGGGGAAGGTTTCGCAATAGCCTCATGCAGAAGCTCACGCATACGTGTCTCGTCACGCGGGACTGCCACTTCCATTCCCGGAACCATATTCGCGATTGCCATATCCCACATGCCATTGTGCGAGGCACCATCGTCACCAGTGACACCGGAACGGTCCAAACAAATTGTTACCGGCGCGCCATGAAGCGCAACGTCCATTAGTAGCTGATCATATGCCCGATTCATGAACGTTGCATATAAGGCAACTACCGGATGGAATCCCTGCTGGGCTAGGCCGGCAGCCATCGTCATAGCGTGTTGTTCTGCTATACCCACATCTATAACACGCTCTGGAAGTTGCTTCTTCATTGGCCCAAGGCCAACTGGAAGCATCATCGCGGCGGTAATTCCAACCACGCTAGGATTCTCTTTCGCGATTTCAACGATTTCTTCCGCGAACACTGATGTCCATCCGAATCGTGACGGCTCGACTGGAAGCCCGGTTTCTGGGTGAATAACTCCCACTGCATGGAACCGATCTGCTTCGTGTTCTTCGGCTGGCTTGTAGCCGCGACCTTTTTCGGTGATGCAATGGACGACGACGGGGCCACCATACTTACGTGCCATTGTGAAAGCTTCTTCAAGTTCGGACATATCGTGACCGTCGACTGGACCGAGATACTTTAAGCTCAGAGAATCGAAAATGCCGGCATCAACAAATACATCTTTCATTCCGCGTTTCAGTCCATGCAGGGCATCGTAGGTTAGTTGACCAGCCAGTCCTGATTTTTGTAAAGTCCGTTTGCCCCAGCTAAGTGCCCGTTCATAGGTACGGTTAACGCGCATCGCATCCATTTTGCGTACGGCATCGATTCGGCGGACAATACCACCAACAGTTGGCGCATAAGAACGTCCGTTATCATTGATAATAATAACAAGGGGACGATCTGGATCTTCGGCTATGTTATTGAGAGCTTCCCACGCCATGCCGCCGGTCATCGCACCGTCACCAATGATTGCTACTGCCCGTTGATCTTTACCAGAAAGTTGCATACCCCGCGCGATTCCGTCTGCCCACGAAAGCGCGGTAGAAGCGTGTGAATTTTCGACGACGTCGTGTAGTGATTCCGTGCGAGATGGATATCCAGAGAGGCCATTTTCCTTACGCAAATTATGGAAGTCATGGCGGCCAGTTAGTAATTTATGAACGTAGGACTGATGCCCGGTGTCAAAGACAAGAACGTCATTCGGTGAATCGAAAACACGGTGTAGCGCGATTGTTAGCTCTACTACGCCAAGATTAGGACCGAGATGTCCACCAGTGCGAGCAACATTTGTCACCAAGAATGAACGAATCTCAGCGGCCAATGCAGGTAGTTGATCAGGTGTTAAGGCCTTCACATCTTGTGGACCATTAATGGAACTTAGCATACCCATTCGCTGATAGCCTCCTTAGCTCATACCTACCTAGGTTACCAGCGTTATTGGCTTTCTCCCTACTTATTTCCGCTTTCATCTAGTCACTGGACAAGGGAGCGTAATACATATTGCAGTATTCCACCGTGACGGTAGTAGTCAGCCTCACCAGGCGTGTCTATTCGTACTTCTGCTTCAAACTCTGTGATACCGCGACTCTGGTGGACTGCTCTAACAGATACCCGGCGCGGTATATTTCCGCTGTTTAAAACTTCTATACCAGAAACGCTCACCGTTTCTGTTCCATCTAACCCCAGGGTTTGCGCATTCGTGCCAGCAATAAATTGTAGCGGTAGCACACCCATTCCGATCAGATTGGAGCGGTGGATGCGTTCGAACGATTCTACAAGAACTGCTTTGATTCCTAGAAGCGCGGTTCCCTTTGCGGCCCAGTCCCGTGACGAACCTGATCCGTATTCTTTTCCTCCCAATACAATTAATGGGACATTAGCCTTCTGGTAGGCCATTGCTGCGTCGTAAATGGCGTCTTGCTTATCCGTAAGAAAATTGTATGTATAACCACCTTCTACTCCGTCAAGTAATTGGTTGCGTAGCCGGATATTGGCGAATGTTCCACGAATCATTACTTCGTGGTTGCCACGACGAGATCCATAAGAGTTAAAATCCCCTCGTTCAATACCATGCTGAGCCAGGTACTGGCCAGCAGGTGAGTCCGGCTTGATAGCGCCAGCCGGAGATATATGGTCTGTCGTAACTGAATCTCCAAGTTTGGCCAATACCCGTGCGTTGGAAATATCTCTCACTGGAGTAAGATCCATGGCCATCCCGTCAAAGAACGGAGCTTTACGCACATACGTAGAGTCATTGTCCCATGTAAATGTTGACCCCGTTGGGGTTTCTAAACGTTGCCACCGCTCATCACCGGCAAATACGTCCGCATATGCCGATTCAAACATATCCCGGTTAACAGATCTATCGATTGTTCCTTGAACTTCCCGAGCTGATGGCCAAATGTCTGCTAAGAAAACGTCGTGTCCGGCTGAGTCTTGGCCTAGTGGCTCATGAGCGAAATCGATATCCATGGTTCCAGCCAACGCATATGCAATAACAAGTGGCGGCGAAGCAAGGTAGTTCATCTTGATATCTGGATTTATTCGTCCTTCAAAATTACGATTTCCAGAAAGAACGGAAACCACTGCTAAATTGGCATTATTGATAGCAGCTGATATTTCTTCTGGTAGTGGTCCAGAGTTGCCGATACATGTTGCGCACCCATACCCAACAAGATGAAAACCGAGCGTTTCCAAGGCAGGCCAAAGTCCTGCTTTCTTGTAATATTCTGTCACCACTTGAGAGCCCGGAGCCAATGAAGTTTTCACCCATGGTTTTACTGTGAGACCCCGTTGAACTGCTTTTTGAGCCAGTAAACCGGCAGCCATCATAACAGATGGATTTGACGTATTCGTGCATGACGTGATCGATGCGATTGCTACAGAGCCATGATCGATTTCAATATCTGCGTTGTTAAGATGGATCTTAGTTACTTTGTGAGGTCGATCGTCCCCTAGATCGTCAGTGTAGTGAGAAAGATTATCTCGGAAACGAGCTTTTGCCGAAGCCAATTCAATACGATCTTGTGGGCGCTTTGGTCCCGCAATGGACGGTACTACTGTTGCCAAGTCTAGTTCTAGGTACTCAGAATATGTTACTTCTTGTTCCGGGGCATGCCATAAACCTTGAGCTTTGCTGTAGGCTTCGACCAAAGAAACCTGTTCTTCAGGTCTGCCGGTCAACCGCAGGTATTCAAGCGTCACATCATCGATCGGGAATACAGCAGCGGTCGAACCAAATTCAGGAGACATATTCCCGATTGTTGCCCGATTCGCCAACGGCACTGCGCTTACTCCGTGCCCGTAGAATTCCACGATTTTACCGACAACGCCATGCTTGCGTAGCATGTCAGTAATTGTTAGGACGACGTCGGTCGCCGTCGCTCCGGCTGGTATTTCACCGGTTAATTTGAACCCAACGACGGGCGGTATCAACATGGAAACAGGCTGCCCAAGCATAGCAGCCTCAGCTTCTATACCGCCCACTCCCCAGCCAAGCACCCCCAGCCCGTTTACCATTGTGGTATGCGAATCAGTACCAACACAGGTATCTGGGTAAGCAACAGCTTCGCCGTCGTTATCACGAACCATAGTAACGCGCGCAAGACGTTCGATATTTACCTGATGGACGATCCCTGTTCCTGGCGGGACAACTGTAAAGTTGTTGAACGCGCCTTGTCCCCACCGCAAAAACTGATATCGTTCCTCGTTACGGCTATACTCAAGATCCATATTGCGTTGCAGTGCGTTAGCTTGACCGAATACGTCAATCTGTACTGAATGGTCAATAACCATTTCAGCGGGATTCAGCGGATTTATAGCATCTGGATTTCCACCGAGTTGCACTACGGCTTCGCGCATGGTGGCTAAATCGACGATACATGGCACCCCCGTAAAATCCTGCATAACAACTCGTGCTGGGGTGAACTGGATTTCTACCTGTGGCTCAGCAACTGGATTCCAGGTAGCGAGCGCACGGATGTGATCAACAGTCACATGTACGCCGTCTTCGTGTCGTAACAGATTTTCTGCCAGAATTTTAAGCGAATACGGTAATGTGGTGAGCTCTGGCAGTGTGTCGAGCCGATAGATAGCGTACTTTTTTCCGGCGACAGCAAGATATGACTTGGCATGGAACGTATCTCGGCTCATGAGCTCTCCTTCGAACTATCTTAATATCAAGATAGCAGAGATTTTGGTGCTTGTCACACGCTCTAGAACAGCCCAGACACCTTCCCGTTATCGTCGACATCTATGCGCTCAGCCGCAGGCTCTGCTGGTAAACCCGGCATCGTTAAAATATCTCCGGTATACACAACAATAAATCCTGATCCCGCATTAACTTTGACGTCTTTAACATGAAGGGTGAACCCTCGTGGGCTTCCAAGTTCATGAGGATTATCGCTAAAGCTATATTGCGTCTTTGCCACACATACCGGCAGGTGAGACAAACCAAGCTTTACAATATTCGCTATGCTTCGCTGTGCTCGTGAGCTAATATCAACCGCACAACCGCCATATACCTTCGTGACAAGTTTATGGAGCTTTTCTAATAACGAATCATTATCGGCATATGGAAAAGCAATGTCTGACGCAGTTTCGCATAACCGAATAACTTCCTGCGCTAGCTCGGCACCACCTGTACCACCATCCGCCCACACCGTTGAACGAACGCAACGCACGCCGTATTCCACACACCGCGAAACAACATGCTCTATTTCTGCTTCAGTATCTGTTGGAAACACGTTCAGAGCAACAACCGTTGGCAGTTGGTATACCTGCGTCATGTTCTCGATATGCTTGATAAGATTAGGTAAACCAGTTGCAACCGCCTCAACATTCTCAGTAGCTAGATCATGTTGCGAAACTCCCCCGTGCATTTTTAATGCACGTACGGTTGCTACTATCACGGCGCAATGAGGCTGGTTGCCAGTAATGCGACACACAATATCAAGGAATTTTTCAGCGCCTAGATCCGCGCCGAATCCGGCTTCGGTAACTGTGTATTCAGTCAGACTGCGAGATAGCTTAGTAGCGAGAACCGAATTACAGCCATGCGCGATATTAGCGAATGGGCCACCGTGAATAAAAGCCGGCGTATGCTCTAGAGATTGAACCACATTCGGTTTTATTGCTTCTTTGAGTAACGCCGTCATCGCACCAACAGCTCCTAAATCTTGAGCTGTGACTGGCTTTCTGTCATACGTGTAGCCAACGATGATCTTTCCGAGTTTTTCTTTGAGGTCGCTAATTGACGTAGCCAAACAGAAGATAGCCATCACTTCGCTAGCAACCGTCATTTCAAAGCTGTCTTCTCTACTCACTCCGTCTACCGGTGATCCTAGCCCATCAACAAGATGGCGTAGCTGCCGATCATTCATATCAACACACCGTTTTATCACAATATTCTTAGGATTTATCCCAAGTCTATTACCCTGATAAATATGGTTATCGAGCATTGCAACCAACAAATTATTGGCCGCCGAAATCGCATGAAAATCGCCAGTGAAATGTAGATTGATATCTTCCATCGGCACTACTTGAGCATATCCTCCACCGCAGGCCCCGCCTTTGAGCCCAAACACAGGGCCGAGTGACGGTTCCCGCAATGCCATAGATACGCTTTTTCCTAGTCTGTTCAAAGCATCGGCTAAACCCACCGTCGTCGTCGTTTTTCCTTCGCCTGCAGGTGTTGGCGACATCGCTGTAACCAGAATGAGTTTATTCGTCTCGATTCGGGACTCGTCGATTGCGCTGATATCGATCTTGGCTTTATATCTACCGTAATGATCAACGAGATCCGGGGCTATGCCCAACCGTTTAGTTATTTCATCGATCGGAAGCATATGCGCCTGCTGAGCAATGTCAATATCTGATGGATATGCCATAGTTTACTTTCCTAGTTAGCGAAATACGCAACGGCCGATGCAAAGATTTTCATGTCATACTGGCCCGGAACATTGAGATAGCACCCATCGGAATACCGTTCGGTATGCCCCATCTTACCGAAGACTCGGCCGTCATCAGAGACCATTCCTTCAATGGCGTTCACTGAATTATTTGGGTTGAATTCAATGGCCGTCGTTGGATCACCGGCAAAATCCACATACTGCGTAGCGATATTCTTAACCGGAACATTGCCAACGATGCGACCCTCACCATGCGAAATCGGAACCTGGAAGATATCCCCCGCATTAACCTGACGTAACCACGGGCTCGCGATATTCGCCACTCGAACATTAACAATTGATGACTGATGACGCTTGATCGAATTGTAGGTCAAAGTAGGCATGTCAGCTGTTGGCTGCATGATTTTTCCATACGGAAGCAAACCCAATTTGATTAAGGCTTGGAAACCGTTACAGATACCGCCAATCAATCCGCCACGGTTGTCCAATAGGTCAGTGATAGCCACAGCAACCTTAGCATTGCGCATAAACGAGGTAATAAATTTTGCTGACCCGTCTGGTTCATCACCGCCAGAGAATCCGCCCGGGATAAACAAAATCTGGGCATCGGCCAACCGATCCGCAAACGTATCGATACTCGTTTCGATATCTGCCACGGACAGATTGTTAATGACAATAACCTCAGGATCTGCCCCAGCTTTTTGCCATGCCGCCGCGGTGTCATATTCACAGTTTGTACCAGGGAAGACTGGGATGAGTACACGCGGTTTTTCAATACGCGGCCCAGAATATGTTATTGCTTCGCCGGCAGTTTCAACGGCTGAAACATGTTCGTCTGGTTGCCCCGAACGCACCGGATACACTGGCTCAAGCGTCGCTTCATAAGAACGCTGAACCTCAGCGAGGTCTATGCGCGTCTGTCCATGTACAAATGCAAATTCGTCGTTGATGTCACCAAGATAGATGGCATCATCGAGATCCGTCGTCGTCTCACACAAAAAGCCTCCGCGAACCGGCATAAAACTCGTGTGCGGATCGAAATGAGCTGCGAAACGAACTCCTAAGCGGTTTCCTAACGCCATTTTTACGCTAGCTTCCGCAACCGAAGTCCCAGTCAAACTATAGGCACTGACGATCTCACCACGGTGAATATGCTGTGCGATCCTAGCGAAATAGTCCCGCGAAATATCTTGCGGGCAAAACAGATAGAGCTTGTTGCCTGCCTTCTTAAATTCGGGCGAAATAATAGACTCAGTAGAACCAAGGCTTACCGCGAAGGAAACCAAGGTAGGGATGACATCGAGAGATTCAAACGTACCGCTCATAGAGTCCTTGCCACCAATAGCTGCTACACCAAGGTCAAGCTGGGCTTGGAACGCTCCCATCAAACTCGCTAACGGTAGTCCCCATTTCTCTGGGTCCTTGTGTAATGAGGGGAAATATTCTTGGAAGCTGAGATGAACCTGATCCGGGTCTGCCCCAACGGCGATAACTTTCGCCACTGAATCAATAACTGCATCGTATGCGCCCTGATACGGGTCCGCTCCGCTCAAAACAGGGTTAAATCCATACCCCATGACAGAACACGTCGTCGTGTTGCCATTGGGAACTGGCAGTTTATGAACCATCGCCTGGATAGGAGTCTTTTGGTATCGACCACCTAGTGGCATCAGTACTGTATGTGTTCCAATAGTTGAGTCGAAGCGTTGAATCAGTCCTTCTTTGCTACAGTGGTTCAGATCCGCCATGAGCTCGCGCAGCCCGCTTGCCCAGTCAGAAACCTGATACTCCGGTAGCTGCTTGCCTGGATGCACGACGACGTTAGCTGTTTTGGGCGCACCATGTGTGTCGAGGAATGAACGCTCCAGCCGAACAACTTCCTGCCCCATATAGGACATCGACAGTACCGGTTCAGCAGTCACTTCGGCAACCACTGCCATCTCCACATTTTCCGCATGGCAGTGTTGAGCCAGACGTGGCAGATCAGCGGGTGCAATAACTACCGCCATTCGCTCTTGTGACTCGCTGACCGCAATTTCGGTCGCGTTCAAACCAGCATATTTGGTGTGGACACGGTCAAGGTTAATCCGCAACCCGTCAGCAAGCTCCCCAATCGCAACAGCTACTCCGCCGGCACCAAAATCATTACATTTCTTAATGCACTTAGTAACCTCTGGGTGGCGGAACAGACGCTGAAGTTTACGTTCTTCAAGAGCATTGCCTTTTTGGACCTGTGCCCCGCAATCCCGAACTGAAGCCACATCGTGTGGCCGGGAAGAACCAGTTGCGCCGCCGACGCCGTCCCTACCCGTTGGGCCACCAATAAGAACAACAAGATCGCCGGGTTGCGGAGTCGCACGCTGAATATTGTCTGCTTTCACGGCTCCTAGGACCGCGCCGATTTCCAAGCGCTTGGCAGTATAAGAGGCATCATAAAACTCATCAATATACGAGGTCGCTAACCCAATCTGGTTGCCGTATGAGGAATAGCCGTCAGCTGAAACAGTGACAATTTGGCGTTGTGGCAGTTTACCAGGCAAGGTTTCTTCCAGCGGTTGGAGCGGATCGCCCGCTCCAGTGACGCGCATAGCAGCATACACATATGCTCGGCCAGATAACGGATCGCGGATTGCACCACCGATGCAGGTTGCGGCGCCGCCAAACGGCTCGATTTCGGTTGGATGATTATGCGTTTCGTTCTTAAACAGCAATAACCACTCTTCGTTTTCGCCTTCGACGTTGACCTCGACCTTAATTGTGCAGGCATTGATCTCGTCGCTAATATCGAGCTGATCTAGCTTGCCGTGGGCACGCAAATATTTCATAGACATCGTCGCAATGTCCATCAACGTCACGGGTTTGCCCGGAGCGATGTCAGATTTGATCCGCAGGTAGGACTCATATGTGCGGGCAACACGCTCATCGTCAATATCGACTTTAGCCAGCTCCGTGGTAAACGTCGTATGCCGACAATGATCTGACCAATAGGTATCAATGACTTTTAGTTCGGTTTCCGTCGGGTTACGGCCAATTCGAGTGAAATAGTCTTGGACAAGAGTCAGATCTGCTAGATCCATCGCCGCGGCATTATCATCAAGGTAGGTACGAAGTTCTTCCTTGCTCATCGTCGTAAAGTTCGCTACCTCAGGGACGGCTTGTGCTGGAGTAGTCTGCAACGCGAGAGATTGTGGCAGTTCTAGTGATACTTCATGAGAGTCTACCGAGTTAATAAGATATGTTTTGATCCTAGCTAGTTCGCCGTCAGTCACTCCACCGCTGATAACGTATACCCGTGCATAGCTGATACGCGGTTTATCAACTTGAGCCATCATTTGGATACACACCGCAGCGCTATCAGCACGCTGGTCAAACTGCCCGGGCAAGTAGCTAACGGCAAAGACTCGATCGCTAGGACGCGTCGCCAGCTCCACAAAATAGTTATCTACTGGAGGCTGGGCAAAAACCTGAGTGACTGCACGATCAAACACCTGTGCCGATATATTTTCGCAATCATAACGATTAATAATCCGCACACCAGTAACAGAATCAATATGTAAAAATGAGCGAAGATCGTCAGCAAGATTATCGGCAGCAGGATTCGTGCCTGGCTTAGCTTCAACATAAATTCTAGAGATCATGGTGATCCTCAATTTCTCGAGCTGTGGTTCCAATATCATTACGGTAATGACTATGAGCGAAGGAAATAGCGCTCACGTGATCGTAGGCAGAGTCAATAGCTTCACCGAGCGAAGCACCGAATCCGAGAACGTTAAGTACGCGACCAGAAGCGCTTTCTAGTTCACCGTTGCCGTTGCGTTTAACACCAGCGAATATGAGATACGGTTCGACGTCGGCTGGAAACGATACAACATCGCCCGTCACCGGGTGTTCCGGGTAGCCTTCAGCAGCCATGACCACGCAAGCCGCATGACGGTCTTGGCATTCAACGACGACATCTGCCAATCGGCCTTGACTCGTGGCTCGGAAAATAGAGAGCAGATTGCCCTTAAGCAGAGGCAAAACCACCTGAGTTTCCGGATCGCCAAAACGAGCGTTATATTCGATCACTTTTAGCCCGTCAACAGTGAGCATCAAACCAAAATATAAACAGCCTCGAAAATCAATTCCGTCCTTGATTAAACCAGTTAAAGTTGGCTGCATAATTTTTTGTTCGAACTCAGTTGCAATCTGTGCAGTAAAAACAGGGTTAGGAGCGATACACCCCATTCCGCCAGTGTTTGGCCCGCGATCGCCGTCGAAAATTTTCTTGTGGTCCATACTCGAGACGAGGGGCTTAATGGTTTTGCCATCGCACAATGCGAGTACTGAGATTTCCGGGCCAGAAAGAAATTCCTCAATAATGACTGCTGCCGAACTCTCCCCAAATTTCCGCCAGACCATAAAATCAGCCAGCACGCTATGTGCCTGCGCTACGTCGTCGACAATAACCACTCCTTTGCCCAATGCCAGTCCGTCAGCTTTGATAACTAGTGGATAGGATGCACGTTGGGCATATTCTTGGGCCTGTTGAACGTCGTGAAACTCAGCGTAGCTAGCGGTTGGAATGCCATGCCGAAACATAAATTGCTTCGCAAAGCTCTTCGACCCTTCCAGCATGGCGCCACGCTGACGTGGACCAAAGCATGCTATCCCGGTATCTTCCAATGCATCCACCAAACCTGCCACAAGTGGGTTATCGGGGGCTACTACGCACAGCTCAATTTCATTGGCTGAGCAAAACTCAACAATAGCTGGAATATCTGTTGCCCCAATATCAGGATGGGTAGTTGCAAATGTCATGGTATCGTTGCCGGGGATAACGTCCAACACGATATCTGGGTTATCTTCGATAAGCCGGGCGCCAATAGCGTATTCCCGCCCACCGCTTCCGATCAGGCAAACTTTCACATCGTCCCTTTCTCAGTGATGGAAGAATCGAACGCCATTACAGACCATGACGATGTTGTGGTCGTTACATGAGTCAATAACTGCGTCGTCCCGGATTGAGCCACCAGGCTGGACTACATAGGAGACGCCACTGCGCACGGCTCGCTTAATGTTGTCGGAGAATGGGAAGAACGCATCGGATGCTAGGCTTACCCCGGATTGCGAGGCTAAAAATTCGCGTTTTTCGGTCTCCGTTAATGGCTGCGGACGGGTGAGAAAATAATTTTCCCAGATGCCTACAGCGCACACATCTTCTTCATTGTGATTGATATAGCTGTCAATCACGTTATCTCGCGTAGCTCGCCCAAGGTCTGGCTTAAACTGCAATCCAAGCACTTTTGGATGCTGCCGCAAAAACCATGAGTCGGCTTTATCGCCAGCGAGTCGCGTGCAGTGAATCCGAGATTGTTGGCCTGCCCCCACTCCAATTGCTTGTCCTTGGTATGCGTAACATACCGAGTTCGATTGAGTGTACTTGAGGGTAATTATGCCAATCAATAGGTCAATCTTGTTTGCTGCTGGAAGATCCTTATTCGTTGTGACAACGTTCGCTAGTAACGATTCGTCTACCGTGAAGTTGTTGCGATGCTGGGAGAAGGTAATACCAAAAACATCTTTGGTCTCAAGTGTCGCTGGTTCGTAATCTGGATCTATCTCAATCACGGTATAGTTACCGTTGCGTTTGCTTGACAAAATTTCCAGCGCCTCAGGCTCGTAACCGGGGGCAATCACGCCGTCCGATACTTCGCGTTTGATACAGCGTGCCGTAACTACATCGCACACGTCACTCAAGGCTACGAAATCACCGAATGAGCACATCCGGTCAGTACCGCGTGCCCGTACATAAGCACACGCGAGCGGCGATTCATCAAGCCCATCGACGTCATCAACAAAGCACACCTTTTTCAGGGTTTCAGATAACGGCTGGCCAACAGCGGCCGACGTCGGAGAAACATGTTTGAACGACGTCGCCGCCGGCAAACCAGTTGCTGCTTTCAACTCGCGAACAAGTTGCCAGCCGTTGAGAGCATCAAGCAGATTGATATACCCGGCCTTACCGTTGAGCACCCGCAGCGGTAGCTCTTGTCCATCCTTCATGGCGATGTGTGCCGGCTTTTGATGAGGATTATTTCCGTATTTTAGTTCTAACCGATTCATGCGTGGACCTCGTGCTTATTGGTTATCGACATCGTGGTAATGGTGTGTGTTTCTAAATCAAGAGTGGCTTCTAGCAACGAGACTTTGAATTCCGGATTGATCGCATCCCAGATCTTTCGCCCCAGCCCATCTTCATAGTCAAACTCGACTGGCTCGCCAGAAAAGCTTGGGAGCGGCTGAACGTCGTCGTGATAAGTATGAATACAGTGCCCGATGCCACGCACGTACGGATAGTGAAAATCAAAATGTACCGATTGTTGGCCAGTATGATCCGCTGCCTTAATAACGTGCATCGAATACTCATCTGGTTGTGTAACGAGGGAAATACGCGGAGTAAAATTCGGAGCATCCGGTTCGCATTCGCGTTCGCTAAGAGACTCCGCCGGTAATAGTCCGTCAATTAAACCATTGTAAATCGTCGCGGTTTGGTCACCATTAGTGAAAATATGTGTGGTTCCGGAATAGCGATAAATAGGATAAATAATCAGACTAGGGTCTGCCATCTGTGACTCATCGTAAGCCTGGGTACGCACTACATCGCCGTCGTCAACAAATACCCGGTTCTGGCTATTCATGCTCCTGCCCATGATGAAATAAACGATCGTCGCAGTCTTCCCGTCTGGCGAAGTAGCAAGAACAAGAGTACGCCCCGGATATGTTTTGCTTCCCAGGTAAGAAACAATAGATCTAGTTGTCATATCAGTTACCTGCAATTTCTTTGGATAGTTGTTCGATGACACGTGGATATATGATGTGCTCAACTTCTGTCAGGACCCGCTTTTGCACGTCTTGTGGAGTATCAGTTTCGTAAACCGGAACTGTTTCTTGCGCCAAAATCTGACCGCCGTCGCAAACCTCGGTTACGTAATGGACGGTTGCACCAGAAACTTTCACCCCGGCTGCTACCACGGCTTCGTGGACTTTCAGACCATAGAATCCTGGTCCGGAAAACGCCGGGATAAGTGAGGGATGAACGTTGACAATCCGATTCGGATATCGTTCGACGAACTGTTTGCTCAAAATGTTCATGTATCCGGCAAGCACAATCAGATCGATCTGGTATTGATCAATTATTTGGCTCAACGCATCGTCGAACTCTGCTTGGGTTGCGAATTCTTGACGCCGTACCACGTCTACCGGCACACCAGCGTCACGAGCGCGAGTTATCCCGTACGCCTGAGAACTGCTACTGATAACAAGTTCAACTGTGCCATGGGCTAGAGCGCCGGTTGCTGCTGCATCAAGAATTGCTTGGAGGTTACTGCCGTTACCAGAGATAAGAACTGCTATGCGCGCTTTGTTACGAGTCATAGCCAGCTCCGTCTATTTCTACCAGCGTGTTGGACCGAACTACCTTCCCCAAAACATAGGCACGTTCGCCATGTTCACCAAGGATTTCTAAAGTTTCTTGGACGTTGTGTGGATCGACGACGCACGTCATCCCAACCCCCATATTGAAGGTGTTGAACATATCGTGGTTATTGATCTTCCCAATACGCTGAATCAGAGAGAAGATCGGAAGTATTCCGACGTCGTTATAGTTGATAGCAACGCCCAAACCGTTCGGTAGACTCCGCGGAATATTCTCATAAAACCCGCCACCAGTGATATGAGCTAATGACTTTACAAGTTTTTTCTCAAGTAGCTCAGTAACTGGTTTGACATAGATTTTCGTGGGAGTCAATAACACTTCGCCCAGGCTTTGCCCTAATAGTTCATCGTAGGTTTCCTGTAGTGCCTGCGCATTATCGATCTGAAACACTTTGCGGATGAGCGAAAAACCGTTGGAGTGCACACCGGAACTCGCGATCGCGATAACAACATCGTTTTCTTGCACGCTGGACTTATCAAGAATCTCTTCCTGGTCAACGATCCCGTTGCAGAAACCCGCAAGATCGTATTCGTCTACTGGATAGAATCCTGGCATCTCCGCAGTTTCACCGCCTACCAGCGGGATATCCGCTTGAATGCACCCATCGGCGATTCCGGCAACAATCTTTTCAATCTTGGCTGGTTCGTTCTTTCCGCAGGCAATGTAATCGAGGAAGTTAATTGGGCGCCCTCCAACACACAGTACGTCGTTGACGCACATTGCTACGCAGTCGATGCCAACTGTGTCATGTTTATCCAGTAAGAAAGCGAGCTTAAGTTTGGTTCCAACTCCATCAGTGGCGGAAACGAGAACTGGGTTTTCCATATCGAAGCCGCCCAGTGGCAGTAAGCCGCCAAAGCCCATATGGTCGAAGTTTCCTTGGCCCTTCATCGTCTGTCTTATATGTTTGTGGATTCTTTCTACAACCTCGTATCCGGCTTCAATATCGACTCCGGCATCTTTATATCGTTCTGATTGTGAATCGCGCATGGTTATTCTTTTCCGCTCCAGCAGTATGTACAGAGTTTGTCTGGGTGTAAGCCGATAGCTTTGATGATTCCGTCTAGGGTTTGAAACTCGATTGTGTCAAAGTTAAAGCGCTTCGCTAACTCAGCACGCAATCGCTTCCCACGTTCGGAAGTCGGATCAGCGTATTCGTCAATATGTTCTAACCCTTCGGGTCCTTCAAGCTGGTTGATGATCCGACGCGTAATGAGGTCGTTTTCGCTAGTACTAACCGAGAAGTTCAGATATTTACACGTGTGCATCATGGGTGGGCACGCACTTCGCATGTGTACTTCTTTGGCACCGTTTCCTTTGAGAAATTCCACTGTCTCCCGTAGCTGGGTGCCCCGGACGATTGAATCATCGACAAACAAAATATTCTTGCCATTGATGAGTTCCTTGATCGGTACCTGCTTCATTTTTGCTATCTCGTTACGCGAACCTTGCAGGTGCGGCAGAAAACTACGAGACCACGTAGGAGTGTATTTGATATAGCAACGGGCAAATCTTACGTTTGATTTATACGAATAGCCCATTGCGTGCGGGGTACCTGAATCTGGCACCCCGCACACATAATCGAGACGATCAAACAGATGCGGATCAGATTCGTTATCTGCAAGGATTTCTCCATTACGGTTCCGCATCATTTCGACATTGATGTTTTCGTATGTCGATGTTGGGTAACCGTAATAGTTCCACAAGAACGAACAAATCTTCATCTCGTTTTGAGACGGTATGAGTTGCTCAACACCGTGTGGAAGAATCTTGACAACCTCATTTGGTCCTAGCTCACTCACATAGTGATAACCGAGTTTTTCAAATGAGAATGACTCGAAACTAACAGCGTAACCGTCGTCGTCCTTGCCAATAATCATTGGCAAACGCCCTAGTCTGTCACGACCGACGATCAAGGAACCGTCGTCTAACAATACGACTAGATTGCATGACCCTTGTACTCGACTCTGGACATAGTTGATGCCTTCGTGGAACGTATCTTTCGTATTGATAAGTGCAGAGACCACCTCGGTAGGGTTGATCCGACCGCCACTCAAGGCGTTAAACATCGGACCTTTTTCAGCCAAAAGTTCAGCACTCAACTCGTCAATATTCGTGATTGCCCCAACAACACACAAAGCATATGTACCAAGATGGGAAGACATAATGAGCGGCGACGGAGCATCATCAGCAATACAGCCAATTCCTGCCTGTCCTCGCACGTGTTCCAAGAATTGTGCAAATCGCGACCGAAACGAATCTTTTTGAATATTATGAATCTCGCGCTGGAATCCGTCGTGGGTATTCCACAACACCATTCCGGCACGATAATTACCCAAATGACTGTGGTAATCGGTGCCGAAGAAAATATCTTCTTGCACATCTCGTATCGACGTCGAAGCAAACAGACCGCCCATGAGCTTAGCCTTCGATACCTGCGAAGAACAGCTTATTCAACTCAAGCGGTACGATATATTCGCCATTTTTGTATACGCGCATATTCCCGGAAGCAATCTCATCAATAAGAATGACTTCACCGTTCGCATCGTAACCGAATTCGAACTTGATATCGTACAAGTCCAAGCCACGATCAGCCATTTCATCAGCGACGACGCGGGTAATATCCTGGGTCATTTGCTTGACTGCATCGTATTGTTCGGCACTCATAACTTCTAATGCAACAAGGGCGTCCTTTGTTACCAAAGGATCGCCCTTCTCATCGTTCTTAAAAGTCATTTCAACGTAGGCTGGAAGGTCAGCACCAAGTTCAACGTATTCGGAATATCGGCGATAGAAACTGCCTACGGCCTTGTATCGGCAAATTACTTCTAGGCCTTTGCCGAAAGGAGTGGCAGGAATAACTTCCATTGTTGTCTCGTCAAAATTGCTGGAAACAAAATGCGTCTTAATCCCTTTTTCATGCAAAATCTCGAAAAACAAGGTTGTCATTTTTAAATTGATCGCGCCGACGCCCGCGATAGATAGACCAACCGCGTTTTCGCCCGGATCAAATACACCGTCTTTGCCAGTAACGTCATCTTTGAATTTCAGTTCATAATGACCGTTTTCTAGCTCATAAACGTTCTTTGTCTTGCCAGAGTAGACCAGTTTATTTGTCATCTGTTTTCCTTAGTTTTAGTTGTGTTGAGTGACTGAATAGGTATGCGATATCGCAGAGTTTTTTTCGAGAACTTTCTGACTATCTTCCGCGCGTTGAGTACGCAGATGCTGGGTAAGAGTGTCATTTTCGACAGCTAAAATCTGGCATGCCAGAATCGCTGCATTCTTCGCACCGTTAATTGCAACAGTCGCAACCGGAATACCGGGAGGCATCTGGACGGTGGAAAGCAATGCGTCCATGCCGTCAAGATTTGTTGATACACACGGGATACCAATAACTGGTAAGACCGTGTTTGCTGCGAGAACACCAGCAAGATGCGCAGCCATGCCAGCTGCTGCGATAATGACCCCATAGCCGTTATCTTTGGCTGTTTGAGCAAATTCAATAGCCTCTTGAGGAGTACGATGAGCAGATAAAACGTTGACTGTGAAATCAACTGGGGTTTGTTTGAGATAAAGTATTGCTTTTTCGATGATCGGTAGATCACTGTCACTTCCCATGACCAGAGCAATTTTTCTCACGAGCCCTCCAGATATTAAAAATGGGCACATTCCTACAAAGAATGCACCCAGACGGACGATCACGATCCCTTGGCTCCATGTTGTTAATTCAACTTAAAACCGCCAGTTACCAAGGTGGTTTCACCTTAACAACGGAACCACGTGAAAGTCCAGCAAAAAACACCGGTTTCTCAAATAATGAAACATAAAGTCTTATAAATGTTTCACATATTGACACGTTGCCCTTAGTTTTGACTAAGACTCTTATTGAGAAAATAGTCAAAAATAGTAGTTGGCAATATCGACCGAAGCAATAAAATGGGGCCAGCTCCGCTCACTGGATATCGTTTTTTCGGTCGGGCACTATCCACGGCAGCAACAATTGCGTTTGCAGTGCGATCTGGCCCATCGGCATGCTCGTAACTTTTCACGAATGCGGATTTAAAACCCTCCACCTGGGCGCGGTAGGCATCGCCATGTTTAACACGGTCAACGACTTCCATAGCACGATCTAAAAACTCGGTTTGCACCGGACCAGGCTCAATAATAGATACATTGATACCAAAGCGTTTCACTTCGTTCCGCAAAGAATCGCTCAACGCTTCCACGGCGTGCTTCGACGCTGAATACCAGCCACCCATCGGCAACGCCACCTTGCCAACCACCGAGGCAACATTGACAATGCGACCTTCACCTGCATCGCGCATGTACGGTAGAACAGCTTTTGTCACTCTCATAAGTCCGAACACATTTACCTGGAACTGCCGTTGAGCTTCATCCAAGCTCACGTTTTCCAACATACCGAAGCCGCCATACCCGGCATTATTAACTAAGCCATAGATACTGCCGTGGGCTTCAGTGATTGTGCGAACACCTTGTTCGACGTCGTCATCACTAGTAACGTCCATACGCAACAGATGCGCGCCCTGCTTTGCCAAGCTACCCATCCGTTCTACGCGACGCGCAGCTGCATACACCACATATCCACGACTCAACAATTTCTCTACTGCCAGCTTGCCAAATCCGGAGCTAGCCCCAGTTACCAGAACAACCTTTGCCATCACTTAGCCATCTTTTCTATCGGTTTTCAGATAGTCTACCGACATGGCTTCAGCTTCGTACCACAGTTATGCCAGCAACGTAACAATTTCCATATGGTGGGTATGAGGAAAGATATCAAAACCGTTCATAGATAGTACACGTCGCCCAGTATTCATTAGCGTCGCCACGTCGCGTGCAGCTGAGGCCGGATCACACGAAACCAGCACAATGCGACGAGCACCGCTGTGCCCAATCTGATCTGCCAACCCGATTCCTAAACCATGGCGAGGCGGATCTGCAACAATCACATCAGCGTTAAAATCAGGCAATTCATTGCCCAATTGTTGCACGTGCGCCTCAGCCCACGACATGCCTGCAAGATTCTTCTTCGCATCTGACGTTGCCTGCGCCGACCCCTCGATACCTAAGAATTTGCCTTGCTTTGTTGCAGCCCGAGCAAGCGGGACAGAGAACAAGCCGGAACCAGAAAAAAGTTCTAACACACGATGTCCAGGCTGCACTGCTGAACGCGCAACCACTTCACGTTGCAATACCCCGGGAGCTCGGAAATGCACCTGCCAAAATCCGTCTGCAGCTACGTTGTACTCATAGAAGTCACGCTTGCCAGCAACTGTTTCTGAAACATGATAGTCAGTTCGGACCCGTGGCGAGGAGTAGACTTTGCCGTCACACACTGCGACGTTCTCACCCGTTGACGGAGCAACAAAGCGCACTCGTTTGCCTGGTTTGAAAGTCGAATCCCAATTATAACTAAAAATCAGCTCAGCTAAATCAGGTACTACTAACGGCAATGTATCGATAGGAATAAGATCGTGAGATTGCTCTTTATGCATGCCGAAGCCGTGCGCCATCTTAATCAAATCAACCCGGGTACGGGTCTGCCACCCATCAGTGCTGTCGATACCAGTAATTGCTGGTTCAACCCCTGCTTCCGCAAGATGCTCTTGTAGCTCAATCCCACCAACACGCCGAATTGCAGTGCGTAACACCGACGTCTTTAATTCACGTTGATACTCGAGCTCAACATGTGAAAAATCAGCAGCACCAGTAGCCCCAGCTACGCCTTCACTCCAAGCCGGCAGGATCCGGTGGCTACTCGGAACGATAACGTCACGAACGATTCCACGTGCCCACTTAGCCCGCTCTTTTGTTAGTTCTACCTCAACAGTCTCACCTGGCAAAGCGCCACGAACGAAAACGACACGTTCGCCATCGCGGGCCACCCCCAGCCCGCCGTGCGCAATATCGGTAATTTCAAGGTTAAGGTTAGACATCATGTTCCCCGCGTCCGTAGTTCTCTTCATAGCTATCATCCACGTTCCAGCCAGAAACATCAATGAGATAAGGCACTTCAGTGACCATTACCCCTGGTTCTAACTTCAATTCTGTGATGAGCTTAGGCGTTAAATGCCGAACGTAGAATCTATCCCACCACCCAGTAGACACTACACGGGGAATGAAGACTTCGATAACATCGTGCGGATGAAACTTCCGTAAAGCTCGAATATGTTCGATAAACGGTCCCCGAATAGCACCTCGCGGAGTTCCTAAAATAGTTAGTGAAACCGGGATACGAGCTGTAGCCCACTGCTCACGTACCTTCCGAGTAACGATAGGATCGATATCTATCAACACTGCCGACAAAGAGGACAGCCTAGTCGCCCGGGCCCATGAAACAGCTTTCATCGCTGGCTGGTCACAGTGTTCGATAAGGACTAAACCATGGACGCGTGTTGGTAGCCGACGAGCCACGACGTCGTCGTCAACCGCTAACGCATCCGAAACTCTTGATTGTCCCCGACGATGCCCCCATAAAAACGCTCCTGGTACCACCAGTAAGACTAACGCAGACACACTCCATTGTGGATGAACCCACGATATTAGTGCTAAAACTCCGGCAATGAAAATTCCATAAACTGTAAACAACCACTGCAAGAAATAAGCGTCATAGCGATCTTCAGCGTGGGTCGAATCACGTAGGATCGAACGCGAGCGATAGATCATAGCTACCGCCGTAACAAGCATGATCACGCCGACCATGAAGACAAAAACGCTAGCTAAAGCACTCGCTGAATCTAGAAAAGCTGTGGCAGTAGTAGCCAAAAAAGCAATGACCAGAACAATTGCTTTGCGGGGCCTAATCGAGTCACGCGCAGCTAATCGCCGTGGCAGTAACGTATCAATCGCCAAGTCGCGCAAAAGACGCGGGAGCTGGCGATAAGACGCATACGCGGCAGCTAAGCCCACGAACGTCAACAACACAGCCATGGCCACGGTGCCGACGACGCCGAAAATTGCAGTCGCAATCGGGATCGCAGGCACTGACAACCGCCGCCCGGGCAAATACAGAACAACAGAAAAGTAGAGTGTCAGTGCAATCAAGAAGAATGCCGGAACAAAAATACGTAACTGCTCTTCCGTATTCACCCTACGGTCTTCTGGCGAAACCATGACTCGTTCCGATGTAATCACAAGCAACGCAGCTGGGAAGAGAGCACCCAATGCGCTATCGATACGCGGGAAATAGCGGCTAATGAGGGGAGCTGATTCAAAAGCCTCCTGACGGGCCTCATTGATCGTTGCATAATCAATATGACCAAAGGCTTCTCGGGCCAATCCTGTGCCAAGGACTATGATTAACCCGGCGATGCCTAAGAATGTCAACCAGCGTGCCCACACAACTGGCGTTTCCAAACGCGCATACAAGCTAGGAATCGCCAGCAAAATAATAATCACCGGAGGCAACGCAACTGACCACCAACCAGGTCCAGTGATAGCAACGATTCCAATCGTGACGAGGTCTACCCCCATCATGATCAGTACTGCATAAGCCAGAATCTTTGCGGCAGCTAGAAGTACACCAGCCCAACCGCCGATGTAAACGTGCGCAACCTGGTGGAACGAACGCCGTGGAACCGCACGAGTCAAAGCTCTCAAGATATACAGGGTCAGCCCAAAGCCAACCAATCCAAGCGAAAAAGCAAGAGAAATCTCTGCGCTAGTGATTGCTAGCGATGCAGAACGTAGAATAAGCATAGGAGTTGCTAGAACTACCAGCCCGATCAAGGTAATGGAGGCAGTCTTAGCGATAGCCTGGGAACTTTCAGTAGAATGTTTCATCACGTCAATAGGTTACGCGGAAAAGTAGAGTAAGGTGGCGTTCTCATCGTGCATTTTGTCATTATGGGGTGTGGTCGGGTCGGATCCACGCTCGCTGTGAATTTAGAAAATCGCGGGCATTCAGTGTCCATTATCGATTCAAATGCCGATGCATTCCGGCGGCTACCCGAAGATTTTACCGGTCAGCTAGTTACTGGTTTGGGGTTTGACCGAGATGCTCTACGCCAAGCAGGAATTGAGGATGCTCAAGGTTTCGCTGCGACGTCATCCGGAGATAATTCCAATATTATTGCAGCACGCGTCGTGCGCGATACGTTCGGAGTGCAAAATGTCGTAGCTCGAATCTACGATCCAGAGCGCGCAGAGGTGTTTAACCGGTTAGGGATTGATACCGTAACTCCAGTTACGTGGAGCGCTGATCAGATGCTCCGCGAGCTCATTGCGCACGGTCCTCATGTGGACTACACAGATTCGCAGTACGGCGTAACATTGATCTGGGTTGATATCGATGAATCTTGGTATGGGATGGACGTCGCAAATATTCAGCGTATAACTGAATCCCGCGTTGCATACATCGGTCGATATGGCCAAGCTTTGTTGCCGCAGCCAGATACCGTGCTTCAAGATGGCGATGACCTGTGGCTTCTAGTCCAGCAGCAACGCACACATACTGTGCAACGAATTATGAACCATCATGTCCAGGAGGATTTTTAATGAAAGTGCTCATTGGCGGTGCCGGATCGGTTGGCCGCTCGATTGCACGCGAACTAGCTGCGCGCGGTCACGAAATTTTCATTGTAGATCGCTCGACCCAAGCTATGCGTGTTGCATCAGTGCCGGCAGCAGATTGGATACTTGGAGATGTCTGCGAATTAGACACATTAGAGCATATAGGCATGGAAACAACTGATATCGTTGTCGCGGCAACCGGTGACGATAAAGCTAATCTTGTCTTATCATTGCTAGCGAAAACTGAGTATGGAATCCCGCGTGTTATCGCGCGTGTCAACAATCCTGCTAATGAGTGGCTGTTTGATGAGTCGTGGGGCGTCGATGTAGCAGTATCCACGCCGCGGATAATGACCAACCTCATCGAAGACGCAGTTGGAGATGGCAATTTCGTCCGCAAACTCGATTTTATTGAGACACAAGCCTCGATGTTCCAAGGACAAGTCGCGCCTGATGCACCAATCGTAGGAACGCTTGTTGAAGATCTTGTATTGCCACCAGATTTCATCCTCGCTTCCGTGTTGCGCGACGGAACAGCGCTAGTGGCTGATCCAGATTTAACTTTCGACGTCGGAGATCAGCTTGTCCTCATCGGCAACGTTAACGATGAGTTAACGTTGACTGAGATTAATGAGCTTATTGCTACTAAACCTGCGCCGTCTGATCTGGAGCCGGAATCGGTTCAAGCGCTCGAATCATAAGCCACGAGAGCCAGCATACCAAGGCAAATAACGGTATTCCCATAACAAGTTTTGCAATGCCTAGTGCATTAGTTGCACTGGCAAAATACATCGGTAGCTGAACTGCCGCACGCATCGCAAACAGTGCTACCCACATCCATGTGACTGAGTAATATCTTCTGACTGTTGTTTTATGGTGCCGCCAAGTAGTACCTTCGCCTCGCATGGCTCCAATGAGCACCCCCATTAACGGCCATCGCACTAGGATCGAGAGTAAAAAAGCTACAAGATATGCAACATTGACGATTAGGCCCCAGACAAAAAAATCTGCTGCTTGACCAGTCTTCCACGCCATAAAAGCGGAAATGAGCACCGCACCTAAGCCACCGACAGCTGGTGACGGGTCAACACGTGAGATGAGCCGCCCAGCGATCGCGATGACTGCAGTCCCTAGTGAGACCCACGCGGCCCAACCGATCTGATGACTCGCCGCGAAAATAATAAGAAAGACCACGGTGGGAACAACGGATTCGACTATTCCACGCCAGCCACCGACAGCTTTCATTGCGTCGAAATCAGTGGCTGTAATTGCCGATAATGATGTTTCTTTTTTAACCATCATGGCCTTTCACTATTGTGTAGATCGGATTGTATATACAAGGTACACCGTGACGCTTTACTACCGCCCCACTAACGCGAAGAAATTGGCCGATATCGATAGCATGCAATACTCGCCGTGACTGGAATACAAGCTGAAGTACTACCCCGTTAACGTCCATAGTCACGGTTACTTCCGGTCTAGTTCCTTGCCCAGGATATGTTATTGCTGTGATCACACCGGTCACGGTGAGGAGGCGTCGCTGCACTTAGGCCTCACGAGTTTTGCCAACGTGTGGGACCTGTAGTTCGAGTAGTTCACGTGGCGGGTGAGGTGTGTTGCCACGTACGACGACGATATGCTTTGCAATGCGCAACATTCGCGTTGCCAACTGATCGTCAGACCCAGCCCGCCCATATAACGTGATACGCAAAAGCCATCGTGGTCCGTCAATTCCGATGAACCGGTGAGGAGCCACATGTTGGGTATCGGCGACGGGAACTTGCGCATGCAACTCGGTACCATAGGTTCCTTCAACCTCAATTGATGAGCCACCCTGCTGGGCAATTGACGTGATCATATCCCGCCGCACATCATTCCAAATCCCAGCAGAACGTGGGGCTGCAAACACCTGCAGTTGCATTGCCGCGTCATCGATGACATAGACAATTCCATAAACTGTTTTCTGTGAATGATCCACAGAAAACTGAATCGAGGCATCGCGAACTACCGGAATCCATAACGCGCCAGCGTCTAACAGGTCACCGCGATCCGGATGATCAGCGTAATCGTATGGGCCGGTTGTCGCTGCTTGCGAACTCGATTGATCGATTGGTCCAGACGTGCTGGACTCTTTCTCTTTGCGACGAGAAAACCACCCCATAGTTACACTCCTTCAATAAGCTTTTTCGATAGAATAAACTCGCCGGTTTAAAATCGGCGAGTTTATTCTATCAGGGCTCAGGAAGCACACTCTGTGCAAACAGGTAAACCGTTCTCTTCGTATGCTAATTGCGAGCGATGATGTACTAGGAAGCATTCCGAACATGTGAATTCATCGTCCTGTGGAGGAACCACAGCAACCGAGAGTTCAACATTCGATAAATCAGCCCCAGGCAGTTCAAAACCTTCGGCGGCTTCGGTTTCGTCCTCGTCTACCGAGTTAGACTGGTGGTCTGACCGGCGAGCACCTAGCTGCTCAAGGGAGTCCTCCTTGAGTTCCTCGTCTTGTTTACGAGGAGCGTCGTAATCAGTTGCCATGAATCGTGTCCTAACATGAAATAACGCGTTCTGTCCTCCATGTTGTACCACTTTACCGAGTATTTGACAAGAGGTAGTTCATGGCATTTTTCAAACACACCGCACTTGTCTGCCAAAAACTGTGAAAGAATGGCACTCTAGTGCTGTATGAGGAGGACTAATGATCGAGCTTGAACTATTGGGCGTGCACCCCGATGGGCAACAACTATCTTTGAATGATGTGGATGGCAACAGGTATTTGCTTCCAATCACTGATTCTCTGCGGGCTGCACTACGCAAAGATACCCCTGTAGCCAAGGCCCCAGACGAAGCTCCCAGGCCGATGTCGCCACGTGAAATTCAAGCTCATATTCGAGCCGGAATGAGCGTCGCTGAGGTCAGTGAATTATCGTCTTTACCAGCATCACAAGTTGCTATCTTCGCTCACCCAATTTTCGCTGAACGCGAATATACTGCCTCCCGCGCCCGCAACTTCCGGCAGAGTGCTGACGTAGGCAGTATGACCATCGAAGAGCTCGTCGTTTCCCGTTTGGTCCCGCGCGGGGTTATCGCGAGTAATATCAACTGGGATGCAACCCGTACCTCAGGTGGGCCGTGGATGCTCATCGCACGCTACACAGTGGCCAACAGTGATTACGAAGCTTCATGGATTATCAATACCCGCAGTCAGACAGTCGAGGCCACCAACGATGAAGCTACATGGCTAACTGAAACTCAGATTCCTACTCCATCATCGCCATGGCGTCCGTTGAATACGCCCACGGTAGATGAAGAGCATGAGCGACCAATTATTACTGCATTAGACGCACAACCTGCCTCAGCCGGCACACCTTCCATTGATGACATGCTAGCCTCCTTAGATTCTCAACGTGGGAAGTCTCGACGAATGCCCGGAATCGATTTTTTCGACGGCGCACATCCTGCTGATTCTGATGTTGAGAATGTTACCGATGCCACCGTCGTCGAGTTACCTTCGCGTGCCACACGCGAGGATAAACAAACTCAAGATCGAACTCCTTCAACTGCCCCGACTGCGGATTCAGCAGATGAAAACACTCTGCCGCTAGGCAAAAACGCTGTGGAAAAGAAAGCAAAACGTTCTGCTAAGCGACGCAATCGTCCAGCGATGCCATCATGGGACGAAATAGTTTTTGGCGCACCAAAAGACTAGTCGTCAGCTACGGGATCCTAAGTTGAGTGTCCCGTGCGATATTTCTGAGGCATGCGCGGTCTTAGCCGTCATGCCTTTCATATGGTGTTCGCGACACAAAACCTCATAACCGACTACCTCGTGGCGTTTGGTATCCCCCACCATGACCTGTTCGCCTTCGGTGACCATCACACCATTAATCGTTCGGGCATTATGCGTTGCACGTTTTCCGCACCAGCACAATGTCTCAACCTGGAGTCGTTCGACTCGATCTGCCAGCTCAAGCATTCGAGCTGAGCCGGGGAATAAGTTAGTCAAAAAATCAGTAGTGATGCCAAACCCCCACACGCTGATCTGCATCTCGTCTACGATCCGCGCCAGCTGATTTACTTGTTCTCGGCTGTAGAATTGGACCTCGTCACAAATGATGAAATCAACGCGTTCTCCTCGTTGACGTGCGGTGACGACGACGTTCCAGAAATCAGTCTGTTCTGTCACTTCAACCGCATCCGTGACAAGACCTAACCGCGATGACAGTTTTCCCGTGCCAGCGCGATCGTTCATTGCAAAAATTATGCCAGCTAGGCCACGTTGCTGATAATTGTGGGCGGTTTGTAGAGCTAACGTAGACTTACCGCAATCCATTGTGCCGGAGAAAAACACGAGCTCAGCCATCAGATAACCTCCACAATCAATGGAATAGACATTTCAGTACGAGTTAAAGATCCGTGGACCCCGATAAGCCCAATCGCATTACTCGACTGTACTCGGGAATCAACAAAAACGTGCGTGTCACGCGCGAACACCAAAACATCTCCCATAGTCTGACGGGTCAAATCACGAACTGGCCCTAAAAGCCCGCAGTCGATAGCTTCATCACGTGTTGCAACCCATGCATGATCTGCGACCGAATCCCGCCAGCGTTGCGCAACAGCTTGTGGATTTTTAGTGTAAAGATGAACCGCGCGCGGCTCACCAGCAACCACGTCTACCTCGGAATATAGCGACTTATGATCGGCAATGTCTACTCTATGCTCGACGTCGATCATGCCGTGGTCTGCCGTAATAACTAGCAGGGTACCGCTCGGTAAGGAACGACGTAGCAATCCGATTCCGGCATCAAACTGTTCTAGTTCACCAATCCAAGCATCAGACCCCCAGCCGTTCTTATGCCCGGCGGCGTCAATATCACCCCAGTAAAGGTAGGCTAGTCGTGCATCAGTAGCAAGTGCATGCACTGTTGCTCGAACTCGATCTGGTAAGGACTCAGCATAACGAGTGCGTGCACCGCGCAATGCCGCCGCAGATAATCCTGAACCATGGAACTTTTTCGGCTGAATGACTACTGTTTCGGATGCCAGCGTGCCAAGCTCTTCGAAACATGTCGGTTGCGTTTGCCATGTACTCACATCGACTGCGCGGTCTGGCCACGTAATCAGGGAGAAAGTTCGGGATGTGTGCGGAACTCGCAATGAATAGCCTGTCATCGCTGTCATGCCCGGCTGATGTCCGGTTCCAAATGCAGTAATTCCAGCCGCCGTCGTCGACGGAACAACAGTGGAGATGGATTTTTCGATTCCCATAGCTCTCATGTTGGGGGCATGTCCACGGCGCTCCAATAAATTATAAAAACCAAGACCATCAGCCATCACCACACACGCGCGCGGTGCTGCCGGTAGCTGGAGGGCATGGCGTGCTGCGTCGTCGTCAGTTAACCCCACACTCGCGCATAGCGCTGGCAAAACTTGATCCAAACGTTCCTGACCCGGCAAAAAAGCACCCGCAAAAAGATCTTTCATCGCTGTCCTAGCATAGCCACAAGTTCATTAATAAAGTCGACTCCAGGTTGGAAGTACGCTCCATCATGAACCGCTTCAAGATAGATCTGGAAGTCCTCATTTGTCAGTGCACCGAGATAACCATGATCATTAGTGCACATCGGGTCGTCACAGGCACCAGGGTGTAGATCTGCAGCGAAAGCTGCGCCCCAACGAAGCCGAAGCAGAACCGAGTTCAGCTGACCAGCTGTGTTTCCGGCTAACTGACGACGACGAACGACATGGTGTTCCTTAATTGATTGTAAATCAACCGCTTGCGCGGTAGTTACGAGCTCTCCGCTCGAATTCATTTCATAACTCGTGTCGGTATAAATCAAAAATAGTCGGCGGACTGACGCTGCAAATACGACTACTCGTTCATAGACTGAATCAGCATCAAAAATTGTTTCTGGACGCACGTAAAAAGTACGAATCTCAGCGTCGCCAAGAGCTTGAGTAAGGTCGTCGAAAACGGGCGAATTTAGTGGAAGCAACCGCTCAAGCACGGCCACCAATTCAGACATACGATCATTATCCATCGTTTCCATTGTTCCATATTGCCTCGCGGCGTTATAAGCGGGGTTGCCTTTCTCACCTGCCCACACCCGCGTTGTACCACCAAAAAGAAACCGTTTATAGAGATAATAGAGAAATGGCACATACCCAAACTGAACATATTACGAATATTGATGTCTCGGAGGAAATGCGAAACTCGTTCCTCGAATACTCCTATTCGGTGATTTACGCGCGTGCGTTACCGGACGCTCGCGACGGGCTCAAACCTGTTCAGCGCCGCATCCTCTTCCAAATGGATCAAATGGGATTGAAACCAGACCGCGGGCATGTTAAATCTTCCCGTGTTGTGGGTGATGTCATGGGACGTCTGCATCCTCACGGTGATTCCGCGATCTATGACGCTATGGTCCGATTAGCCCAAAGTTTTTCGTTACGCATCCCGTTCGTTGACGGCCACGGAAACTTTGGTTCTCCCGACGACGGACCAGCAGCTCCCCGCTATACCGAAGTCCGCATGGCACCCGCCGCCCTAGCGATGACCGCATCGTTGGGTGAAGACGTCGTTGACATGGTCCCTAACTATGACAACACCTACCAAGAACCAGAAGTCCTGCCGGCGGCAATACCAAGCTTATTAGTAAACGGTTCGTCTGGAATCGCCGTCGGCATGGCAACAAATATGGCTCCACACAACCTTAATGAAGTTATTGCTGGGGCAAGATTTTTGCTTGATAATCCGAAAGCCACACTCGAAGAGCTGATGCGTTATATCCCCGGGCCTGATTTGCCAGACGGAGGAAAGATTGTTGGCCTAGACGGAATTAGGCAAGCGTACGAGACTGGCCGTGGTATTTTCCGTACTCGTGCTACTGCTCATATTGAAAATGTGACACCACGCAAAAAAGGCATCATTTTTACCGAATTGCCCTATCTCACTGGCCCAGAGAAAGTCATTGAGAAGATTAAAGACGGCGTATCTTCCAAGAAACTTCAAGGCATTTCTGGAGTGCAAAATCTTACTGACCGTCATCACGGTACGCGACTTGTGGTTGAGGTCAAGAACGCTTTTAATCCAGAGGCAGTTCTAGCTGCGCTATATCAACACACACCGTTAGAGGATTCGTTTGGCATCAACAACGTTGCGCTGGTTGATGGTCAGCCGCGCTTGATGGGATTGAAAGAGATCCTCACAGTTTTCCTTGATCACCGCCGGTCCGTAACAAAACGTCGATGTGAATATCGTTTGCGAAAAGCGCAAGAGCGTCTCCACCTGGTTGAAGGCTTACTTATTGCCATCGTCGATATCGATGAGGTCATAGCCGTCATCCGTTCTTCTGAAGATTCGGCTACTGCCGCTGGTCGGCTAATGAGCGTATTTGATCTATCGCAGGCGCAGGCCGACTACATCCTTGAGCTACGTTTACGTCGGCTTACTAAGTTCTCTCAGATTGAGCTTGAGTCTGAACGAAACTCACTACAAGACACGATCGACGAGTTGTTGGCTATCCTCAGTTCTGATGATCGGATGCGTAACCTTATTTCTAGTGAGTTAGCTGATGTGGCCCGTAAGTATGGGACGCCACGTCGCACAGTACTGTTAGAGTCTGATGCTTCAACGCAATCGACAAAGTCTAAGGCTCCTAAACTCAAGATCGAAGATGACCCCTGCCGGGTTATTCTGTCCGCAACCGGACGGATTGCTCGTATTGTTGATGGTGAGCCTCTTCGACGAGAAGGGCCACGCGTTGCCCATGATGCTCTTACATCGATCGTCGAGACGAGTAACCTCAGTGAGATAGGAGTTGTTACCAGCACCGGTAATGTACACCGTCTCAATGTGGTTGACGTACCCTCGATACCAGATACGGAAAATGCGCCAAGTTTAGCGGCTGGGACAGTATTGACCGAGTTGCTTTTGCTAGCGCCCAGGGAACGGCCTCTTGCGCTCATAAGCTTGGCTGCACAGAAGTCTGTTCTTACCTTGGCTACCGCACAAGGGAAGATCAAGCGAGTTACTCTTGATCCTCCGAATAAGAGTCAATTCGAAGCTATCACGTTGCTTGAGAACGATGAGGTCATTGGAGCTCAAGTATCGCGCGACACAGACGTTATCGTGCTGGTAACATCCGATGCTCAATTGTTACGCTTCGACGCTAGCGCTGTGCGCCCTCAGGGCCGAAGCGGGCAAGGAATCGCGGGAATTAGAGTCAACGATAAGGCCAGCGTTATCGCTCTGGGAGTCGTACCCGGGAACGACTTAGCCGCTCACGGCGTCGTCACCGTTGCCAGTGCTTCCGATGCGCTTCCTGGCACCATGCCCGGAACCGCAAAAGTTACCCCAATTGACCGCTACCCCGCCAAAGGCCGTGGCACTGGTGGCGTACGCGCGCAACGTTTCCTCCGAGGTGAAGACATCCTGTCCATGGCATGGGTGGGACAGCTACCGGCTCGAGCCGTTGGTATCGAAGGCAAGCCTGTTGAGTTGCCAGAGATTGACGAACGACGTGACGCATCTGGCTCACCACTGAGCGATATTATTGAAGCACTCGGCTGAGGCGAATTCACAACGTTAAAGACATAACGTGAGTTCGTCCTACCTCTGAAAATCCGGTTTCGTCAAAAACATCAATAAAGGCAGAACCATCTGGGTCTGTTACTGCCACGTCAGCAACAACCGAATCGTATCCAGCCTGTGTGAAACGCTCCAATACTGCGCTAACTAAGGCTGACCCTACACCCGAGTTACGCCACTGTGCGCTCACAACAACTTCCTCAATATAGGCCTCCGGTTTTTCTTGACCGTCAACCAGGCTGACAAACACAGATGCCAACAAATAGCCGACAACACGTGGCCGATCTCCAAAGCGGTCAACTGCAACCAGACACCACTCCCGATCGACGTCGGCCAAAACTAATGTCCACGATTCAGCAGTTTGAATATCAAACAGTGATGATTCGCGAACAACCATGTTATGCATCCGACGCACGTCCTCAAGCATCTCATCTGCCAATTCCTCGATCGACACATAATTCGACAGCTTATGCCCAGGCAGTTGCAGCGTCGTCTTCCCTCGAACTTGTACAAATGTTGCTCGTCTTATAAAACCAAAATTGCCCGCAAGTTGTGCAACATTATCATGGTCAGTTTCCACATATAGTAGTGCATGTGCGTTATCAGCACCAAGATGTTCAGATAGCTCCTGTGCCACCGAGATCTGGCGTTGTAACAGCTCTGCCCCTAACCCATGGGAACGCCACCGGGAATGCACTACTCCAGATAAGGTGATCGTGTTAGTAGCTGACCCATCATTAGCTAACCTAGCTAGACCGAAGGCCACCAGAGTACTGCCAACCCACGCTCCTTGTGCGCGCCATACATGGCTTGCACCAAAATAGGATTCAATCTCGCCACGAGATGTCCGGATAGGATTGTTGTCGAATATTTCAGTCGATGAAATAAGGTTAATCAACTGCTCAAGATGTGCTGGGAGGAGTTCTGACCAAACCCACGGCTTAGCATTTTTCATCAGATATCAATGGAGTAAACAATCTCGCGATGGGCAAATTCAAAGCCAGCGGAGACCAACGACTGTGGTATTTGTTCATAACGACTAACAACCGGCACGGCAACTGTTGTTATACCAGCATCGTGAGCAAAGCCTAAAACACTCAGCATCAGATCTGTGCCAATACCGTTGCGCCGCAAAGCTCTTTCGATGCCGTAATAATAAATTCGAAGAGCAGATACCTCAGGAATCTGTTCCGCAAGCATGTATCCTACAAGCTGGTGGTCTTTAATAAGCAACAAAGAAAAATCGTGATCTGCACGTGATAACTTTGCCTGCCAAGCGGGCACAGAGATCGGTTGGTAACGTTCTAGCTCAAGGATAAGCCGGTTGTGCAATTTACGTAGTTCGGTGTCAACACTTGGATTATAGCTTTCTAGCTGAAACCCCTGTGTTCCTAACCGTTCACGGGCTTTGAGCGAAACATCGCGATACCTGTCCGAGATCTTAGTAGACACATGAGTAATATAGCTAATTGGAGCATAGCCACCGGCAGCCAAGAGGCGTCGTCGCCCCGCATTTTTTTCCGTGACTAACGCACGAATAGATACCGGGAGATCTGACGGATACTGTGACATAAGTTGACGAGCTCGATCATCTTGCCATTCCAAAAGTGAGCGTCCGATGCCACGCCCGACCCAATCAGGCCGAACCACAGCTGATACTTCAGCTTGCAATTCCGATAGAGGCTTATCATTAACTAACACTGTAGCCACAGCTTGAAGCTTCCCATGTTGGTCCCAGCCACTGAGCACATCATACGTGCCAGGTTGCGCGGTAATTTCGTCAAACCAATGACTCACAGTCCGAGAAGACGGTGGCGCGAACCCAAATGGAGATTCCGTAAGACTGGACATAAGATCAACAACAGCAGATAGGTCTGCGCGCACTAGCTCTCGCCATGTCAGCCCAAGATGTGGGCCAGGTAGCCGGACGACAGCTGGGGCGCCTAGACGTTCGGCAAATGACCGGCTACGTAACGGTGGTGTCTCTGGATGCTGCATATGGCCTAGTTTACCCTCTTAGATGTCGATCCGGTCACGAGAAATTTGTGATGCGCCATCAATAATAAACTCTTTTCGTGGCGCAACATCGGATCCCATCAGTAGTTCGAATGTTTCCTCCGCATATCGTAGCGCTACTTCATCTGCCATCGATATACGCCGTAGCGAGCGATGCGTCGGATCCATTGTTGTTTCTGCTAATTGGTCCGCGTCCATCTCGCCCAAGCCCTTGTACCGCTGGATTGGTTCTTTATAGCTTCTTTTCGCACGCTCGAGTTTCTTAAGCTCCTGCTGGAGTTGGGCATCAGAATAAGTGTAGATATATTCCCCTTTACGACGCCCTTGCCCAGACACTTCGATTCGGTGAAGTGGCGGGACGGCAGCATATACGCGACCGGCTTCAACTAACGGACGCATGTAACGGAAAAATAGTGTTAAAAGCAATGTACGAATATGGGCACCGTCTACATCTGCATCGGTCATAAAAACAACTTTGCCGTATCGAGCCGCGTCGAGATCGAAGGTTCGTCCCGAACCAGCACCGATGACTTGGATAATCGACGATACTTCCTGGTTTTTCAAGATGTCTGCCGGAGAAGCTTTTTGCACATTGAGGATTTTACCGCGGATTGGCAACAAAGCTTGAAATTCAGAGTTTCGAGCTAATTTAGCAGTTCCCAGCGCAGAATCGCCCTCGACAATAAATAGTTCTGAGTGTTCCACATCTTCACTGCGACAGTCAGCTAATTTTGCTGGCAACGACGACGTCTCCAGTGCGTTCTTTCGGCGAGAAATCTCTTTCTGAGTCCGGGCAGCGACTCGTGCCCGCATTTCTGCGACTATTTTCTCCAGTAGCCTAGAATTTTCTGTTTTCTGATCGCGCTTTGTCGATGCCAAAATTTTTGACAGTTCAGTATCGACAACTTTAGCCACGATTCCTCTGACCGGAGCAGTGCCTAAAATTTCTTTTGTTTGCCCCTCGAACTGAGGCTCTGGGAATCGCACGGCAACAACGGCGGTCAGCCCGGCAAGAATATCGTCTTTTTCAATTCGTGGGTCGCGCGCAGTTATCTTAAGCTGACGAGCCTTTTGATCAATAGTAGCCCGAACAACCTTCACTAGCCCCTGCTCAAAGCCACCTATATGACTACCACCTTTAGGCGTAGCAATAATATTGACAAAGGATTCTTCGATAGTGTCGTATCCACTTCCCCATCTTAGAGCAATATCTACTGCGCACGAACGTTCCACATCAGTTGCTTTTAAATGCCCTGACTTCTTGTCTAGCACTTGAACAGTTTCGTTAAAGGTTCCTTCTCCGGTGAGATGCATTGTTGAAGTAACCGCCGGATCAGTAGCAAGAAAGTCAACGAAATCAACAACACCGCCGTCATATCGGAATTCTTCTTCTTGAGGTGTGTCGCTACGAGCATCTCGTACCGTAATAGTTAGGCCAGGAACCAGGAACGCTTTTTCGCGTACCCGTTCAATTAGGGCGTCGTATGAAAACGTCGAGTCGGCTGGAAAAATTTGTGGATCGTACCAGTAGCGCACACGCGTGCCGGTAACTTTTTTTGCGACTTTGCCAGTAACTCGCAGATTTGATGCACTCGTTGCTGGTGTAAAGGGCGCATCCGGACTAAGCGTAGCTCCGTCGTCGAATGTTCCAGGCTCACCGCGCTGGAATGAAATTTCGTATGTTTTACCGTTACGGTTGACCGCTACGTCCAGCCGCTGAGATAAAGCGTTAACAACAGACGCCCCAACACCGTGCAAACCGCCAGATGACGAATAAGATCCGCCACCAAATTTTCCGCCTGCATGCAACTTGGTGTAGACAACTTCAACTCCCGATGCACCAGTTCCGGGTACCTCATCTACCGGGATTCCACGACCATCATCACAGACTTCAACAGATGAATCGGGGTGAAGAATGATAGCAATAGTCGATGCGTAACCTTCGGTAGCTTCGTCTACAGCGTTGTCAATAATCTCCCAAGCACAATGCATCAGCCCTCGAGAATCGGTGGAACCGATATACATTCCAGGGCGCTTGCGAACAGCTTCGAGGCCCTCGAGCACGGACAAATGGCGAGCTGTGTATTCTTCTTTGATCTGCGGCACGTTCTTCATTCTATCGTCTATTGCCATTAGAATATGACAAGGCACGTGCGAGGTTGCTCGCACGTGCCTTAATTCAGTTACGATTAATTAGCTTATTTTTTCAGATTCATCGACAATCGATAACGCTACTTCGCTGAGTTTGGCATTGTATTTACGCGCGTGATGTGCACAGAACATTAATTGTCCGGATGCCATATCAACACGTACGTATGCTTGTGCTCCGCATGCATCGCAACGATCAGCTGCTGTGAAGGTTGAGCGTGTTGTTTCTTCAGTTAGTGTTGTCATGTTCTCTATACTCTCATGCTTGCTTTGTGTAGGGAACTCACAGTCGCTAACTTTCGCAGCCGGCAAAATCATCGTATTGTTGAGCCTGTTACGGAGGCTATCTATGACATACGCAGTATTAGACGTTGAAACGACAGGTTTGGATCCAGATAGTGACAATATCATTGAAATCGGCATAATACTTTTAGACGAGGCTCTAGAGCAAGAGGGTACGTTCCACCGCCTTATTCAGCCCCGCAGAGCTGTCTCGGCACAACACATTCATCACATTAGTGATGCGATGCTAGCACAGGCACCATCTTTTTCAGAGATAGACCAGGAGATAATCAGCATTCTCGATGGAAGAATCGTAGTTGCTCATAATGCTATGTTTGATCTGAGATTTATAAACGCTGAATTCTCACGTACTGCTAGCCCGGCATTCATTCATCGCAAACATGCAGTTTGCACTATGGATCAATCGCAGATTTATTGTCCGCCTGGCTCCCATTCGTTAGTAGGCTTGGCCACACGACTCGGCATAGAGGTCCCAGTTGCCCACCGAGCATTGGCTGATGCGTTAACGTGCTCGTATCTTTTCAAGCATTATTTTTGCCAAGAACAACAGGGTCACCGCTATACGTCTCGTGCCTGCAATCGCCAGGGTGAAACCGTCCTACCTTGTGAGTGGGAGCGAGCAACCCCATGGGTTGCTCGCTCCCAATCAAACTTAATCTAGGTAATCGCGCAATACTTGCGAGCGTGACGGATGCCGAAGCTTCGACATTGTCTTCGATTCAATCTGTCGAATACGTTCGCGTGTCACCCCGTAAACTTTTCCAATTTCGTCTAAGGTCTTTGGCTGCCCGTCGGTCAGACCAAAACGCATCGAAACCACTCCAGCTTCCCGCTCAGACAGAGTGTCTAGTACCTGGTGCAATTGCTCTTGTAACAACGTAAAACCGACAGCATCAGCCGGAACAACAGCTTCTGAATCTTCGATGAGATCACCAAATTCAGAGTCACCGTCTTCACCTAGCGGCGTATGGAGCGATATTGGCTCACGCCCATATTTTTGGACCTCGATTACTTTATCTTCAGTCATATCAAGCTCGTGGGCAAGCTCTTCAACTGTTGGTTCACGTCCCAGATCTTGCAACATTTGTCGCTGAACTCGAGCCAGTTTATTAATAACTTCCACCATATGGACAGGAATACGAATTGTGCGAGCTTGGTCTGCCATAGCACGCGTAATAGCCTGGCGAATCCACCAAGTAGCATACGTCGAAAACTTGTAGCCCTTGGCGTAATCAAACTTTTCAACAGCACGAACTAAACCAAGGTTGCCTTCCTGGATAAGGTCAAGGAAGAGCATTCCACGTCCGGTATAGCGTTTTGCGAGTGAAACGACCAAACGGAGATTAGCCTCAAGCAAGTGATTCTTTGCTTTATGCCCATCACGCGAAATGATCTCCAATTCACGCCGACGTCGAGCGTCTTCAATAGATGTTGTATCAAGAATGTGCTGTGCAAACAATCCCGCCTCAATGCGTTTTGCCAGCTCGACTTCTTCTTCTGCGTTCAGCAACGCTACTTTTCCGATTTGTTTGAGATAATCTTTGACTGGATCTGCAGTAGCTCCTGCAACGTGTACGCGTTGCACCGGCTCATCTGTCTCATCAGAATCGCGAACTATGTAGGCACCCGACCGCTTAGCAGCCGTTTCTTTGACGTGTTCTTGATCATCATCGGCATCATCAGCACTTGACTCAGCTTCGTCGTCTTCCTCGTCGACATCATCCTCTGACTCATCGTCTACTACAACGAGATCTTCAGCTTCAAGGTCCACTTCTTCTTCATCATCGAGAGAAACTGGCTCATCAGGAGTTTGGATTGATTCTTCAGTACCTTCTTCAGAATCTGCAACCTCATTCTTAGATGGCTTAGAATCGGATTTATTAGCACTATCTTCTTTCAAAGCAACATCAAGTTTCCCGCCAGCAGATGAATTCGATAACGTCGCTGAAACAAATTCGGAAATCTCTTTAATGTACGTCGCTTTAACTGCTTTAGAAGGTATAGACAGGCCTAGATCTGATGCGATAATTTTCAGTTCTGACACCCGATGCTTAGCAAGCTCCTCAGTATCTAAATACATTTGGAGTTTTTCAGATGGACGGGAAGAAACAGCCACGTGGTACCTTTCGTATGGAGGCAAAAGCCAATAAGCCTTTACATTATAGCCCGACTATCGCATTTGAACTGCATCGGGCACACCTGTAGAACACTAAATCGGTAGATTTTATTCCTAAAATCTCACAAAATTCAGTAAAATGCTACGTTTAGTGCGCTCTATTCACTGATCGGATCACGCATAATCAGTAATTCGCATGGCGCATCGACAAGCAGTTTTTGGATCTGCGACCCAAGCTGATATGACCCGTGAGAAGGCTTGGGGGCAAGCGAGATAATGATCAAACTAGCATCATTAGCCAATGCAGTCTCACGAATCTTGGTAGCTAACTCGCACCCATCCAGACGGGTAACAATATCAAACGCAATGTCGACCTGTTCTAATTCGTCTGTGATCAAATCGACATTTTTATCAATCTCGTCCTGCGAACATTCGTCCAAGACACTCGAAAAAAGTACAACAAGCGATGTGTCGCGATTCTGGGCTAAGGTGATTCCTCGTCGAAGAATAGGGTTAAACCGGTCTCCCCGACCAACGGGCACAACAATGCTCATACAGGGACTCCTCCACTTTTATGGCATGGTGACGAATATCTACATGTCTGAATCTACCTTTATTTGAGTGGAATCACAATTTCCAACATGACCTCGATCATTTATTCATCCACGGGGGCAAAATGCGCGCACTAATAATTGCCGATATTAGCTGTGCCATTCTGTATGAAGGATCTGACTTAAGAGATAACTGAGCGGCCGTCATCGCTTGTTCTGTTTCTCCTATCCACCAATAAATATAAGCGATTGTCCCATATGCACAAGGAGAATCATCCGCTGAAAAGCTCCCACAAGCATTGAGAATATCAACCGCAGCTCGTGCCCGATGTGGTAAGGCATAACTCATCGGCGCCTCACGCATTAGCGAGTAGCAATCTGCCCACGCCACCGGATCTGAAACCTTGCGTCCAGTTATTACCCATAACAAAATCCGGTCTCGAATTTGAGCGTCATGCAAAGTCGCATTAAGTTTCCCTATCCGTGTCATTCCGCCTAAAATTTTGACCGCAGAGCTAGGTGATAGCGCGCGCGGATCATGGGCTATCTTAGCCAACGAATTAGTCCACAACCGTTGTCCGTTCAGGTCCTGAGCGTTATTGCAATATTGTTTTTCGACGTCGATACATTTTTGACGTCGTCGCAATGCAACGCGAGCCCACATGCCTCCAATACGGTATGTATCATCCAAAAGAAGCTCACATGCAAATGGCGTTTCGAGTAAATTCTGATACGGTCTGGCATTTTCTATAATTAGGTGGTCTTCTCTACTTTGCACTTGTCCCCAGATATATTTATTTGTACACAAGAAATAAATGGGGGCTACACGAGCCGGCTGCATTTTCTTCACAGTTTCTCGTAGTCTGCTTAATAGAGCGAAGAAAAAACTCTCCAAACCCGATCTTAGGTTAAGTTCATCGAGGTTTTGAGAAATCCAACATAAGCATAAAGCATCTGGATTCGCGTCAGCTACAAATTCAACCAAGTCATCACAAGCACTACTCGGAGGAAGTGAGTCAGTATCTAAATCTAGCCGCGCGATTGCTGATAGTACGTAATTATTCTGATGTTGTATTAAATGACAGACTAGAACAGCATTAGTGACATCCGTATGGAGCATATGTGGAGCTAAAAGCAGGCATTGAGATGGATCAGTAATAACATGTGTTTTCATACATACAAGTGAATCAACTACCTTGCCCGATGAAGAGCACAGATTTGAATCTGTGGAAAGTTTTGTCACTAGGCACATTTGTGGACAACCCGGTAATCTAGCTGTATGCCTCTCACAGATTTCCGAGCTAATGTTTCAGCACGATTAGAAGCACTACTAGCAGCTACTCCTACTTTCATAGCTGATGGCCGTGACCAATCACTGTTTGACGAGTTTGTACATTCGGCGCAGTTACTAGGCGCCCACGGAAAACGCACTCGAGCTTTGTGCGTGGCGGGCGGCTTTGAGGCTATCAACAGAACCGACGACGATCTGCCACTAGCTGCAGGAGTTGCCGTTGAGTTATATCAAATTTCAGCTCTGATACATGACGACATAATTGACTCAGCAGATATCCGTCGCGGTGTTCCTGCAGCCCATCGCCTTTTCCAGTCCCTCCATACTCAGCAATCTTTCAATGGAAATGCAGAACTATTTGGCAAACACGCAGCCCTCCTGTTAGGCGACTATCTATTGTCGCTCGCTGGGGAAGAGTTCGCGCGTCAAAATTCATCCCCGCAGGCGTACCGCACAGCTTCCGCTATTTTTCACGCGATGACTGCTGAAACAGCTTTCGGACAGTATATGGATATGCGGGCTGAATACACTGCTCTTGCTGACATCAACGCCAATGCAATCAATGATGCTTTCTTAGTTTTATTACATAAGTCTGCGCGGTATTCAGTCGAGCTCCCCGTGTTACTCGGTGCTGCGCTCGCTGGAGCAGACGAAACTGAACTTTCCAGACTCTCTGCTTTTGCACGCCCTCTGGGCGAAGCTTTCCAGCTTCGAGACGATGAATTAGGCATCTTTGGAAATCCTAGTCAAACAGGCAAACCCGCAGGAAGCGATATTCAAGAAGGCAAACGTACTGTTTTAATCGCGTTAACTCGAAGCATGTGCACTGAGCATGAGCGCGCTTTTGTCGATTCTTGCCTTGGCTCGCGTTTATCTGAAGAAGATGTCGAAAAGATCAAATCTATTATAACTTCTTCCGGTGCATTCTATGCCCACGAACAACTTATTAAAAAGCGAGAAGAACAGGCTATGCTAGCCCTTCCATATGAGGCACCTATCCTGAATAATCTTGCAAAGAGTCTTGTAGGACGACGTTGGTGATACTAAAAAGCAAGGCTCTGAATAGCACGCCGTACTGCGTGAATCTTACCTTCATGAAGTGCTTGTAATGGAGAAGCCTCCAATTCCTCATTCTCACGGAGCAACCAACTTAACGATTCTTCGCTAGAAAAACCAGCGTCATGCAAAGCGACAAGTGTTCCACGCAGAGATGGAAGAATAACTACCTGGCCGTGTTCTTCGGCCAATAAAGCAGAGTTAATTGCCCATGCACGATGCTCGCCACGACGAATTGCAATAAGTTCGCGGCGCTCAATAGCTGATCTCACTTCCCTTTGAGGAACGCCAAGTAGATCAGCTGTTTCCGGGATAGACAACCATTTATCGTATACAGGTTCATTAAACACGCGCCTATGCTAGCTAACAAAATGGAAAAATGAGTGGCGACACGCAGGAAAATCCGATAATCTCAATTATAACAATTTCATCAACTACATCATGATTAACATATTTAACAGATGTAACTCTCCTGGAGGATCTATGTCCACATGGAAGGCGCGCTCGAACGCCGCGCTAGCGACAGCTACTGCTGTTACTCTTCTTGCCCCGACAGTTGCGCATGCAGCTAGCACACCACTTAACGAAACAACACGTTTAAATCCGGTAAAAACTCATGTTCCAGCGAAACCATTGACTATGACCTACCAAGTGCGACCGGGCGATACAGTCTGGGGTATTTCACGACGCACTGGCATTCCGATGGCCGAAATCATCCAGGCAAACAATCTTGGACCTACAGCGCTAATCCGTATTGGTCAACGCCTTCAACTTCCGGCACAAACTCCTGTGATTCGTGATGTCACGCCGACAACGACTCAGGCTACCTCTACTCCATCACCATCAGCATCCAACTATGTTGTTCAGGCTGGTGACACTTTGGGCACAATTGCTCAGAGGTTCGGTACAACTGTTGCCGACCTAGTAAGTAAAAACAGCATCAGCAACCCAAATTTGATCTTTCCCGGGCAAAAACTAGTTATTTCAGCAGATTCGCTGGCCCCAGCTCCTGCACCAGCCCCTGCACCAGCTCCTGCACCAGCCCCTGCACCAGCCCCTGCACCAGCCCCAATTACTCAAAAAACTCCTCAAAAGCGTCTAGTGGAAAATAATTTCCCAGGCTACACATACGCCGATGAAGTTGTTGACGCGGCCAATAGCAACAAAAATACTTTAGTAACTCGCCAGCTTCCGTCTCGTGCCGAAATGCAACAAATAATCCGTGAAACTGCTACTCAGATGGGTGTGGATCCGCGGCTGGCACTTGCTCATGCTTACATTGAATCTGGTTTTGATGCCAGCGCTGTATCACCAGCAAACGCAATCGGAGTCATGCAAGTCATTCCGTCGTCTGGAGAATGGGCAGGCACTCTAGTGGGACGAAAACTCAATCTGCTTGATCCACGTGACAATGTTGTTGCTGGCATTGCAATTATCCGCTACCTGCATAACTCCGCGGATAATTTTGACCAAGCCGTAGCTGGCTACTATCAGGGTCTCGGCGGGGTGAAACGGTACGGAATGCGGCCTGACACAGTAGCATATGTAGCTAAACTCAAAGCAGCAATGGAGCGTTTCTAAGAGCATTGCCACACCGACACGCAAAAGCCGGCCACCCACGTGACCGGCTTTTGCCGATATTCTAAAAGATGTGAACCAAGACCCACTGCTTAACATCCTCATTGAGGACCGCTATCAGATCATTTCTCGTCTCGCCCGTGGTGGCATGGCGAGCGTTTATCGTGCCTACGATAAACGCCTTGACCGTAATGTAGCAGTGAAAATTATTCATTCGCATTTGGCCGAGCAAACAGATTTCGTTGAACGCTTTATTCGAGAGGCACGCTCAGCAGCTAAGCTTTCCAGCCCCCATGTTGTGAATGTTTATGATCAAGGTGTTGCAGAAACTCCGCTCGGAGATCTGCCCTATCTTGTCATGCAACTTGTTCCTGGTCCAGATTTGCGTTCACAATTGTCAGCTCATGGTTCACTGCCTATAGGCATGGCGCTAGAAATTGTACGACAAGTTTTACAAGCTCTAGCCACCGCTCATCATGCAGATGTAGTTCACCGCGATGTAAAACCGGAAAATATCTTGTTGGATCAGCCGCTAGATACCACCGCTGTCTTGTCTCAGCCTTCGATTCACGCACAAGTCGCTGACTTCGGATTAGCCCGTGCGGCTTCCAGTTCTACACAGACCTCAACAGTTCTAGGAACAGTTGCATACCTCGCCCCAGAACTTATTTCAGCCCGCACTGCTTATCCAGCAACCGACATATACGCAACCGGCATTATGCTCTATGAGCTCATTGCTGGACACCTACCCTTTGCTGGAGAGACGCCAATGGCGATCGCACTCCAACATTTGAATGATGATGTTCCGGTACTGAGCGATTTAGCTGACTGGATGCCAGCAAGTATCGATTCAGTTATTCGACTGTTCACTGCCAAAAATCCTCAGAAACGTCCGCAGAACGGGCAGGCTGCGCTCGACGCGCTCGAAGATGTGGTTGAGTCGATCCCATCAGATACTGCCATTCGGCGAATCCCAGTTTTTCCAGAACGCAAGCACGAACCGTCTCCTCAGTCGACACAACATCTATCTGCGCAGACCTTGCCAGAACCGGTTGCTACGACGCAAAAACTTGCGACTCTTACTCAGCCAGATCCGGAACCGCCGACGACGCCGGAACCCCGCCGTCGTCGGAAATGGCCACTATTAGTTGGTATTCTGTTGATTCTAGCGACGATCGGGGCATCTGTTGGATGGTATTTCCTTTATGGCCCTGGCTTACGAGTAACTATTGCTAATGTTTCGAACCTGACCGTATCTCAAGCACAGAGTGCTCTTAAAAAACAAGGATTCTCAGTAAAGATCGATCATCAGTTCTCAGATACTATTGCCAAAGATAGTATTATCGGAACAAAGCCAGCTGCCGGGACACGCATCCACCCAGATTCTATCGTCACAATCAATGTGTCTGACGGAATAAAGCATCTGGTCGTCCCTAAAGTTGAGGGCCTAACGGCAGCCGAAGCCGAAGCTGCTATCAAGCCTATTGGGTTTGAGAAAATCGAACATACCTCTGACTATTCTGACACAGTAGAAAAAGGAAAAGTTATCTCGCAGTCTCCAGAAGCTGACTCATCTGTACCTCACACCTCTGTGATTACCTATGTGTTATCGGATGGTCGAGCGCCGGTCAAGATCCCAGATCTGAGTGCAGTGAGCAAGTCAGAACTAGAGAGCACTCTGGATGAGCTCGGTCTGAAGCTCGTCATGACGGAAGAATACTCGGACACCGTTGAAGAAGGAAAGGTAATCTCTCAATCACCAGCTGCGGACACCGATGCGTTCCGACTAGATGAAGTACACGTAGTAGTTTCGCGCGGGCCAGAACTTGTCGCTGTTCCTAATGTTATTGGCAAACAGGTAAACCAGGCAAAACAAATTTTAGAAAGTGCACAATTCAAGGTCCGAGTAGAAAAAATCCTAGGCGGCATTTTCGGAACAGTACGCCTTCAAGATCCCGGAGAAGGCACCCAAGCTAAGCGCGGCGCCACAATCACAATCAGTGTTGTCTAGCTAGAGCTTGGCCTGCAGTAAATGCCACGTGCAAAAGTTGACGTGGATTCAGTCGCGGATCTACTAATGGTTCATCCACAATATGATCCCAGCCAGCATTCTCCTGACTGTCTGCAATCTCAGTTACGTTGTACCCTGAGAATTCGATATGGAGTCCGCCAGGGATAGCCGCCGATTCTTCACAGATATCAAAGAATTTGTTGATCTCTGCGAGAATATCGGCCATAAAACGAATCTTGTGTCCTCGGATTGTTCGGGTATTGCCGTGCATTGGATCCAGCATCCACGAAACTGGCCTGCCGTCGTCACGTATTGCTGCAAATAGCGGTGGCAAGGATTCCTCAATGCGTGAAGCACCCATGCGCGGAATAAATGTTAGTCTTCCAGCATGGCCTTCGGGGTTTAACTGGTCAACGATGTTTCGAACATCATCTGCCGTGGTGGCAGGGCCGAGTTTAACACCGATTGGGTTTTTGACAGAAGCCGCATACCGCATCTGTGTACTACCGGTATGCCTGGTTCGTTCCCCAATCCATAACATGTGTGCCCCGGTGTTCCATCGAGAGGAATCGGTCAGTGCCTGCTCGAAAAACGGGAGCAGCGCCTCGTGCGATACATATATCCGGTCAGAGAGCGAAGTAAACTCTGATGTTCTAACAAGAGCACTAAATTCTTTATATTCTGGAGTTTGGTAGGCGGAGCTGTTCCAATTATGCGCTTGATCGAGACTCAAAAAGTTTTCTGATTCTAATTCACGCACATAGCGATAAGCCGTCTGTGCTGACTCAACAGCTTGAATAAGACGCTGTGGGTCAGGCGTACGGCCTTGGGTGGTAAAAACCTGCGAATTGACGGCGTCCCCACGATATGAAGGAAGTGTGAGACCTTCTCGCTCTTCATAAGCATGCGAACGTGGTTTGGCATACTGCCCTGCGATCCTTCCGATCGGGATAACGACGCGATGGCTCAGCTGACTAATAATGTAGCTTGTCTGTATCAGCGATCCGATTTTTGCACGGACATGGTATCTAGTAGCATCTGAAAAACGTTCGGCGCAATCCCCGCCTTGTATCACAAAAGCTTCTCCGCGAGATGCACGTGCGAGCTGAGTCTTTAGCGATTCAACGTCGTGCGGGTCAACGATACGAGGAAATCGCTGAATATGCTCAATGGCTGCCGTCACTTGAACAGGATCAGGGTACACCGGCAGGAAGTCGTCGTGTTTAGCCTGTTTTCCCATTCGCCTATCTATTCTACGTTCGCGCGTTTCTCAGAATGAATGTTGGCCAGCCTTCACGCGGAGAAGGCCGGCCAACATAAAACGTGTAGCTATTACTTAGCTGGCTTTGGCTCCCATTCCTGGCCAATAGCATCCATGACTTCATGGAACCATGGCTGGGAAACATCGAATGCCTTGTGTCCAGCAATGCGCTTGAAGTCAATTGCCTTCAGGGTGTCATTGTCTTCCTCATCGTGGCCGATCACGCCGGAGACGCCTTCTTGAGCAGACTTGACAGCAAGTTCAACCATGGACTCGATAAGTTCGAGATCCTTCGGGTTTGATGCAGCTGAACGTGAGAAGTATCCGGACTTCTGAACCATAACTTTTTCTGCGCCAATAATCTTAGCAAACTGGTTGGCGAACCACTGACCAGGATTAATGGTGTCAAGCTTAACGTGACCAAATGGATCGCGTTCTACCTCAATACCGTCTTCTAGTAGCTCTTCAATGATTTCATCTACGCCCGCGCCTTCGGACAAGAAGATATTGACATTGCCTTGCTCATCCATGATCTTACGCAAACGGGATCCTTCAACATCAAGGTCGAAAGTAATTTCCGGAATGTAGAGAGCGTGGACATCCCAACGTTCTTTGGACAGTCCTGCTGATGGAACCCATTCTTGTTCATTGAGCCACTGGCGGTAATACTGTGCGGTTTGTGCAGTAAGGTAACCACATGCGCGCCCCATAACTTCGTGGATGATCAGCATGCGCGGGTTGGAGCGGTGCTCACCAATAACATTCTGGGCAAACTTCGAAGCTTGTTCAGCCGCTGTGTAGGCACCAAGAGACTGACGAATTGGGACAATATCGTTATCGATGGTCTTTGGTAGACCAACAACAGTCAGCTCGTAATCGTTTTCATGCAAGTAAGCTGCCAGATCAGCAGCGGTGGTGTTTGTATCATCGCCACCAATTGTGTGCAGAACGTCCACACCATCTTTGCGGAGCTGTTCAGCAGCAACTTCGAGCGCATTTTCGCCTGGCTTGATCAAACCGCGTTCCACAAGATTCTGGGAATTGGTGAGCTTAACGCGTGAATTACCAATCGGCGAGCCACCAAACTTCTTCAGCGTGGCAGCATTAGCACGTGCTTCGTCGTCGAAAACAATGAAGTTTCCGGTGAGCAGACCGTGGTATCCATACTGGTAGCCGATAATTTCAACTTCCGGCATTTCCTTGGTGTAATGCTCAATTAAACCGCCTACTGCGGTGGACAGGCATGGTGCGAAACCGCCTGCGGTAAGAATCGCGACTCGACGGATAGACATCCGTATCCTTCCTCTCATGTGTGGGGCGGGCTACTCCCGCTTCTCCTCCTATTAGTCTACCGGTTGTAAGGTAGGACCATGGAACGTGAAGATAATGATTTGGGCAACCTTTCTGGTTGGGATGCCGATAAAGAGTGGCAAAGTTTTATTTCACTCGATAATGGGACCAGGCGACGCGGCCCACGCGATTGGTCCTCGCCAGAGGCCGATATGGACTTTGATGCCGCCGATTTGCCTACGGCAACGCCTCAAGCCCCCGCGAGTTTTCCGCGATTAGCCGTGGCTTTATGGATTTTGTGTACGCTGGCAATACTGGTCTGTTGTGCTGGCTTCTTCGATGTTATTTCCCTTCCGCGTACTGTATTTATTAGCGCGGCAGTCCTGGCGTGCGTTTGTGCAGCTGGTGGGGTAATCGCGCATGCTCCGAACGAGCGAGATTTTGACGACGACGGGGCACGGATATAGTGCACTTGAAAATATGGTGGAGGCTCGGCCTAAAGTACATGCTATGAAGATCATGCCAGTTACTGGACAACGTATTGACACTGACCGCGGCGTCATCCATCGTCGTGGGGAACAATTATCTGCCTGTGAACAGCTGTGTTTCGATGATTTGGGTCTTACTCTTTCTGAGGTTACATTCTTGGTTGTCGACGTCGAAACAACTGGCGAAAAACCGGGGCTACATGCGCTAACTGAAATAGGCGCGGTAAAAGTACGTGGCGGTGAGGTCCTCGGCGAGTTTAGTTCACTTATCAACCCGGGAATCCCTATCCCGGTATTTATTTCTCGACTCACCGGTATCACAAACCTTAAGGTAGCCACCGCCCCGAAACTCGATGCTATTTTGCCACTATTTATCGACTTTGTCGGTTCTGACCCAGACCTAGTATTTGTTGCACACAACGCGGCTTTTGATCTGGGACATTTACGAGGCGCTGCTGAAGCTTTAGAGCTTTCTTTTCCAAAACGCAAAGTTGTTGATACGGTGAAATTAAGCCGGCGGGTTTTCACTCGTGAAGAGGTACCAAATCATAAGCTCTCGTCCCTTGCCCGTTTCGTCCAAGCTACCACTTCCCCGTCTCATCGCGCTCTTGACGACGCCCGCGCTACGGTTGATGTCTTTCATGCTATTTTGGCCCGGTTGGGCTCGCTTGGTGTCACACATCTCGATGACTTGTTGGTGGCTCACTCACGGGTACCGGGAAAACGTCGGTTAAAAGCTCATCTAGCTGACCAGATCCCTGCGTTGCCGGGGATATACAAATTTATTGGTCCCAACAACGAGATTTTATATATTGGGACATCCAAGAACTTATATAAGCGTGTTCGATCCTATTTCACTGCGGCTGAAAAGCGACGCCGAATTGGCGAAATGGTGGATCTTGCTGTCCGGGTTGACACTATTGTCACGAAGACTGTTATTGAAGCGCAAATCCTTGAAATTAGATTAATACGGGACTTAGAACCACCCTACAACAGGAGGTCGAAACCACGGGCTCGATACTGGCTGAAACTTACTGACGAAAAGCATCCTCGCCTAACGGCGTCTAGAGTTGTTACCTTCGATAATCTTGATGTTTCATTAGGCCCTTTCACCAAAATGGGAAATGCAAAAGCCGCTCTGGAGCTGATTAATTCGTACACCAACCTACGCACATGTGCACAGGTTTTGCCTAGCCAACCAGACGGCAGACCTGCATGTCATCAAGCGGAGTTAAAACTGTGCGATGCGCCTTGCCAGACCGGTATAGAACAAAAGATGAGCTACGAAAAAGTAGAACGAATTTTGCGCGGGGATGTCGATGATATCTATCTCTATAGTCTCAAGCGAATGAAGGAACTATCAGCAAGCGAACGGTTTGAGTATGCTCAGCGGGAGCGCGATCGAATATACGCTCTCGTTGGCGGTGCACGTGCGCAAGCGCTCATGAAACCACTCATCCAAGCTGGGCGTATTATCGCTGCATCGCCTCATGAGCAACAAGCCGATACTTGGGAAATAGTTACCACGGATTACGGTCAGCTGGTTGATTCGACTATCGTAGTCCACGCTAATGAAGTTCACACCTACGCTGATTCATACAACAGCCAGCATCCGTTGTCTGAGCCGCCTGAACGACCGTTCGCTGAGGTAACCACTGATGAATTACATTGTCTTTCTTCATGGCTGTGGCGCGATTTAGTTCGGATTGTGTACGTAACTCAGCCCGAGAAATTAGCTACGCGAGTCTCGAGTTCACAAAAAATTATGCTCCCCGATATCGTTGGCGTCGACCAGGCGATGTGAGAAGCATAAAAGAAGTTAAACTCAATGCACGCTATGAAACTAATTCTTTCACTGTCACGGAAAGCTCAGTCGCGTTGATTGGATAAGGTAAAATAGCTTCTGGACGCGCAACTCGTGCTAGCCACTCATCTTGTGGCCGGGCTATGAGGACAATATACGGAATGTTTTCGTTGATTTCATCCCGTACCATTTTTCCTAAACCGATTCCACCAAGCTTTGGCGTCTCCGCATCTAGTATGAGCAAATCAAAGGACTGACCAGCTTCTTCTGCATCTTTAATCTTCAGAATAGTTCCGTCCGGAGTTGCGCCTTCTATCCATTCAATCGGCGTCTCTTGGCCACGCACCTTGCGTCCTACTGCGCGTTTAACAGATTCACGCACATCACGATTATCTGAATAGACCAATACTCTAACGTGCGAGCCCATGTCCACCTCCGGGGAGATTACTATCTTTAATTCTCTCTTAAGTCTACGTCGTTTCGGAGCTCTGAACTAATCGAGTGAGGCACCGAGTATTTCACTCATAGGAATAAAGCCCGCCAATATAGGCTAAAAATATGCATAATAGAATATGTACATCGGACTTAAGTCCCTCACGAAATTACCGGAGGTCGAAATGACAATTTATACTCTTCCTGAACTTCCCTACGATTATGCAGCCCTTGAGCCACATATTTCAGGAAAGATCATGGAACTTCATCACGATAAGCATCATGCAACGTACGTGGCCGGCGCTAACACGGCAGTAGAAAACATCAAAGCAGCGCGCGAAGCTGGTGACTTATCGAAAATCAATCAGCTATCAAAGGATCTCGCATTCAATCTCGGCGGACACACCAACCACACTATGTTCTGGCAAAATCTCTCCCCCAATGGTGGCGACGAACCAGAAGGCGAACTCCTCGAAGCCATCAAAGATTCCTTTGGCTCGTTCGCTAACTTCCAGAAGCATTTCACAGCTGTAGCTCTCGGAATCCAAGGATCTGGTTGGGCTGTTCTAGCTTACGATACGTTGGCAGGCAAGCTTAATGTTTTCCAGATGTTTGATCACCAGGCCAACATCCCATCATTCATTGTGCCATTGTTTATGGTCGATATGTGGGAGCACGCTTTCTACCTCGACTATCTAAATGTCAAGGCAGACTACCTCAAGGCAATTTGGAACATTGCTAATTGGGAAGATGTTGCTGCTCGCTTGGCCCGTGCCCAAGAGCACGCCGCAAAGCTCATTCTTGGCTAAGAGAAAGCTTTTAAAAAGGTTGGCTCGACTAATTTAAGTCGAGCCAACCTTTTGTATCGGATTACTTATCGATACCTAGAATATCTACGACGACAGCCAAACCTTGCTTGTTGTCGTCACTTTCCGGACCCTGTGGCGGCGCCATGACTAAAACACGTGATCCCACCGGGATACCCGTTAATCCATCAAAGATAGAGCCACCACCAATAGTGGATAGGAACGGGCCGGCTTTACCGTAACTGGTTTCCGACTTTGAATTATCGATTAGTGACATCGAATATTGCATATAAAGTCTCGAGCCCTCTCCACCAACTTCTGGACCACTACCGCGTGCGATAACGGTTGTGGAAATTTCAGTCGGATTCGCAGTCCCCTCTTTAACTTTGACAGTCACGGGTTGGCCTAGCTCTCCTTCAATTTCCACGGGAAGAGAAGCCGGATCTGCTTCTGGAGTTGCATTTGGATCGCCAGCTTGATCCCCGCCGAAAGCATCGAGAATCTCTACATAGAAAGCAATCGTATCGTCTTTACCGATACCCGCCTGAGCATTTCCTCCAGCTGGTCCGTATCCTAGTTTGGACGGAATCGAGAGAATAACCTTTGCTCCAGATTTCAGTCCAGACAGTCCCTGAGTCCACCCCGGGATAACTCCCTGGAGCGAAAACCCTGCTCCGCTACCACGTGAAAAAGAAGAATCGAACGGCTTTTCATTGCCCCAGACCTGTCCCACATAATGCGCAACAACAAAGTCAGTTTCTTCGATAACTCGTCCTTCCCCCTCATCTAAGACAGTTTTTTGTAGTCCTTCGGGCGGGTTAGAATCTGGAAACTCCAAGTGGGTATCCTTGCCATCTATTTTAACTGTTGGCATTTCAGTTCCAGCTGCCTGCTGTTCAGTTTTCGACGCTGAATTAGCTGCCGAGTCAGAGCATCCAGTCAGTCCCAGTAGTACCGCTGCACAAAGAGCGATAATGGATCGTTTCACGTATTTTTCTCCTTTATATAAATAAAGTGTGTGGACGCCTCAAAGGACGTCCACACACGAGCACTTGTCAGTGGAAAGACTCACCGCATGCACAAGAACCTTGCGCATTAGGGTTATCGATTGTAAATCCCTGGCGTTCAATTGAATCAGCAAAATCGATTGTTGCTCCTTCAAGATAAGGAACCGACATCCGGTCAACAACTACTTCAACACCATCAAAATTAGCAATGGCATCGCCGTCTAGTAGCCGCTCATCAAAATAGAGCTGATACATTAGCCCCGAGCAACCACCAGGCTGCACTGCCACTCGTAACCGGAGATCATCACGACCCTCTTGTTCCAGTAAAGACTTGACTTTCGCTGCGGCCACATCAGTAAGGCTTACAGCATGTGTTGCAATTTCGCTCATCGTTTCCTCCATCTAACACATAGACAAGCTCAAGACTAACGGCTCTAGCTATCTCGTTCCACTGGATACGCTGAGAGCTATGCGTCCCATCCCCATGTTGTTGCCAATCGAACAGTTAATTCAGTAATCCCAGTTAAATCAATGTCAGAAAGTCGATATAAACCATGTATGCCTAAGCCCGGAAGCTCACCCCGCACAATTTGTGTACGTGCAGTTACTACAACGAAAGGTGCCCCTACCCGTTGCGCATATTCAGATACCTGGATTAAACCGCGCGGCACATGAAGCTCTAAACTGTTTGTAATATATACATAAAGATCAGCCGGTTGGGTGGGTATAGTAAGATCTTGTCCCAATAAATCGAGCTTGGCATTCAACGTATGGAACATTTTACCTAAGCCACCACCAACGCCATCAAAAACTTGTTGGTGTCTCATCTGCCGTCTCGACATAGTGAGATTATGTTGACTCAGTGCCCGGTCTAGCCGGTGTGCTATGTCCGTGGCTGTCGAATTAAAATCTTGGGCCGTACACGCATCAAAACCACACTGTTGCCATATCCTTCCAATCCCATCTGGCCCATGCAAAAACTGATCATGGGGATATGTAATATAAAGACTCATGTTCCCTAGACGGGATCGGGCTAAAGTAACAGCCTGCTTTAGAGCACCATCGGTCATATTTTTTTCGAAGCTGATGCCAGATAGTACACTCAGCATTCCCAGACCTAGATCACTATGATTCATTAGCGCAGGGAGATGAATGTGCACATTCGATACATGATGCTCAGCTAGCCACAGCAGATCTTCTGCTAAGAAAGCTGAAGATCCCCGAGGATCCCCATTTCCGTTCCATGTGGCAGCTTCAGCAAGGTCGATCAGTGCACGATCATCAGTCCTAGAGATCCAAATAATTCGGCCGGGACCAGATCCATGACGGCGTTCAACAGCTTCTGCCTGGCCAACACGGTGGCAAAAAACATTGGCTAGCCCAGTACCAACATGCGCAACATTTTCACCATCAGAATTCAAGCATATGTCTATCTCATCTGTTGGCCTAGACTGATTCCAACTCGATGCGAATGCCCGTGCCACGGCGTCCGGTTCATTTCCCGGAAGCGCCGTGGCAACACATAAAACCCGCACTTAATTCCCTAAACGTGACAGCGTCAGAGCTTCCGCCACAATTGCATTACGGAAATCTTGAATATGTAATGACTCATTAGCTGAATGAGCACGAGTATCCGGATCTTCTATTCCGGTTACTAGGATCTGTGCCTGCGGGAATGCCTTTGCTAAGTCAGCGATGAACGGAATAGACCCTCCTTGACCAATACTGACAGGTTCAACACCCCATGCTTCTGCCAGAGCCTTACGCGCGATCTCGGTCGCTTCTGTTTCAGCACCAGCGAGGAAAGCTGATCCTGCTTCGGACAACGTGACGTCAACATGGGCGCCAAATGGAGCGTGCTTGCGCAAGTGATCGGCAAGCATCTGCGCAGCTTCGTGCGAGTCTTGGCCTGGTGTTACTCGCATGGACAACACAAATTTGACTGACGGAAGAATCGTATTTGAAACTGCCGCGACTGAAGGAACATCCATTCCAATCACCGAGATAGCTGGCTTGGTCCACAACCGAGAAGTAAACGATCCGGAACCCGCTAATTTCACGCCTTCCAAAACTCCGGCATCTCGCCGAAAATCTGCTTCTGGATAGTCAACATCAGTGTCATCTTCCTGAACAAGGCCTGATACTGCAACATTGCCGTCCGCGTCATGCAACGTTGAAATCAGCCGCGATGCAACGGTAACCGCATCAAGAACTGGGCCACCAAAGAAACCAGAATGTACGGCGTGGTCAAGCACCTTAACTTCAACCTGCATCTGGACAACGCCACGCAACGACGTCGTTAACGCCGGAGCTCCAGCCTTCCAATTAGAAGAATCCGCGACGACGATCACGTCTGCGGCAAGTTGTTCCCGATAGGTATTGAGAAAATCAACGAAAGTTGGGGAACCAACTTCTTCTTCGCCCTCAATAAAAAGCCGAATGCCGACGCCCGGATCTGCAGCTTCGATAGCAGCTAAATGGACCAAAACTCCAGCTTTATCATCAGCTGTGCCACGACCATACAATCTGCCATCGCGCTCTACTGCGACAAATGGCTCCGACTTCCATTCAGCCACATCGCCAACTGGCTGCACATCGTGATGTGCGTAAAGCAAAACGGTTGGCTTGCCCTCCTGAGCTGGACGTGAAGCCAGAATCGCTGGTCTTCCTACCAGCCCGGATTCGGTATGTAGCTGAATCACCTCGGTATCTAGCCCTAATTTTTTCGCTCGTTGTGCTATCCATTGAGCCGATTCAAGCATCGGAGCTTGGTCAAAAGAAGCAGACGAAATCGACGGAATAGCAACAAATTCTGTCAATTCGTTGAGGATTTCAGGCATGGCGTCATCGACGCGAGAACTAATTAATTGAGTATTCATACCCACTAGCCTAGCGCGTATTTGCCCGTTACCCGGTAAACTAGCAATGGAATTTCATTAATTGTGAAGGAAGTTTTGTGTTCGGTCAGAAAAAAGACTCTGTTCAAGAGCCGACTAACGTCGCATCGGAGACCCTAGCAAAAGGCCATGTACCAAGCAAAGGCACTCCAACTCCACGCCGGAAGGACGTTGAGCGTGCTCATCGTCGGCCACTTGTCGCTGCAAGCGCTGCCTTAACGAAGGAAGAAAAGCGTAAGCTCAAGGCTGAGAATCGCGCAAAGAGCAATGAACTGTACTACAAGCAACAAACAGCTATGCGTACTGGTGATGAAAGAAATATGCCGCCTGCTCACCGTGGAAAAGTCCGTCGTTGGGGCCGGGATTATATCGACGCCGCGAACCCACTGGGTCAATGGTTTATGCCAATGGTTATCCCGTTGCTACTGCTCGCAGCATTCATGTCCTACTGGCCAGTCGCTGCCTTCTGGGCAACCATCGGAGTTTACGCCATTTTCCTCATTATGGTGATTCAGCTCGTATGGATCGTCCGCAACGCAAAGATTCTGGCCGTGTACAAGTTCGGCAAGGATGAGATTCCATCGGGTTTCTCAATGCAGATGTTTTCTCGTGGTATGTACATGCCACGGTGGCGTCTGCCTTCACCGCAGGTTAAGCGCGGCGAGTATCCCTCAGGTTCGACTGCTGCTGATCTGAAAGCTGCCAAAGCTGCTAAGAAGGGACGCTAGTTTCTCACATCTATGTAAAACGGGGCTAAGTCAGAGGTTTTTCTGGCCTAGCCCCGTTAACATATAGACATGACTAATTTTGAAATTTCAGCACATCTTGATATTCACGCTAATTTAGCGCTCGCCGTGGCAAAGAAAGACGATTCGCTCGTAATCGTGTCTCCGGTACCGGACGATTTCGCAGCCAACGTTGTTCAGTCTTTGACCACGATTGGTTTTGACGCAAAAGCGTTGTCGACGACGACGATCGTTAACCCAGCCGACTCTTCGAAGATTGTTTTAGCTGTTGGCCTGTGCGAAGAGCATGCAACTGAATCGTTGCGCCATATGGCAGGTGCAGCAACACGTGCCACTGCAGGCCATGGTTCCCTGACAATCAGTTTCCCGCATGAAACTGCTCAACAAGCTGGCGCAATTGTCGAAGGCGCTGCTCTAGGAGCATACGTTTTCGACGCTTACAAGAAGCCAGCGAAAGAGCCAGTAGAATCCATCGTCGTCGTTTCTGATCATACTGACGAAACGATTCGGGATCATGCTCTAGTACTTGCAGAAGCGGTGAATGCGGTACGAGATCTCGAAAACACCACACCTAATTTCTTGAATCCAGTTACCTTTGCTGACCATGCTGTGAAAGTTGCCCAAGCAGCTGGCTTGAATGTTAAGGTTTACGCGGACGAAGAGCTTGAAACCGAAAAACTTGCTGGCTTGCTCCAAGTGGGTCGTGGTTCGGCATCAGCTCCACGTCTTGTGCGCGTCGAATATAAGCCGGAAAATGCTGAAGGTTTCACCGCTCTTGTCGGAAAAGGTATTACTTTTGATACCGGTGGCTACAGCTTAAAGCCATCGTCAGTTATCACCGATATGAAGACTGACATGACCGGTGCAGCTACCGTTCTCCACGCAGCAATTGCAGCCGCAAACCTTGGCATTAAGCGACATGTTGTTGCCTGGCTATGCTTGGCTGAAAATATGGTCTCTGGTTCTGCTGGCCGGCCAGATGACGTCATCGTTTACCGTAACGGCTTGTCTGTAGAGATTAATAATACGGACGCTGAGGGACGCCTTGTCATGGCGGATGGACTTATCATGGGCTGCGAAGAAAACCCAGATGAAATCATCGACATTGCCACCCTTACTGGCGCACAAATCGTAGCACTTGGCAATCGTACTACTGGCATTATGGGAACAGAAACCGTCCGGGATGCAATCGTTGCTGCCGCCAACGAAGCTGGCGAACCTGCTTGGCCTATGCCATTGCCTGCTGAATTGCGCTCGTCACTTGACTCCGATTGCGCAGATATGAAGAACTCTGGTTCACGCCCTGGTGGAATGCTTGTTGCTGGCCTATTCCTGAAGGAATTCGTTGGTGATACGCCATGGGCACATATCGATATTGCTGGCCCGTCGTTCAACCACGAGGCAGCTTGGGGTTACCAACCAAAGGGTGCCACCGGTGTCATGCTTCGTACCTTGGTTGAGCATCTTGCTCGCTAAGTGCCCAACTTGCTAAGGAAAAAGATGGTGGCTATCAACTTTCTGATAGCCACCATTTTTTAGAAAAACTCAATATTCATCAGCAATATCGACAGCTTAGCGCCTCGAGGCTCCCGGATTGTTTAAGTTCCATTCTCTCATTGACCGGGGATATCCAGTACGAGCAACGTCATATAGCGGGATATCAAGTTCTTGAGCTAACGCTATTGCGTCTTTCCAGCTAGGAACTTTTCGACGGGTCCATTCACCATCACGCGCGACGAGAACAATTGATGATGGGTCCCGCGGGGTTTCAGCCTCATAATACGCTTCAACTTCCTCTCGCGTAACACAAAAATCTTTTAGATAAGCAGTTGTTTCCCGACGTGCGTGACGTGAGTTGTTCTTTTTTGAGCTCTTAAAAAACCATGCCATGGAGCTCATTGTACGCACATCATATCTGCAATACATCTAAAGCAAGGCCGACGCACATCGTTTATAACGTAATGTTGATAACGCAGATTTTCTTCACAAGAATGAGCAATATCTCGTTCAAAGTGGGACAATGTACCTAAGGGGTCTGGGAAACCAGCACCTAAATGCCAACTCGAGGGAGAGGTAAGTGTCAGACACTCAAGAATACGACGTTGTTATTCTCGGCGCCGGATCCGGCGGATACGCTACGGCTATGCGCGCCGCACAACTAGGACTTTCGGTTGCTTTAGTAGAAGGCGATAAAGTCGGCGGAACATGTTTGCACCGTGGCTGTATCCCAACCAAAGCTTTACTCCACGTTGCCGAAGTTGCCAACGAAATGCGCGAAAGCGCAAATATCGGCGTTAGAGGAAACTTTGAGGGCATTGATATGAATGCTCTTAACGCTTATAAAGACGGCGTCATTGAAAAAATGTTTAAAGGTCTCACCGGTCTCATCGATTCACGAGGCATCGAAACTGTCCACGGATGGGGACGGTTGATCTCTCAAGATACTGTTGAAGTTAACGGACGCCATCTCAAGGGCAAGAATATTGTCCTCGCCTCTGGCTCTTATTCCAAGACAATTGGTCAAACTATTACAGATCGAGTTGTCACCTCCGAGCAAGCACTCAAGCTTGAGCACGTTCCAAACTCCGTCGTCGTCCTAGGCGGCGGCGTTATCGGTGTAGAATTTGCTTCTGTTTGGGCTTCTTTCGGCGCAAACGTAACCATCATTGAGGGTCTCGATCGACTTGTCCCGAATGAGGATCCAGCAATTTCCAAGATGCTCGAGCGTCAATTCCGCAAGCGGAAAATCACGTTCAAAACAAAGACTATGTTTGATCATGTTGACGAAGACGAAAACGGTGTGCACGTCTTTACCCAAGACGGTAAACAGTATGACGCGGATATGATGCTGATCGCTATTGGTCGTGGTCCAGCAACTCAGAACCTCGGATACGAAGAACACGGTATCAAGATGGAACGCGACTTCGTCATCACTAACGATCGGTTACACACCGGCGTCGGCAGCATCTATGCCGTCGGTGATATCGTTCCTGGCGTACAGCTTGCACATCGTGGATTCCTTCAAGGTATTTTCGTCGCTGAGGAAATCGCCGGAATGAACCCGAAGGCCATTGACGAAAACCTTATTCCTAAGGTGACCTACTCGGATCCAGAGATCTCCTCTGTTGGACTCACCCAGCCCAAGGCAGAAGAGAAATATGGCAAAGAAAACGTCGAAGTCGTTGAGTTCAACCTTGCTGGCAATGGCAAGTCCCAAATGCTTGGCACAACTGGTTTCGTGAAACTCGTCCGTGAGAAGAACGGTCCGATCGTTGGCTTCCATGCTATCGGTGCTCGTATGGGCGAACAAGCTGGCGAAGGCCAACTCATGGTGTCATGGGAAGCATTCCCTGAAGACTTCGAGGGTCTTATCCACGCCCATCCAACCCAAAATGAAGCAGTAGGCGAAGCAATTCTTGCTCTCGCTGGCAAGCCGCTCCACACCCACAACTGAGACAAGGGAGTTTCTGCATATGTCTGAAGAAATTAAGATGCCCGCATTGGGCGAATCTGTTAATGAAGGAACAGTCACCACCTGGCTTAAGCAGGTAGGCGATTCTGTCGAAGTTGACGAACCGATCGTTGAAGTGTCTACCGATAAGGTTGACACCGAAGTCCCGGCTCCAGCAGCTGGAATCCTGGAACGAATCGTCGTTAATGAGGATGAAACAGTAGACGTTGGCACAGTACTTGGTTACATTGGCGATGGTTCTGGCGCACAGGCTCAGTCTGATCAGCATCCTGCCACCAATGATGGCTCAGGTGAAGGCTCTCAGCCTCTACCACAAGCCGAAGCAGAAGCATCTGCACCAGCACGTGAAACCCCTGCCCCAGCAGGCAATGGAAGCGGCATTAATGTCTTAATGCCTGCCCTTGGCGAATCCGTTAACGAAGGTACCGTTACCACGTGGCTTAAGCACGTGGGCGATACTGTTGAAGAGGACGAACCAATTGTCGAAGTATCGACCGATAAGGTGGACACCGAAGTTCCAGCTCCAGCAGCCGGTGTCTTGACAAAGATTATTGTTAACGAAGACGAAACAGTCGAGGTTGGTACTGCACTTGCAGTTATTGGCGGATCTGCTGAAGAAGCACCTGCTATAGAGGCATCTGTTTCAGCTGAACCAGAATCAACTGAGTCGAAGCCGGCTGAAGTTCCAGCATCAGAGCCGAATCCTATTTCGGCTATTGGCGACAGTGGCAAGTCATCTTACGTGACGCCAATCGTGCGCAAGCTTGCCAAGGAACTCGGCGTTGAACTCACAACCGTCGAAGGCACTGGTGTTGGCGGACGGGTACGCCGTCAAGACATCGAAGCCGCCGCCGAAGCTGCCAAGCAGGCCGCACAAGCTACTCCGGTCGCACCGGCTGCAGCCTCTAGCCCAGTCATCACGCCAGCTACTGAATCAGTTAAGTCTGCTCTTGCTTCGAAGGCGCAGGAAGCTGCGTCGATGCGTGGCACGCGCCAGAAGATGACTGGCTTGCGCAAGACTGTTGCCAAGCGCATGGTTGAGTCGCTCCAGACTTCAGCACAGCTAACAACCGTCATGGAAGTTGATGTTACCCGGATCGTTAAACTCCGTGCTGCCGCAAAGGATGCGTTCTTGACTCGCGAAGGCGTCAAGCTAACATTCTTGCCGTTCTTTATCCAAGCAGCTACCGAGGCACTGAAGGCTCACCCGATTATCAACGCTTCAGTTGAAGGTAACGAGATCGTTTACCACAACGTCGAGCATGTTGGTATTGCGGTTGATACCCCGAAGGGTCTTTTCGTTCCGGTCATTAAGAATGCAGGCGATCTGAACATCGCTGGTATTTCCAAGGCTGTTGGCGATCTGGCTGCTCGCACACGTGACGGCAAGATCGGTGCTGATGAGCTAACTGGATCGACGTTTACAATCACTAACACAGGTTCTATTGGTGCGCTGTTCGATACTCCGATCATCAACCAACCAAATGTAGCTATCATGGGTACCGGAGCGATCTTCAAGGCACCAGCCGTAGTGAAGGATCAGGACGGAAACGAAGTCATCTCGATCCGTTCGAAGTGCTACCTCTCGATTTCCTACGATCACCGAATCGTTGATGGTGCAGATGCATCACGCTACCTACGCGATGTGAAGATGCGCCTAGAGGAAGCGGATTTCGCTGGCGAACTTGGATTGTAATCCATATATAACTGGAATATAACCGCAAGCTGGTGGGGCTACATCGAGATGTAGCCCCACCAGTCTTTTACGCCAGTGTGCAGCACGAGATACGGGGACGTATGATGTAGATGGCTCTGCGACGGCCTTTAATCCGTCACCTTAGCCTTCATATCTCTGATTGGAGTACTGTGAGTAGTTTTTCCGGCTACCGTGAGCTTCCCCGCTTAACCGGAATCGGCTATATTATTATTTCTTTTATCGGACGTTTTCCCATATCTATGACGGTAATAGGCGTGCTAACTCTTGTTACATCTGTTACGCAATCAGTTGCTCATGCCTCGCTAGCGTCCGCTGGTTTAGCAATTGCAACTGGTCTTTCCAGTCCGTTAATTGGTCGGTTAACCGATAATTATGGCCAACGATTACCGTTACTTGTCATAGCACCTGCAAACATTATCGCTCTATGTTCACTTGCGTTCCTCATTAGCTCAAGCACACCACTTTGGATCATCATTACATGTGCAGTTTTTGTTGGGCTAACAACTATTCCGTTAGGCGCGTTGGCTCGTGTGCGATGGTATCCCATTACGCGTGAGCAGCGTGAGCTATCTGCTGCACTATCGTGGGAATCAGTTGCAGATGAAATGGGATTTGTTTTTGGTCCGGCAATCGTAGGAGTTTTAGCTACAGCTCTTAATCCAAGGGCTCCGCTCATTGTTGCTGCTCTGATCGTTGCAACGTGTGTCATACCATTCGCGCTTTCACAGTTCTCGGTAGGCCCTGCGCTACACGGTACTGGCGAAAAGGCTCCGTCAATCACCAAAGTTTTACTCAACGTCCGAACACCACTGATAGCTATGCTCGCCCTAGGGATGTTTTTCGGAGCAGCCCAGACTTCGGTAACAGCATTTGCGCAATATCATGGGACACCAAGTTCGGCCGGATTGATATATGCAACTATGGGCCTCGGTGCTGCAATAACAGCATTGGGATCGGTCGGGTTACCAGATAAATTGACTCACACCAGCCGCATTGTTTTGGGCGGAGTTGGTTTGACTATCGGTGCTATTATTTGTGTGTTCGCGCCGACCCCTGTATTTCTGTCTCTTGCAGTATTTTTGTCCGGACTCGCAATAGGGCCAGTCTCGGTCGCGATCTTCACCTTGGCAGGTGCTCGCGCGCCGCAAGGCGGAGATGCGGTGGCAGTAACAGCTTTGGGTTCGGTTAACGTCTTAGGTGTTGCAACCTCTGCGTCTGTCACTGGCCAAATCGTTGGACACTCTGCCAGCTATGGTTTTTTGATTTGTTCGCTATGTGCAGCTCTCATCGCTATAGCTGCGATTGCTACTGACAAACAAAATATGACGAATTAACTTTGGAGCTTTACGCGCTGGTGACGTAAAATCAGCACTAGTGCCCTACGAATTAGAAAAAGGACGGTCATGGTAAAAAAGCGCAACGACGTCAAAGCCAAGAAGCCAAAGAAGAAGCGCTGGTATTCGTATCTCGCTGAAGCGTACAAGATCTCTCGGGAAACGTACTCGTGGACTCCTTTTGCTATTTTTGGACCACTTTTCGGTGGCATTGCCATCGGCGTTATTCTAGGCTTGGTAACTGGTAGTTGGATTATCTGGCCACTACTATTCACCTTGGTTTCCGTCACGGTCACGATGCTCATTCTGGTTGAGCTGGTCAAGCGAGCTTCATACGCCAAGATCGACGGAATCCCAGGCGCTGCAGCTGCTGTCATGGGGCAGATCAAGAGGGGCTGGATTATCAAAGAAGAGCCGGTCCGCTTTAACGCGCACACGCAAGATATGCTATTCCGCGCGATTGGCCGTCCTGGCGTAGTTCTGGTAACCGATGGCGATCGTAGTCGAACCGCAAAACTTGCTGAAGAAGAGAAGCGTTGGCTTAACCGTGTGGCTCCAGGCGTACCAATACACGTTATTTCAGTAGGACATGACGAAGATCAAACCCCGTTGCTCAAACTACAGCGAGCAATGCGCAAATTGCCGAAGGCGCTGAGCAATCAGGAAGTACAGAAGGTTTTCCAGCGGATTGACATGGTTAAGGTTAACAACATGGGTATTCCTAAGGGAATCGATCCATATAAGGCGCGTCCAGATCGCCGTGGAATGCGTGGTCGGTAAACATCTTTTTTATCTCACTATGTGGGGGTAGTTGTCTATGGCAGCTACCCCCACATTAGACTTAAGACGTAAAGTCATTGGTTTTGGAAGGACTTTTTGATGTTTTCATCAACAGATCAAGCACGCGAATATATTAAGAACGAACATATTGAATTCGTAGATATTCGATTTTGTGATTTACCGGGAATGATGCAACATTTCACGATCCCAGTAGATACTTTCAATCCGGATTCTTTGGACGAAGGTATCATGTTTGATGGCTCGTCAATTCGTGGTTTTACCGAAATACATGAATCTGATATGAAGCTTCTACCTGATCTATCATCAGCTTTTATTGATCCTTTCCGCCAAGCTAAAACTCTCGTTATCAATCACTTTGTTGTTGATCCTTTCACCAACGAACCATACGATCGTGATCCGCGAGTGATTGCTCAGCGTGCCGAGGACTATGTGCGCAGTACTGGCATTGCTGACACTGTCTACATCGGTGCGGAAGCAGAGTTCTTCGTCTTTGACGATATCCGCTTCGAGAACGTCCCACAGCGTTCCTTCTACTCTATTGATTCTAGCGAAGCGTTCTGGAATACCGGACGCGATGAAGACGGTCACAACCTTGGCTATAAGACAGAACAAAAAGCCGGCTACTTCCCAGTTGGACCGCACGATCAAATGGCAGACCTACGAGATACAATGACAAAGCTATGCCAGCAGGTTGGCCTGAAAATCGAACGTGCCCATCACGAAGTAGGGTCTGGCGGACAGCAAGAAATCAATTACCGCTTTGACACTTTGTTGACCGCAGGTGACGATTTAATGAAATTCAAGTACGTCATTAAGAATGCTGCCGTGAACGCTGGAAAAACGGCAACTTTCATGCCGAAACCGCTATTTGGAGACAACGGATCTGGTATGCACTGTCATCAGTCATTGTGGAAGAACGGTGAACCACTTTTTGCCGACGAACGCGGATACGGCGGCCTGTCTGACCTTGCTCGGTGGTACATTGGTGGCTTGTTAGAGCACGCCCCATCCTTGCTAGCGTTTACTAACCCTTCGGTTAATTCATTCCACCGGCTAGTCCCTGGCTTCGAAGCGCCAGTGAACTTGGTCTACTCAGCTCGTAATCGATCAGCCTGCATCCGTATCCCGGTTTCTGGAGGAACCTCGGCTAAAGCAAAGCGAATCGAATACCGTACCCCGGATCCATCTGCCAACCCGTATCTGGCTTTCGCGGCCCAAGTGATGGCTGGTATCGACGGAATCAAACGGCGTATTGAACCTGCAGCGCCAATTGACAAAGATTTGTACGAGCTTCCGCCGGAAGAACACGCACAGATCCCGCAACTTCCGGCTACTCTTGACGACGCCTTGCGCGCTCTCGAAGCAGATCACGACTACCTCACTGAAGGTGGTGTCTTTAGTGAGGATATTATTCGTACCTGGATCGACTACAAGATGAAGATGGAAATTGAGCCACTTCGCCAGCGTCCTCACCCATTTGAATACCAGCTGTATTACGGCCTGTAAATATCCATCCAACGCTCGATTTCAAAACCCTGTGCCAGGCTCCCCTCTACCACGGCAATTCCCGTGTTCTGGAGGCGGGTCTGGCGCATTTGTTGAGTGATGCCATTAGCCCGCATGCCAACCCAATAAGTGATCATCGCAGCGTGCGCCACAATGACTGGCCGCTTTGCACCCGATTCTTCGATCTCTCGCACAACTGCATCGAAACGTTCAAGTGTTTGCCGACCATTATCGCCACCGCCTAGAGGAACATCAAGTTGTCCTTTCCCCCACGCCATCATTGTTCCGATATATTCCTGCATGGCTGCTGGATCAGTTTTCCCTTCTAAGGACCCTGCGGCAACTTCGCGTAAGCCGGCGCGCGCTATGGGAGTAAGATTCAGCTGCGTAGCTAACGGTGTAGCCGTCTGTTCAGTCCGTAACGTATCTGAACGCCAGATCGCGTCAGGCTGATATTTCACTAGCTCTGCAACGACGTCGTTCGCTTGTGCCCAACCAAGTTCAGTTAGTGCCTGTCCCGGCACTACTGTGTCAATAGCGCCCCGTTCGTTAGCATGAGTCTGTCCGTGCCTAACAAGTATAAGCTTCATTATTTCTCCCATTATCGTCTGCTATTTTTCGTCATAAAATATCTTATTCGTCACAGTTCGTGCGCGTCTAGAGGCGCGCAGGTATTGCTCAGAAAAATCGTGGCTTTGTTGCTGAGGTAGCCGAATAATTGCTGCTATAAGCTGCAACACAGCAGGATCGTCTGGGACGACATCGACATTTAGTCCAGTCTTCCCGGTTGCTAATACGTTAAGATCACGAATCAACGACGCACGATCCCAAGCTTCGATCAGCACACGAGCATCATCAGGATGTAGTAACCCGCATCTAGAAGCTTCTCGGATTGTTTTGATAGTTGATGGGCATCGTAGCTCGGGATAGCGTCCGGCATTCATCAGCTGAATAAGTTGCGCCGTCCATTCAACATCAGCTAGTCCTCCACGCCCGAGTTTTACATGTCGGCTCGGGTCAATTCCACGTGGAATTCGTTCCTTCTCCATCCGTATTTTCAACATCTGAATCTCACGTATATCATGTGGGCTCACACCATTTGCCGGGTAACGGAAACTGTTTATAGATGCAAACCAAGCACTGGCTACTTCCTTGTCGCCACAACAGTATCGTGCACGTAGCAGGGCTTGACGTTCCCAAGCGCTACCCCAGCGCTCGTAATAAGCGCGATACGATTCAACAGACCGGGCGATAGCGCCCTGTTTCCCTTCTGGTCTCAACTGGATATCGGTGACAATCACTGGCTCACTGCCAGTGCTCTTTAACAAAGCTAACGTCTCAGCGGCAACCCTTGTAGCTTCCGCGAGCGCATCGTCGTCGGTAGCCCCTGAAGCAGGCTCATAGACAAAAATCACGTCTGCGTCCGAAACGTATCCAATTTCTTGGCCACCTAAGCGCCCCAACGCAATGATCGCATAACGGGCGTCATGGGCAGTGTCGTGTTGCGCCGCAATTAAGGCTGCAGAAATCGCTAAATCGGTAATGTCGCTTAATGCGACGCGAACCTGCTGCGGAGTTGTTATGCCAAGTGTCTGTCCGATAGCCATACGTAGCATTTCCCGACGGCGGAGGTATCGTCCGGCCATCGCTTTACTGAGCGGAGTGTTCCGGCGTTTGAGAAGCGCATGTAGCTCGTCGGTTAAATCGGCGGGACTGCGAGGGCTTAGCAACCCATCGTCGTCAAGCCAAACAATAGCTTCTGGCAATGTGGGCAACATCTGAGCTATATAACGCGAGGTAGCAAGTAGGTACGCTAGGCGGGGAGCAACGAGTGCGCTATCTCTCAACAAGCGCATATACCATGATGTCGAACCGAGTTTCTCAGAAACATCACGGAAAGCGTTCAACCCATGATCTGGTTCAGTTGCTTGTGCCATCCAGCCGATCATAGCTGGCAAGACATGCCGTTGGATACTAGCAGTACGCGATAGTCCTTGAGTCAGAGCACGTAGATTGCGGAGGGCAGAATGCGGATCTTTAAATCCAATTGCAGATAATCGTTCTCGCGCTGCGTGTTCTTCAAGCACAACATTATCTGGGTCAAGCGATGCAAGCGATGGTAGCAACGGATGATAGAACATTGCGGTGTGTAGTTGCCGCACTTCATGACGGATACGTTGCCATTGGTTTTCGAGCCCTTGCGAATCATAGCTCATCGCAGCCGCAACACGGCCTAACCGCGATAACGGTGGAATATCGTGGCTTCGTCGCAGACGCTGGAGCTGGATTCGATGCTCTAGCGTCCGCAAGAAACGATAGTGATGGTCGAGTTTACCACCTGTTTCTCGGCCTATATATCCGCCCTCAACTAAGGCACTGATAGCGTCGAGTGTTTTCGCTACTCGTATCGATGGATCGGTACGGCCATGGACTAGTTGCAGTAGTTGTACCGTAAATTCAATATCGCGTAAGCCTCCCGGTCCTAACTTTAACTGTCGATCCGCAATTTCCCGACGCAAATGTGCTTCGACACGTTGCCGCATATGTCGCACACTATCTACGAAGCCCTCTCTATTAGCCACCTCCCAGACTAACGGGTTTACGATATCCATATATCGTTGCGATGCTTCATCATCAGAATCAAGTGGTCGCGCTTTAAGAAGAGCTTGGAATTCCCAAGGCTGAGCCCATCGTTCATAGTAGGCTTTATGGGACTCCACGGTTCGCACTAGCGGCCCGTTTTTCCCTTCTGGCCGTAAGTTTGTGTCAAGTTCCCAAAGAGCTGGGATTGGTCCAGGACTGCTAATGGCGTGGGTAAGCCAAGACGCGATTGTTGTTCCGATCCGGATTACTTCAGTGTCAGACACCTCTGGGTGTGACGGTTCGGCAATATAAATAACATCAACATCAGAAACATAGTTAAGCTCACGGGCACCTGTTTTACCCATTGTAATGATGGAAAAATCAATAAGATTGGCACTAGGAATGAACCGATGAGCGAGGTTAAGGGCAGCTTGGAGCGTCTGGTCTACTAGTTGTGTTATCAGTTCACTGGCGGTAGAAACAAAAGCCACTGGATCGTCAGCAGTCAGATCGTACGCGGCAATCGTTATGAGCCGGCGGTAATAGGCTAATCTCAGTTCCTCGATCTGATTTTTCTCTGTCGGACTATATGATACCGACAACGGAGCGTCAGGTTGCTCGTGAAGTGTGTCAAGCAGATGCGGATGCACAACGAGCAAATCCGCGAGCGCGCTGGAAAATCCCATAATCGCACCGAGACGGTGGCACGAGACTGGATCAGCTGCGATTTGTGACCACAGTGCTTGGGTGGCTGGCGTCAGTGATTCAACGAGCCGAGCCAAGTTGATCTTGGCCAATTCTGGATCTGCTACGTACTGAAAGAATTCTGGGCTCAAGGCAGGCATCAGTAATAAAGCCTACGTTCGAAATCTGTTATTTGTTGCCGGTATTCATACCATTCGCGTTCTTTATTTCGTAAAAAGAAGTCGAAAGCGTCCTCGCCAAGCGTGGTCGCAACAAGTTCTGATTCTCGTGCAAGCGTTATCGCTGAGTGTAACGACGACGGCAATTCACCTATGCCCATAATATGACGTTCTTGATCGGACAAGGCGTTGATATTTGTATCGACAGACTCAGGCACCTCGTAATCATTCTCGATGCCCGATAGCCCAGCATTGAGGATGACAGCGAACGCCAAATACGGGTTTGCTGCGGAGTCTAACGCCCGATATTCGATACGTGCACTATGGCCTTCTTTGGCGGAAAATGTTGGTACGCGCACGAGTGCACTGCGATTAGTTTTCCCCCAGGCAATGTATGCTGGTGCTTCATCCCCTGCCCATAACCTCTTATAGGAATTGACATGTTGGTTGGTTATTGCTGAGATTTCCCGGGAGTGATGGAGAATTCCAGCGACAAATTTTGCCCCTGTTTCCGATAATTGATATTCGCGCAGTGGATCGTAGAAAGCATTCGTATTACCTTCAAAAAGCGACATATGAATATGTAAGCCATTGCCAGGATGGTGAATGAGTGGTTTCGGCATAAAGGATGCTTCGACGCCTTGTGTTATTGCAACGTGTTCGACGACGGCGCGCAGACTCATTAGATTATCTGCCATTGTTAGGGAGTCAGCTACCCGCAAATCAATTTCGTTTTGCCCCGGACCGGCTTCATGGTGCGAAAACTCTACCGGGATTCCAAGCTGTTCAAGTTCATGAATGGCTTGGGCGCGGAAACTTTGTGCCAGTGGGCGCGAGACATGATCAAAATACGATCCATGGTCAATAGGTACCGGTTCCCCGTTAGGATCTTGTTCGTGTTGGAACAAATAGAACTCTACTTCCGGGTGAACATGAAAGGTGAAACCTAGTTTTGCTGCCCGGTCGATTGCACGCCGTAGAACTCCACGCGGGTCAGAGCGAGCTGGCTGATCATCTGGAGTATGGATATCACAAAACATGCGGGCACATTTCTCACCTGATTCGTCCCACGGCAAAATGTGGAACGTTGAAGCATCTGGTTTTATCACCATATCTGCCTCATGGATACGCGACAGCCCTTCGACTGCTGACCCATCGAATCCAATCCCTTGCGTGAAAGCACCCTCAACTTCGGCAGGCGGAATCGCAACCGATTTCAATGTTCCTGAGACGTCAGTAAACCACAAGCGGATAAACTTAATATGATTATCTTCAATCATGGAAATGACATGCTCTTGTTGCTGATCCATCGGTGCCTCCCGCGTTACATACATCTTTCTATATTGTGCCATTACATAGACCCAACAAGCTATAGAACTTAACCGTAATGGACTAGAATAGTACCTATTAAAAGGAAAGGTTCTACTTATGACGATTAAGCGTGTGCGTGCTCATCATCTCGCTCAGATGAAGGCTGAAGGTACGCCAATAACAATGCTCACATCCTATGATGCGATAACTACTCGGATCTTTGACGAAGCCGGCACTGACATGTTGCTCGTTGGTGATTCCTACGCGAACGTGATGCTCGGCTACAATTCAACAACCCAGGTGACCATCGATGACATGGTCTTAGCTACCGGAGCGGTTGCTCGGAATGCAAAACGTGCGTTCGTAGTTGCTGATCTTCCATTTGGAGCATATGAAACCTCGCCAACAGATGCTATTGCAAATTCAGTGAAGTTAATTCGTGCAGGCGCGTCTGCAGTCAAACTTGAAGGTGGCGTACGGATGGCTTCCACTATCCGTGCAATTGTTAATGCTGGTATCAACGTGGTAGCTCATGTTGGATATACGCCACAATCTGAAAATGCTCTTGGTGGACCGCGGGTACAAGGCCGTGGCGATAAAGCAGAACAGATACGGCGTGATGCGCGAGCTGTTGAAGAAGCCGGCGCGATCGCCGTCGTTCTCGAATTGGTCCCGGCGCCTATTGCCACTGAAATCACTCACGAACTAACGATCCCTACAATTGGAATTGGTGCTGGGGAAAACACTGATGGACAGGTTCTAGTCTGGACTGACATGGCTGGCATGACTGACTGGCAACCATCGTTTGTGAAAGTGTTTGGCGAAGTTGGTACTGCTCTCAAAAATGCGGCTGAAGCCTACAATGCTGCTGTTCGCTCGCGCTCTTTCCCAGATGATGACCACCGGTTCAACCACTAGGCCGAATAACTCATTGTTAAACCTCATCAACAGCAAATAAAGATTAGAATACGAGATATGCACGATCAACATTTCCTCACCCCAGGTACTCTCTCCCCACAACGGCACGTTCCTGAATCAATCGAACGCCCGGAATACATGTTCCATGATGGCCCCGAAGTCGTCACCGCATCTGATGTCAAGGATGCCGAAACTATTGAAAAAATTCGTATTTCTTCGCAAATTGCAGCTGACGCCCTCTACTTGGCTGGCGCAGCAGTTCGCCCTGGAGTGACAACGGATGAGCTTGATCGTATTGCGCATGAATACATGTGCGACATGGGAGCATATCCATCTTGTCTAGGTTATATGGGTTTTTCTAAATCGATTTGTACCTCCGTTAATGAAGTCATTTGCCACGGTATCCCAGATTCAACCGAGCTACGCGAAGGCGATATCATCAATCTAGATGTCACTGCCTACAAGAACGGCGTTCATGGCGATACGAATGCGATGTTTTACGCCGGCGAAGTAGACCAAGAATCACGTGACTTGTGCGAGCGCACCTACAACGCCATGATGCGCGGTATTAAAGCCGTTAAACCTGGCCGCCGCGTTAATGTGATTGGACGTGTCATCGAATCTTATGCGAAACGCTTCGGGTACGGTGACGTTGAAGATTTCACTGGCCACGGCGTCGGCGAAGCTTTCCATTCTGGTTTGATTATTCCGCATTACGATTCTGCACCAAATTTTGACGACGAAATAAAAGTTGGCATGGTTTTTACAGTAGAGCCTATGCTTACTCTCGGAACTCAAAAGTGGGATCAGTGGGATGACGGCTGGACAGTAGTAACTGCGGATCGTAAGCGGACCGCGCAATGGGAGCATACAATCGTTGTCACGGAAACTGGTGCTGAGATTTTGACGCTCCCCACCCAAGGGCAGGCCTCACCAGCGATGCCAACCGTATAGTTCATTAATGTTTTCAAAGGAGAAACCATGGATCAAAAGCTAGCAAACGTTGCTATCGGGGTCGATATCGGCGGCTCTGGAATTAAAGGTTCAGTTGTCAAACTCGAAACCGGGGAACTGATCGGAGACGAGTTCCGGATACCAACTCCAGAAAACGCTGCACCCGAGGTAATCGCAGATATCGTACGCCAGGTAGTGGAGCATTTTGATACCTCGGTAGACACTCCGGTTGGGGTCACATTCCCCGCTCCAGTTATCAATGGCGTCTGCCCGATGATTGCCAATCTTAACCAAGATTTCGTTGGCATGAACGTTTCAGACCTGATGACTACACATGTTGGCCGCCCAGTTGTTGTTCTGAACGACGCCGATGCTGCCGGTCTTGCGGAAGCCGAATTCGGCGCAGCACACAGCCAAGACGGCACAACTATTGTGTTGACGTTAGGAACTGGTATTGGTTCAGCGTTGGTGCGCGATGGTGTACTTGTGCCGAATACTGAGATGGGGCATTTGCTGTTACCTAATGGTCTCGAAGCCGAAAAGTGGGCAGCCTCGTCCATTCGTACAAAGGAAAATCTGTCGCTTGAGCAGTGGGCCACTAGGTTGCAAGATGTCCTTAATATGGTCGAGATGCTCTTCTCCCCCGATACACTCATCTTGGGTGGTGGAATTTCAACGCGTTTTGCAGAGTTCTCCGGATTCCTGTCTACTCGCGCCGATCTTGAACCGGCCCGGTTATTTAATACTGCGGGAATTGCGGGAGCTGCGCTCGTAGCATCGCAAGAAGCGCAAGACTGAAGAAAAACTCGTTAGACGCGTGGGATAGTGAGCATCAGCTCGCTATCCCATGCGTCTTCGTAAAAGGCGAATGAGTTGGCCGATACGCCGGGTTTTGTCCGCTTGAAAAACAAGCGTGGCGACCATCCATCTAGGCTTATCGTTACCAATAAGCTCAAGCAACCTACCCGCGTGCTCAACGGGACACCTTAACGCACGCTACTCGGTCTTGCTCTCGGTGGGGTTTACCATGCCGCAACGATCGCTCGCTGCGCGGTGAGCTCTTACCTCGCCCTTTCACCCTTACCGCGTTGCCGCGGCGGTTTACTTTCTGTGGCACTAGCCTGCGGGTCACCCCGAGTGGATGTTATCCACCACCGTTCCCTGTAGAGCCCGGACGTTCCTCGGGAGCTTGACGCTCACGCGGCCGCCTAGCCAACTCATTCGCATCTGCATCTTACCTCAGCTTTGCATAAACTGGGTACGTGCTTATTCTTTTACCGCCTTCTGAGGGCAAATCATCACCAGCAACCGGACCCTCACTTGAGCTAGATTCACTGAGCTTTCCGGAATTATCTGCTACCCGCGCGTCGCTGATTGATGAACTGATAGCCGTATCACAACGCGACGATGCTCTCGATATTTTGAAAGTTGGTGTACGAGTAGCCAACGACGTAGCTCGCCAAGCTGACTTGTGGAACGCACCTTGTGCACCTGCATATGAGGTTTATTCTGGGGTGCTCTTTAACGCGATGGACATGCCTCATGCCCATACGGCAGACTTGAACCGAGCTAATCAGCATGTCCTCATCTTTTCGGGGCTATTCGGCGTTAATCGTCCTGCTGATATAATTCCAGCCTATCGGCTAGCTATGGGTATTTCGTTGCCGCAGTCAGGAAATACGAAAACGCTATGGAAAAAGGCGTTGGCAGGTGCAGATTTTGGCGAGCAAGATTTAGTTATTGATGCGCGTTCTAGCGCGTACCGAGTGTGGGATCCACCCACGCAGGCTGACCACGTCGTCGTCAATGCAGTTCGAATCAAAAACGGAAAACGTGCCGTAGTCTCACATAATGCTAAACGCTACCGCGGTCTGCTCGCTGGCGAGCTCATTCGTAATGAAGAAATGCCGAACGACGCCGAAGAATTGGCCGATTTCGCTCATATTCTAATCGACCGTGGGCTCATCACCAGTGTTGAGCTAGACCCGCCGGGCAAGACTCGGGCCCTTACTCTAGTGGAAAATCTCGATCTCTGATAATGATGCAATCGTAGTCTTCGGAGATATGGAACTGGTCTGGTTCTGCCTGGCGAATCTGGGCTATTTCGATAGGTGACAGTGCTACTCCCCCGCTCGTTGTTCCGTCTGGGCGCAACGCGATAACAGTTAGACCACCACTGTGCTGTGCACGCTCATAGGCTTGTTTGAGTTCGTTTGCCAGTGGCCGGTAGATCGAGTCACGGCGTAGTTCAAGATCGGTTATGTCGCGTTGAATAAGAACGACTTCTTCTTCGAGCTGAGATCGTTTTTCCACCAGCGATTTATTCAAAAATTCTCGACGGCCGAGTGCATCAGCACGCGTATTTTCTGCATCCTCTAACTGTTGGAGGTAGTCGAATTCAGTTTCTTCCCGCTGGGCAAGTTGTTGCCTGTTCGTATCGATTTCGCTTTGTAACGTCAGAAGCTGGCGCGAATCCATACCAATGCCAGCATTGAGACGGGATTCCTTATCGACGACGACGACACGCAGTTCCTCACTACGCGCACTGGCCTCTTCGAGTGCTTGCTGGATCTGAATCGTATTGTGCTCAACATCGAGAATCTCTCGTCCCACTGCTGCGATCATGTTCATCAATTCGCTGATCTCAGATCGCAACGGGTGCTGACTATCCTCACGGCGAAGCCGCGTGAGCTGAGAATCGAGGGTCACTACGTCAAGGAGTGATAATTGGTCTGCTCGAGGCGCGTAGTACATGATGAGATCCTATCGGTAACTAGTTATAGACAAAGTGACCATGGATCGGTCACGAGAGTAGAAATATATGTCTCAATGCCATCAATACCAGATATTGCCTGAACCATTGCCGGCAGTACCGGCCATTCGGAAGCAAAATGTGTCAATCCAATAAGTGAACATCCGCCAGCCCATAAATGATCAGATGCCGGATGATGGCGAAGATCCGCACAAATATAAACATCAGCTTTGGCTTGGTTTGCCGTCGACAAAAATGAATCTCCCGATCCTGGGGAGACCGCAACCGTACGGACAATTTTTCCCGGGTCTCCGCCAACGAGAATGCCTGGCGCTGTCTCTGGGATTAAGGCTTTAATTCGTTCGGCAAGCTCGCGAACTGACATCGTCATCGGTAATTCGCCTACTCGACCAATACCCAATTCTGGCTGGTTATCGTAGGGCTGGAGCGGGCGCATATTTTCCAAATTTAGCAGTGAGCCAAAAGCTACGGCCGAACCGGTAGCAGCTGCATCTGCATTAGTGTGGGCAGCGAACAACGCACAGTTGTTTTTAATAAGCTTATGTACCCACGATCCCTTCGCCGTCGACGTCGCTACAGTCGATGTGCCACGCAGATAAAGTGGATGGTGAGTGATAAGCATATCTGCGCCACGCTCAATAGCTTCGTCTACTGTTGCTTGGCATGGATCTACTGCAAATCCAATGCGGGACACGGGTTCCTGAGGGTCTCCAACAACTAATCCAACACGATCCCAATCTTCAGCTAGCCGAGCGGGAAAAGCGCACTCCATCGTGGCCATAACATCTGCAACAGTGATCGACATAACTCCACATTATCGTAAAAACTGGTTAAGAAAAAATGGGGGGGGAACTACCAAGTAGGTAGTCCCCCCTATAGGTTCTTTTAATGTTGCGGATTGTGGCCCTTAATTACCATTCCCATAATTCTCGCGTTGAATGCGATGAAGCGCGGGATCTGGCGCAACACGCTCTGTCGAAAACTGAGAACCTTCCGATCTGGCATGGGCGCTTTGGAAACGTCAAGGATTGGTTGAGCTGAGACGCTTTTTTCTGGTGTGTTATTCATAGTGGTTACTCCGGGATAAATGACCAGCCAAACTTGGCCTTTGCTTTATAAATGAACAGATAGTGGAGCATGAGTTTTACCCAATGCCCGTGCAAACCAATTTCGCCCTTGGTATGTTTCAGATCGCGCCCGGTTGGGTAACGATCGAAGTCTGGCACAATTGGACGCTGGGTCATCGCGGCGGCAGAACCCTTGAAGAGACCGGTTCCAGCTGACGCAACACAGGCTGCACCCATATCTGCCATAGAGGCGCGTTGCGCTGGGGCCTTCGGGTCTTTCAACCGGTTGGCGATTGTCACTGCAACTGCCTTACCCATCGCCCCAGATGGCATTCCGGTACGCGGTGGGGCTGGAGCGATTAGTGTGCCGTTCTTCGTCGTACGAGGCTTTGAGAGCTGATGCGGGGGCGCAAACGCAATGCCAACAGCGAAGATGTTGTCATAACCAGGAACTTGATACGTTGATGGCCAATCAGATGCTTTCCACTCTTCGTATGGTTTCTTGGTGTAGTCTGCATCGACTTTCATAAAGCCATTTGGCAAGAACATCTCTGATGTCTTGTCTTCGCCGTGACGCCCATAAGCTTTCAGACCTGCACCGCCGAACGGCGGCAACAGCATCGCAAAATCATAATGAAGTTCATGACGCTCACCATCAAGCGTTTCATAGTAAATGGTATCTTCATCAATCTTGTGCGGATGTGCACCGGTAATCGGTAGCACCCCGCGCTCACGATACAGAGATTCAGTAAGAATTCGGGCGTCAGTCTTATAACCGTTCTCCAAGAAAGTCATGCCACCAATACCGAAATCACCTAGTTCAGCTTCATTAGTGAAGTAAATGATGTCTGCCTTATCTCGAACACCAGCTTGACGGACAGTGTGTTCAACGTTGAACGTGTATTCGAAAGCTGCTCCTTCACAGGTACATGTACCGTGTCCAGTTCCGATGACGAGTGTTTGCCGCTGCCCCGCCTTCATTTTTGCAACGACTTTCTCGAGCTCTTTGGAAGCATGATCTGCGTGGTCTGCAGTACATACTGAAACAGTATTGCCAGCATCTGGCCCTAAACCTTCAGTAGCGCCGAAATTCAGCTTCGGACCCGTTGCGTTAATAACGAAGTCGTAGTAAATGTTTTCAGTTTGCCCACGACGCTGGTCAGATGTGTGCTCTACGGTAACAAATGGACGCGGATCTTCGCCTTTCCCATCAGGGTGCAATTCGGTTGCCCGTGCCTGCGTAAACTCAATCTTCTGCTTCTTGTACACCTTAGCGAGCGGGAAAAGAACTTTACTCTTTGGCATTTCCCCTGTTCCGACCCAAATATTTGATGGGATCCAATTCCACAGCGAATTGGGTGAAACTACGTGGATAGAATGCTTCTTTCCGACTAGTCGTTTTAGATGGAGCGCAGCAGTGTGCCCCGAAACGCCAGCGCCAAGTACAACGATCTTTGCCATCTTTACCTCCAAATCAGTGTTGCCTCGGTCACCTCTAACCATACAACCATAAATCTTTTACGTAAACTTGGCTCTGCTATTATACGGAATCGAGTTCAATACGCCTCAATTACATTAGTTGACTTTTCAATAGTTATGCATTAAATTATATCTTGTTGGTACGAAACAAAACTTTCGAATAGTAAAACTCGATTCTCATTAAGGACAACATATGACCACTCTTAAAGACCTCAACGGCAAGTTCATCATCGATTCCGCTCACTCCCGCCTTGGCTTCGTTGCCCGCCACGCAATGGTAACCAAAGTCCGTGGCAACTTCGACGAGTTCGAAGGATTTGCGGAGGGTGACGCTGCCGCACCAGAAAATGGTGTCATCGAAGTCAACATCAAGTCAGACTCAATCAACACTTCCAACTCGATGCGTGACAATCACCTTCGCTCCGATGACTTCTTCGGCTCTGACACCTACCCAACTATTACTTTCCGCTCAACCGATATCAAGGTTGTTGATGATGAGAAAGTTGAAATTACTGGTGATTTCACCATCCGCGGCACAACAAAGTCAATCACCATTCCATTCGAATTCGGCGGCGCAATTGTTGACCACGAGGGCAAGCTCCGTGTTGGCTTCGAAGGCGCCACAGACATCTCCCGCAAAGACTTCGGCATCACCTGGAACGGCGCACTCGAAGCTGGCGGCGTCATGGTTTCCGACAAGATCAAGCTTGAGCTTGAGCTCGCTTTGGTTAAAGAAGCCTGAGCTACTGTTTTAAAAATACGAAAATGACGACGTTGGGGCGCCATAACGGCGCCCCACTCGTCTAGTACGTCCTTCGAAAGGCCTTATCGTCATGTCCATGCAATTCGGCGTATTTTCCGTCTCTGATATCACAACTGATCCCACAACAGGCAAAACTCCATCCGAACACGAGCGAATTAAAGCAGCAGTAGAAATCGCCCAGCACGTCGAAGACGCTGGCTTGGACGTTTATGCCATCGGCGAACATCATAATCCGCCGTTCTTCTCTTCTTCTCCAACAACTATTCTCGGCTATATTGCTGCTTCAACGAAGAAAATTACGTTATCGACGTCGACAACCTTGATCACCACTAACGATCCGGTCAAAATCGCTGAAGATTACGCAATGTTGCAGCACCTTGCCGATGGCCGTGTTGATCTGATGATGGGCCGTGGTAACACCGGACCGGTCTATCCTTGGTTCGGCCAAGATATCCGGCAAGGCATTCCGCTCGCCGTCGAAAACTACGGTCTTCTGCGCCAGCTATGGGACAACTACGAAGTGAACTGGGAAGGAAAATTCCGCACTCCGCTACGCGGATTCACATCTACCCCGCGCCCCCTAGACAATGTTGCTCCGTTCGTCTGGCATGGCTCCATTCGTTCCCCCGAAATCGCTGAACTCGCAGCATATTATGGCGATGGCTTCTTCCATAACAATATCTTCTGGCCAATGAGCCACACCAAGCGCATGATCGCGTTATATCGTCAGCGTTATGCGCACTACGGGCACGGTACCGCACAGCAAGCAATCGTTGGCTTGGGTGGACAATTCTACATGGCGAAAGATTCCCAAACTGCTAAGCAGGAATTCCGTCCATACTTTGACAATGCTCCAGTCTACGGCCACGGTCCAACCATGGAAGAGTTCACATCGCAGACCCCGCTCACCGTTGGCTCGCCACAAGAAGTCATCGATCGCACGCTGGGCTTCCGTGAGCATGTGGGCGATTATCAACGCCAGCTATTCCTTATCGATCATGCTGGTTTGCCACTGGCAAAGGTCCATGAGCAGATCGACTATCTCGGTGAAATTGTCCCAGTGCTACGCAAGGAGTTCGACGCAATGCGCAAGCCAGGCGTACCAGATGCACCAACACATGCCGCTCGAGTAGCTGCACGCGGTCCTATCAAGCTTGACAGTAACGGCCAAGCAGTAGTTGACGACGTTACCGGTGGCTCATTTTACGAGCAACAAGATAACGACGACGCAGCGGTTCGCCATGCGGACAACCTCATTAACCCCCAAAAGTAAGAAGGAATACTAGTGAAAGTTGTTGTCGTTTCAGCTTCGCTCTCAGAGTCTTCAACTACAAGCACACTTGGGCGAAAACTCGCGCAAGCCACTGTCAACGCCGCGACGAATGCAACATTTTCGATTATCGAGCTACGCCATGCGGCAGTCGCGGTGACGAACGCCGTGCTCACTGGATTCCCATCGCCTGAGCTGGAAGCAGTGTTCGACGACGTCGCCCAGGCAGACGCAATCATCGCAGTAACTCCAGCTTATAACGCTTCGTATTCCGGGCTGTTCAAACTCTTCTTCGATGTGTTACCGGAAGATACGCTAAAAGGTAAGCCTGTGGCGATTGGAGTCACCGGTGGCACACCACGCCATTCATTGGTGACAGAACATGCAGTTCGGCCGCTATTTAGCTATCTACACGCCGTTGTTGCGCCAACAGCAGTATATGCCGCCACTGAAGACTTTGGCGTGGCGGCGTACGATTCAGATGGTCATGATGGCTCTGCGCTCGAACGCCGTATCAATCGGACTGGACAAGAACTGGCCAAGCTGGCGGATATCGCGGATAACAGTGCTAAGCCGCAAGCAACAAAATCGGATGACACTGATGACGCCACTTCGTTGTTCGCTGATTTCGCCCCATTCGATCAAATGTAATCGTATAAATAAATAGGAGGCTCACCCAAACGGGTGAGCCTCCTATTGTTGGTGGACCCTACCGGACTCGAACCGATGACACACGCGGTGTAAACGCGTTGCTCTACCAACTGAGCTAAGAGTCCGAGAGATAGCTTAGCCCGGATACGGACCTATGTCAAAATCAAAATTAACGAGAACGCGAAACTGTGATGCGGTACGCAGTCCAGTGAGAGCCAATCCCCATTGAACTAGTAACGGACATGCCCGCAGTCGTGGCCGCATCATTAACAATATCTGTTGGTACATGTAGCTTTTCCCGGGGAGCTGGAACCACGAGCCACACAACAGAAAGGTCGGAATCTAGCGACGCAGCTACATCAACGAGGTAATCAGTCAGATCATCTACATCACCATCATCGGAACGCCACCATGCCAGGACACCGTCGGCTACACCTCGATAATCTTCATCTTCAAGTTCAATACCTGTGGCGGTTTCGATAGCTTCACGTAGTTCGAATGCGACGTCGTCGTCATAACCGAACTCTTGAACAATCGCTCCTTGACCAAAACCGTATGCCTTGCCGGCAGTAGACCCGGACACCGGACCTTCCTTTCATGTGGTGGCTGTAAAGCCTGGGGAAAACATACAGATGTATGTCCAGTCACCATTCTAGGCAAGTCTTTACCCTCAGCGCATCTCCACACACACAGGAATTAAGGGCGCAAGTTCCGACTAATCGGGCTACCATCTGACCTAAGTGTGGTATTCGAACCACAATTATCGTTCATACATAGGACTGAATGCCTATTTCGCGGTAGATTAAAAGTAGCGCATCGAAGCACTAGGACTCGCAAATGTCTACTGCGAAGATGCAAGTTAACAACTAGCGAGGGAGATGGCATGAGCTCACAGCCCACCAAGCCGCTTTTGAACGGCATTTACAACCGCATTCCTGATATAGACCCAGAAGAAACCCGCGAATGGCTCGATTCACTCGATGGTTTAATTGACGAAAAGGGCGGTCCGCGTACCCGCTACTTGCTCATGGAATTGAAACGCCGCGCTCACGAACGCGGAATTCAGGTTCCACACAATATCGTCACTCCGTACATCAATACCATCGCGTCTGAAGATGAGCCTTTCTACCCAGGCGATGAAAAACTGGAACGCGAATTCCGGCGTTGGACGCGCTGGAACGCAGCAGTCCAAGTAACTCGGCAGCAGCGTGCCGGTATCGGCGTTGGTGGCCATATTTCTTCTTATGCAGCCCAAGCGACCCTGTACGAAGTTGGCCACAACTGGTTCTTCCGCGGAAAGAATGCTGAAGGCGGCGGAGACCAGATTTATTTCCAAGGCCACTCCTCCCCCGGAAACTACGCACGCGCATACCTTGAAGGTCGTCTGTCCGAAGCCGATCTTGATTCATTCCGCCAGCAAGCCTCACGCCAGTCAGGTGGACGCGGGATCCCCTCCTATCCGCACCCCCGTCAAATGGATGATTTCTGGGAATTCCCTACCGTTTCCCTAGGTCTAGGACCCATCTCAGCTATCTACCAAGCATGGTACAACCGCTATCTGGAAGGCCGCGGAATAAAAGATACGTCCAAGCAACACGTCTGGGCATTCATGGGCGACGGCGAAATGGACGAAGTCGAATCCCGTGGCGTTCTTCACCTGGCCGCATCACAGCAACTCGATAACCTAACTTTCGTTGTGAACTGTAACCTGCAACGTCTCGATGGCCCGGTTCGCGGAAATGGCAAGATCATCCAGGAGCTAGAGGCCTCGTTCAAGGGTGCGGGCTGGAATGTGATTAAGGTTATCTGGGGTCGTGAGTGGGACGAACTTCTCGCCGCCGATAAAGATAACGCACTGGTCAACATCATGAATGACACCGTTGACGGCGACTACCAGACATTCAAGGCTAACGATGGCTCATACATCAGAGAGCACTTCTTTGGTCGAGATCCACGGACTAAAGCAATGGTCGCGGATTGGAGCGACGAAAAAATTTGGCGGCTCAAGCGTGGCGGACACGATTACCACAAGGTTTACGCCGCATATAAGGCAGCAACCGAACATAAGGGTGCGCCAACAGTTATCCTCGCCCACACGGTCAAGGGATATGTCCTCGGCTCCAACTTCGCCGGTCGTAACTCTACTCACCAGATGAAAAAGCTTAATTCTGATGACCTTAAGTTACTACGCGACACCTTGCACCTTGAAATCCCAGACTCACAGCTCGATGATCCTTACAATGCGCCATATTACAAGCCAGATCCGCATCATCCAGCACTAGAGTATGTGCTCGATCGTCGTCGTCAACTCGGCGGATTCGTGCCGCAACGTCGCGTCGTCGAACAAGGCATTGCCCTACCGCCAGAAAAGCCGTTCGATGGCATCCGCGCCGGCTCAGGTAAGCAAAAGGTTGCAACCACCATGGCATTCGTCCGAATGCTCAAGGATCTCCTGCGCGACAAGGAATTCGGCAAGCATATTGTTCCGATTATTCCAGACGAAGCACGCACATTCGGTCTTGATGCAATCTTCCCGTCAGCAAAGATCTTCAACATCCAAGGACAGAACTACACTGCTGTTGATTCCGAACTCTTGCTCTCGTATAAGGAATCTGAATCCGGACAGATTCTGCACACCGGCATTACCGAAGCAGGTTCCACTGCAGCATTCACTGCCGTAGGAACATCTTACGCCACTCACGGCATCCCGATGATTCCGGTCTATATCTTCTATTCGATGTTTGGTTTCCAGCGCACTGCTGATCAGTTCTGGGCTGCTGCTGATCAGCTCACCCGCGGTTTCATCATGGGTGCTACGGCTGGCCGAACCACACTTACTGGCGAGGGCCTACAGCACTTGGATGGACACTCGCATGTTATCGCGTCGACCAACCCTGCTATCGTCCAATACGATCCAGCTTATGCATACGAAATAAGCCACATCGTTAAAGACGGTATCAACCGTATGTACGGCGACGGTTCAGACGGTCGTGATCAAAACGTTATGTACTACATCACGGTCTACAACGAGCCAATCCACCAGCCGGCAGAGCCGGAAGGCTTGGACGTTGATGGGTTGCTGAAAGGTCTTTACAAGCTCGACGCTGGCGAAGGCGATGGACCAGAAGTTCAACTCTTTGCTTCAGGCGTTGGAGTTCCGTGGATCCGTGAAGCTCGCGAAATGCTTCGCAATGACTGGGGTGTCAAGGCAACCACATGGTCAGTGACTTCCTTCTACGAACTCCGCAAGGACGGTCTAGCAGTAGACGAACATAACTTCCTCCATCCTGAAGAAACTCCTCGTGAAGCCTACCTGACCTCAGTTCTCAAGAATACGAATGGTCCAATTATCGCAACCTCTGATTTTGAAAAGCAGGTTCAAGACTCCATTCGGCCATGGGTCCCGAACGACTATTACGTCCTTGGCGCTAATGGCTTCGGCTTCTCCGATATGCGAGCAGCGGCACGACGTGACTTCAAGATCGATTCCGCATCAGTCGTTGTTCGCGCCTTGCAAGCTCTTGCTGATCGTGGCGAGATCGACCGCGCTGTTATCAAGCAGGCAATCGATAAGTATGATCTGTTCAACCCGAATGCGGGAACCTCTGGTATTTCAGATCCACACGAAGTTGCTTGATCTCTCCTTCTAAGGGTGGGGCTATCAGCTACCAGCTGATAGCCCCACCCTCATTTCAGGATGCTCTCGCAGATACTGCAGAGTAGCCTTAGGAGAGATAGTTGAAAATAGGAGGATTTGTGACGCTGATTCGGCTCGTTTGGAAATATTTACGTAGCAAAAAGTCCGTGCTGGCACTCATTGTCACATTGCAATTTGCCCAAGTCTTACTGAGCTTATGGCTACCAAACCTCAACGCTCATATTATTGATGATGGAATCATCGCCGGTGACACCACATATATCTGGAATACTGGGCTTCTGATGCTTGGGGTTTCCCTTGCCCAGATTCTTTGTATCTCAGCGGCAATGTACGTCAGTGCACGAACAGCCATAGGCGTTGGAAAAGAACTGCGAGCCAATATATTCCGCCACGTTCAGACCTTTTCTGCGACTGAACAACACCGCTTCGGGGCCTCGACGCTCATCACCCGAGCCACCAACGATATCACCCAAATCCAAAGCATCCTTCTCAACAGTTTTGCAATCCTGATCATGGCGCCGCTACTGGGCATTGGCGGCGTAGTCATGGCAGTCCTAGAAGATCCTCCACTCTCTTTGCTGTTGCTCGTCGTCGTTCCGTTACTATCAGTTTTGATTATTGGAACGATGCGCATGCTCGTTCCACGATCCGTATTGCAACAACAGCGAATAGACAAAATTAATACCCTACTTCGTGAGCAACTCATCGGTGTCCGTGTTATCCGCGCTTTTACGCAAGAAAAAACAGTTGCTCACAAATTCGAGCAGGCCAACCTCAACCTACGCAAAGTTTGGCTGGAGATCGGTTTACTGTGGGCGTTCCTGATGCCAACCGCGCAACTCGTCGTCGGAATTTCCTCGGTTGGTGTGGTCTGGTTTGGTGGACATCGCATCGCTACCGGTTTAATGAATGTTGGTGCGCTGACTGCCTACATCTCATACCTCATGATGATTATGGGAGCAGTAATGATGTCCGGATTCATGGTCATGCTCTTCCCTCGAGGGCAAGTTTCCGCCGGACGCCTCGCCGAGATATTTAGTACCACATCATCTATTGCGAACAGCTCACAGCCAGCAGTAGTTCCGAACCGCCCGCGTACGTTCCAAATGAACGACGTATCGCTGAAGTATCCCGGGGCTGAGCGTGGCGTACTATCGCACATCACTATCGATCTGTCTCCGGGGAAAACAGTTGCGTTGATCGGCTCTACTGGCTCAGGGAAATCTTCAATTCTCAAGCTCATCCCGCGTCTCATGGACCCGACCAGTGGTTCGGTAACACTCAACGGAACAGATATCAGAGATATAGACCTTGCTCAGTTACGTTCCATCATTGCGTTTGTACCCCAAAAATCATTCCTATTTGCCGGGACGATTGCGTCAAACGTTGCTGGACAGGCACGTCCAACCGAGGATATCGACGCCGAACGGGTACGTACCGCGCTACAAGCAGCACAAGCATGGGAGTTCGTCTCTGACCTTGATAAGACCATTGATGCTGCCGTCGAATCTGGCGGAGTCAATTTCTCCGGAGGGCAACGCCAGCGCCTTGCAATCGCGCGGGCGCTCTATCGTTGCCTGCCAGATCAGAATAGGCAGCGTCAAGCCGATCTGTTAGTGTTCGATGATTCTTTCTCTGCACTAGACAACGCCACTGACTCACGTCTGCGGTCTGCGTTGCGCTCATATGTTGGGGATATTGCTATCCTCATTGTCGGACAGCGGGTATCATCTATTCGCCATGCTGACGTCATCCATGTTCTTGATGAAGGTCAGATCGTTGGATCTGGAACTCATGATCACCTGCGCGAATCGAACGAAACGTATCAAGAAATTCTCGCATCCCAAATGAGTGAAGAGGAGGCATACTAATGGCGCGCTTTGGCTCTTTTGAGGAACCGACGAAGGATATGAAAGGTGCTCTCAGGCGTCTAGCTCGTATGTTCCGATCCGAATTATTGCGGATTATAGGTGTGCTAGTTTTGACACTAGTGGGAACTTTAGCGATGCTACTGACTCCTAAACTGCTCGGCGACGCAACAAATGTGGTTGTTGATGGTATCGCCAGCGGCTCGGGAGTTGATTTTAGCAGTCTCGGACGACTCTCCTTAATTATTGTCGGTTTGTATGCCCTACACGCCGTTGCAAATTTTTCGGGCGGCGCACTAGCGCGTATTTCCGTGCAGAATCTCGGATCACGTTTACGCCGTGACGCGCAACAAAAAATCGATCGTCTTCCGCTGGCCTATATCGATAAACAAGCTCGCGGAGATCTGCTCTCCCGGGTAACGAACGATATTGACAACATCGTTCAAACACTCATGCAGACTCTGGGGCAGTCATTCTATGCGTTGTACATGGTAATCGGCGTGCTATCAATGATGTTCTATCTATCGTGGTCGTTAGCTCTGTGGTCACTATTCGTGGTTCCTTTTGGTTTGCTAGCGATAACTCGAATTCTCAAACGCTCTAAGCCAGCATTCCGCGAACAGTGGAAGCGCACAGGCGATGTATCAACCATTATTGAGCAGACTTTTACCGGGCATGATGTTGTAGCCATCTATGGTATGGAAGATGACATTAACGTTGCTTTTGACGATGCCAACGAGAAGTTGTTTGCTGCCGGATTCCGCGGCTATTTCCTCTCGATGCTTGCTCAACCACTTATGGGCTTAGTATCAAATTTATCCTTTGTAGTTATTGCTGTAGTTGGCGGTATCCAGGTTCTGCATGGCACGCTCACTATTGGCGGTATTCAGGCCTTCATTCAATACTCACGGCAACTAAATAACCCGGTGGCAATGATTGCCTCGATGGCGAATATGTTGCAGTCGGCAGCAGCATCGAGCGAGCGACTCTTTGATTTTCTGGATACAGCGGATATTTCCGCTGATGTTTCTGAACAGTTGCCACCTTTTGGCGAGCGCGGCACTATTGAATTCCGAGACGTTGATTTCAGCTATGAACCTGGAAAACCTGTGATTCAAAGTCTGAATCTCAAGGTAGTACGTGGCAGTCAGGTGGCTATTGTTGGCCCGACGGGAGCTGGGAAAACAACACTTGTTAATCTGCTTATGCGCTTCTATAACATCGATTCTGGTGCCATCTGCATAGACGACGTCGACATTCGTTCCTACTCACGCCAATCGCTACGCGCCCGAACTGGAATGGTTTTGCAAGATACATGGCTTTTTGATGGAACGATTGCTGAGAATATCGGTTTCGGAGCCAAAAATGCGACGTTTGACGACGTCGTCGCTGCTGCACAAGCAACCGGAGTCGATCATCTGATCCGTCAGCTACCGGATGGATACAACACTCACATTGATGATAATGACGGAACGTTGTCCACCGGAGAAAAACAGCTAGTCACGATCGCCCGCGCGTATCTTGCTGATCCAGATATCCTAATCTTGGACGAAGCAACGTCATCAGTCGATACCCGCACGGAAATGCTTGTTCAACACGCAATGAGTGAGCTTCGTCAGGGACGGACCTCATTTGTGATCGCCCATCGTTTATCAACAATTCGTGACGCAGATATCATCCTTGTTATGGTTAATGGAAATGTCGTTGAGCAGGGAGACCACCACCAACTTATGGCAAGCCGTGGCGCTTACTACGATCTATATCAAGCGCAATTTACAGGCTCGTCAGAAGCTGGGTAAGCTCTTCGACGGTTGACACATGCCGCCATGCATGCTTCTTCTCGGCGTCGTCGCCCTCTCCCCAATCCACAAGGATCGTTCGGATGCCGTGCACCGCAGCCCCATAAGTGTCGAAGTTCCGATCGCCGACCATCACGACGTCTGTGCGTACCGGACGGTCAAACCATTCGGTTCCTAGTGGCATTTCCGGGAGCCGGTTCTGTCCATCAAGAATTCCGAGTTGTTCCAGCTCAGTTATCGCGGTACCGACGACGTGATGCTTATGGGTACGCCCCAGTTCAGGTTCTGATCCGCAAATGATATCGAACGACGACGCTATCCCGGTCACTTCGCACACATGTTTTGCGGATCTACGCAATTTGGATGTGGCAGTGGCGGATCGCAATCCGCTATCTCTAACCGCCGTAAGCATATCGGCAACGCCAGGGAAAAGCGGCGTATCATCCATATAGACATCGTAATACTCACGGTACTTGTCAATATAAGAAGAAACTTCCGAAGCAGGAACATCGAGTTCGACGAACGTGTCTTCAAGCGGTGGACCCACAAAGCGGGAATACGATGATTCCGGAAGGTCTAAGCCGGATTTTTCTCGCATGACGTATGCCAATGTAGTCCGGATCAGTGGCGCAGAATCAGTAAGTGTGCCGTCAATATCGAATAAAACCGCACGTAGCGAAGAATTCATAGGTTATAACGTCTTTCGTTAATCAAACATCGTGGTATCGCCGGCACCATACCGGGCAATAGTGACTTGACCATCGCTCATATCGAGAACCGTAGTAGGTCCGTCTTCTCCCACCGGGCCTTCAACGACGACATCAAGTGCATTGCCTAGAGTATCAGCAATTTCCCATCCTTGACTCATTGGTTCAGACTCGCCCGGCAGAATCAGCGTTGACGATAATAGGGGCTCGCCAAGCGTATCAACAATAGCTTGAGTGATCTTATGGTCAGGGATGCGTACGCCAACTGTTGCTTTTTTAGCATTGAGAGTCATCCGAGGTACTTCTTTTGTCCCCTTGAGGATGAAAGTATAAGGCCCAGGGGTCAGTGACTTCACAAGCCGGAACGTTGCATTGTCAACAATGACCAGCTGCCCCAGTTGTGCAAAGTTATGGCATAGCAACGTAAAATGATGCTTATCCCCGACCTGACGAATTCGTCGTATTCTATCTAAGCCATCTTTGTTCGCCATTGTACATGCGATCGCATAGCCGGAATCCGTAGGCAGGGCGATCACTTCGCCACGACGGAGCCGATCAACCACTTTGTCAACCAAGCGTTGTTGCGGATCTTCCGGATGAATATCAACGTACCATGCCATGATTATCTTCTTTCTTCACTCTGCTTCAGCAATGAAAGCGTGCAAATCCAGCACGTCTTGGTTCCCTGGATGATGTTGTTCTAAAGCTGTCAAGAAACGCTGTGCATCTGAGATTTTTCCAGTTTCCACTGCAGCTTTAATGAGTTCTATGCCAACATCCGGGATATCATTTTCCGGATTCCAACGTCCCATTCCCACCTGCATCGCAGTGTCGGGCTGGTCAGCTTCCACCAAGAGGTGGATTCCTTCAGCGAGCGCTCTTCCAGATTCCTCGCGGGCAGCAGCTACCTCAATTTGATGAACCGCAGCAGCTGGATCGTCGTCGATCGTGATCTTTGCTAGCTGAATTAACGGGTACCACGCCCGGGAATCCGAAGCAAGATCTTCAGATAAGGCCAACAAGACCAGCTTCACTGGAGTTTTCCGATGCTGAACATCATCAGCAGTTAGCGGATCTGCAGTAGGACTTGACTGTCCTAACTTACGAATAAGAGAGATGAGTTCTTCGAAAGCCTCTTGATTGTTAGGATCTGAGTCAAGATCAACACGCAGCTGTCCCGCCCGATCCACCAGCGGTGATGATTCTTCTGCAAGTTGTTCTATAAGATCTATAAAAGCCATACTTACAGCCTATAGTATTTAGAGTATTGAGATGTGATGAATCGGGGAAAATTATGGAAGACACCAAGCCACAAGATCTAGCATTGGCACGTATTAGGGTGGCACTTGATGAGATTGCCCCAGAAATTCCAGATAGCGAAATTATTCCCAGCGCTCGATTACGACAAGATTTGCGCCTGGACGAAGTTAGCGTATGGGCACTAGTGACTAATGTAGAAATGTTGTCTAAGAAACATATTTCCGACACCGTGGCACAGCATTTTGGCACGGTAGCGGACGTTATTGAAGCGATTGCTGATGAACCTAAGCGTGCCGCGGAGGAAGACACACGCGATGTAGCATCAGCAGTTGCTGATTTGGCGTCATTATTTAGCCAGCGCTAACCAACTCGGTGTAGCCATCGCACCGGCGCTCCAGCACCTGCATAACGAAAAACTTCTAATTCATCATCCCACGCAGTACCCAAAGCAATATCGAGCATCCGGCGCATCTCCTGCGGATCATCCCCGGCTTGTTCCAGCGCTGCACGCACTCGATTTTCCGGAACGACGACGTTCCCTAATAGGTCGGTCTGCGCATAAAAAATTCCGAGACCAGGAGTACACGACCACCGGCCGCCATCGGATATGGGCGATGCTTCTTCGGTAATTTCGAAACGAAGGTGCTCCCAACCGCCCAGTGCAGATGCGATAGCGGCACCAGTACCAACTTCGCCAGTCCATGACACTTCACCACGGTTCATTGATGGTACTGCTGGCTGCGCAGTCCATTCGAAATGAACAGGATATCCGAGCAAACTTCCAACCGCCCATTCAACGTGAGGTTGAACAGCCGGTGTGACTGAGTGGATGAAAATAACTCCACGAGTAGTATATTTTTGTTTCACCATGACCTCCTGAATTAGGTGAGATTCCCCGTAACACCTAACAAAATGAGGTCATTAGATACTTACACTATGCCACAGTTCAGCACAACTTGGAAGAACAAAACGCTTCCTTCACTATCGCTGTGGCAAAGCCTGACAAAAAATATCCGTCACAGTTGGAGCTGTGAATGTAAAACCCGCATCCAATAGTGCAACTGGCACCACTCGTTGCGAAGCCATAATAGTCTCCCCGATCGCATGTGGAAACAGCCACGAAAGCGGTTTTAATGGTATCCGAATAACAGCCGGACGATGGAGATGCCGCGCTAACAGCGCATTCCATTCTTGGTTTCGAACTGGTTGCGGACACACTGCATTGATCGGCCCGTGTAACACCGGATGGACCACGGCATACAGAATTGCGCGCACATGGTCAATCAACGAGATAGTGGACATCCATGCTGATCCATCGGAAAGCGGACCGCCTAAACCGGCGCGATAGAGGTGCTGAAGAATTCCGAGCATACCGCCGTCGGCTCCCATTACCAAACCCGTTCTAATCATCACGGTTCGTACACCGGCTTCATCTTCACAACGTTGTGCACAAGATTCCCATGACGAACACAAGTCAGCGAGAAATCCAGTCCCACTCGGCATACCTTCATTAAGAACCAAATCCCCTGAATCCGATTCATAAAAACCAATAGCACTGCCAGAAATGAAACACTCCGGGCGTTCCTCGTCGGAAAGCCGTCTGATTCCTTCGACAAGAGTTTGAACAGAATCGATTCGCGAATCCCACAATAGTTTCTTATAGGATTTAGTCCACGCTTTACCAATCAGCGGAGCACCGTTAAGACAGATAACGCCAGTAGCACCCGCCATGACAGTCTCATCGACTTTGTGAGCTGACGGTTCCCAGACAACATCAGTACAGTGCAACGGAGTCTCAGGAGGAAGCGAACGCACTAAACGCGTCACGTGATAGCCAGCAGACACTGCAGCTTTCACCAAATATGATCCAATGAAACCAGTTGCACCGGCGATAACGAGAGATGGCCGTGATGTATTCATTTGCGAGACCTTAATGCTGTCAATGCTTCTTTTCTTAAATGCCGTTCTAGGCGATCAACGTATATGTAACCATCTAAATGATCACATTCGTGCTGGATAAGGCGGCCCCAGATTTCTTCACCTTCAACAACAACTTTATTTCCCTGTAAATCGATGCCTTCAGCTCGTGCATACCATGGACGTCGACACGGATACCATAAGTCTGGAACGGATAGACAGCCTTCATCACCGTCTTGCGTTTCGTCAGATGTTTCCACAATCATCGGGTTGAGTATGTAGCCTGTATTCCCCTCGATATTCCACGAAAATGCGCGATAAGATACACCAATTTGATTCGCAGCTAATCCAGCTCTGCCGGGCTCCTGAACATTCTCCATCAAATCGCGAACAAGCTGCTCAATACCTGGTGTGATGCGCGTAATCGGATCGCATACGCTTCGTAAAACTGGATCTCCAATTATTCGAATATCTCGGTAACTCATAGCCTCTATTCTTCCACATTGGCACTTTATAGGGAACATCGCGTTCCATCTTCTCTCCTTGTACGGACAATAAGCGACATTGTGCGCACTAATTGACGCCAAAATATCACACGGTTTTCTAAAATCGTCCGGTAGGATTACCTGCGTGACCCGTAGACAATTAGACGGAGTAATCGTGAAAGATACAGTTCAACGGCCCTACCCGCTATCGCGCTATGTAAAGGCTTGGGCAGTACACGCCTTCACCATGACAGGCGTCATATGGGTAATCTTGGCAACCCGTGCTCTAATGCTTGACGACTATAAGATGATGTGGCTATGGCTAGGCATCGCATTAGTGGTTGATGCCGCAGATGGACCGATGGCACGCAAAGCGAAGGTTCTCGAGGTGGTGCCATGGTTTTCGGGCACAATGATGGATAATATCGTTGACTATATGACGTGGACTATGGTCCCAGTAGTGTTTATGGCAGAAGTACTCCCCTTTGGCGGTGAGCATTTCGCTATTGGTGCAGCTAGCCTCGCAGCCACATCCTCAATGTTCTGTTACGCCAATACTAAGATGAAATCATCCGACTGGTACTTCGTGGGATTCCCCGCAGCATGGAACATCGTTATCGTCATCTTGTGGTTGTTTGGTACACCGGCCATCTTTAATTGGATTGTCGTTATAGCATTTACAATTCTTGCTGTTATCCCATGGAAGTGGGTGCATCCATTCCGCGTCAAGCACCTAAGAATATTTAACGCACTTGCAGCTATCACTTGGGTAGCAATTACCGCAGTCTGGGTAATCATATACCCTGCAACTCCCCTGTGGATCCTAATCCCATGGTGGATTTCTGGCCTATGGCTACTTGTTGCCGGTGCTATTCGCACGTGGCGCGATCGGCCTGATCCTGAGGCATTAATAGAGTCCGCACACTAAGCAGAACCCAAGATGCTTTCCTGCCAAACTAAGACAAAACCGTAAGAAAGATGCCGCGCATTCTAGATGATGTGCGGCATCTTTATCTATTTATTTCACCCTAGAAATGAAATACTCAACGACAGTCACGAAGCCTGAAACTAATAACTTCCTATCCACAATTCGAGCTTTCAAATTAACGTTTTATAGCTTCTCAAAGGCCTATTAAGCCTCCCCTACCCCCGAAGCACAGTCAGCCGCTAAAAGTACGTTAGAAGCATGCACAGCACGTACCGAAGCACAGCAATAAAGGCAATATGAACAATGGAGCAACATTATGACGAGCAGAGGCGTTTAAGGCTTACAAAAGGGCATAAAAAAGGCGCACCCCGTTGTGCGCTTCTTCTATCTTCGCTACTTTTCACCACATGCGAGAATCGATTGCGAAATCAATATCCTTTGCACGAGCTTCAACGATTAATGCGTTAACTGTTTCACGTGAACGGAACACATCCTTGAACTTCTTCATTTTTCACCTCCTAGAATTTTCTTTGTACATAATTAAAGTACTCCTGACCAACTTTTATTCCCAGCCACCAGACCCTAATGTGAGCTATCGATCCTTTCCTAGAACTTAGGACATTCCTACAGAAAGGAGCTAAGTCGAAACGACATCATGAATGTTTAACAAAACCCACAAGAGTTGCCACAGACACAAGAGACAACTCAGCGAAGGTATATACAAAAAATGTCCGGCTTTAATTAGCCGGACATTTATTTGGCTCCCGCAGCTGGACTCGAACCAGCAACCCTTCGATTAACAGTCGAATGCTCTGCCATTGAGCTATGCGGGAAAGCGACTTAAAAAACTATAGAACGACTTCACGCCAGATGCAAACTCGATTTAACATTTTGCCTCCTTTTGTTACCGTCATCACACCACGAAGGTCTTAAAACGTTGATAAATCACGGATTTAAAAATCTAGACCAACCATATCGCGTAGCTCAGATTCAAGTTTCGCGATCTCCTTCATGTCTGCCTGTGTTGGTTGCGCGCTAACTAGTATTTGCACGAATAATGACTCATCTGCCCGCCGTCGTATCTGACCGTAGGCCATACTTCCAGAAGGTAAATCCACATAATTACGGCAAACAATAGAGCGCTCCACTCGCTCATGAACCATCGTTAATAATTGCTCATTTGCATCTGCCGCGAACCGGACTCTCAAAGTTTCGATAGCCGGATCAACAAATGCAATAGTCAACTCCCGAAGAGCAGAATCCCACGAAGCTGCTTCAATCTCAAACCATTCATACACCTGCCAGTCGCCAGTGTTACTCACGATCGCTAGTTCACTAGGCCATACTGCGATCCACGATTCTTGTGGCTCTACGATTTCTGAAGCTGTTGTCGGATATCCGTTGTGCTTGTTCTTCAGAAAAGTAGGGATTCTAGAGGACTTGCGAAACATTATTACCTTCCCACTCTGCAGCAACAACGAAACTGGAAATAGCTCTACTAGTAGCGGCATCATGATGCGCCGCATTCTGCCCTGCGAAAAATCCCAAAAATGCAAGGATAACGCCAGCAACTATAGCTATCAAAAAATATTGCTTCTGCTTTACTTTGAGCTTTGCAACTTCCTCATCAGTTAGTTTCTGGGAGACATCTGCAGTAGCTTCTAAGTCTTTCTCTTCACTGTTCACGCTTGTAGTCTATCGTGACCTGTACGTAAGAGCTGAATGAGCCTCAACAACGGTCAGCTCTTTTCCAATAGCTTTCGTCTCCGCATCCCCAGGAACTTTTATCCACGCACCGCTCGGTAGCTGTGCTTCAACCTTCCATACGACGGTCACATCAGGCTGGACATACCCGCCATATTTATAAGAGTGTTGAACATCACCATCTGGCCACATGCCGCCTGGCGACAACGTATCCATCAATTTACCGTCGCCAAAATTCCACTTGTACATCTGTGGAATTAGATGAACGTCAATCTGATGGCCTCCAACCGTAACGCTCGAGTGGTGTTCGTGTGCGGTACTCAGAAAATAAACATCTTTGTTAACTAAAACTTCACTTCCACTAGGTTGTATCTCCAGATCTCCATGGTCGATTATGGTTGAAGCTTGGTCATGAACAGCTTGCGCAATATCAGCAATATCCAAATCAGAAGACTTTTCAGTATCGCATAGAGCTTTCCGGTGTTTTTCCAGCTCAATAACATTTCCCAAACCTTGCCCAATGTGCATAGTGGACGGAATAGGTTTATTTGCACAAAAATCCGCCATTGTGTAAGTAGGGTCAGGAAAGGTGAGAGTAGAACCATTTCTTGGCATGCCCTCAGTTACACCTTGCACTACAGAAGGCAGAACGAATTCTCTAGTTGCGTGGATAGTAACCGCATTCCCATCTGCTGAGCTACTCCAAATATCACCTCCCGCACGAAATAATCCGATTAAAATCCACTGGTACGCCAAAAGCCCAAACATAGTCAGCCAATCCTTCCAGTAAAACCTGCACCATCGCCTATCTGGAAATTAGTGATCTGCCATGTTGATTTCTTTTCAAGAGAAACTACAACGTGATACTTGTCTGGACTTTGTTCTTCATCAGAGTATCGGCCATGAATTACGACGTCTCGTCTTTCCACCAAAAACTGGATCTCATACCGGTTCTCATTCTCACTAACGATCCCGTTAACTTGGTCTAGTATCAAGATAGTACTGTCAATCCAGGTTTCATCTTTCTTATTGCGCTCCTCCGCCAACACTTCTTGGCAGAATTTACATTCGGCGCCTGAATGCTTTTCCCAATACGAAGTATCACCAGTTTTTAACATGTACGGGTAAAACATAACGAAATGTTTCGCCACCGCGACGGCATCGGTTCGTGCATCGCCAGAAAGCTCTGGCTCAGTAGGAGCCTCAAGTACTGGACGTGGCGGGATAACATGTTCGTGGCGTGTCTGTGTTTCTTGAGTCCCGAGGGCCCTCGGCTCTTGTTGTACCTCATTACATGAAGAAAGTGTTGCGCTTACACAAGCACAGAAAACCAAGACGCTAGCTTTCTGAAAATTACTGTATATGTGATTCATTTACTCGCCCATCCCAATGTGGTATATCGGCTTGATATATCGGCTGGTTCCAATGTAACAGTTACGGTGATTACCAGAAAAAAGTTATCCACAGGTATAAAAATCCCGTGGTATAACGTTAGCTATACCACGGGAGAACGTGCCCCCGGCAGGACTTGAACCCGCGACCAAAGAATTATGAGTTCCCTGCTCTAACCAGCTGAGCTACAGGGGCGACAAAAACAATGGTACCGAAAAGTCACGCTATCCAAAAATCTAGCGTTTGATCACAACACATCTCACAAACCGTCGTCTTCATCATATGCTCGTCGTGTTGCTTCCAGCCGCATCAAAATTTCAAATAACTGTTCTTGCTGAGGCGAATCCGCGGCTATAGTCTGCATCTCACGTCGGACATCAGCAATTTGTTGGGTAATGCCTTGTCGGATAAGGGAGACGATGATGCCACGTACATAGCGCCAGGACTCTTCTCCTCCGTTTTCTGGCAACGGTGCAACAGTCAGCTGTCGAATCGCACCTCGAACGAGGTCATCGGCATTATTTTCAACTTGTTCAATAAACCATGCGCTCGCCCGAATCGAAGCCGTATTCTCGTCTACTCCAGAATGCTTCAACTGAGTAAATTTGTCATCATAGGCACTCACCGTACCAGCAGCGCTAATAGCATCGAATATGCTCTGGTGAATCGGAGTGAGGAAGGTTCGAACCGGAATTTGATCTGCATGAGCTGTATGCGCCATCCCAGGTAGTTGCAGCATGACTTCTAAGGCTTGCCGTTCAACCCGCGTTACTGGATCACGTAAGCTATCGCGGGATGCAAGCACTGGCTGCGGAAGCGGTCCTTCATTTTCGGCACTATGCCGCTGTGGCGCGTTCCCAGAGCGTGCTGCCTGGCGGACGCTATCGCGGACTAATGTCTCATCCATTCCCAGCCAGCCAGCAAGTTGGCGTGAATATTCTGACTGCAACACTCGGTCTCGTATTTGCGCCACGATCGGCGCAGCTGCCCGCAAACCAGCAGTTCTTCCCTCAACAGAATGCAATGGCAACTCACGTAGCATGGATCGAATCGCGAATTCAAAGAGCGGTTTACGTTGTGCTACCAATTGGCGCACAGCTTCATCTCCCCCTGCCATCCGTAACTCACATGGATCCATACCATTTTCTGACACAGCGACGAAGGTTTGAGCCGCAAAACTTTGATCTTCTTGGAACGCCCGCAACGCGGCCTTCTGGCCGGCCGCATCGCCGTCGAATGTGAAGATGACTTCCCCACCGAAAGCGTGCCCGTTACTCATCATTACGCCGGCAGCAGGATTTGCAGAATCGCCCATAAGCCGACGTACTATTTTTACATGCTCCGTACCGAAAGCAGTACCACAAGTCGCAACCGCATTTGTCACGCCTGCTAGATGGGCTGCCATCACATCGGTATATCCTTCGACGACGACGATTGCGCGCTCCGAAGATATTGCCTTTTTCGCAACATCGAGTCCATACAACACACCTGATTTTTTATAAATCATTGTTTCTGGAGTGTTTAAGTATTTAGGTCCTTGATCTGAGTCAAGCAATTTTCGCGCACCAAAACCAATAGGCTCCCCAGTAATCGAATGAATCGGCCACATCACGCGGCCTCGGAAACGATCATACAAGCCCCGAGTTTTTTGTGAAGCCAAACCAGACGCCGAAATTTCTTTATCAGTAAAGCCACGCCGACGAAGCTCCGTTAGTAACCCATCCCAGGAATCAGGAGAATAACCAACTCGGAAATCTGCAATCGCTTGCGAACTGAAGCCACGGGCAGCCAAAAGATCCCGTGCTGGTTTACCAGCTTCCGTCGCCAACTGTTGTACATAAAATTCTTCCGCAACACGATGAGCATCGATGAGTCGGGCACGCGTCACATCACGAGGCCGCGAATCGTCTCGACTATTTCGTCCGTTCTCCTCATACTCGATAGCAACACCCGCTTTGCGAGCCAAAAGCTCGACTGCTTCAACGAAAGACACATGCTCAATTCGTTCAATGAACGAAATCGCGTCGCCGCCCTCGCCACAGCCAAAACAATGCCAGCGATTAACGTGAGGACGCACATGGAATGACGGGGTCTTTTCATCGTGGAAAGGACACAGGCCTTTCATGGATCCGACGCCAGCTGTTTTCAACGTGACATATTCCCCGACAACATCTTCGATGCGTGTCTTGTCCCGCACATCGTCGATTACTGATCGTTTAATCATTCCACCCATACATCTATGTTAGCTGGCTATGTCAAGTGCAGAAATAAATAGCACGTCACTATTACACTAGGCGTATGGGATTTTTTGATTTTATCTATCCGGCTGGGTCTTCCCCACAGCTCACTACTGCACAAGCATTTCAAGAGCAACAAGATGGCGCTCGAATTATCGACATTCGAGACATTATCGAATGGAATAAAGGTCATGTACTTGATAGTTTTCATATCCCGCAAGCAAAATTATTACGTCCAGGTGCCGGCATCGATAAAGATGATCGGCTAATACTGGTATGCAACACTGGCACTATCTCTCTATCGGTGGCTCACAAACTTGTTCAAGAAGGATACGATGCCACTTCTATTCATGGTGGTTTTGACAGTTGGAAACGATCCGGATACCCAATTCGCTATCGGTGAACAAAAAGAAAAATGGCCCAAACAATCTCGTTTGGGCCATTTTTATCGTCGTCGCTACTTCTTCTGAACGTACTTCAACGAATCCAACGTCACTGCCGCAAGAATAATAATTCCTTCGAAGACAAACTGGAGATTGGTGTCAATTCCCAAGATCGTTAACGAATATGTCAGACCGGTAAAGATCATCACACCGGTCACAACACCAGAGATCTTTCCGATACCACCGGTGAACGACACGCCACCAACCACGCACGCGGCGATAGCGTCCATATCCCAACCTTGGCCGTAAGCTGCGGAGCCAGAACCGAACATTCGCGCAGCTTCCAACCAAGAGCCGAAACCGTAGAGGACGCCTGCAAGGATGAAAGCTCCCATAGTCACTTTAAACACGGAGATTCCGGAAACCGCAGCAGCTTCTGGGTTGCCGCCAACAGCGTAAAGATTCTTTCCGAAAGTGGTCTTGTTCCAGATAAACCACACAACAATTGTGGCGGCCACTGCCCAAAGAATAATCGTTGGGAAGCCAGAGACATTTGGCACGATCATTCGCGGAATTTCGGATTCGATAGCTCCGAAGCTCACGCCCTTGGTCGCATACGTGACAAGTCCAAAAATGATGAGCATGTTTGCCATTGTGGAAACGAATGGGTGCATTTTAAATCGTGCGGTAAAGAATCCTGCGATCATCGTGAAGGCGGTCGTGGCGATAATACACGCAATCAGTGCCAAGACCACACGTCCTCCAACGGGGATTCCAGTGAAGTCAAAAGCGTGTCCGAATACGCTTCCAGTATTGGGTCCCTTGTGCATAACGACCGTTGCAATCACCATGCCCATGCCAACCATTCGACCGATCGACAAATCAGTGCCAGTGAGCAAAATAAGTCCAGCAACACCTAGCGCTAAGAACATGCGCGGTGAAGCCTGCTGCAAAATATTCAAAACATTCTGCGTTGTAAAGAGGTCAACGCCCTTAGTAATCGGAGCCAGAACCGCCATAGCAATGAAGATCAAAACGATAACGATATACAAGCCGTTTTTCAGCAAGAACTGACGCCGATTAAACGAGTATCGATAATTTTCGATCTTCTGCGCAAAAGTCTGCTTGAACGTAAAGTCGGAGTTTCGAAGCAGATCGATCATATGATATTTCTCTGCTACTGCCGCATGCCGACGATCTTTAGCCGCTTGCATCCGATGCTGTAACGAGATTTTTGCATCGTACTGCTTATTTTTGTAGACGACGTCTTCGTCTTTCAGTTCTTGCTTGAGGTCATCACCGCCTTGCTTACGTATTTCAGAAATCGCATTTTCATGCTCCTTTTTAACAACACGAAGCTGACGCTCATATTCTTCTTTCGCCTGACGCTTTTCTTCCTCTACGCTAGCTTCAACTTTACTGAGGTACGTTTTATCAAAATTATCATCGATGTATTTCTCAGCACGCGCTACCAGTTTATTGATGCGTGGTCGATTAGCTGTTTGAACACGTCGCGCCTCAGCGAGTTCTTTCTCATCGCGGCGTCGTAGCTCAGCCCGCTCATCTTTCGACAGCGTACGGTCAGCTTTCATGTTGCGAAGCTGATGCTGTAATCGAGTTACCTTTGTTGTTCCGTCTTCACGCAAAACATCTATTTCAGATTGGATATTTCCAACATATTCTTTGATAGGCGCGAGGAGTTGTTCTTCTTTTTCATAAGTTAGGACACTCATGGCATTTCCTTTCTTATAGATACTTTGCGCTAAGTCTGAGTAGTTCTTCTTGGTTGGTTTCTTGGGTATTGACGATGCCAGCTAGACGTCCGGCAGACATAACGCCGATACGGTTAGTAATTCCGAGGATTTCAGGCATCTCGGAGCTGACCAGAAGGACTGTCTTGCCACGTTTTGCCATCTCGATAATAAGTTCATAGATCTCATACTTAGCGCCGACGTCGATACCACGAGTTGGCTCGTCCATCATAAACACTTTGGGTTCACGTTCTAGCCACCGACCGAAAATTACTTTCTGCTGGTTGCCGCCAGAAAGCGCCGAGATCAGTTCCTCCGGTCCAGTGGTTTTCGTATGCATCGTGCGGATTTCGCCGACAGTTGCAGCCTGCATTTTGCGATCAGAGAGAGCGATTCTCTTCTTGTACGACGGTAGGTTTGCGATAGTTGTGTTGAACGTTAGGTCTCCCTTGAGGAATAAACCATCAGCCTTTCGTTCTTCCGTAATCAGCGCAAATCCAGAGTCGATTGCTTCACGCGGTTTATTGAAATTCATCAATTTATCGCGGTAGTAGACACGTCCAGTAGCTCGAGTTCGGATACCAAAAATTGTTTCCAATAGTTCAGTGCGACCAGCTCCTACCAGACCATAAAGTCCAAATATCTCGCCTTCTTTGACTTCAAACGAGATGTCTTTGATATAAGGTGCGAACTTTGTTGATAGATGGCTAATTTGCAAAATTGGCTGGCCAGGATCATTATCGACATCAGGATAACGGTTTTCCAGCGATCGACCTACCATTGCAGTGATGAGTTCATTCATGTTGGTATCTGACGTATCTTTCGTCATCACCAACTTTCCATCGCGCAGAACTGCGACTTGGTCACAGATCTCAAAAATCTCATCCATTTTGTGTGAAATATAAACAAGAGATATCCCGTTATCGCGTAGCTTGCGCATCATCTCGAATAGTTTCCGAACTTCCGGCTCGGTGAGAGATGATGTTGGCTCGTCTAAAACGATAACTTGGGAATGATAGGAAATCGCTTTCGCAATTTCACACATTTGCCGTTGCGAGACGGACATTTTCCGCATCGGTTGCGTCAAATTCACGGTCATTCCAAGTTGTCGGAATAGATCCGAAGCCTCGGTTCGCATACGTTTTTCGTCGATAGTGCCTAGAGCTGTTTTTGGATACCGCCCTAAAAACAGATTATCGACGACGGAGCGTTCCAATGCCTGGTTGAGCTCTTGATGAACCATCGCAATCCCATTTTCCAAGGCTTCTTTAGGTCCAGAGAATGCAACCGGGTGACCATCAAGAGTAATCTCACCTTCGTCTTTTTGATACGTGCCAAACAAGCACTTCATCATTGTCGATTTACCGGCGCCATTTTCACCCATAAGGCCTATGATCGATCCACGTTTAACATCAAAATCAATATGGTCAAGGACTCTGTTACGTCCAAAAGATTTTGACATTCCGCGGATTGTTAGCACCACATCTTGGTTGTTGTCTGTCATGACATAATTTCTTTCTGAAATGGGGCGATTGAGGCTCACCCTCAATCGCCCCATCCCATCGACTTATAGCTACGTCTACGGCGTACTAAAAACTACTGGTTAAGCAGCGACGTGTATGAAACAGCGTTGTCTGTCTTCACCATGTTGATAGCGAATGCGTCGTATGCGCCGGGGTTACCAAGTCGGTTGGTAATATTCGATTCGGTCTGACCGTCACCACCGATGTATTCCACATCGAGGTTAAGGAGTTTGTCGTACTTCTGAAGCAATGGCTGATAGGTTGATCCGAGGAAGTTATCCGCGGAATTGTAGATATCGAGCCAAACCTTCTTCGTTTCGCCATTAACTTGCTTGCTGACAGGTTCGTAGGTAACCGTCGAATCGAGGAAATCCTTGTAGTTATCAGCAGTGACTGCAACATTCAGGGCATAGAACGAACGCTCATCTTCAACGTACTTGTAGTCATCGTCAGAAAGAACGTTTCCGGCTTCATCAGCTTTGGCGATGCCTTCCATAACATCTTTACCGTCAAGAGCGTTGCGTAGGACACGTAACGTAAGGTACGCCTGAACATCAGCGTGCTGCGAAATTGTTCCACCGTATCCGTCAGCAATGGCGGCGACTGCGTCAGAATTTGCGTCGTAACCGAATGTCGGGACTTTCTGAGCCTTGGACCACTTGTTAAACATGGCCATGCCCATGCCGTCGTTGTTAGAAATAACGAGATCAATATCATCGCCGAACTTACCGCTCCATGCAGTAATCGTATCGCCTGCGGTTCCTGCATCCCAGGTAGCGCCCGCACCAGTCTTCATTTCCTTAGAAGCCAGCTCAACAACCTTAAAGCTACCAAGAGATCCTTCTTTCACCGCATTGGCATTGGTCTCAGTAGGATCTGACAGAATGTTTCCGCCTTCTTCAACTGCGGTATCGAGTGCCTTACGGACACCACGGGTACGAGCAATCGAATCATTATGCCCTACGTCTCCAATAGCGAGGACGTAGCCGATCTTTCCATCACCGTTACGGTCAATGGTGTCCTTATGCTTTTCAATATATTCAGCAACCATTTGGCCCTGAAGTTCTGCTCCTTGGGACGCATCGAAGCCAACATAATATGTGTTCTCATTAAAGTTAAGAGCATCTTTATCTAGGTCCCCTGTTGAGGAATTAGATGGCTGCCGGTTAAACCAAACCAGCGGCTTTTGATTATTAGCGCCACTCGATGAGCTACTAGAGTCAGCTGAGCCACCGGCACAGGCGGACAGTGACAAAAGTACACCGGCAGACAAAGCAACAGCTTTTTTCATATTCTTCATTTCGAACCTTCTCTATGTCTCCATTGACAAATCTGGCCATAGTGATACACCCTCGTATCTGCTAATCAGCCAGCTGTTCAAAGAATACATTTTGATTCTTCTCACAGCAAGGTGAAACGCAATTAGTTTCGAAGCATGCCGCAGTATCGTGAATGCCATTGACGCGCAGACTGATCAGTCAGCGAAGCAATTTGGTCAATAATGACGCGCTGTCGCGCATTTTCGTCAGGAGCTTGGCGCCACCATTGCACAAACATCGGCTCCATACGCTCTACGGGATCTTCAACTAGCGCATCCATAAGATCGAATAAAATAGTGCGTTGCTCGAAATATGGTGCCTCATGCTCACGTGGCGCCATTACATAGTGCACTGCAATACCTTTCACAAACATTATTTCTAATTCAGTATCACGTGGCACAATGACGTTTCCACAGTATCGGACAAGCGGATCAGGACACTGCTCTTTCGTTGCATCCGTGACCGATGAAATAAAACGCCCAATCAGATCAGACGTATAGTCTTTTAATCCAGCCATATCACGCTGAGAACCGCGATAATCTCGGGGCCAAGCATTCATCGCTAACACACGTTCTCCAGCGGCACCAAGCTCGTCTTCACTACACTTCGGTTTGTACCATGCGAGCGTTGATTCGACGACGGCGCGAATCTCTGCCTCATTGTTGGGGCCCAAACGAGCAGGATGAATATAGCCAGAAAAAACGCCATCCTCAACATCATGTACGGAGTAACCGATATCATCAGCAAGATCCATCATTTGAGCTTCAGCGGAACGGCTCTCGCCATGGTTTTCATGAGCCCAAGAAAAAGCAGCGACGTCGTCGTCATAAGCGCCAAATTTAGGCGAAGAATTACCACGCGGCCCAGCGAAACGTGTCCAGGGATATTTCACTGTTGCGTCAACCGTGGCCCGGGTAAGGTTCAAACCCGCCGAACGCCCATCACTATGGAAACGTTTTGGCTCAAGCCTAGTTAGAATCCGCAAAGTCTGAGCGTTGCCTTCGAATCCGCCAAACGATTGAGCAATCTCATCAAGTGCGTTCTCTCCATTGTGTCCATACGGCGGATGACCCAAATCGTGACACAAGCAAGCGGTCTCTACCACGTCTTCGTCAGCACCGAGATTCTTAGCCAAGGAACGACCTACTTGTGCTACTTCAAGCGAATGTGTAAGGCGGGTTCGAATAAAATCGTCAGATTCTGGCCCCATCACTTGAGTTTTTGCACCCAGACGCCGTAGTGCGGCGGAATGTAGGACACGTGCCCGGTCGCGTTCAAAATCTGTGCGAGCAGAACTCTTGACACCTTCGCTCACCCAGCGTTCTTTGTCTATTGCAGTGTAGGCTTGAATCACACAACTACCCTACCTTTTAGGACAGCAAAAAGACTATGGGGAACACAGGATTAGACGCAGGTGAGACTCCCACCACGCATCGCAATGATATCGCTGCAGTGGTTTATCGAGACAACGCTACAATTCAACCGTGGGACAGGCATTCCGTCTGGTACCACGCTTCAGAGCATGAGACCTCCACTACCGATGAGACTGTTAACCTAATTTCGCGAATTGCTCGCCTCGGAATAAACACGCTAACGATTCCGGCCGGATGTTCAAATCTAAAACTTGGTTTTATTATGTCGAGAGCCGAGAAACGCTCAATCCGGTTGCTCCCCGATATTAGTGCACTTGATAGCCCGCCAAGCACTCTCAAGCAGTGGTTAGATCAAGGCGGATGGGGCATCGAGCTTGGGTTTCATCATCTAACCGAACTTACCAGCCGCATTGGCGGTATGTCGTTAGGCGAGCTCCAAGCCCAGGTTTCCTTGGCTCACCCCGAATCGGTTCTGTCTTTGGGCTTATGGGGAGACACCCTAGAGCAGTTTGACGACTTTTCAAACCAAGTCTATGACGCCTATGTCCATATTGTGCGTAGTCGACCACTCAATTTACCTATAACCAGCGCAAGCTTTAGTTCTGAAATCATTCAGTTATACCGGCTCTTTGACTCTGCAGGAACGCTACCCGCTTGGGATTTAAGCGCTGGATCGGTTCATGCTACCGCTGGCGAGTTATCTCCTGCTGGAGTCATGGCCCTAGCACTGGCTTTACCAGGATTAGTCCATATCGACGCCGAATCTAGCCATATTCCACCGTCAATTCGACATATTCTTCGCATCCGCCAAACATACCAAATGGCTACAGCAAACTTAGTGCTCGATCGCTCTAGACTAGCTGATGGTATTGTCATCTTATACGCTGGAGAAATTGAGATACGTGCTAATTTTTCGGGACAGCCAGATCCGATTGCGAATGATGGCCGAGTTTTAACTACTTCTCAAATTGAATTACCTCGTGCCGATGATGGGAATCTGCTTTTACCTCCAGGGGACGTTGCTTGGCTCAAAGTAAAATAAGATCAGCCTCCAGAAACGTTGACTTCTGCCTCATGAATTTTCTCTTGCTGCACCGGTGACAAATCGTGGGAGTCCAACCAAAACTCAGGAAGATGCGGGCGTTTTGCCCCACCCGCTCTACCGCGTGGACCTTCTGCAGCTTCTGGGAAAGACTGATCAAGGTCAAGCGTATCGAGAAGCTCACGCAGCTGCTCAACTGATTCGATCAAGCCCAGTTGGTGACGCATTTGGCCGCCCACCGCAAACCCTCGCAGGTACCAGCCAACATGCTTACGGAGTTCCCGCATTGCACGATGTTCATCGGCAAAATGTGCAACTGACAACTCACCGTGACGAACAATGATATCTGCAACTTCTCGCAACGCTGGTCGATAACGATACGGAGAGCCATACGATGCAGCAACGAGATCGAAAAATAACCATGGTCTCCCCTGGCATCCACGGCCCACGCTAATCCCGTCTGCGCCTGTTTGCACGAGCATCGCGCGAGCATCGCCCACCTCGAATACGTCACCATTACCAAAGATTGGCAGGGAGGTCATTTGCTTCAGCTCGCCAATAAATTCCCAGCGGGCACGGCCAGAATAGTGCTGTTCTGTAGTACGTGCATGCAAGGTTAGTCCAGAGATTCCAGCATCCTCACTCATTCGGGCTACGTCCTTGAACGTCATATGATCTTCATCGATACCAATACGGCACTTGGCAGTAACCGGAACGACGAAGTCTCGTCCCGATTCTCGGGATGCTCGGTGGGCAGCTTCAACCGCACCAGTGACTATCTGGGAAAACAGTGAATGCTTCCACGGTAATGCAGACCCACCACCCTTACGAGTTACTTTTGGAACTGGGCAACCGAAGTTCAGATCAATATGATCGGCTCGATTTTCTCGCACTAATATGTCAACAGCGCGGGCTATAGATGTTGGTTCAACACCGTATAGTTGTATGGAACGTACCGGGTCTGCTGGATCTGGCTTAATCATCGTCATTGTTTCCGGATTGCGCTCTATCAGGGCACGAGAAGTGACCATCTCACAAACATACAGTCCCGCGTAGCTATGGTTACCACCATTATGACCGGCTTTTGGGAGCTCAACACCAGCAGCACGAGCGCCGGCTTCTCCGAATTCACGGCATAGCTGACGGAAAGGCGGGTTAGTAACCCCCGCCATTGGTGCAAGGATCACTGGAGATTCTAACAAAACATCGCCAATGCGAACGCTCATGAAATACTACTATTCCTTGAATGTGATGGAGCTACAGGAGCAAAAAGACAGGCAATCGCCGTCGTCATCGGGATAGCCAAAACCAAACCGACTGAGGCAACTAGGGTACGCACAATTTCTTCCGCTACTTGGCCAATCATCAAGAAGTCTACAAACCCACGATCAACTAGCGCAGCACTCATAAGTAGTGGAAGCGCGGAACCAACATAGGCGAAAGCAAGCGTATACACTGTTGAGGCGATATGGTCTCGTCCGATCACCATAGCTTGTCCAAAGATTCTCCGGCGCATAGCTGTCGGGTTTGCAGCGTGTAGCTCCCAAACCGTGGACACCTGAGTAATAGTCACGTCGTTTAACGCGCCTAAGCCCGCCAGAATCATTCCGCACAAGAGGATCTGGTTCATGCGCAACGTTCCTAACTGGCTGAAGATTGCGATCGAATCTTCACTTGAGACACCAGTAAGATTAGCGCTACCAATTGCTAACCATGCAACAAGCCCAGTAATAATCAGCCCGCCAAGAGTACCCAACACGGCAGTGGTAGTTCGGATTGAGATACCGTGTGCCAGATAGATAGAGGTAAACATCATGGCCGCTGCACCAATCAGTACGACTAGTAGCGGCGATTCGCCAGACATTAGAGCTGGCAACATAAAGAACCCGACGACTGCTAAGGAAACACCCAATCCTGCTAACGCAGCAGCACCTTTGAGTCGAGCAACTAAAACAACAACTCCAACATATAGCGCAATCAGAACCCATAACGGAACTGAACGCACGAAATCAACGAAAATATATGGAGCGTCAGTACCTACAAGATCAGGAGAAAAAATTGCCTTAACGCGATCTCCTACATCAAGGCCATTTTTAACGTACTCGTATGGAACATGGATACCAACTTCAGTTCCATCAACAAGCATTTTCACTGGAGTTTGCATGCTCGCATCGGTTTCTCCGATGGCACTAATTTCTCCAATTGCTTGTTGCGAACCAACATTAAATTCTGGACGCGATCCTACTGGTGTTTGTCCAGACGGCCACATGACGATTAGTCCGATAATGGTTAGCAGAGCTAACGGGACGACGACGCATGCCAATGCGACGCTAACTCGGCGCCGATCTGCTGGTGACAGTGCCAATGGCGCCGAGTGGGAATGGGTGTGGGAGTGACTGGCGGGGATATTCTCCCCGCCAGTCGGTGCAACTTTGTTAGCAGCCAATGAGTTTACCTGCCAGGTAGGCTTCAACTTCATCAATTGGAATGCGGATTTGTTCCATCGTGTCACGATCCCGAATCGTAACAGCCTGATCCTCTAGTGAATCAAAATCGACGGTGATACAGAATGGCGTACCGATTTCATCTTGACGACGGTAACGGCGACCAACTGCTCCAGCATCATCAAAATCAACATTCCAGTGCTTACGCAGGCTAGCCGCAAGCTCTCGTGCCATTGGTGATAGATCAGCGGAACGCGACAATGGCAAAACAGCAACCTTGACTGGCGCCAACCGTGGATCGAGTTTCAGAACGATACGCTTGTCTACTCCACCCTTGGTGTTTGGAGCTTCATCTTCAGTATAAGCTTCGGTCAAGAATGCCATCAATGAACGGGTCAATCCCGCTGAAGGTTCAACAACGTATGGCGTGTAGCGCTCACCCGAAGCTTGATCGAAGTATTCAAGCTTCTTACCAGAGGCCTCGCTGTGCGAAGAAAGATCAAAATCAGTACGATTCGCGATACCCTCAAGTTCGCCCCAGTCTGAGCCTTGGAATCCGAATCGGTATTCGATGTCAACGGTACGCTTGGAGTAATGGGAGAGCTTTTCCTTTGGATGCTCGTACAGGCGCAGGTTTTCACGAGAAATACCCAGATCCTCATACCAAGCTAAGCGGGCATCGATCCATGATTGATGCCATTCCTCATCTTCACCTGGTTTGACGAAGAATTCAATTTCCATCTGCTCAAATTCGCGGGTACGGAAGATAAAGTTACCCGGAGTGATTTCGTTACGGAATGACTTACCTACTTGACCAATACCAAATGGCGGCTTCTTACGAGAAGCGGTAACAACATTCAAGAAGTTAACAAAGATACCCTGTGCTGTTTCTGGACGTAGGTAGTGTAGACCTTCTTCGTTATCCACCGGACCCAAGAATGTTTTAAGCAGTCCTGAGAACGGTTTGGATTCAGTCCATTCACCACGAGTGCCGCAGTTCGGGCACGCAATATCTGACATCGATACGTCTGATTCAGCTATGCCTTTCTTTTCTGCGTACTGTTCGATCAGATCATCTTCTCGAAGACGCTTATGGCAATGCTGGCACTCGATAAGCGGATCTGAGAATGTAGCGACGTGACCAGAGGCTACCCACACCTCACGTGGCAGAATGATAGAAGAGTCCAAACCCACCATATCTTCGCGCCCGGTAACGTTAGTTTTCCACCATTGACGCTTGATATTTTCTTTCAGCTCGACACCTAGCGGGCCGTAATCCCACGCCGAACGTGTGCCACCGTAAATATCGCCGGATGGGAACACGAATCCACGACGTTTCGCTAGGGAAATAACATTATCGAGTCGCGATGGGGCCTTCTTGGCCATGCGGCTACTCCTTTCAGACGTCTGCATCTGGATGATGCAGTAATAAGTTTGTTTCTCTATTCTACGTGGGACAGAGTACAAACTCTCGCTATATCCCACATAAAGGATGGTCACTCTAGTTAAAGCAGACACACTAAAAGCATTCAGGCAACCCTTACATGACAATCATTCTCATTTAGGGTTTGATGGAGATATGACTATGAAAAATAAACGACTATCGTACCTTAGTAAAATCACCGCAATTGTGAGCGCCTCTGCATTCGCGCTCGCTGGATGCTCAGACGCAACACCTGATAAGTCAGCTTCGGATGCCAAAGTATCTGTTACTACTAGCTTTTATCCGCTGACTTATCTTGTCAATGAAGTAGGACAAGACCACGTCGCCGTAACGGATCTAACTCCACCTGGCGCCGATGCTCATGGCGTCGAATTATCGCCAAAAGAGATTTCGGATATGCAGAAATCCGATGTAGTTTTCTACCTAGCTAAACTCTCACCAGCAATTGATGATGCAGTAGCCGCAGCTAAAGTGAATGCTATTAATATCGGCGATTCGGTGGAGCTTCTCAAGAACGAAGAAACTGGCGGCGAGCATGAGCACGCTGATCATGACGAGCATGATGAACACGCACATCACGAGCACGACGCCGAACACGCCGAACACGCCGAACACGCCGACCATGACAGCGAACATGCTGACCACGACGACGAACACGCTCATCACGACCATGGTATCTACGACCCACATTTCTGGACTGACCCAGCACGTATGGCTCAAGCAGCTCATACCATCGCCAAACAGCTGAGCGAGAAGGACCCTAAGCACGCCACAGACTATGAGAAGAATGCCGACAAAGTAACACAGCGCTTGTTAGATCTCGATAAGAAGTTTGAACAAGCTTTTGCCGGAACTTGTGAAACAAAGTCTTTTGTTGTCACCCATGCAGCTTTTGGATACCTGGCCCATGAATACGGATTAAAGCAGATCGGCGTTGCTGGAATTGATCCTGAGTTTGAGCCATCACCAGCACGCATTGTCGAAGTAAAGAAGCTTGTTGACGAAGAGCATATCAACACGATTTTCACTCCGACTAATGGTGAAGCAAAAGTTGCGCAAACAGTCGCACAAGAAACCGGCGCACAATTTGCCGTCTTGAACGTGGCTGCAACAGCTGGTGACGAATCTGCCGACTATATCGATATGATGGAACATAATCTGACTGCTCTTTCTGACTCAATGAGGTGCACCAAGTAAAATGACAACTTCCCCGGCCGTTAGCGTCCGTAATTTACACGTGACTTTAGATGGAACGAAAATTCTTCACGGCATTGATATGGACATTGATGCTGGCTCTACGGTTGCGATACTAGGCGCTAACGGCTCGGGAAAGTCCACTCTTATACGCGCGCTTGTTGGAGTAATTCCGCACGAAGGGACTGTTTGCCTGTTCGGCCATGCGCTAGGAAGAAAGGCCCCCTGGCAACGGATTGGATATGCTCCGCAACGCGTAAGCCAATCATCAAAGATCCCTGCTACCGCACTCGAAACGGTTATGTCAGGACTCATATATGGCTGGCATTTCAAACTACCAAAAGACAGCAAAACTCAAGCACTATCAGCTCTAGCTACAGTTGGTCTAGCAGCCCGAGCACATGAATCAGTTCAAACTTTTTCAGGCGGACAGCAACAGCGCGTTCTGATTGCACGAGCGCTTGTTCGCAATCCTGATCTACTCATATTAGACGAACCGTTCGCCGGAATTGATTCCCAATCGCGCGAACATATTATTGAAGCGCTGACCATACTACGGAACCAAGGAAAAACAATTGTGATGGTTCTCCACGATCTATACAGCCTCGACTCCATTATCGACCAAACCTATGTCGTTAACAACGGCCGATTCGATCGCTCTTCTAAAGTTCCGATTCCCTCTGAAACCCCCTCTCCATCTATATGCTACGGAGAAATTCATGCTTGAGTTCTTAGCCTCCCCGCTGATGGTTCGTGCTTTGATAGTGGCGGTTCTTGTTGGGCTATCTGCCCCCGTCGTCGGAACATATCTGGTTCAGCGCCAACTAACTCTGCTGGGAGACGGGATTGGTCATATTGCTCTCACTGGAGTCGCGATGGGATGGCTTGCCGCCAATGCCGCCAACGCTGCCAACCGTGATGCTTGGGCTGTTCCTGGCGCAATAGTTGCATCAGTTCTTGGAGCACTGTTGATCGAGTGGATGCGTAACCGCGGACGTTCCTCAGCAGATGTTGCCCTAGCTCTAGTTTTCTATGGTGGCATTGCCGGTGGCGTTATTCTGATCGGGATTGCCGGTGGCACAACATCGACTCTCACGTCCTATTTGTTTGGCTCAATTTCTACAGTAACCGAGCTGGACGTAGCACTTACGGTACTTTTATGCATTGTCATTTTGGCAATCGGTTTGGGCCTAAAACCAGCTTTATTTGTATTATGCCACGACGAAGAGCACGCCCGTGCTTCCGGTCTTCCAACCGTTTTCTTATCTGCGGTTATTGCGGTAACCGCCGCCTTAACAGTGTCCGTTGCAATGCGAGTGGTAGGAGCCCTTTTAGTATCTGCACTCATGATTATCCCGGTAGCGATCTCGCAGATAGTCATGCGTTCATTTCGGTCAACAATGTATCTGGCCATGGGCATTGGAGTGATAGTCGCTATCACCGGACTCATAACAACGTACTTTTACCCATGGTCCCCCGGTGCAACTATCGTTTTATACGCTGTCAGCCTCTACGTCCTTGTGGTTGCCTTCCGTCCAGCTATACTGGTTGTGTTAAGGTGGAAAACGGTACAGTAATTAGTCTTTTACACATAACTACAAAGCGTGTGCCTGGCAGTTAAAGGGGAAACAATGCAACGCATGACGAAACAACGTCAAGCTATTTGGGAACTTTTACGTAGCGAAAAGAATTTTCTGTCAGCACAAGAAGTCCATGATGCTTTAGAAAGGTCTGGTGAAGCCATCGGCTTAGCCACTGTATATCGTAATTTACAAGCGTTAGCGGCCAATGGTTCTGTCGATGTGTTGCGCTTAGAAAACTCTGAGACCCAACTATTCCGTTACTGTGCTGAATCAGTTCACCATCATCACATGGTATGTCGATCGTGCGGAAAAACAGTTGAGATTTCTGGAGCAGGAATTGAGAGCTGGGCTGAAGGTATTGCTGCCGAACACGGTTTTACCCGTCTATCCCACTCATTCGAAATTTTCGGGTTGTGTGACCGGTGCTCTAGAAAAGAAAATAGCTAAATGACGAATCTTATCGCTGACATTTCTTATTTCCTCTCACACGGGCCACTCCTCATCGTATTTTCATTTCTGTGTGTTGTTATTTTCTTCCGAGCTCAAGGAACATACTGGTTAGGTCGTTACATCGCGCATATAGTCTATGACCGTATCGTGGGTCACGAACACAAAACGATGCTAACTAAACGTTTCGAAGCCTGGTTAACGTCAGAACGCATTGTCCGCGGAATCGATACTGTCCAACGACGCGGATGGCCTGTTGTCACAGTTTCTTTTCTAACCGTAGGCTTTCAAACAATCGCTAATATGTCAGCTGGTATTTTGCGAATGCCGTGGATGTTATACACCGCAGCTATGATACCTGGCGGGGCTGCATGGGCTGCTATTTATGCAACAATTGGCTGGACAGTATGGAAAGCAGCCATGGCATCAGCAGCAGGGTCACCATGGGGAGTCATCGTCGTCGTTGCTATTCTGGGCATCTACGGCATCTTCATTATCCGACGCAAACGTGCAGGTGATGACATGATTGACGCGACAGCCGCTGACAACGATAGCACCCCCAGTTCTCTAGGCAACTTGGCTGATGCTCTTGCCGAAGATCAGCTCGAACCATCCAAACTAACGGAGTAAAAATGACTGAAGAATTCACCGTCCGGCTCCCCATTCAGCTGGGCCAATTTGTTAAGCTTTCAGGTTTAACCGAAACCGGCGGACAAGCCCGCGAAGTTATTCAAGAAGGTTTCGTCCGGGTAAATGGAGCTGTTAATACCCATCGTGCAGCAAAATTAAACGATGGTGACCTTGTCGAAGTATCGTTTCCAGGTGGGCCTCGACTGCGTGCGATAGTTCGCGGAGCCTAAAAATAGTGGCATTTAAGCGGAGTCGATTTTCTCATCGAATCAACTCCGCTTCTGTTTTATTCAGTTACTAATGCGTTCTTACCCAGCAACACTCGCAGGTTAGAAAGCAACGCAGGATTAGCATTTACCTTGAAACTATCATGTAGCTGGACAACAGTGGTTTTACCTAGCTGGCGCACATGAACTCGAATCGGGGCCTTGCCTGGATACTGTTTGAGAAGATCAGCTAATTTACTCATTAACTCCTGAGTAAGCATGCGCTCTGGTATTTGAATGTCTAGTGGAGTATCCTCAGCTATCCCAGCAAGCTGTGGAACTTTCATATCCATTGCATTCAGCTGAATGCCGCTGTCGCGAACAGACATACGTGCTTTAACCGTAACAACAGTGTCCGGCATCAGGAATTGTGATACTGACGAATACGTTGCCGGGAAGAAGTTCACCTCGATAGATCCGGTGAAATCTTCGATGGTTGCGGTAGCCCACGTCTTACCATTCTTTTGTGAGATACGAGTCTGCACTGACGTGATTAGACCAGCAACAGTCACTGTCTGTCCATCGACCGGATTTTCCTCATTCTGGATTCCCAAAATAGTATGATCAGCGACCCGATCAAGGAATGCTTCTAAACCGGAAAGCGGGTGATCAGAAACGTAAAGACCAAGCATGTCCCGCTCGATATTGAGTTTTTCTTTCTTATCCCATTCAGGCAGATCCGGAATCTCTACGCTAAATGATTGTGCGATTGGGTTATCTTCGCCCAGACCGCCAAACAGATCAAACTGTCCGCCAGCTTCGTTCCGTTTCACTGGTAGCACTGCCTCGATAGCTTCTTCATGAATTGCCACCAAAGCTCTGCGGGAGTAGCCCAGCGAGTCGAAAGCTCCTGCTTTAATCAAACATTCAATAGCACGCTTGTTGAGCACAGCAGCCGGAACTTTATCAAGGAAATCCTGGAATGACGTGTACTCTCCCTTCTCTTGGCGTGCAGAAATAATTCCTTCGACGACGAGTTTTCCAACGTTGCGCACTGAACTAAGCCCCACTCGGACTTCGTTGCCGACTGCAGAATACACGTCCATCGATTTATTGACATCTGGCACATTCACCCGAATCCCCATGCGCCGAGTATCTGCCAGATAGGTTGCAACCTTTGTTTTATTGTTCTGGTTAGATGTCAGCAACGACGCCATGTACTCACTGGGATAATGAGCCTTAAGATACGCAGTTTGATAGGTAACTAAAGCGTATGCTTCAGAATGCGATTTATTGAAGGCATACTGCGCGAATGGCACCAAAATATCCCACAAGGTGTTGATCGCGTTGTCGGAGTACCCATTATCACGCATACCCTGAGCAAAACTCTTAAACTGCTTTTGCAGCACATCGGCTTTCTTCTTACCCATTGCCTTACGCAAAAGATCTGCCTGGCCTAGCGTAAAGCCAGCAAGTTTCTGAGCAATACGCATAACCTGTTCTTGGAACACAATCAGACCATGTGTCTTACCCAAAATGTCCTCAAGTGCTTCAGCAAGCTCCGGATGAATCGGCGTCTTTTCTTGTAGTCCGTTCTTACGCAACGCATAGTTTGTGTGCGAATTAGCACCCATTGGACCTGGACGATATAGTGCCGAAACAGCCGAAATATCGGCGAAGGTGTCTGGCTTCATCTGTTTGAGCAATTGCCTCATGCCCGGAGAATCCAACTGGAAGATGCCTAATGTTTCGGCGCGCGCAAGGAGATCATAGGTTTCTTTATCATCGAGTGGAATAGCATCAATATCCGGAGCTTCCTTACCGTTGTTGCGGATATTGGTGAGCGCTCCTTCGATCACGGTCAAGTTCGATAGCCCCAAGAAGTCCATCTTGACCAGTCCTAGTTCCTCACATTGTGGGTACTCGAATTGAGTAATGATCGCACCGTCTTGCAATCGCTTCATGATAGGAATAACGTCCGTTAGCGCTATCGACGACATAATCACAGCACAGGCATGCACACCCGTTTGCCGCGTCATGCCTTCTAAGCCCAATGCAAAATCAAAGACTCGCTTGGCTTCCGCATTAGAATCCACGAATTCACGGAACTCTCCGGCTTCGTTATACCTAGCCGCCTGCGGATTATAAATATCCTTGACCGCAATCGACTTTCCTTGGACGTCCGGTGGCAGCGCCTTAGTAAGTTGGTCTCCCATCTGGAAGGGCATGCCTAAAACCCGCGCTGCGTCCTTCAACGCTTGCTTCGTTTTAATAGTGCCGTACGTGACCACCTGGGCGACTTTGTCCGCACCATATTTTTCTTCCACGTACCGGATGACTTCATCACGACGACGATCGTCGAAGTCGACGTCGATATCCGGAAGAGAAACACGTTCCGGGTTCAAGAATCGTTCGAAGAGAAGATCGTGTTTGATCGGATCAAGCTGCGTAATTTCCAACGCGTAAGCGACCATCGAGCCAGCTCCAGAGCCTCGGCCCGGTCCAACTCGAATGCCGTGTTCTTTAGCCCACTTGATGTAGTCGGAAACAACCAGGAAGTATCCCGGAAATCCCATCGAAGTGATGACGCCAACCTCGTAATCAGCTCGCTCCCGCACGTGTGCAGGAACTGATCCGTTGTAACGCTTTAATAGGCCAGCTTCAACTTGGTTAATAAACCACGACGTCTCATCCTCGCCTGCCGGGACGGGGAAAGCAGGCATATAGCTAATGCCATCGGCAGTAGTCTGGAAAGATACATTACAACGCTCAGCAACAAGCAAAGTATTTTCAACAGCTTCGGGCAAGTCCTCGAACTGACGCCACATTTCTTCGGAAGACTTAATGTAATAGCCGTCGCCATCAAATTTGAAGCGATCAGGATCCATCAAGGTTGAGCCAGAATTAATACAGAGCATCGCGTCCTGAATGTCTCGATCTTCGCGCTTAACATAATGCGAATCATTCGTTGCGATAAGTGGAGCGCCAATCATCCGAGCAATCTTTAACAGATCGTTTTGCACCCGACGTTCGATTTCCAAGCCGTGATCCATGACTTCGACAAAGAAATGGTCTTTGCCAAAAATGTCTTGGAGCTCCCCTGCAGCCTTGAGCGCTTCATCCCACTGCCCCAGTCGTAATCGCGTCTGAATCTCTCCAGAAGGGCATCCAGCCGTACCTATCAGGCCATCATGATACGTTTCCAGAAGCTCACGATCCATGCGCGGCCATTTCCCCATCTGGCCTTCCAACGATGCTAAGGAATTCATCCGAAACAAGTTATGCATTCCGGTATTGTTCTCGGAAAGCAGAGTCATATGGGTATAGGCACCACGAGCAGAGACATCATCTGAGCGTTGTGCCGGCGTGCCCCACAGCTGACGGGACTGATCAAAACGTGACGTTCCCGGCGTCATGTATGCTTCCAAACCAATAATCGGCTTAATACCAGCTGCCGTAGCCGCTTTGTACATTTCGTAAGCGCCAAACAAATAGCCGTGATCGGTAATAGCCACAGCCGGCTGTTCTAACCGCGCAACTTCAGCTACCAGTTTATTGATTTTTGCTGCACCATCAAGCAGCGAATAGTCAGTGTGAACGTGTAGGTGCGCAAAATCTTTTCCAGCCATGGCATCTAGTCTAATGACTGCATCCACCACATGTCTGGTTCATTGACGTTGAAATTCGCACACGCTTAAAACACGGCTCATCAGTTTGTGCTCAATTCCAGCATCCAGAACAATGTCATCAGACTCAATAACATAACCTAAACGCTCATAGAAACCAATAGCCGCACGCTGAGCAAACAAATAAATCGTCACCATACCCTGAGAGCTAAACTCAGATAACGCCAGCCCAGCGAGCTCAGACATGACTGCTTCGCCAATTCCGCCACCACGAAATTCACGTTTAACCACCACTCTACCGATGTGTACTCGTCCGTCGTCATCCCGGAAAATCCGTCCCGTTCCAATGACGCGCTGTTCGTCGTCTAGCACTGCCACATGAAACGTTCCGCTTGCTGTGTCTCTCTGATCTTTTTCGAGCTCAACTGGCACATTCTGTTCACAAACGAATACTTCGAGACGCAACGCAAGCACCGAAGACAAATCGTCAGCGCCACTCAAATGCTTAATCACGGTCACAGGGCGCCATTCCTCATCTGGTTGAGCGCAGATTGCAGATCTGCTGGATACCGAGATTCAACCTCTACGTAGTGTCCAGTACGCGGATGATCAAACCCGAGCCGAACAGCGTGGAGCCACTGCCGATCCAAGCCCAGTCGTTCAGATAACCTCGGATCAGCACCGTACATATCATCACCCACACATGGATGCTTCAACGCGCTCATATGTACCCTAATTTGATGGGTACGTCCCGTTTCAAGATGAACTTCTAACAGGCTCGCGCCAGCCATTGCTTCGATAGTGTCATAATGCGTGACCGAGTGCTTACCATCAGCACGCACACTCATCTTCCACTGATGACGATGATCTCGTGCAATTGGAGCCTCCACAGTTCCGCGCATGGGATCCGGATGCCCCTGTACTAAAGCATGGTAGATTTTTGTAACTGTCCGATCCCGAAAAGCTCGCTTGAGCATAGTATAAGCAAGCTCGGATTTAGCAACTACCATTGCTCCCGTTGTGCCTACATCGAGCCGATGTACAATCCCCATCCGCTCTTGCGGACCTGATGTAGACAATCGAACTCCACTAGCTAATAGGGCTCCCAGCACGTTTGGTCCGTCAAAGTTGTGCGATGCATGAGCAGCCACACCAGCTGGTTTATCGACGATGATAATGTCCTCATCTTCGTACAAAATCCCCATACCCTCTACTGGCGTAGGCTCGGGCTCTGTCGATGGCGGAGCCGGAATAGAGACCTCAGCTATCGTGCCAGCTATAGCACGATCTGATTTTCCAGGAGCTTTGCCATCAACTAATACGTCGCCAGAAAGAATAAGGTCCACTATTTTTGACCGCGAAAGTCCGGTCATCTTTGCTAGCGCAGTATCAAGACGCTCGCCCGCGAATCCATCGGGAATAAAGTAGGTATGCGTCATTCCTGCTCCGTATCCTCAGTAAGAGTCGGTGCTGTATCCGCCTTAATTATCTCTATAAGGATGAGAACACCAAAACCTGCCACAAGCGCAATATCTGCAATGTTACCGATGAACCAGTCCGAATACTGAATAAAATCAATGACGTGTCCTCGTGCGATTCCTGGCGGACGCACAAAACGATCAATAAGGTTACCTAGAGCTCCACCCCAGATAACTGCGGCAGTGTAAAGAAGTGACGCAGTGTGCAACCGACGAATAAAAAACAGTGCCCCTGCGACGAAAATAGTGCCGAGTATAGTGAAGACCCAAGTCGCATTATCAAGAAATGAGAAAGCTGCTCCGGGATTAAAGACTAGATGCAAACTAATAAAGTCACCGATAACTGGAATCGTTTGTCCGTCAGATAATGCGGTAAGCGCCCAGATTTTAGACAACTGATCAACAAGGACAACAACTGCTGCGATAAACGCTGCCAACACAAGATTCTTTTTCGTCACCTAGTGATTCTAACAAAGGATTACTGCATATATCAGTGGTGCCGGCACAATCGCACCGGCACCACTGATATCAAAAGGATTACTGCTGGTTGGAATCGACGTTGTGTAGCAACGACTCCAAGTAGCTCTTGAGACGAGTGCGGTAGTCGCGCTCGAAATCACGGAGTTCAGCAATCTTGCGTTCAATAAGGGAACGCTCTTCTTCAAGCTTGGTAAGAGTACGGTTGTGAATGTCCTCAGCTTCAGTGACGATACGAACCTTCTCAGCTTCGCCTTCAGCGATCAACCGTTCATTTTCTGCCTTACCATCAGCAACGAACTTATCATGCAATTGCTTTGCCATAGCCAAAACAGATGTTGCCTGCGAAGCCTCATCGTTTGCACTAATCGGAGCTAATGCGGCGGTGGCAGTAGCGTCAGATGGTGCTGCAGCTGCAGCCTGTGGCTGAGCAAGTCCTTGAGCATTTTCAAGTTCAGTCACTCGAGCCTGAGCGCGAGCTAGCTTCTCTTCCAGTTCTGCTTTCTCAGCAGTGAGCTTTGCGATCGTCTCGGCGACTTCATCAAGGAAAAAGTCGACATCATCCTGATCGTAGCCTTCCGCGACGGAAGCGGGCTCCTTGAACTGCTTGTTCACAACATCTTGTTCAGTAAGCTGAGCCATTATTCACCTCGTTTATAAATTCACGTACTCCGTATTGAGTATCTATCACGATAGATTACTAGAGGAACCCACCTAGAGGGTAATTTAGAATCAATTTCATAACTTTTTCATAAAGAATTAGGTCATTCCACGCACAAAATACCTTGAATATAGGTAGAAATACCCAAGATCCTTATCACAATAAGCTAATCGCGATATTTTGAATAAGTCGCACTGCAACGAACACAAGAATGAAGCCCAGATCCAGAGCTATCCCACCTAGTCGAAGTGGAGGTATTAGTCGATTCACTGCACGCAACGGAGGATCAGTTAAGAAGTAGATTGCGTTGATGATTAGAAGAACAACTCCTTCTGGACGCCAATCTCGTATTAATGTCAAACCCAGATCGACAATAACGCGTCCGAATAGGACGAAAGTATAGATGCTACAAAGATAGATGATACAAAGCAGGAAATACGACATTATCACCCGAAGTTGTGCGGTTCGTCAGTACCCATTGAATCCAATTTGACTGAATGTGGAGTCAAAAGGAAAACATCTTCTGAAATTCGCGAGAAAGCACCCTCAAGCCCAAAAACCAAGCCAAGGGCAAAATCAACAATTCGCTTACGATCATCATTGTTTGCATCCGAAAGATTCAAAATAACCGGCAAACCTTGGCGGTACTCGGTAGCAAAATCTTTAACACCCTTGAAATCTGTTACCCAAACCGTAACAATACGGGCAACTTCCGGAACAGAAGGAATCGAATGCACTGGAGCTAGCTGCGAATCGTCTTCTTCATAGTAACTGTCATCCGAATAATGATCATATGCTTCGTATTCACCATCTTCTTCGTAGGGCGTTGCTTTAGCCGTGATCCGCTCAAAGATTCCCATATTGTTCTCCTTTATTCCGCTTCTTCCTTAAAACTATGCTTAAATACTTCAAAAACCTAGTATTTTGTAGGTGTGTCGTGTGGTTCAAATGAGATCACTCCAGCAAACCGGCCAGTCTGTTCCCCACGCTTAGAAGCAACTCTATGCGAAAAATACAGATCATTCTCATAAGTGCACTCACTATCCACTAGTATGCTGTTAATCCCCAGTTGGTGTGCTTGCGCTACGCCACCAGCAGTCATGTCTATCCCACGAGTACCCCAGCGTGTATCGCACTGAGCTTCAGGTATCGACGATCGATAAACGTCTTGAGACACTTCGTAACAGCGCGCACAGATATGCGGGCCAAATCGAACATCAATATTTTCGACACGTGATCCTCGATCAAGAAACATCTTTAATGCTTTAGCAAGGATCCGCCTCTCCATCCCTCTTCGTCCCATATGGACAGCGGCAATCCGTTCTTCCTGACGATCGGCTATAAGGACCGGAACACAGTCAGCCACCATCACAGCCAACGCAAGACCTGTTGCCGGAACAGCTTCCGGCTCTAAGAAAATTCCATCGGCTTTCCCCACAGTAAGAAAACCATACTCGTCTACCGCCAGCTCCACAGGATCGCAGCCTCCTATAGAGTGAATATGGCTGCCATGCACTTGCTCCATCCACACCAACGGCATCCCAATATAATCCTCGAGCCGACGACGATTACACGCTACTCGTTCTGAGTAATCTCCCACATGAAATCCCAGATTCGCACTCTGGTAAGATCCGCATGACACGCCACCATGCACAGTAGTAAATCCCGCTTTAATATTGGATGTTATCTCATCAAACATGGTTGGGCTCATTCATCGGAATATGAGGAGGAGGCTGCACTACGCCCCACGCAATGCAGCCTCTACAGTTGGAAACTTGAAACAGCTTAGTTGCCGTTTACGAGGAAATCTGGAATATCAAGGTCTGGACGACGGTTTAACTTTTCTTCTTCCAAAGTTGGCGGGACGTCTAATGACGTCGCCACCTGCGGTGCGACTGGAGCAACTGGCTCCTGCGGAGCAGGAGCAGGCGCCGGCGTAGCAACCGGAGCAGCAGGCTTCTCAACATGTGCCACTGGCTCGGTCATAACATGCTTTGCACGTGTTTCCTGTTGCACTTCGCCAGGAGTACGCTTCTGTGTTTGGGCAAGAAGATAATCGTTTTCTTGATCGAAACCAGCAGCAATGACAGTCAACCGGACTTCATCGCCAACGTTGTCATCAATCGTGACACCCACAATGATGTTGGCGTCATCAGCTACGGATTCCTTAATCAGATCGGAAGCCTGTGCTAGCTCATATAGGCCGAAGCTTTCTGAAACGGTGTAAGCCAACAGAACACCACGGGCACCATCAATCCGGGCTTCAAGTAGTGGCGAAGAAATAGCCATCTCCGCAGCGCGCATTGCGCGATCTTCTCCAGTGGCAACGCCAATTCCCATCAGCGCTGTACCGGCGTCCTTCATAATTGCTTTCACATCAGCAAAATCGAGGTTGACTAGACCTGGCTTAGTAATGAGATCCGAAATTCCTTGAACACCGGAACGTAGGACTTGATCGGCTAAACGATAGGCTTCGATAATCGACAACGATTCTTCCGAAATCTGCAAGAGTCGATCATTGGGGATAACAATCAGAGTATCGACTGCCTCACGGAGGGCTGCGATACCCGAATCCGCATTATTTGCCCGCTGACGGCCCTCAAAAGTGAATGGCCGGGTAACAACGCCGATGGTCAGCGCACCTAAATCGCGCGAGATCTGTGCAACAACTGGAGCAGCACCAGTTCCAGTGCCGCCACCTTCACCAGCAGTCACGAAAACCATATCGGCGTCTTTAAGGGTTTCCTGTATGGTATCGGCGTTTTCTTCGGCAGCTCGGCGGCCTACAGTAGGATCAGCACCAGCGCCAAGACCATTAGAAATATCACGACCGATATCGAGTTTTGTTTCAGCTTCAGATTTTGCCAGACTCTGGTTGTCAGTATTTACTGCAACAAAATCAACGCCAACAAGACCGTCTTGCACCATGCGATCAACAGCGTTAACTCCGCCTCCACCAACACCAACAACTTTGATGTTTGCGTTGCTATTAAACATATTTCTCATTTCCCTTATCGGAAACTTCAAGTCAAACTTGAAGTTTTAAGCTTCCAACCTCGCGCAAAAGTTAAAGAATTATTGACCCAGTTGCAACGCCCTAGGCGGTGTGTTGCAAAATTAGTTACTCGTCACTGGCGCATTTGGTGCCGATATATCAATAAATTTCGCTTCTAAACTAAGCAATGAAGCCAAAATCTTGGCTTTGCGATCATTTTCTTCAGATTTACCCCACGCCACTGTTCGGCCATCAGTTAGCGTTAACTGAACCATCTGATGCTGGTCGATACTCAGTTGAGAAATCGTTGCCCGAAAATCATCTGGTAACGCGTCAAGCACACTCATCAACGCCGTCATAGCGTCCTTACGATCAACATCTTCCGGAAAACCTTTGATCTTCGGTAAGGATGCCAATTGATCCGATGGAACTGTGAGCTTTGTTCCGTCTTGAGCAATTCCCTGGCAGTCCTCCCCATCAACTACACATGCAACTGGCACGTGGGCTACCACATCGAATGCCAATCCATTGGGGAAACGATACACCGAAGAAATCCGATCCACTTCTGCAATAGTGTTCTTCACATCTGCTTGAAGCTCCTCGTCATCAAATAACAAAACATGCTCACCATTATGCGACTTCAGCACATCGGCCAGTTTGTTTTTATCAACGATGGAATTGTCAGCTAAACCGCGAATGTCACCAGCATGGTACTCATAGGCAAACAGTGGCGAAAAGAAAATAATCCACAACAGAAACAACAATCCGCTAACTGCGCCTAGTACGTATCCAAATTGTTTGAGACGAATACGCCGACGCTCCGCACGACGCTCTTGGAGACGTTCACTTAGCTCAACAGGTTGCACAGCCGGCTTCACGCTCTCATTTTTATTCTGATGTACAACCATAATCGATTCGATGCTGTCTGCGTCGTCGATATAAACCTCAGTATCAACTAATGCAGTAGGAACAACATCCTGAGCAAAATCTCGCATCTCATTGATTGGCGCTACTCCGCCCTGAGATTGTTCTATTTTCGAGTTTGCCAACTTCCTCGGTTTGCGTGGTTTACCTGGCGTTCTCATTTTTCCAGCTCGCTAATAATCAATGGCGCGATAGTGTAGATATCACCGGCTCCCATCGTCATAATAAGATCTCCGGAACCAGCATTGGCAACAATCATCCGAACCACATCGCTCTTATCTGGCACAAACTGAGCTTTAGCAGAATGGGCGGTGATAACGTCAGCCTGTGAACCATCCTCAGGAACCTCACGAGCAGCATATACCGAAGTCACGATAACGTCGTCGGCAATATCCAATGCCTGCGCAAATTCTGCCGCAAAATTTCGTGTACGCGAATACAAGTGCGGCTGGAAAACTACTTTTACTCGCCCAGAGGTAACCGACTTCGCCGTCTGTAACGTGGCCGCGACTTCGGTCGGGTGATGCGCGTAATCATCAATAACCCGAATCCCACGTACTTCCCCAGCGAGCTCAAAACGACGGCCAGTTCCGTAAAAATGCTTTAACGCCTCCGCTATTTGTTGCCCATCAAATCCAAGATCACAACAAACTAGCCAAGCACCTACAGCGTTGAGCACCATATGTTCGCCAGGCACAGCTAGTTCGATCGTCGTCTGTTGATCTGCTCGGTTCACAACGGCTCGTCCGCCAGCCAAACCTGAATGAAGGTCCCGGATCAAAGTGTGGTCCCCCTCGTGGGGCTTCGTCCCATACGTTGCCACCCTAATACCGAGTTCGAGTGCCCGACGAGCAAGATCAGCAGCACCGGGATCATCAGTACAACACACCAGTAACCCACCAGGAACTATTCGCTGTGCAAAGTCCACAAAAGCCTGCGCGAACGCTGCCGAGGTTCCATAGTGATCCAAATGATCCGGTTCAACATTAGTTACTAACGCGACCCGCGGCTGGTAGTTCAAGAAAGATCCATCGGATTCGTCAGCTTCGGCAACTATCACAGGTCCCGATCCTAAGTATCCCCCAGGCTCTCCGCCAGCAAGGTGCCCGCCAATCGCGCGTGACGGATCTGCGCCTAGCTCAGTCAGCGCAACCGAAATCATAGCTGAGGTAGACGTTTTCCCATGTGCTCCCGCCACTGCAATAAAATCGCGAGAACCGGCAGCAAATGCGAGTGCTTCTGAACGGTGCCAAATTGATTGATGGCGTTCGACCGCAACTTCAAGCTCCGGATTAGATGGCTTGACTGCAGTGGACCGCACAACGATGGCATCGTGTGGCACATGTTTGCGATCATGTCCCACAAAGGTAGTGACCCCCATCGCTTGCAAATCATCAAGTACTGCCGAACTTTGACGATCACTACCGCTCACGTCGTGGCCTTCAGAACGTAACAATCGAGCTACCACGTTCATACCGGCTCCGCCAATACCAATAAGATGGAACTTCATTACGCCTCCACAATTTCAGCAGCAAATTGAGCAAGTTTTGATGCTGCATCTGACGGCGCAACAGATCGAGCAGCCACACTCATTTTCTCTCGCTGAGAACTATCGAGAAGAGCAGGAAGATGCTCAAGTACCCACTGTGGCGTGAAATCTTGGTTGTCAACCAGAACTGCACCGCCAGCAGCCACCACATCATGAGCGTTGCGGGCTTGTTCCCCGTTACCGATCGGAAGTGGAACAAAAACGGTCGGGATCCCTAGTGTTGAGGCTTCCGACACCATACCTGCTCCAGCCCTCGCCACGAGAATGTCGGCGATGGCATATGCGTCTTCCATCGTGGTTAAGTAATCTAGGACAACGTAACCGGAGTGATCGCCGACGACGGATCGCACGTCGTCGTCTTTACCTTTACCCGTGATGTGTAATATCTGTGCGTCTAGCTGGGGCCCAGCTACGCTCATTGTTTCATTCAAGCGAACGGCGCCCAAGGATCCACCTGAAACGACGACGATCGGCTTAGCTGGATCTAGTCCAAAACGTTGTGCAACCTCGGCACGTCGCCGCTGCAAGCTGGCCTCATCTGCAGTTGCCAATTCGGCAATTTTCGGCCGCAACGGCAAGCCTACGGTAACTGTTACGCCCTTCGTCGCAACCAGCGGAGTAGACGGGAATGTCAGCCCGACGAGATTCGCTGAACGTGCTCCCAGCTTGTTTGCCAACCCCGGAATCGCATTAGCTTCGTGGACAATAAACGGCACGCCCTCTTTGAGAGCAGCCCGGTACATAGGTGAGGATGCATAGCCGCCAAAACCAACAACGCAGGTGGCTTGCGTCTCCACCAAGATTTCCCGAGCTTGTTTCACTGCTAAGCGGAACCGAGCGGGAAACCGGATAGCATCACGATTCAGACGCCGTGGAAACGGAACTTTTTCGATAAGTCGTAAATCAAACCCAGCTGATGGGACCAACTCATTCTCTAATCCACCGGCAGTTCCTACCGCAGTAATGCGAGCATCTGGTACCAACCGTTGCATAGCCTGCGCAGTAGCAATTAAAGGATTGACGTGTCCAGCAGTCCCGCCGCCACATAACACAATACTAAGTTTCATCTTTTCCTCCGAATAAGAGCTCGCGCATGCCGGACTAAACCACGACGTGCCGTAAAACTTTCCCGAACACCTGGTACATCCAAAGCTGTCGCTGCCACTACCCCAAGCATCCACACAGTTGCCATCATGGATGATCCACCCATAGAGACGAACGGCAATGGAATTCCGAATACTGGAAGCAAACCAGTAACAACCCACATATTTGCGAATGCTTGCCCACATAGCCATAAAGCCGCACCCACAGCAAGTAGTTGAGCATAACGGTCATGATGGTTCATAGCTATCCGCAACAATGCCCATCCCAGTGCTAAGAACAATAAAATAATGGTGAATGCACCGATCATCCCAAGCTCTTCACCGATAACGGCAAAAATAAAATCAGTATGGGCTTCCGCAAGATCGCGCCATTTTTCTTTCCCTGCGCCTAAACCGGCACCGGTTACCCCGCCAGATCCAAAGGCAAATAGGGCGTAGTCTGACTGCGTCGGAGTGATCTGGTCTGGGAGTGTCAACAAGTTAGTAATGTAATCCCCCACACGGTAAAGGCGTGAAGGTCGTATCACAACAAGAATCGTAGCCAAAAAAACGAATCCATAACCTGGCCGAATGAGCTGTCTGCCGCGCAACCCGGCGAGCCAAATCATACCTCCACCGATAAGAACAAAGATCAATCCTGTTCCGACGTCTCCGCCAAGAACAACCACACCAGTAGCTAGCAAAAAGCCGATGGTCGGAATAACAATTGTCTTTGATGTTTGGATTTCCGGAACGGTCAGGCGTGCAAGCATCATTGCCAGCCAGATGATCATGGCGAGTTTCAAAAACTCCGATGGCTGCAGCGCGAAGCCTCCTAGCCGAAGCCAGTTATTATTTCCAGCAACCCCTTCGCCCCCCTGTAGTAAGACTAGAGTCTGTAGAACGACACCTAGCATAAGGGGAACTATAGCCACTCGTTGCAGAATTTTGTATGGGACAGCGGTAAGCAGAGCCGCCCCAATAATGCCGATGACTGCATAGATAGACTGGCGAAGTGCCACTGCGAAAAGCGGGGTCGAAGGATCACGCGAAACTGCGGAGATCGATGACGGGGCAGTCGCCGAGAACACCATAAATACACCGATAGTCATCAGCATGAGTGCCGATGCAGCCATTAATAGTAAGGATTGAAGAATGACATTGCGACGTGCCAGCTCCGTTGGTGAGAGTGTGTCTACTGGCTCGTAATGATTCATTATTCCTCCTCGCCAGCTACCACCAATTCACGAACTTCTTGAGCAAACCTATTGCCTCGATCAGCGTAACTGGTGAACTGATCTTGGGATGCGCACGCCGGAGCTAACAAAACTGTTTGACCGGGACGGGCTAGGCTATGTGCATGAGCGACGGCTTCATGCATTGGCTCATTACTTGTTGTATCAATAAATATTACTGGAATACTGAGATTATCTAATGCGGCACGCCATGGTTCTTGATCGGTTCCGATCACAATAACGCCAGCCAAACGATCCGACACTCGTTCGACGAGTTCCTCGAACCGGGCACCCTTTGCCAATCCGCCGGCAATCCAAATTGTACTTGCCGGCTTTTGCACGAGTAAAGACGCTTGCGCCGCATGTGTATTCGTAGCTTTCGAATCGTCGATATATGCTACTTTGGCGTGCTGAGTAACAAGTTCGATACGATGTGCGTCCGGATGGAAGCGACGCAAGCCTTCTCGAATAGCCGACGGCGAGGTGCCGACTGAACGTGCTAAGGTAGCCGCCATCATTGCATCTTTTACGATGTGGACCGGAAGATCGTATCCTTGCGGAGCTAAATGCGTGACGTCAGCAATTGTAAATAATTCTATTGCCTGAACTTGACGTCGATTACCAAACGCCCGATCGACGATGATGTCATCAACAATGCCGATTTCTCCGATATTTGGCACTCCCAACGACACTCCGATAGCGCGAGCTCCTTCAATAACATCAGCATTATCGACCATTATGCGCACATCTGCATCGTGAAGGGGGAATACACATGCTTGGTGAGTACGCTCGTAGATCGATGCCTTTGCAGCAACATATTCGTCCCGATTCTCATGCCATTCGAGGTGATCGTCCGCAACGTTTAGCACCACTGAAGCAGTTGGTTCCATCGAGTAGGTGGCGGCTAGCTGGAACGATGACAGCTCAAACGCAAATGCGTTGGGAGCTTCGCTTGAAGTATCACTAACAGCAGTCACTGCAGGCGTCCCAACATTTCCCACTGCCAGCGCCCGTAGACCAGCACTATTGAGTATGGTTTCGAGCATTGTTACCGTTGTGGTTTTGCCGTTCGTGCCAGTGATACAAAGCCACGGAGCATACTGACCGTTTTCATCACAGGCTCGCAGGTGCCAAGCAAGCTCGATTTCTGACCAGACTGGAATTCCAGCTTGGCGCAAGCGACGCCACTCGACTCCTGTTTGGCGAAATCCTGGGGAAATGATAACAATGTCGGGGTTCCATTGCAGAACCGCTTCAATGAGGCGCTCAGGATCTGCACAGCTTTCACACACATCGAGCGCAGAAGGGTCAAGTGCCTCAAGGGCCTGTGCTCGTGCATCCCACGCACCTAGTAAGGCATCAGTGTGTTGATGTAGCGCTTGAATCGATGCCCGTCCCGATACGCCTATACCGACGACAGCGATTCGTTGCCCGTCAAATTTACTCGCGCCTGGAATCGAAAGAGTCACTGTTGTGCCAGCCATTCTGCATAAAACAAAAACATTCCGGTGGAAATAAATAAACCCTGAATGAGCCAGAACCGTACCACGATTGTGACTTCTTTCCAGCCCTTAAGCTCGAAATGGTGATGTAACGGAGCCATTCGGAATACTCGTCGACCAGTCAGTTTAAACATACCGATCTGAATAACGTCAGAAAAAACGATGATAACAAAAAGCCCACCAAGCAAAACGGCCAGGATCTCAGTACGGGTTAAAATCGAAACTCCCGCAAATGCGCCGCCTAAAGCCAATGACCCAGTATCTCCCATAAAGATCGCAGCTGGCGACGTATTATGCCACAAGAAACCGAAACATGCACCGACAATAGCAGCGCATATAATAGCAATCTCACGCGGATCCCGAACATCATAGCATCCCGAAGTTGCAGCTACGAGTGATTCACATGTCTGGTAGTACTGCCAGATTCCTACCACTGTATAGGCCCCAAATGCGAGCATTGAAGCACCCGCAGCAAGACCATCTAATCCATCTGTCAGATTAACGGCATTAGACCAAGCACTGATGAGAAAGTTAGCCCAGACAGTGAAGAGGATGAGACCTGCCACCGGCCCCCAGACACCAAAGTTAATTGGCAGATCACGTACTAGCGAGACAGCAGTTGATCCCGGAGTTCGGTTCATATCGTTATGAAATTGCAAGGACAGAACCGAAAACGCGATTCCAACTGTTCCCAGCCCGATCATCTTTGCACGCGGAGTTAGCCCCAGCGAGCGTTCCTTGCTGACTTTAATAAAGTCATCTAGGAATCCAACCAGACCCATGCCTATCATCAGTCCTAGGAGTAAAAACCCTGAAACTTGCGGTACTCGTTGCATCACAATATTTGCAACTGCCCAGCCAATAACGGTGGCTCCAATAATGACGACTCCACCCATGGTCGGGGTGCCACGCTTGACAAGATGAGTCGTTGGGCCGTCTTCTCGAATGAACTGACCGTAGGATCGGCGTTCTAGCACTCTGATGAAAAGTGGCGTGCCGAGCAACGAAACAACTAGTGCTGTACCAAGTGCAATAAGAATCGCGAGCATTTAGCGTTCTTTCTCCTTTAGCGCATCTGCGAGCTGCCACACCCCAGAACCATTTGAACCTTTTAGTAAAACGACATCGCCGTTACAGACTAGCCTATCAAGCAAAAGCCGAGCTTCGCTTATATCTGCGACTCGGTGTACCTCAACACCATCATTCTGAGCTGCAAGTGCCATCGTTTCCACGCCGTCGCCTAGCGCAATAAGTTTATCTATTCCTAAATCAGCAACCGTATGCCCGATGGATTCATGCTCCGAAGCGGACGCTTCGCCAAGTTCCAGCATCTGCCCTAGAACAGCGATAGTCCGCTGGCCTTGACCGATATGAGCGAGAGCCTGGAGTCCTGCTCGCATCGAATCAGGATTCGCATTGTACGAATCGTCAATAATTCTTACACCTGCCGATTCCCAGACATCCATCCGATGCGGACTATCTGCGCGTGCTTGCGATAGCCGCGTGGCGCAATCAGCGACCGTTGCTCCAAGCTCAATGGCTACGGTTGCGGCAGCAAGTGCATTAGCAACATGATGAGTTCCTACCAGATTCAAGGCTACTTGTGCCGCCTCGCCTGCGTGATGCAGAGTGAACGTTGCTTTGCCGGTAGGATCAGTTGCAATATTGGATGCCCAAACGCCCTCGCGATATTGACCCGACACCGAAAAGAAAACCACTTTTCCGGGGGCCAGTCTAGCCATCGCTCGTACTCGTTCGTCGTCATAATTTAAGACGACAACTCCGTCACTACGCGTTCCAGTTACCAATTCTGATTTGGCCTTGGCAACGTTTTCGATACCACCAAATTCACCAAGATGAGCGCGAGCAACGGCTAAAACTACCGAAATGTCTGGAGCGGCAATGCCCGTGAGGTAGTCCAAGTTACCAATATGGTCAGCGCCCATCTCGAGCACTAAAGTAGCGGTGTCTTCATGAGCACGTAGTACTGTTAGCGGAAGGCCAAGTTCATTATTAAATGAGCCTGGTGGGGCAATTATTGGTCCGCGCCACCTAAGGAGATCAGCAAGAAGGTCTTTAGTGGTGGTTTTACCAACCGATCCAGTTACACCGATAACCTTAAAATTGGGTTGACTAGATTTCCGCACGGCTTGTTCTTGGTCATGCGCGATTTTTCCTAAAGCAAGAATTGGATCTGCTACAGTAATGATCCGATCTGCAGGAGCCCCACTAGCTTCTGCAGCTGCCCGATCTGCAGTTAACACTCCGGTAGCACCAGCTGTTAGTGCAACAGCAGCAAAGCGATTTCCATCAACACGTTCGCCAGCGATTGCAACAAACAACTCACCACCAGTGATTTGGCGATTATCAGTCGCAACTGCACTAACTGGCAATGCCGCAGATTCAGCTGACGATGGAAAATTGCCATCGACGACGTTCGCAATCTGTTCGAGAGTCGTCTTGATCATTCTTGAGCCTTTCGTGTGGCGAGTGCAGCGCGGGCAACGTCACGATCGTCAAGCTCAATTAGCGTCCCATTCATATCTTGGAGACGTTCGTGGCCTCGTCCGGCAATAAGTATAGTATCGTCCGGCTGCGCTTCCTGAATGGTTTGCTTAATTGCCTCAGTTCGATCAGCAATTTCACTCCAGTTGGTTTGTCCCGGAATTCCAGCAATTAATTCAGCTCTAATAGCAGCTGGGTCTTCGGAATGCGGATCGTCATCTGTGATAACTAAAACATCAGCACGGGTAGCAACAGCGTTAGCCATCGCTGGTCTTTTCTCTTTGTCTCGGTCTCCTGCGGATCCAGTTATAACAACCAAACGCCCCTGGGTTTCTGGCTTTAATGCGGTGATTGCTTGAACAAGAGCATCCTCATTATGGGCAAAATCCACGACGACGCGCGGGCGTTGTCCCACTAGTTCCATTCTCCCTGGAACCGTCGGACTGACGCCATTGTGCCCAGTAAGTGCGTTCGCAATATCATCGAGCGCATAGCCAGCTTTAGCAACCATCGCTATTGCGAGAGCCGCGTTGCTAATATTGAAAGCTCCTGGCATTGCAGTGTACGTGGTTATTTCTTCGCCGCGGGGATTTGTTACTGTAAATAAGTGGTCTGCATGGGCGTGTACCGACCACGCCCCAGGCACGCGAGTCTCCGTATAGAATTGATCCATTCGGTCAGCTTCACGTTCCGCGAGTATTTGTCCCCATTGCGTGTCTGCTATGACCACTCCAGACTGTGCATGCTCGTTATCAAATAGCTGGGCTTTCGCTTCGAAATAATCAGCTAACGTCTTGTGATAATCAAGATGATCCTGACTAAGATTGGTGAACCCAGCTACAGAGAATCGAATTGGGTTGATCCGGCCTTGGGAAAGCGCGTGAGATGATGCCTCCATGACGAGACTAGTTCCGCCTTCCTCAACCAACGCTGCCAACATTGCTTGTAAATCGGCTGGCTGTGGAGTTGTCAATTGCGCCGGGATTTCTGTGCCTGCGATACGGATCGCAACGGTTCCAATCAAGCCAGTTGTTTCGCCTAACGCCTGCAAAATATGGTCAATCATAAATGCTGTGGTCGTTTTGCCGTTCGTTCCGGTAATGGCGTAGGTAGTTAGCTGCCGTGCTGGATACCCATATATTGCAGCGGCAATCTCGCCAACTTTTTTGGCGATATCTGGGACGACGACGATTGGGATATCGGCTTCTACCAGATCTGCACCTATTTCATCTGTAGCAACTGCAACAGCTCCAGCACTAACAGCAGCATCAGCAAAACATGCACCGTGGTTGTGAACTCCGGGAACTCCGATAAAAAGATCTCCGGGTTTTACTGCACGGTTGTCCGTTGTAACACCGGTGACAGCAAGGCTAGCCGTGGCTAGGTCCGAGCATTCTGGAATAGCCTCCCCTAGAGGGCAGGGTTTGACGTTTTTTGGCCGAATCATGGTATCTCACTTTGTCTCCACGGATAGGTCACCAGTGGCTCTTGCGATGGCGCAACGCCCATCGACCGCATGGCAAACTTTCCAATGTCTCCAAAAACCGGCGCCGCAGTCGTTGCTCCATATCCAGCTCCAGCAGCGTTGTATATAACTACTGCGACTGCCAGTTGCGGTTTTTCAGCAGGAATTAGTCCGACGAAGGTTCCAACTCGCTTTGTCAAGTTTCCGTTTTCGTCGGGAACCTCTGCAGTACCAGTTTTTCCAGCAACATTGTATCCCGGAACCGACGCAAGTCGTCCAGTAGAATCTGGTCGTGTAACGCCTTGTAAAATAGTATTGGCTGTTTTCGCAGTGTCAGCTGATACTACTTGTTCTGAAGCTCCGATAACAGTTGGCTCGAAATTACCTTTTTTGTCATAGATACCGTCCACAATATGGAGCGGGATTTTCACTCCATCATTTCCGATGATCGATATCATCTGCCCCAACTGTAGCGTTGACGCAGCCCACGCCTGGCCAATCATCGTCGTATAGTGAGTTCGGTTATCCCAGCTCTCATAAGGGTTGAGAATACCAGTCGCTTCACCAGGAAGCTCTACACCAGTTTTTTGGCCAATTCCAAATTTGCGTAGCATGCTGTAGCGGTATGAATCGTCGACTCGGTCTCCCATTTGAACCAAACCAGTGTTATATGATTTACCGATGATTCCGGCTACGGTCATTGTGTCAGTAGCATGGTGATCATTGTCCGAAATAACCTGCCCGTTTGGCATTTGCAGGTGATCAGGAACTAGGAACGTATCTGTTGGAGTGATGACACCTTTATCGAGTGCCGCGGAAAGAGTAATCACTTTTCCCGTTGAACCAGGTTCCACAATTGCCTGTACAGCACGTGAATTCCAGTCTTCCGGGTTAACCTTTTCCAAATTGGATGGATCGGGCGCAGATGAATCTCCTAGCGCCAAGATACGCCCAGTGCCAATTTCAATAACTACTGCCGATCCCCATTCAGCATGGTTTTTCTGCACTGCAGAATCTAGTGCTTCTTGTGTGGCCAGCTGCAGATCTCGATCGATTGTCAGTTTTACGGTTCCGCCATCGACTGCAGGTACTTCTTTTCGAGCCCCCTGCGGGAAAACAGTTCCTGCAGGTCCGACTTCGACCGAGAGTTCCCCATTTTTACCTGCCAACAGTTTGTCATATGTGGACTCAATTCCGGCTCGCCCAGCTAGAGTGTTATCTTCGGCAGTAACTCCGGTATATCCCAGAATATTTCCTGCTACATTCCCGTTTGGATACGAGCGTTGCATATACCGCTCAGGATATATGCCGTGGATATCCAGCTTGCTAATAGCGCGCCATTTATCCGGCGAAACATCCCGTTTAACGAGCTCCCACTGGTTCTTTTCCGCTCCTCCCAAAAACAGACCAGCGAGTTCAGCTTCGTCTATCTCTAGCAGTGGCGCGACCTTTTTTGCTGCTGCAGCAGCTCCCGCGCCGATCAAGTTGTCTTCATCGTCATACTCTCGGTAATTAGCTATCTCAACCTGGTTGACACGAACGTTATAGCGTTCAATCGACGTCGCTAAGATTGCTCCATGCACGTCAACGATGTCGCCACGTTTAGCTTCTAATGAGATAGCTTGGCTACGTAACTCACGTGCTGTTTTTGATAGTTGTGGACCGCTGATCACTTGTAAGTAAAACAACCTTACCGCTAACACAGCAGCTACAATTACAACAATAAAGATAGTCTTTGACAATTTTTTGTTTGTCAGTTTTCGTGCTGCAATGCCACCGCCAACGCCACGCCCCATGCCGTCTTTGAGGACATCAGCTAGCCAGTGCAGTACAGAAAACGATTCGAACTCACGTCGATCCGCCATGTTTCACTCCCCTCGAGGTACTATTTGGCACCTTGGGGTTGTCCAATAATGGCTCCTGTTTCTGCATCAATATAGAACATTGATTTTGCTGGAACCATACCAATCAGTTGAGCTGACTGACGTAATTTCGACGGCGAAGACACTTCAATAACTTCACTTGTCAACGTTGATACCCGGGCCGCAGCTTCATTACGTTCAATCGAAAGATCTTTTAGCTCATACGCGCCAGCTACCATCAGCGTATTGAGGTAAAAAGCTGTAGCAAGTGCACCGAAAAAGAGAACCGCACATACGACGACGGTTCCAACGAACCCACGAGCAGCCGCTGGAGTAGGAACAACCCGTAGTCCCGGTGCCTCAATAATCGGACGGGACGACGGCGCAAAATTAAGCTTACGTGCTTGTGTTGAGGCGCTCATAAGGTACTTCCTTGACGACGATAGGGCTGGGCAATGTGGGCTGGTGTTGCGCGTAATCGTTCAACAGCGCGCAATCGGACTGATGCGGAACGCGGATTGGTTTCCTGCTCGGCTCGATCGGCTTTCTGTGCACCGCGAGTTAGTGCTTTAAGATATGGCGCATGATCTGCTAGTTCCATTGGTAGCCCCGGCGGTGAGGTGGATTTTAATCCCACGCTGAATGCTTCTTTGACAATGCGATCTTCTAGCGATTGATACGCTTCAACAGCTATTCGTCCACCAACTCGTAGCGACTCAATCGCGCGCGGGACTGCAGCTTCAAGCACGTCTAGTTCGTTATTCACCGCAATCCGCAATGCTTGGAACGTTCGTTTAGATGGGTTGCCACCTTTGCGCCGTGCTGGAGCAGGAATTGTTTCTCGTACTAAATCAGCTAGTTCGCTAGTGCGTTCTAACGGAGCTGTTTCACGACGTCGGATTATCGCACGCGCAATGTTTGGAGCAAATTTTTCTTCGCCGTATATCCGCAAAATACGTGCCAATTCACTATGCGACGCAGTTGCCAAAAGCTGTGCTGCGGTTATTCCACAGCTGGTATCCATACGCATATCTAGTGGCGCATCATGCGCGTAGGAAAAACCGCGTTCGGTCTCATCCAGCTGGAGTGACGACACTCCAAGGTCCATCAAAATTGCATCAACTTTTCCGTCGTGTCCATATGTTTGCGCAACTTTATCGACGTCGTCATACGTGGTGTGAACGGGAATAAACCGTGTACCAAATGGTGCAAGCCGGTTACTGGCAAGTTCAATGGCTTGTTCGTCACGGTCAATACCGATAACAGTCAACTGAGGAAACGCTCGAAGGAACGCTTCACTATGACCGCCCATTCCTAACGTGCAGTCAATGAGGCAGGACTCTGCCTGCAACGCAGGACTCAAAATATCCACGATCGGTTTGAGCAGCACTGGGACATGCAGTGCATTGTTATCTGCGGTTGATGGCATAGCACATCCCTTCTTTCTTTCCACTCAATGCGCTCTACTGGTCCCCCGCCAACCACCTGAAATTGGGGAATTATCTCAGGGGGTTGGAAGAAGGCCACTAGAACGCGCTAGAAAATGCCTGGAATCAGTTCATCTTCACGATCTGCGAATTCGTCTTCACTCGTTGTCAAGAAGGTCTCCCATGCAGAAGCATCCCAAATCTCTACGTGATCACCCGAACCGATAACCGCAAGCTCACGATCAAGTCCGGCGTACGTGCGTAACGCAGCTGGAAGCGTGATGCGCCCTTGTTTGTCAGGAACCTGGTCGTTCGCGCCCGATAAGAAAACACGCGTATATGTGCGTGCCTCTTTAGATGTCATCGGAGCTTGACGGAGCCGATCCAAAATGTTTTCGAACTCCGCAAATGGGAACACATAAAGACAGTGTTCTTGACCTCGGGTGACAACTAAACCGTTTGCTAGTTGATCACGAAATTTGGCGGGCAGGATCAGACGTCCCTTGTCATCTAGCCGAGGCTCGTACGTGCCAAGAAACATCATTCACCCCCATCCTCACAACGTTGCCTCCACTTTACCCCAAAACCCACCACTTTTGTTGACCAAACATGCATTAGTTTTCAAAAAATACTGATAAATCAACAATAACTAGAGTGGAGTGAATATTGATACACTTTAACGTAATGTCCGGTATAGAGGCATTGACTTAAGAAGATCGTGTAAACCTAGACTCGTCTTTTTCCTACAGTGGAGGGAAGTGGAGACCAACTGTCGCCGTCACAATAAAATAAGGCTGAAGCTTGAAGCTTCAGCCTTAAGTTATGAAGTTATGTTTTAGCGGATCAGAGTTACATTCTGCCTTCATCGCGCCGCTTATCGAACGCCGCCTTTTGGCGTTCCATAAAACTTTGTGCACGCTTTACCGACGGCGTAGACACACCGTCCGCAGAGATAGTCACCTTCGACATTCCTTGCGCGATGTACATCAGTCCCAACCAGACAACAACTGCACCCACAACGCCAACAACAATGAGTTCAGTAGCTACACCAACGGCAACAATTCCCAAACCACTCACTGCGGCGATCAGTCCTAAAACTAGATGACGCGCAGACATAGCCATTCGTGTTTGTTGTGGGTCTTCAGGCGCTAGCGACTCTGCCAACTTCGGATCTTCACCTTTGAGTTGGGCTTCAAGCTGTTCTAGCATGTTACGCTCATAATCCGACAGAGCCATAGATGGTTCCCTTCTATTTACGTTATATCTTCACAATACCCGAAGAACTGCTCAGGTCAAGATGTGAGCGGATCAGAATGGCCGTTTTCGAGTAACGACGCCTGGTTGAGTACTTGATTTCCGTACTTTTGCCTTACTAAATCCATTGCTTCTTCTGCTCGCGAACGCCTGCCGTCGTCGTCAAGTGCTAACTGCACCCCATCATCCGGACGCGAAAGCTGACCACCACGCACACCCAGCAATCGAATCCCTAAACTCTGCGCTACCAGATTCATAAATAGTCCCCGCGCCGCCTCATAGATCTCAGCACCGGTATGAGTGGGAGCACCCAAAGTAACCGAGCGAGTCAACGTTGAAAAATCTGCATATCGCACTTTAATGGAAACTGTTCGGGCAAAAACATTGTGAGCGCGAAGCCGACGAGCAACATCATGCGATTGATAAAGCAACACCCGCAACGCCTCATTAGTGTCGAAAAGCGATTCGAAAAAAGTTTGCTCACGAGAAATCGACTTCTCTTCGTGCTCTGGGACTACAGCCCGATCGTCACGGCCCATCGCAAGCTGGTACAGATGCTGTCCTTGTGCTTGACCAACAATTGAAATCAACCGCTGCTGGCCTACCGTAGCGATATCAGCTACGTTGATAACCCCTTTACGAGCCAATAGCTCGCGGGTCTTCTCCCCCACACCCCATAAGGCTCCTACGGGTAAGGTATGTAGAAAGTCGAGAGTTCGGTCATGTGGCACTAACAGCAATCCATCCGGCTTTGCGTGGGCTGAAGCAACTTTGGCAACATGCTTAGTGGACGCAATACCAATCGAAGCCACAACTCCTTCGGAGGATCTAACATAACGCCGAATAGCCTGCCCGATTTCTACCGGTGACCCAAAGAGTTTGCGGGCTCCCGAAACATCCAAGAAAGCTTCATCAACTGACAGCTGTTCCACCAATGGTGTTATCGTACGCAAGTACGCCATTATCCGGCTAGAAATAGCGGCATACTGATCATGATGGGCTGGCAAAATAACTAATTGGGGACACCGGCGCTTAGCTTGTGTCACTGACATTGCAGAGTTGACACCATATCGACGAGCTTCATAAGAAGCAGCTGAAATAACACCTCGTTCTTGTCCCCCAACGGCTACCGGCCGACCTATTAATTCTGGCCGATTAAGGAGCTCTGCCGAGACATAAAAAGCGTCCATATCCATATGTAGAATTGGAGTTGCCGAATCGTCGTTACCCCAAAATCGACGTGCCGATTCGGAACGCGGTGCCCGAGACATGAACTCCTCCTTGGAACGATAGTTACCATTAGCGTAGCGTGGGACCGATCGTTATGCTAAAGAAATGGCACGCAGAACCCTAGTTGAAACTATCGACACGTCAATGTCTAAGCTTCGCATCGAAACTAGAGACCAGCTACGGACACTCTTCATCGATGAGGCTGAATCTAGCGCGATCGATTTATCTGACCCTACGTACATAGAGTTCGAATATATGCAACACATTCGAGCGGCAGTCGATACAACGTTTCCTCCAGCCACTGCGCTACGCATTCTTCATTTAGGCGGAGCCGGGTGCGCGTTGGCACGATGTTTCAACGCCGAACGTCCGCATTCACGTCAGCTGGCAATCGAAATTGATCCAGAGTTAGCTACGCTCTCACGATCTTATTTTGATTTACCTGCTTCACCCGCTCTCCGGGTACGTGCTCAAGACGCACGCGTGACCTTGGACACCAATTCGGGATCCTGGCACGTGATTGTGCGTGATACATTCGCCAACGGCAAAGTTCCCGCTCACCTAACTACTCGAGAAGCCTACGCCCGCGCCGCCCAGCTTCTACAACCCGTAGGCATCTACTGCGTTAACATCGCTGGTGAACGAGGCCTAGGGCCCTTATATCGGGAAGTTCAGGCAGCCAATACTGAGTTTCCACACTTGTGCGCCATCGCAGATCCAGCAATATTCAAAAATCGGCGTTCCGGGAACATCATCTTGTTAGCTTCACACAAAGAGCTCAATATTTCCCATATTGATCGCGCGCTACGAATGCTAGCTATGCCAGCTCGGCTCATTTCTGGAGAACTTCTGGTCCGTCAAGCAAGTGGTGAACGAGCCGTCACCGATGCCGATATCGGTTGGCCGGCCCCTTAGTCTTCTTGCTTTCGATTGAACAGCTGTGCAATCGAATTCTTCAAATGGGTACGAAAATCTTGCGACTGGGGATCCTTAGCCTTAGTCTTCGCAGGCGCATCTTGAACGGGAACAATGCCTTCCAACGGATTCGAGTTCTGCATTGCCAAGAATTTTTCAACTGCGGCACCGATTTCCTCCGATGTTGGCAACGGACCTGCTTCATCATGCGGCTTCACAAACGCTTGGTCAGACGAATCATATTCTTCTTCGAACTGGGACACCATCGCCGCGAATTGTTCATCTTGCTGAATGATGCCAGCAAGCTCAGCAACCTGGTGGTCTTCGTGTTGTTCTAGATCGCCTAACGGCACGGTTGGCCCACCCAGAGTGGCTAGTTGCCGCACTACCGCGAGCGCTCCAGAGAAGAACGGCATATCAGATCGAGACATATATAACGGGACACGAACTCTAATATTGATTGCCTTGTATCCACTCTGACCCAGTTGATATTCAAGATAATCTGCTAGTGAGGCAGGATGACTCACATGCCCTTTGACAACTGCCGGATTTTCAACTTCCGTCGTCGTTCTAATAAGCATATCTGCCGGACGAGTGTGCGGAATCGGCGCAGGCATTCCGTGAATCGAAAAAATCCGTTTGACCCCAAATTTCTGGACTATTTCGAGAACATCTTCAGCCAGCCGAGGCCAGTGGAAATCAGGCTCGGTACCATGCAGAAACAGGAATGTCTGACCATTAACATCAGTCACTAGATCAAGTGATATCCCTGGTTCTGCGCTAGACGTTAAATGCCCGTCCTCATAAGTAACAATTGGTCGCTGTGCACGATAGTCATAAAGAGGATCTGCGTCGAAAGAGCAAACCTCGACAGAGTCAAGCAAATCAATGCACGCATGCACTGCCTGACTAATTGCTCCAGGATCGACGAGATGATCGACCAACCCGATCACTAGGGTTGGAACAGTAAGCTCCCCCATACTCTCTGGGTACATCACATAATTCGGCATCAGTACTCCTCTTCATTCTTCTCCTCCTACCTTAAATCATGTTGCCCGCCAGTGTCTGTATCGAATAATGAGAAGTTAACTTCGCGTCGCTGAAACTCGATCGTTTTCATAGTGCATTCTGGCGCAAAATAGGGAATAATTATGTGACTTGATTTTATCGGAGGGGCCCAGTGACAAATCAAACCACACAGAATAAAGCTATTGCAGAAGAACAACATTTTGTCTCCCAAGCTTATGATGCGCTCGACGCTCAGGTGGATTATTACGATGCACAGCTAACGAGAATTCGCGCCCAAGGCGGCGGCGGAACTCCGGGGCAGGTCTCCGAACGTGATTCGTTCGCAAGCCACTACGAAGATAATCTTACTCGGTTACGGAACGTCGAAAATCGTCTGGTTTTAGGTCGCTTGGATACCAACGACGGACAAATATATCACATTGGTCGCGCCACCTTGCGTAATGCCGACGACGACATCATCCTTGTCGACTGGCGTGCCCCGCAGTCCGAACCTTTTTACCAAGCAACAGCTGCCCATCCAGGAAATATTCGCCGACGTCGGCATATTCAAAGCCGGTTGCGTGACGTCATTGGAGTTGAAGACGAACTGCTTACTGATTCCGATGCCGGCTCGGCCGATCTCAACCTCACCGGAGAAGGTGCCTTGTTTGCGGCTATGAGCAAAGCACGCGATGGCCACATGGGCGATATCGTGGCAACTATCCAAACAGAACAAGATCGCATTATTCGTTCTGATGTTAACGGTATTCTCGTTGTCCAAGGCGGACCTGGTACTGGAAAAACAGCCGTCGCTCTGCATCGGGCCGCTTATTTGCTCTACACCTATCGTGAACGCCTTGCTCACTCCGGCGTTCTCGTTATCGGTCCTTCACCTATTTTCTTGCGCTATATCGATCAGGTTTTGCCAGCCTTAGGCGAATCCAACGTCGTATCGACGACGGTTGACGATCTCCTGCCTCAGGTCCGAGCTACAGTTCAGGAGGATCCGGAAATTGCGAAGCTCAAGGGAGACATCCGTTGGGTAGAAATCGCCGAACGAGCGATCCGTTTAATCGTAGAGAAGCCTCGACTAGACACTGCGACGATCACTATCAACGGCAAGAAGCTCAGACTAACTCCGCGTATGGTCGAAACTGCACAACGCCGGGCGCGACGCACTGCTAAACCGCACAACCAAGCTCGTGATACATATGCCAAGTACCTTATTGAGCAATTAGCACAGCAGTTAGCCGATTCACTCGATGTCAACCTCGAGCATAATGACTTTCTTTACGGCGATATTATTGAATCGATCGATGCCCGCCGAGAGATCAATCTACATTGGCTTCCGACGTCAGCTCCTACGCTCCTCGCACGTATTTATCATTTCCCTGAGCTTCTGGAACGTATTGCCCCCGAGCTCAGCGAAGAGCAGCGCACCATGCTTCGCCGCGATCGCTCCCACGGTTTTACTCGCGCAGACATTCCGATTTTGGACGAATTAGCAGAACATTTAGGCGAATTTTCCTCCAGCGCTCAAATTGCTGAAGAACAAGCTGTGGAAAATCAACGACGTCGCCATGACGCTTATGTTTCAGACACGATGAAAGCAATGGGCTTAGGCGGCGGAATTATTCAGGCTCAAGACGTTGCCGATCGTTTGTACGGCGACACCTCGGCAGATACTCTAGCCGAACGTGCAGCTGCCGATAGAACATGGACGTATGGCCACGTCGTCGTCGATGAGGCCCAAGAACTGTCTGACATGCAGTGGCGAATGATTATGCGACGCAACCCGTCACGTTCCATGACTATCGTCGGGGACGTTGATCAGCGTCCTCAAGGTGCACCAAGTGGCGGGTGGAAACAGGCGTTGGGAGCGCTCGGAGAATTTACCCGGATCGATGAGCTCACCATGTCCTACCGCACTCCGTCATCTTTACTGGAGCGTGCCACTGACATGATGGCTTATATTGGTCACCCAGTTCGCCCCGTTCAGGCAGTGCGGGATCTCCCCGATACCTACGCGGCCGACGTCGTAGACACATCGCAGTTACAGTCCGCATTGGCACACCGAGTCACAGCCGAATCAGAATTACTCGATCAACAATACGGGCAGAACCATGGAACATTGGCGATAATCGCACCAACGGCTCTCCTAGCTGAAACTCAGCAGGCTATATTCAGCAACGAGAGCCTAGCCCAGTGGAGTATCGACAAAACAGGTGCCGATGTAGCACAACGCATTCATGTGTTGAGTGCTCGTGAGTCCAAAGGCCTCGAATTCGATACGGTAATCGTCGTCAATCCATTGGATATTGCAGGAGAAGGGCCTGGCGATCTCTACGTTGCCATGACAAGGGCAACTCGACGGCTTGCGGTTGTCTCCCACGATGATCTCCCGAACACGTTGAAATAACACGCCCAAATTTCAGCTTCCCACATAACTTACGGTCTGGTAGGTTTACAATTGTAACTACCACGTTATCCACTCGGACTTCTGAAGGAGATCGGATATGAATAATATGCAACGTGCTCATCAGCACTACCCTGCAGGGGTCAGCCCCACTGTCGAGATCCCAGACATTACCGTGGAGCGTTTGCTCGTCGATGCCGTCGCAGATTTCCCTAAGCGAGTCGCTATTGACTTTTTAGGACGTGAGTGGACCTATGAGGATATAGCTCACGATGTAGAACGCTCTATCACTGTGCTGAAAATGTGCGGAGTCCGCGAAGGCGATGTCGTATCCCTGATGCTACCTAACTGTCCACAGCATTTCGCAGCATTTTATGCGGTCATCGCGTTGGGTGCTACGGTTGCTGAGCTGAACCCACTAGCTCCGATTGCCCAGTTGAATGCACAGCTGGACCTAGTTGGTTCCACCGTTGTTATCGCGTGGGAACAAACAATCGAAAAACTGTTGCGCGATGGAGATTTCCATGATCGCACCTATTTATCAGTCAATCTTGTGAAGGCATTGCCAACAAAATCCCAGCTCCTACTCAAACTACCGATTAAGGCAGCTCGCGAACAGCGAGCGAAGCTTCGCGGCAAAGTGCCATCAGGAGTGCATTCGTGGGATAACCAAGTCAAGTATGCAGACCCATCAAATATTTCCCAGGCTTCCAACGTCTCTCCAGATGCCATCGCAGTTCTGCTACAAACTGGCGGAACAACTGGCACTCCTAAAGCGGTCAAACTGTCCCACCGCAATATTGTTGCAAACGCGAAGCAAAACGAAGAGTGGCTAGTCACTTTTACCCGCGGTCGCGAAACAGTTGGTGCTGTGCTGCCGTTCTTCCATGCTTTCGGGCTTCAGCTTTCGTTGAGTGTGTGTGTTAATTCTGCAGCTACTATCGTCATGACGCCTTCGTTCGACGTCGACATTCTGCTCGCGGGCCATTCACGTCATCCGATTACATTTTTTGCAGGCGTTCCGCCAATGTATAAACGTATTCTTGACGCACTGGACGCAGGGAAGAAAGCCGATCTGTCTACGATTCGGTATTGTGTCTCTGGTGCTATGGCTCTAGATCCTGCTCTAGCAACACGTTGGGAAAAAGCGACGGGCGGGTATCTTATCGAAGGCTACGGCATGAGCGAAGCATCACCTGTTATTGCCGCTTCTCCAATATCTCCCACGCGTCGTCCTTCAACTCTCGGCATTCCATTCCCATCCACAGAGATTAAAATTGTAGATCCCGAAGATCCTACCCGTGAGATCACCGAAGAAAATGAGGTAGGAGAAATTTGCGCACGTGGGCCACAGATTTTCCAAGGTTATTTAGGCAATGACGAAGAAACAGCGCATGCTTTCCTAGACGGCGGCTGGCTACGCACAGGAGATCTGGGACGGTGGGACGATGGGTTCATCGTGATGGCTGACCGCCGTAAAGAGATGATCATCAATGGCGGATTCAATGTGTACCCTTCGCAGGTTGAAGATGCAGTACGGCAGATGCCAGGTGTTGTAGATGTCGCAGTAGTAGGTATGCCAACGGATTCTCTGTCCGAATCAGTTGTTGCTGCTCTGGTACTTGAGCCAGGCTCAAAAGTAGATCTCGAAGCAGTGCGGCAGTGGACAGAGGATAAGCTGTCACATTATGCCATGCCGAAATCGATTGCTATTTTGGACGAACTTCCGCGTTCGCAAATCGGGAAGGTAATGCGTCGTGCGGTTCGTGAGAAGCTTGCATCATTTGAGCTTAATTCGGGACAGTGGCGAGAGAAGCTATCAGACGCATCAGCATCAGCATCATCGTTGGTTGACGAGTACTGGTCCAGTATCCGCGAGAAAGCCCAGGCGTCCAAAGAGGATTGGAAAGATTGGACAGAGCAGAATTCAGATAAGTTCGATATGGTCCGAGCCAAGTTCACGGAGCTGGTACAAAATACCTCTGACAAAACGAAGCTCAAAGCAGAACTCGACTCGACTGCACGTCAAACAGGATTATCACTGGAGAATTTCACCGCGTGGTTGTCACAATATCGCCAAGGTCTGTTTAACGCTAAGGACGGCAATCCCGGGAAAACATCGGCTGAACGTGACGGTCACTCAGGCAACAAGGTAGATCCAGAACAACACAATGATTAACTATCATTAGACCTCCTATGAAAATGTGGGTGTAGCGATAACGTTGCTACACCCACATTTTTTAATCGTGTTCGGACACGGGAACTATAAGCTACTTATATCATTGCGCTTCTTCGGCACGGAGCTGAGAAATAGCAGATTCAAAATCTTCCAAGGTATCGAAGCTCGAATAAACAGAGGCAAACCTCAAGTACGCGATCTGATCAAGGTGCCGGAGTGGATTAAGGATCTCACGGCCGATATCGTGAGCATGGATCTGCGCAAGACCCTGAGCACGAATACTCTCTTCAACTTGCTGTGCTAAAACAGCAAGTTGATCATCAGTTACTGGACGACCTTGGCATGCCTTGCCCACGCCAGCAATAATTTTTTCCCGCGAAAATGCCTCTGACGTGCCCGACCGCTTAATAACCATAAGCGTAGCGGTTTCAGATGTAGAAAAACGCCGTTTGCACTGCGGGCATTCACGACGGCGACGAATAACTGTACCGTCATCTGATGTACGAGTATCAATAACACGCGAATCCGCGTAGCGACAGAAAGGACAATGCATGTTCCAACAATAGCGCGTCATGACACATTTTACATATCAAACAATTCACATAAATTAATATTGTGGCAAAACTAGTTCCTGGCCAGGCTGAATTAAACCCCCGTCTAAGGCATTAAGAGCATAAATATCAGCAATGATCTGCGATGGATCCACCGGCGCGTCGAGGCTAGAAGCGATAGAAGCTACAGTCTCCCCCGGCTGAACAACACGAATTTGTCCGCTATCAGGAGCTAAATCAAAAATCCCAACAACGGCAAGACCCGCCACCACAGACATAGCCATAAGCCCAATGAATTGAAAAACTTTGCGTAGCTGAAGACTTACGATCATCTCTCGCAATTGCTCATAACCTGATTGCATCTGGAAAGACAGCGAATCCATCTCCAAAGAACTTATACGAGCAACATGCCTTCCAGTTTCATCTAGCGCGTGAGCGCGGTTAGCCACTACCCACTGCGTGTCTCCGTCCGAAATATATGCAGGCGTCTGAGCCGAAAGAACGGCATATAAAAGTCCACAGCCATTACTTTGCGGCCGATCTGGTCGAATGGTGCGACGTGGTGTGCGCACGCGATCGGGAATAGGCTGCACTGGTGTACGAACTGCCTTTAATAATGGCTTTGCGCGGTGACGAGCTTCTTTTTCGCGGACATTATATTCACGCATATCTACAACCGACATAACAGCTCCTCATAATCCTGGTTCGAACATCTGTTCTAATGGTAATACAAGTACCGCAGTTTGTCTAGAACATCTGTTCGATAGCGTCCGAACAAATGTTTGATTCTTTGCAGTATCTGCATTAGGCTTTGTTATAAGCAAAACATGAGCCTCCCACATACTTTGATGATCACTAGCAGAATCATCATTCACTGTTAGGACTTAGCTTTGTGTTTGTTCAACCACGTCCCCTGAAAGCCAAGAAAGAGAACTCCAATGACTCGGCTACCAATACTCACTCAACGTCAGCTAGCCATCGTTGATGCTCTCAAAAGCCTTCTAGCTCAACAGGGCTATTCACCGACTGTTCGAGAAATTGGCGAAGCTGTCGGCCTGAAATCTCCTTCATCAGTGAAACATCAACTTGATGCATTACTAAAGGCCGGAATCATTTCCCACGATCCCAACCGATCGCGGACTTTGGATCTCACCGATCTTGGTCGCCAGCTAGATACCAGCACTGGCGAGTTTCGTACAGAAACATTTCCTGACGCTGCGGCTTCATTTAACAAGGGTGAGGAGCCTTCATCCGAACCATCGATCAGCTTCGTCAACGTTCCGTTAGTTGGACGAATTGCAGCCGGAACACCTATTCTTGCGGAGCAACTGATCGAGGATACGTTCCCACTTCCCCGTCAGCTAACCGGGTACGGCGAGCTCTTCATGCTCCAAGTCAGTGGAGACTCCATGATCGATGCTGCGATTTGTGACGGCGACTGGGTGGTTGTACGTCGCCAGCCAAATGCCGAGCAAGGTGAAATCGTGGCAGCAATGATCGATGGCGAAGCTACTGTGAAAGTTCTATCTCGCACCGACGGCCACCAGTGGCTTCTTCCACGTAATCCTGACTACTCACCAATTCCTGCAGATAACGCCCAAATTATTGGGCGGATCGTCACCGTTCTACGTTCACTCTGATTCCACTGAGAGACGCTTTGTTCGTCAACTATCTTGCGCCAGACGTTGTAGAACCTCTCGAACAATCCACGGATCCGTCGTCGGCCACATTTTCGGCATAGACGCCAATAGGAAACTCGAATACCGTGCCGTTCGCAGCCGCGGATCAAGAACCGCCACAACACCGCGGTCAGTGGTTCGACGCAACAAGCGCCCTGCTCCCTGTGCCAATAACAAAGCTGCTTGAGTCGCCATAACGCTCATAAAACCATTGCCACCATTATGGTTGGCAGCCTCTGAACGCGCCTGCATTAACGGATCGTTAGGACGAGGAAACGGAATCCGGTCGATAATCACCAGCCGGCAAGTTCTGCCCGGAACGTCGACTCCCTGCCATAAGGAGATCGTTCCAAATAAACACGCATCTTCATCGTCCGCGAAATTTTTAACCAACGTTGATAACTGATCTTCGCCCTGAACAAATACTGAAACATCTACCCGATCTCGCACATACTCAGCAGCCCGCTCAGCGGCGGCTCGCGAGGTAAACAGAACAAGTGCACCGCCATGCGAAGCTTGGATAAGTTCTACCATTTCTGCAAGCGACTCGTCCCCATACCCGTTCTTGTCAGGAACAGGCAAATGCTTAGCAACATACAGAACGCCCTGCTTTTCTGGCGTAAACGGACTGCCGACGTCTATACCTTCCCAAGGCCCTTGGCTCGGAAAATCTAGCCCTGTTCGCACTGCCATGGCGTCGAACGTTCCATTGATTTTCAGCGTCGCCGACGTCAAAACGGTTGCTCGATTATCAAACAACTCATCGGCAATAGCGCCAGCAACTTCTAGCGGCGCGGCATACAACACCCCAACGCCATCGCTAAACTCAGTCTTCCAGACAACAAGCGTTTCGTTAACAATCGCGTCAGAAAGCAGATCATCACACAGGTCCACCATTTCACTCAACCGCGAGCGCAAAATCTGTTTTGCAATTGCTTGATCCTCATCCTTGCCAGACAGGCCAGTAGCGTACTCCCCAGCTTCTTGAATCCGCCCAGTTAAACGCGCAATCGCATCAAACATATCTTGGGAAAAAGCAGTGATTCGTCCCTCAGGAAGATCTGCTAAAAGACCTAATAATTCGTCGGCAGATTCGTCAAGATCACAATCGCCTAGCCCAGATTTACGTAAGAGTCGAGCGATACTTGTGATGTCGTATTTTGATAACACCCGAGTAAGCTGACCAGTAACTCGATCAACAAGTTCATGAGCCTCATCGATAATGAACGCTTGAGCTTCAGGCAAAACCGGTGTACCGGTTGCTGCAATTCCCAACATGGCGTGATTAGTTACGACGACGGGAGCGTCATCTGCAGCTTCGCGAGCCAAATAAGGGAAGCAACTCTGCCTGACGGGACATTTTTCTCCAATACATTCCCGTTTCGGTACGGAGACCTGGGCCCATGCCTTATCAGACACTCCCGGGACAAGATCGTCACGGTCGCCAGTATCTGTACTCATTGCCCATTCGCGCGCTCTGACTATCTCCTCGCCCGTCGCAGTTGCTCCTACTTCACCCTCTGCACGTGACAGTAGCGTTCCTTCTTCCGGGTAACCGCCGGTAGCCTTGCGTAAACACACGTAGTTGTTCCACCCTTTGAGCAACGCAATATCCACGTGCAGACCCAATTCGTCATGCAAAGCATCTTTGACACGTGGCGCATCATGCAACATAATCTGACGTTGCAAAGCCAAGGTTGCCGTCGAAATAATCGCCCGTTTGCCGCTGGTAGCAGCCCACGACATAACCGGGACAAGATATCCAAAAGATTTTCCAGTTCCAGTTCCTGCCTGAATGAGGAGATGATCGTCGTCTTCAAGAGCTTGTGCCACCCGTTGCGCCATCGTCACTTGCCCTTCGCGTGTAGTGCCGCCTACCGAAGCAACAACCTGCGACAGCAAAGGTTCGACATCACTCACGGTGCATCAATCCCGCATCAACTAACATGCCAGCGATTTCCTCCGTGACATGAGCATTAAGATGGGTTCCGTCTGCGGTAAATGACTCGGCGAAGATCTCGCCGTCGTCGTGAATCCGGGAAACGATATCCCCACGTGAGAACGGAATCGTCACGTCAATCAGAATATTTGGGCGAGGTAACAACTGGTCAATGCGGTCGTAAAGTTCGTCAATACCTTCGCCAGTAACCGCCGAGACCAGAACTGATTCTGGGTATCGGGAACGCAACGTAGCGACGTCGATCGGATCGGCAAGATCGGCTTTCGACAATACAATTAGCTCACGAACGTTTTCCGCTCCGGGGACATCGGCCAGTACCTTACGCACCGCCTGGATCTGCCCAACAGGATCATGATGCGAGGCATCAACGACGTGTAATAGCAGATCTGCCGAACCAACCTCTTCCAGTGTAGACCGAAACGCCTCAACCAATTGGGTTGGAAGATTACGCACGAATCCTACCGTGTCCGTCAGCGTATACGGGCGCCCATCCTTTGTTTCCGTACGCCGTACAGTAGGATCGAGTGTTGCAAAGAGTGCGTTCTCGACAAGCACGCCCGCACCGGTTAACGTGTTAAGTAGGGACGACTTCCCTGCGTTGGTGTACCCGACGACGACGACAGCTGGCACTGCATTTTTTGTTCGAGATGCCCGGCGAGTCACTCGTGCCGGCTTCATCGCCTTAATATCTGCTCGAAGCTTCGCCATTCGGGTACGAATACGACGGCGGTCAAGTTCGAGCTGGGTTTCGCCAGGACCACGTGAACCAATACCAGCGCCACCAGCAACTCGACCACCTGCCTGCCGAGACATCGAATCGCCCCAACCACGCAATCGAGGTAGCAAGTATTCTAGTTGGGCAAGCTCAACTTGCGCCTTGCCCTCTTTAGACTTGGCATGCTGAGCAAAAATATCAAGGATCAACGCGGTCCGGTCAATAACTTTCACGTTGACGACATCTTCTAGCGCACGGCGCTGGGATGGAGCCAGTTCAGAATCAACAATCACCGTGTCTGCTTCATGGACTTGCACAATCTCGGCAAGCTCCTTCGCTTTACCTGAGCCGAGATAGGTTGCTGGATCAGGCAACTGGCGGCGTTGAATAAGTCCATCGAGAACGGTAGAACCAGCTGTCTCGGCCAATGCAGCGAGCTCGCGCAACGAATCTTGTGCTCCCGCGTATGGTCCTTCTTGCCATAAGCCAACAAGCACAACACGTTCTAGCCTCAGCTGACGGTACTCAACATCAACCTTATCGTCCACATGAGTTGCGAGGCTTGATACTCGTTTCAGTGAAGAGCGCTCTTCTCGATCTAGAGACTCGCCAGCCCACTGCCCTTCGTAAGCTGGATTCTCTTGTAACGCAGTCCCCTCGTATGAGGATAGATCAACGTGCTTTTTCATTGGATCATCGTGCTGGTCAGAACCAACTGGACGTGACGGCTTGTTAGCAGAAATAGGGTTCTCCTTATGACTATAGTTAGGTCTCTATTATCTCACTTCTTTTCCCCCTTGCCCAACGTGGACATTCACACATGTGCCACGTATCGTTGTGTAGGTGAATGACCATTATTTTTCTGATTCTCCGCACGTGGCCTCAGCTCCCACTAAACGCACATATTCAGCGCTAGGGCAGCAATGGACAGTCACCACTGATGCCGGAGTTTTTTCGCCTTCAGGGCTAGATAAAGGCACTGCCGTACTACTGCATAAGGTCCCGATTTTTGACCTTCCCGACGACGCACTGGTTGCCGATGTAGGTTGTGGATGGGGCCCCATTACCTTGGCGCTGGCCCACACGTATCCACAGACCAGAATTTTAGCTAGTGATGTCAACGAACGGGCTCTTGATTTGGCTTCACGCAATGTTGTAGACGCAGGTTTTACGAACGTTGAGGTTGGTCTAGCACCCGATATGATTTCCCGGCTCACGAGCGAAATTGCGGCAGGACAGCACAAAGGTATCGACCTTATCTGGTCTAATCCACCAATCCGCATTGGCAAAGACGCCCTGCATGAGTTGCTAGCGACTTGGATGGGCTTGCTGTCTCCTACCGGGGAGGCATTCTGGGTTGTTCAGAAGAACTTGGGCGCAGATTCTCTAGCCAAGTGGCTCAATAATTCCGGTTTCCCGACTGAAAAGATTGGTTCAGCAAAGGGCTTTAGAGTTCTTCACTCGCGTCGGAGATAAGTCGCAGAGCTTGATCGGCTGCAACTTCAACGTTGTTCTCAGCAACGTCAACCCAGCTAATACGCGGATCTCGCCGGAACCAAGTGCGCTGTTTCTTCGCCAGCCGGCGAGTATGGAAAGCCACTGATTCCACTGCTTGCGGAATATCCATCTGTTGATCAATCACGCTGATCGCCTCGGCATACCCAGTTGCTTTATGAGCGGTCGGGCTTCCCCGCAGGCCGTTTTTTAATAGTTGTTCAGTTTCTGCTATTAATCCACAGTCAAACATCATTTGAGCACGTGAGCTAATGGCCTGTTCTAACTCTGTTTTATCTCGTCTGACGCCGATATGAATAGTTTCTTCATAGTGGCTGGTATGCCGAGGAAACACCGGCGTGTACGACTGCCCGGTAAGCCGAACTACCTCTAGCGCACGAATAACTCTGCGCGGATTTAAAAGATTGATTGTCTGTGCAGTGAGCGGATCTTTTTCTTGTAGCTCTGCAATAAGCGACGCACCGTTATCATGTTTCCACTTATCTTCTAGCTCTGCACGAATCTGGGGATCAGTACCTGGAAAATCAAGCTCATCAAGGAGGGCACTAACATATAGCCCAGAACCACCAACAACGATAGGAATACGACCGGCTTGATGGATTGTTGCTATATCTTCTCGGGCATATTGTTGGTAGGCAGCAACCGAAGCAGCTTGCGAGACATCAAGAACATCTAGTTGGTGATGGACAATTCCTTGGCGCTCTTCTAGGGTAGCTTTCGCAGTGCCGATATCCATGCCACGATATAATTGCATGGCATCTGCCGAGATAATTTCTACCCGATCAGGTCCGCCAAGAAACTGGGCTAGACGGATAGATAGAGCTGTTTTTCCGGACGCAGTTGGCCCGACGACAGCTATGACTGGCAACACCATACTGGCTATTTCTTCCGTACCGGAATGCTCGGAATACCAAGTGAGACTGGAGCACGCCCCGCAGCTTCTTCAGCAAGGTGTGCTTTGCGCCGTTCGCTTGCTTCATATGCGTCACCGGCACGAGTGGGGCGCACCTCAAAAAGACCACCACTAAGAGCAGAATCAGCCACCAAATGCGATGGAGCAGCGTGTGTCACGACTGCAGAGACCATGTCCCCCGGGCGAATATTGTGAGTACTGTGATCGGGTAGCCCGATATGCACGAGCCGGTTATCAGCTGCACGTCCGGTAATTCGAGCAGTCTGAGTGTCCTTACGTCCTCCATCGTGGGAGACTAAAACATCAACGCGCTGGCCGACTAATTTTTCGTTTTCTTCTAAAGTGATACGTTGTTGTAGTGCAAGGAGGCGTTGATATCGTTCCGAAGCAACCTCGGCTGGAACCTGATTGTCCATATCCGCTGCCGGAGTTCCTGGACGAGGCGAGTATAAGAATGTGAACGCCGAAGAGAAACGCGATTGTTCCACTATATCAAGGGTCTGCTGGAAGTCTTCCTCGGTTTCGCCAGGGAAACCGACAATAATATCGGTGGTGATTGCCGCGTGCGGGATTTGCTCCCGAACTCGATCTAGGATCCCTAGGAATTTCGCTGAACGATATGAGCGTCGCATCGCACGCAAAACGCGATCAGATCCGGACTGCAACGGCATATGTAGCGATGGCATAACATTAGGAGTTTCTGCCATTGCATCGATAACATCATCAGTGAAGGCAGCCGGATGAGGTGAGGTAAAGCGAACACGCTCCAGACCTTCGATATCGCCACATGAGCGAAGCAGTTTAGCAAATGCGCCACGATCCCCAAAACCAACGCCGTATGAATTGACATTCTGTCCCAACAGCGTAACTTCAATTGCTCCCTGAGCAACGACTGCTTCTATTTCGGCTAAAATTTCTCCTGGCCTGCGATCGCGTTCTTTTCCACGTAAATGCGGAACGATGCAAAAAGTACAGGTATTGTTACAGCCCACGGCGATAGAAACCCACGCAGCATAGGCCGATTCTCGGTGCGCCGGAAGAGTCGAAGGGAAAACCTTGAGGGACTCTTCAATTTCAACTGCAGCTTTTTTATTATGCCGTGCACGTTCTAATAAAGTTGGAAGGACATCAAGATTGTGTGTTCCTAGGACAACATCTACCCACGGAGCTCGCTTGATGATACCGTCTCGCAACTGCTGTGCAAGGCAACCTCCAACAGCAATTTGCATATCAGGACGAGCATCTTTCACAGATTTGAGCTGCCCAAGCTGCCCAAATAATTTATTGGCAGCATTTTCGCGAACTGAGCAGGTGTTAATCACGAGAATATCGGCGCCCTGATCACCGGCTTCAGTCGCACGAGCGGCTTTTTCGGGAACAAGTTCAACAGGAACAATTCCAGCCTGGTCTAACAAGCCAGCCATCCGCTCTGAGTCATGAACGTTCATCTGGCACCCCAGGGTACGCACAGCATAGGTTTTCACATCAGTTGGATCCAGGATTTCGTTCATTTCTGCCCTATCTGTCTGTCTGCCCTACAACCGGTCAGTTTAGTAGAAGGTACACACGCAAGCACCTCAAGCGAATGCGATATTAGACGCATCAATAGTTAGCCGAATCCGAATCGATAGAATCGAGCGCGGACTCCACGGCATACCTAACATGATCCGGCGAAAAGCCTCGCCGGGCAAGCGCACCATACAATCGTCGCCGAATGACTAGCGGTTCTAACGATGCCATTGACCTGATTCGCCGGCACGCAAAATCGAGCGCCGCATCGCGTTCTGCCTCACTGTCAATTTGTTTAACAGCTCTGCTGATTATCTCTTGCGCGATGCCCTTGCGGACCAGTTCTTGCTGTAGACCACGACGCGAAATAGTTTTTTCGGCAAATTTTGATCTAACGTACATTGATGCGAACCGCTCATCATCGACTAAGCCTGCTTCACAAAACGATTGTATGGTCTGGTCAATAATGTTCTGCGGAACAAGATTACGCTCCATTGATTGTCGCAGTTGAAAAACGGATCGTTCCATCATTCCCAATTGGCGATAGCACAGGTCTCTCGCATATTGGATCCACTCTTCCTCGCTACGTCTTGCCGCCCGCTCTTGTTTACGCTGAGCAATTTCCGCGGCAGATCTATATTTTCTCCTACGAATGCTTTCGTCTGCGTCTTCTGCGTAATTAACCATAAAAATACATACCGTGCAGGGTGATCAAGCTATGCCTAACCACCCCGCTCACGCGCTAGAGTTCCTGAGCTTCCTCAAGTTCTTCAATGGGGGTCCCATCTTTGTTAATACCAATAGAGGCGAGAACTTTACGTTCGATCTCCTCTGAGATCTCTGGATTATCCTGCAGGAACTGACGAGCTTTTTCTTTTCCTTGTCCTAGCTGGTCTCCTTCATAGGTGTACCATGAACCGGACCGCCGGACGATTCCCATATCGACAGCTAGATCAATGATGCCACTTTCAGTAGATATGCCCTTACCATAGAGAATATCGAACTCAGCTTGTTTAAATGGCGGAGCCATCTTATTCTTGACAACTTTAACGCGTGTTCTATTTCCAATTGGGTTAGAGCCCTCTTTAAGGGTTTCAATGCGCCGTACATCAAGACGAACTGACGCATAAAACTTGAGCGCCTTGCCTCCAGTAGTAGTTTCTGGATTACCGTAAAAGACGCCGATTTTTTCACGCAGCTGATTGATAAAAATCGCAGTGGTTCCAGCAGCTGAGAGTGCTCCAGTAAGCTTACGAAGGGCTTGAGACATCAATCGTGCTTGAAGGCCAACGTGAGAGTCGCCCATTTCACCTTCAATTTCTGCTTTCGGCACGAGAGCCGCAACGGAATCAATAACGATAATATCAAGTGCGCCAGAGCGAATCAGCATATCGGCAATTTCGAGCGCCTGTTCGCCAGTGTCTGGCTGAGAGACAATCAATGCATCCGTATCAACGCCAAGCTTGCGCGCATACTCTGGATCTAATGCATGCTCCGCATCAACAAACGCGGCAATTCCGCCGAGCTTTTGAGCATTCGCTACAGCATGTAACGCGACCGTGGTTTTTCCCGATGATTCTGGACCATAAATTTCAACCACGCGCCCCCGAGGCAGACCACCAATACCGAGGGCAACATCTAATGCGAGTGAGCCGGTAGGAATGACCGCAACACGCTGCGGTGGAGCATCTCCCAACCGCATGGCAGATCCTTTGCCGAACTGGCGATCAATTTGTCCCAGTGCCGTTTCTAGCGCTTTTGTACGCGCATTTTTATCTTTAGCAGCCATGGCAGCTCCTCATATTCGTGATCGTAATTCTTGAACAGAACAGGTCTCTAGCATGAAGATCTCTCTCCGAGCACCTCATGGGAACAGCTTATGACCGACCTCCGACATAAAACGAAGTCACTTTCAACATTGTGGATAGAAAAATAAGCTTCGTGTCCCGTGGAAAACTCTAACCGAACAGATGTTCGAATTCTAGTCGACACACCGCATCCTAAATCATGCGCGCTTTACACATAAGACGGCGGGAGGCCAGTGCCTCCCGCCGTCCCCCTTTAGGTTATATCCCGAGGGTTAATTTTGTGTAGGTAGTCATAACGCTCCGGAAGATCCATTGCACGACGAAGTGCAGTCCATACAACTTGTGGATCAACCCGATCCTTCAATGCTTGCTCTGCAGTTACTGACCCAAGTTCCGGCAGGACTAAGTCCATTACCAACCCGCGCCCTAATCCCTCCGGAAAAGCACGCTCAACGCATTGCCAAAACTCGGTATGTTTCATTGCTAGCCACGCATAGCAGCAAGCTCTGCACGAACGAGTGATTCTGGGACAGAATCTGGAATTCGCGGTTTACGCATCATTGGCGGAATACGTCCTTCAGCTATATCAATACGATCAGCGACGAGACGTAAGATATGACTCATTGGAACATTAAGTGCGACAGAAATAGAGTGTAGCAACTCAGATGAGGCTTCTTTCTGTCCGCGCTCAACTTCAGAAAGATATCCAAGTGAAACTCGAGCATCAGATGAGACTTCGCGGAGAGTACGCCCCTGCCGTTGACGATACTCACGAAGCACTTCACCTAGTTCACGACGGAATAGGACTGTTTCGCGGGCCATGTCATTCATAGTCATCTTCATTCAACCTCTTCTTGCCAAGTTATTTAGCTCCCGGCTTTAGCTTTCATCAATTAGCTCAACGCGTCTTGATGCAAATATCTTCCCAAGTTAATCTGTGAATTCACTGAAATTACTCTGCGGAACACCTCAGTTACTTTGAAAATTCAACAAAATACAGCGCAAAGCAGCTTCCACTGTTCGATACCTCACATAATCTCGGTCACCATCGAACTGATAAGAAAACGCCAAGGAACCCGCAGATTTACTCCACACTCCAATCCAAACCGTGCCTGCCTCATGCCCGTCAGCTGGACCTGGCCCCGCCACGCCAGTCGTTGCGACCGCAATATCAGAGTCGAATAACTGACCAACACCCGAAGCCATTTGACGCGCGACCAATTCATCAACCGGTCCTGTTAATGCCAAGCGTTCCTTACTTACCCCTAAAACACTAGACTTGCTGTCAGTAGCGTAAGTTACCGCACCTCCCCGAAAAACAGCAGACGCACCCGGGATACTTACGATCGAATTAGCAACTGCTCCACCAGTAAGCGACTCGGCAACAGCGAGAGTTAACCGACGCGAGCTGCAAAGCTCGAGCACCTGGGTACCAAGCTCATTAAGCTCCTTTTTCATAGATGGGTCCGATGGTCGGTAGATATTTCCGGTTCATGGTTAATTTTGCGAGCCTCAATAATGTACTCAACCGCACTACTGACAGCAAAGACCAATGCAATTCCCATTAGCCCATAAGAAGCACCGATAAGAACTTCTGTCAGCCACTCTGGTAAGAATGTATGCCACGGCAGGATAAGACCAGCTATACCGAACGACTGGGCGACCATCTTAATTTTTCCCCCCAGCCCCGCTGCCATCACCTTTTTCTTTACCATGAACATACGCATTAGCGTAATTCCCAATTCACGGACAATGAATACGATGGTCATCCACCACCATAGATAGCCATGCCATGACAGGAGTATCAACCCTGAAATAATTAATGCTTTGTCAGCAATTGAATCTGCAAGTTTACCGAAGTCAGTAACCAACCCATACTTGCGCGCATAATGCCCATCCAACTTATCGGTACTAGCAGCGACGGCAAATACTCCCCATGCTAGCCAGAGACGCCCATCAGACACTTCTAAAAACGACACAATGAACACTGGTACGAGGATTAACCGCATAACGGTCAACACATTAGCTACATTGAAATTTGATACGCGCTGTTCCTTCACCCTTATATCATAAAGGTTTTATGAGCAAAGTGGAGGTAACTCTCCGGTCAATCCTTACCGACCCGTCAGTTGCCATGCATCTTCGCCCGATTCGCCCTCATTGTCATTTTCATCGTCATACCATTGGCGAGCTTCGTCACCCTCGTTCGATTCAAGCGGATCTGTTGCATAACGATTGGCGGGCATGACAACAGTCGCACTCTCATCGTTCGCATACTCAGCTGAATCGACGATCTGGGTTGGAGCAACGTCACTCTCATCATCCTTGGGCGCCGTTAAATCCACGTCCTCCCCTTTAAGCAAAGCGATAACATCGCCAAGTTGCTCCGGAGTAACAAGCACATCACGAGCTTTACCACCGGTACCAGGGCCAACGATCTCTCGAGATTCCAATAGGTCCATCATACGTCCAGCCTTAGCAAAACCAATCCGCAGCTTACGCTGGAGCATCGACGTCGAACCGAACTGTGTGTTAACGACTAACTCCGCAGCCTGCAAAAGCACGTCGAGATCGTCACCGATATCATCGTCGATCTTCTTCATCTCACCAGGCTTAGGAATAACATCCTCGCGATACGTTGGCTGCATCTGAGCCTTAACATGTTTAACAGTCGCAGCGATTTCCTCTTCATCAACCCACGCACCCTGCACACGCATCGGCTTCATCGAACCTGCTGGTGCAAACAGTGCATCACCCATACCAATGAGTTTTTCAGCACCTACAGAATCTAGAATTGTGCGCGAATCCGTTGCCGACGACGTCGAAAACGCCAGTCGCGATGGAACATTCGCTTTAATCAGACCCGTCACCACATCTACCGAAGGTCGCTGGGTCGCCAACACTAGATGGATACCTGCCGCACGAGCTAACTGCGTAATACGCTGGATCGAAGCTTCAACATCGCGCGGAGCCACCATCATTAGGTCAGCTAACTCGTCAACTACGACAAGCAAGTATGGGTACGGTTGCAACGTGCGTTGTGAGCCCTCATGCGCAGTGACCTTGCCCTCACGCACAGCCTCATTGAAATCATCAATGTGCTTGAATCCGTATGCAGCCAGATCGTCATAGCGCTGATCCATCTCGCGCACAACCCATTCCAGAGCCTCAGCAGCCTTTTTGGGGTTGGTAATAATTGGCGTGATCAAATGCGGGATTCCGGCATAGATAGTTAGTTCAACACGCTTCGGGTCAACCAAAATCATGCGTACTTGTTCTGGTGTTGACCGCACCATAATCGAGGTAATCATCGAATTAATAAACGACGATTTACCAGCACCGGTAGCTCCTGCAACTAAAAGATGAGGCATCTTTGACAAATTCGCGACGACGTACTGGCCCCCGACATTTTTGCCCACGCCAACAACCAGTGGATGGGTCTGTTTCCGGGCTACCGCTGACCGTAGAACATCTCCCAAGAGAACTGTTTCTCGATCTGCGTTCGGAATTTCAATACCGACAGCTGATTTCCCAGGGATCGGCGATAAGATTCGAACGTCAGATGAAGCTACCGCGTACGCAATATTCTTCGAAAGTGACTCGATTTTATCGACCTTAACGCCCGGACCGAGCTCCACCTCATACTGGGTAACTGTTGGTCCTCGAGAAAAGCCAGTCACTTCAGCATTAATCGAAAACTCAGAGAATACTCGGGTCAACGCTTCAACGACGCGATCGTTAGCCTCCGAACGCTCCAAATGTGGTGGTCCCTGCTTCAATAGATCCATTGACGGCAATGTATAAGTAATATTTGACGCCAACTCAAGTTGCTCGATGCGCTCCGGGATCGGCTCTGGCTTAGGAGCCTTACGTTCCGGCTCAGTCTGAGTTTTTGCCGGAACTTTGACAGGTTTCGCTGGCATCACGCGCGTTGCATCCGCAGCCGGCTGGCGGGGCTTCGACGTCGTCTTTTTAGCCTCTTCAGCAATGGAATCATCAGCATGTTCTTGTTTCTTGCGAGGTCGACGCAATCGAGAAACAGGTGCGTCGTCGTCAATTTCTTCCGGATGATCAAATGGCACAGAAGCTGAATGGTGAGGCTCAAATTCTGTTCTTTCAGCTCGCTTGGCCGACACCCAATCAGCGATATCTTTTATAGCTGTTCCAGTTGAATAGAGAATCGCGTACAGAATAATAAAAACAAGGACTGGAACGGCACCCCAAACGGACAAAAGCTTTGCCAGCCCAGTGCCAACGAGAAATCCGACAAGACCACCTGCAGCTTCAACATGAGCAAAACCCGATTGAGGCGTGGGCTGTCCCATAAAGATATGTACAAGTCCGCTCACTGACACAACAATTAAAGCCAAGCCAATAACGACTCGTTGGGTAGTTTCTGTATGAGAACGGCGAAACAATTGCACCACAATTCCGAGTAACACAATCGGTACCAGAACCGAAAGCACACCAACGATTCCGGCAGTCGCATGATGGATAACTGGTCCAACAGCGCCAGAAAGCCCGAACCATTCTTGCAGAGCCACAATAATTGCCAAGCTAATTAATATGAATAGCCGACCACCATTTCCGCCGAGGATACGGTCACTCACGCTTGATGTACGATTATCCGTTTCTGCTACAGCAGGCGCAGACTTTTTCTTTGGCTTATGTTGTGAATTCTCGGCTGATCCAGAGCGTGCCACTATGTTTCCTCCTCATAGCTATGCAACGGGCATAGCTGACAGTTAGCCTAGAACGAAAGAACATCTACCTACGGATGGCACGCCGACTAGTATCAGAATGCGACTGAAATCGCTTCGTAGGCTAGTCTAAAAATATGACTCTTACTATTTCTTCCCCAGATGAGAATATCCGGCACATTCTCGAAACGTTTGGTTCTGATATAGAAATTATTGATTGGGACATTTGCGGCCCAGCACCGGTGTCCCACATAGACATGGTTATCACCCCACTGCTGACCAAAAATCCAGACTATCAACATTTAGATGGGCTCGACTTCACGTACGTTCAGTGTTCCACATTGGGCTATGAACCACTCATTCCGCACCTTCGCAGCCACCATATTCTTGCAAATGCAAAAACGGTTCATGAGACCTCGACGGCAGAGCTCACTCTATCTCTCATCTTGGCTATGCAACGCAATATTAAGCGCTCAATCATTTCCCAAGCTGAAGGAAAGTGGGATACATTCTTTTCGCCCGGTTTAGCAGATCAACGAGTGGTCATGGTGGGCGTCGGCGGAGTAGGCTCAGCGATCGCTCAGCGGCTAGCACCATTCGAGGTAGACCTAATACGGGTAGCACGCAGCGAACGCGACGACGCCGAAGGGCACATCTATTCGACGACGCAACTTCCGCAGCTTTTGCCGGAGGCCGACGTCGTTATTTTGATAGTTCCCGCAACTGATGAAACTCGAGGACTCGTTGATGACGATTTCCTCAGCCTAATGAAAGACGGAGCACTGCTAGTCAATATGGCGCGTGGCGTCATCGTTGATACCGCCGCGATGGTCAAGCATGCTGACCGGTTACGCTTCGCGTTCGACGTCGTTGATCCGGAACCGCTACCGACTGGCCACCTGCTCTATTCTCACCCTAACGTGCTTATCTCAGCACACAACGGTGGATATTCCGAGGCTTTAGAACCACGCCTTAAGCGGTTGATTGAGCGCCAAGTTCGCCACCTGCTCGCAGGTGAGAAGCTCGAAAATATCATTCACCGCTGATGTTGACAAACATAGTATTGGTTGCACTGGCCGCCCTGAGCTGTATCAGTGTGATCATGTGGGTTTGGAATCGCCGTCTACTGTGTAAAGCAAAGCGAAGAAATGACGTCCTGCAGCAACGAGTCCTATCAAATCTAGTATCTCCCGCATACCTTTCGCACGAGATTAGGACGCCGTTAACAGTCATTAAAGGCGCATCAGAAATCCTTACTACCGGAGATTTAGGTCCGATCAGTTCTGTCCAACGCCGATTCCTGAATACGATCGCTGAAAATTCAGCAACTGCCTGCGCACTAGCAGAAGATTTCTTGGTATTATTTCGGATGGAAAAATCTCTTGCAACTCTGAATTTAATTAATGTCAACCTTCGGCAACTCATCCGCGAGGCTGTCCACGAATTTCGAATTATGCACCCGTGCGATATTCGCCTCGACAATCACGGAGCCCCAACTTTTGTTGACGCAGATCCACGTATGCTAAAACAAGTTGTATGGAATTTGTTAACGAATTCCATACGCCATGGCGGCGAAGGCACACAAGTCCATATTCGAGTCTCCGCCGACGACGGAATAGCTCTCGTTGTTGTTGAAGACAACGGAAAAGGCATCATGGCTCGTACAGTTTTGCCTCAAATTTCTTCAACGGACACACAAACACATAGCGATTTACCGCAAGCTGGTTCCGGAATAGGAATGAAAGTCGTCGAGCATATTATCGCTGCACATCGCGGTAGGCTTATTGTTGATACTGTGCTTGGTTGCGGAACCCAGGTACTTATCCAGCTCCCGATCCACGGGACACACACAGCTTTTTCTGCTAGAACGGAAGAAACAGTATGAACGTTGTCCTTGTAGTTGACGATGAACCCCAAATTCGAGCCATTATCGGGTATGTTGTGGAATCTACCGGGCGGGAATGGATTGGCGCGCAGAGTGCAGAAGAAGCACAAGAAATACTGAAGACACATAATGTTGAGCTCGTTTTACTTGATGTCATGTTACCAGGAGCGAGCGGAATTGAATTATGCCGTTCCATCCGAACAAGCTCAACACCTGTTATCCTCCTGTCAGCTCTGGGTGAAGAAGAAGATCGTATCCGAGGTTTGGAGGCTGGCGCAGACGACTACATCGTTAAGCCTTTTTCTCCGCGTGAAGTTGGCTTGCGCATTGAGGCGATTCTACGGAGACGTGGTGAAACTTCGTGGAGCGAGGCCGAAGGCATCCGAATTGATTCAGACACCGGTGAATTGAGTTTTGCCGGATCGACGACGGTGTTGCCGGCGATGGAGTCTCGCGTCTTGGAGCAACTCTTGCATAATAACAATCGCACGGTGAGTTTCCATGATCTGTTGCTTCACGTATGGAATACGGATGAGAGTGTGGGTGGGCGTGAAATGGTGCGGATTACGGTGCATCGGTTGCGTGCGCATTTGAAGGCTCTTGGGGTGCGGGAGAATCTGATTGAGACGGTGCGCGGAACGGGCTATCGGGTGCGTCAGCAGTCAACTACATGATTTAATGTTCACTTCACATAACATAAAGATATATATTGTTATGTATTAAGAACATTATAGAAGATGAAAGAAATGGGGAGCTCATGAAAAGTAATGACTTTGTTACTCGTCAGAATCTCCTAGAATTCGGTAAACACCTCCGCAACTGGCAAATTTGTTTCAAGCGAGTTTACCTATGATTCAGAATGGCTTCATCGCAGAGATTCTTACGCAATTAGTCCAGATCTACCGCTCACTAATAAAACTCTGCCATTTTTCGGAAACCCGTCCTTACCTGGTGCAATTGATGATGCAGGACCAGATTCTTGGGGCAAAAACTTATTCGCATCCAGCAAGGTCCTCAAGAGCTATCTATTTTTGATTATATAAGCCTTGTAGACGATAGAAGCCGGATGGGAAACCTACGGTTTTTCAGCAATGGTGAGTTACTTGCAGAGCACACTTCTCTTCTCCCAACAGAAAATGACGTTCTTTCTATTGCAGGTAAGGCTCAAAATCTCACTCATCTTAGCGAAGAAGATATTTCACATATTGCTTTCGCAGGATCGTCTCTCGGTGGCGCGCGTCCCAAAATTAACGTAATTGATTCACTTTCGGGCTGAGCTTGGTCAAATTTTCATATAAATCAGATGATGATGACGTTGAAGCGTGGGAAGCTGTTGCACTCTCATGTGCACGTGATGCAGGACTGCCTGTTCCAGAATTCCGCCTTGTTCGGATTGACACCTATGGTTCAGCATTGATCGCTAAAAGGTTTGATCGAATTGGAGACGAACGGATCGGATATATTTCCGCTGCCTAGCTTCTTCATCTTCACAATCTTTCTCAACCGTATTCCTTCGAAATGCTGGCGAGCTATATGGATTCTTTCTGTGTCTCTCCCTGTGAAGATAAGACGTCCCTTTTTGATCGGATCGCTCTATCAATCATTTTGAATAATGTTGATGACCACATGCGAAACTATGGTTTCATTCGCAATGATAAAAGATGGAGTTTGGCTCCACTTTTCGATGTCTCGCCAGATTTTCGTTCTCAAAGGATTGCAGGAACACCCATTCTTCATAACAGCACAGGTTTTCAACGTAATAAGAAAGAACTAATCCAAGCCGCCCATTGTTTTGGCCTTACAGCTTAACAAGCAGCCGGACATTATTCCCAAATTCAAGAAGCTTGTTCTGCGTTTAAAGATTATGCAAACACCTATAACATCGCAGAAATTGATGGCAATATCCTCGTCAAAAATATCGAACAACAATTAAACGAATAACACGCGGAGCCTTGAACACGTGCTAGCACGACCCTAGGATAGCTGGTCTCCTAATAATTCCTGATATGAGGGTTCGTGCATGAGTTGTTCGTGAGTACCTTGTGCACATATCTGGCCATTTTCGAGTAGGATTATATGGTCTGCCATCAACATGGACGTCAATCGATGTGCGATGACGATCGTTGTTCGGTTGTTTCGTAGAGTCCTGACATTGTGAGCGATACTCGATTCTAGGATCGGATCGATATTTGCTAGGGGTTCGTCGAGTATGAGCATCTCCGGATTGCGCAAGAAGGCGCGGGCAATACCGATACGTTGGCGTTCTCCTCCAGATAGTGTTGTCCCACGGTCGCCAATGTGAGCGTCTAAACCACCAAGTTGGGTGACTAAATGATCGATGTGGGCAGCACGAAGGGATTCCCATATCTCCTCATCGGAGGCGTTCGGAGCGGCTAATGCGAGATTATGCCGTACAGTTCCGGCGAATATATGGCAATCTTGCGGAACGAGCGCGAGTTGTTTCCGGTAGTCATCAGGACCATACGATCGTAGGTTGGTTCCATTAAACCTGAGTTCGCCGTGTTGCGGGTCTAAGAATCGCATGACTAGGTTGGCGAACGTCGTTTTTCCGGCACCGGATCGCCCCACCAGAGCTATTGTCTGGTTTGGCTTTGCAACAAGACTGACGCCGTTGACAACAGGTTCGTTTGCGTAGGAGAAAACGACGTTCTCGCTGACTAACGTTCCTTCTTCATGTTCTCGCGTGAGTGATTGCATCTCTATAGCAGCAGGTATTGGATCTGGAGCAGCGATGATAGTGTTAATACGTTCTGCGCAGGCGCCAATTTCTCCAATTCGTCCCATCATGGCAACGAACGTCATTGTTGGCATCACACACATATTTGCCGTAACGATGGCGATTGGCAATATTTGTCCATCACTATGCCCATCAAGAACGCGGCCAGTGAGGATGATCAGAATGATGGTTGTCCCTACTGCAGTGATGACCGAGGCAAATGTACTTTCCCAGGTTCTGCGCAGCATTTGGCGAGCGTATATATGTTGGACTCTATCGGCGATTTCTCCGATGTGTGCATGCTGATGCTCGGTCATTCCCAAAGAACGTAATTCGCGTTGTCCTTGGATGGAATCAAGCACAGTTGCTCGTAAATCCACGAGCCCGGATCGTAAAATCTTCCCTTGCTGGCGTTGAATCGGCATAAGAAGTAATGGAAAAACTACCATCAAGGCAATCGGAATGATCATGACAAGAGCGAGAGGTCCGATAAGCACGTATAAAATGGATATAAGAATGCTTGGAGTTACCACCGCGCAGACAGCTGTGGAGGCGGTGTGGGCGTAAAACCATTCAAGTTTTTCTGCATCGTCCATGGCTGCCGATGCGATATCTGCCGTGCGGCGTCCGTGAAGGCCTAAAGGCGCAATGCGGCTAATAGCAGCATATATATGGCGCCTGAGTGTGTGAAGAATCCGGTAGGCAACTTCATGGGACCACCACACTTCGCATAGGGTTGCTACGGCCTGCGTAAGAACCAAAGTCCCCAAGAGAGCCACAAAACCAGTGAGTTCTGCGTGCGTATCGAGGAGAAAAGACGTGGAAATCCACACTGATGTTATCCCCGCGCCAACGACTGCTAATTGCGCTAGCATCGTGACGATCGTGGATGCTATAAAAAGTGGGAGACATTCGTGTAACCGCACCATCAGTTGCACGATATTGTTCATGGTGTTCTTCATATCTGCTACTGTCCTTTCTGCATTTCAAGGAGGCGCGACCATGCTGATTCTGGATCTTGAGCTAAGAGATGTGCATTACCAGAACACGCCAGCTCTCCATGAGCCATCACGATAATGTGATCCGCTTTCGCGGCAGTATCAATTCTGTGCGTTACGAGTATCAAGGTCAGATCAGGACGAGCCGTTCTTATTCCGGTAAGGAGTAGTTCTTCCGTATGCGTATCAAGTGCAGATGTGGATTCATCCAAGATCAACACGTCAGTGTTCCGGATGAGTGCTCGCGCAATCGCAAGACGTTGCTTTTGTCCACCTGATAGATTCGTTGCATGTTCGTTTATAAACAGATCCAACACATGATTGTGCGAACAGGTGTCCTCCATTTCCATCTGCAACATATCTGCCTGGGCTAGCCGAAGCGCACTCATCATGTCGTCGTCGTTCGCGTCCGGTTTAGCCATGTGGAGAATTTCTCGCACAGTTCCTGGGAAAATAAGTGGATCTTGAGGAACTAACGTCACTAACTGAGATATATCAATATCTGCAGGGTTGTTCTCTCCCACCAGTACAGAGCCTGATTCTGGCTGATCGAACCCCATAAGTAATCCGAGTGCCGTGGATTTTCCTGAACCTGATGATCCTACTAAGGCAGTCGTTTGCTTTTCTGCAATGGTGAGGTTGAGGCAAGGAAGCGTTGGAGTATCGGACCCCACATACGTGTAAGTTACGTTCTGAAACGTGATAGTCAAAGGCACGTCCTTGTGAGTTTCTGGCTCTTTTTTACAGTTTTCTGTGGCGGACATAGATAAGATGCTGTTCATCGACGGCAATGCAGAAATGCCAAAGAATGCCTCATGCCAGGATGCTGACAGTTGGTTGAACGGCCGGAACATCTCAACCGATACCAAGGTCACTGTAAATACGTCGCCAATTTTAAGGCTCCCCGACCGAACCTGAATAAAAGCAATGATCAATGCTACAGCAGGCCCTAGGCCTTTCATTAACGTACTGAGCCCCGTCTCCCCTAAAGAAAGACGTAACTGCCCGAGCGTCGTCGCCAATAAATCACGTGACTGACGCTCAAGTCGTTCTCCGTACGCACCCGCTGCGCCAAAAGATTTCAAGGTAGTCATACCGAACATCGCGTCAATAAAATCTGCGTTCAATTCTTCGTAAGCTGCCCAGTGAGATTGACCTCGCTCCGCTAAAGCTTTGTCCCATAGTCGAGGAATAGCCACCACAGCAATCCCACACGTCAATAACACAACGGAAATTAACGGCGATATCATCGCAAGCCCAAATACGAGCCCTATTGCTGTTACTACTGTAACAACCAGCTGGGTAAAATACTTAATAAAGTAGGTTTCAACCGCTTCAACGCCATCTGTTATCACAGATTGAACAACGCCCGCCCTATCAAGCCCAATTCGCATCGGCCCTTGTTGCTCAACTTTATTCAACAATGTTTGACGAAGATTGCGCTTCACGATTAACCCGGCACGGTTCTGTGCAAGCTGCCCAACAACATCTATCAGTGGGCGAATCAGAAGTAACACTGACACGATACACACGAACCAGATGATTCGCGTTGTATCTCTTTCGCCTAGTAACTCTACGAATAGGCGCGCATTAACTAGCGCTGTTATGACGTATATACAGGAAACGACGAGGCCGATCACGATACACGGGAGCAAGAGAATCACACGTAAACCTGCTGATCGAATAACCATCATGTGTTGAGTGAACATGCGTTATTACTTTCTTTGTGAGATGAGCCTGCTCATGCATGAGGCATCGGAAATAGATTTATCTCAGCATCCGTCAAGGCACGTTCTCGCCATCCAAGTTCTACCGCTTCACGCGCCACGACACCTTGCCCTAGATACGGGAACGCAGCCGGAGAGTTCCCAACTGAACCCGGGACAAGAGCACGTACCACCCTCAAACCACACGAAGCTACATCAGGGGACGTGATATCAACGATTATGACGCGCTTCCCTCGAGCTTCAATTTTTTCTACATAGGAAGCAAGAGAATTGTCTTTTAGGTGAGGAACACTATTGGCCTGACGCGTTGCTGGGCGATCAATCAAATGTGCAACACGCCGTACAGCACGTGGATCCAGAAATACTTCTTGTTGTACGAGTAAATCGTCAACATCTTTCATATCTTGGCGGAAGTCATCCAGATAGCACCGATCGCCGCGCCATTTTTTATAGGATCTGCCAGGCAAGAAGCCTTCTGCAATAGCTTTCCAATGGACTCCCTCTGGATTTAAGAGATCAAGGGCACCTTCTTGCAACGTTAACGCCTCGCTCCATGCTTTTAACGCAGCATCATCTATCGTTGAACGACACGAGAAACCAACATGTACCAATTGGTGTGAATCATTATGAACGATTCCAGCTGCTACAGGCACATCAAACGTGTTATCAAGATGGACCAAGGAAGGGCGCAGAATATCTTGTGAACTCTCAAATAGCTGGCATTGTCCTGGCGCTAATTCAATACTCGGAAGAGCCTGTGCATTAAGCCACCACACCATCGTGGCATGGCGTTCCAAGATCTCGCTGACTCCTGAACGCGTAGCTTGTTCTATTGTTTCGCCTGCCGCAACTCCTGCAAAAGCTGGAAAGTTCACGCGAGGTTCATGGTGGTACTGATTCGTATACCAGTTGACATACACAAGAGAGGCAGGAACAAAAACGGGAGAATCCGAACCATAATAACGGCCTTCTACCCATGAAACTGGCAAATCATGAGAGAATTTTTCAAAAGGAAAGCCTGGTTCCGCATATTGTTGTTCAGAAAACAATACTAATTCTGAAGGATCAAGAACAGGGTAGCCACGTCGAAGAAGGCTATCGTAACTTCCATGAATAACTGGGAGAAGATCAATAAGATTCGAACAGTATCGCTCTACAGACTCCCCGATTGCGGACTTCATGTTATATTCAATTTTTTTCTTTCGTTCCGAACCAGCACAAGTATCAGAAATAAGCGTGGAACCTTGACAGAATACCGTATTGGCATACCCCGCTACCCGAGCCAAGTCGGTGACTCTAGCTTGTGTTGTGTGAAGAGTTTTAGGCATCGAAGGAGAATAACGGACCTCATTCAACTCTCTAACTATGCCGAATTTTGAGTCTACCAGGTATGTTGGTGGGTGTATCTGAATTTGTTTTGAGGGTCCGTTAATAAAGGAACACTGCAGTACTGCACGCACATCTAGCTGACCATCTAACCCAATTTCCCAGACAGTATCGAGTGGAGATACTCCTTCTTTGTTTTCTACGTCTTTCTTAATTAGTCCCCTTACCAGATGTGCAAGCATTTCCATTGCAGGATGAGCAGAGATTAAACGACTGAGGAAGTTTCCCCATAACGCTGGTTGTAACTCTGCCAAATAAACTTCTTTATTGATAGCGTTTCCCCATGATCGTTTCATACAATCAGAAAAACGTGCACCTTTCCCATCTTGAACAACTGGGCCAAACAAGAATGATCTCGCAGCATAGTCAACCACTGCCCAGGTTATATCTAAAACTTCTAAAGCCCTCACTTCATCAGCAAACAGCTGACGCGACCCAGGGCCTCTACATATAAGTAGAAATCCTCCTCGAATAACTTCATACGAGCACTCTCGGATGGTTTTAGAAGAATACTGGGCCTTGACCCCCTCATTATGTAATATTGCCACCAAGCGTGTCCCAACAGGTTCATAACCACATACAAGAACCTCAACGCCGCTTTCGCCTTGGTGTACATGACAGTCATTTTCAGCAATAACTGCTTCATTGCAAGGACGTTCAATTGGAAGCACAGATCCATGCTTAAGAAGCATCTTTTTGAGAGGGACACCCAAACAATCAAGATCTTGACATTCTTCAGCACGTTTGATTTCCTCAATAACGGAATACGTGTTAGCAGTCACAATTATCTTGGCATCATCTGCACAGTGGATCAAAGTACGTCCTTCAGAAAGGTGACGAGCCTCAAGACATAACGAAAACATCTTCTCTTACCATCCGATTTTCAATACACACTATTGAAAATGTGGAAGGCGATAGATTTCCTACCACTTTCCACATCACCCATTTTTGCTATGCCCACGCAAAGGTTGGCGTGACTTGAGCGTGATGGCAATGCGGAACAGTAATCTGATCCGTAATAGTTTCGTCTACCTCAATGATTTCAATATCGGACATAGTGTTCTCCTCTTTGACGAACATCCTTTTCACTACAGGATAGTCAGGTTAGGCTAACCTAAGTCGATTCTAACCATCCAACACTTTTTTCACAAGAACCAAATTTCCCCAACTAAGGTTATCGACACAGTAAAAATGAATTGTTCCAAAGTCTTGAACTTAGGTAAACCTAATTATATATTTTTGTCCATGCACACTCGATTCCCTTCCTTGATGGAGTATATAGATCTACAACAACATAATGAAAACGCTCAAAGAGCTACGTTGGAGACATTCTCGGACCCCGCATCCCGCTTTAAAGGGAAGATGAGCCAAATTAATGGATGCGCACATATTCAAGGCACACAAAAATGTTATTTAACGTCCGCGATCTCAAATGAGAATTCTATCTATATCGGACACTACGATGCCGCTTGTGCAATAGTTTTCTCTTCAAAAGGTTCAGCTAAGGCACTAGTTACCGGAATCGATCTCCCAGCGGGGAACCGAATAGATGTTCTAAGTTACACAGCAAAAAACATATTATTCCAAACATCTTCCTTTATCGACCCTGGAAAAATATGGAGTGTGGATTACCCCTCAGGGAAAGTCAAGCTTCTAGGATCCCTATCTACCCTTGTTCCCAATCAAGGATTGCACTATCGTCGACTTTCTTCTTTTTCAGTTGATGGCACCAAAATCCCAATCGATTGCTATGGTTCATTCGATCAACCTCGGCCAACAATAATACACATATATGGAGGTTTTGGAATTAACAATGACCCTTTTTTCTCCTTCCCTATTTATGCTTTATGGCTAGCTCAAGGAGGCAATATCGTCCTTGTCCGCAGTCGTGGCGGAAGAGAGTTTGGTCCAGCATGGCATACCGCTGGACAACGATCAGGACGATCTCTCGTTAGGAAAGACGTTGAAAATAGCGTAAGGACACTCATCCAAGAAAACATATGTAATGCAGATACAACTTTCCTTCATGGTATGTCACATGGCGCGCTTCTTACAGCAATAACAGCGCTACATGCTCCTGATCTCGTAAAAAATATTATCTGTCAAGTTCCTATAACCAATACCAAGTCTTTATTAGAGAATAAATTTGGTTCTTCCTGGATAACAGAATATGGAAATCCAGAGAGTGCTGACTGGGATAGGTTCATGGCATCCGAGGATCCAATCTTTTTTTATCCTCGACACAGTCTCCCCTCAGACTCAACATGCTATATCTCTGGCTATGTTAATGACCAAACAACACCAATAGTTCATTCGGACCAGTTGGCTCAAAAAATGGCAGAAATGGGATCTCAAGTTACATACAAACGATATAATGTCCCTGGTGACCATCACGGCGCTAAAGATAAAGATACCCGCATAAAACACACATATGAGTTATGGGCTTACCTTGAGAAAACGACGTCACGCCGTTTTCATAACAATATTTAGGGAAACTATGCTCCTCACAAGAAAATCACGCCTATTAATCACCCTTGTCACCGCAATAATTCTCAGTGTCAGCCTGATCCTTGCCATCATGATCGGGGCAAGCGATATCTCAATCAGCTCTACTGTGGACGGAATTTTCTACGCCTTCGGCACGTCGGATAGTTCACCTACAGACGTCGATTTACAGATCATCAGCGAAATACGAATTCCGCGCGCGCTCCTCGGAGCAACTATCGGCGCGGGGCTCGCTATCTGCGGGCTCATAACTCAATCTCTTTTACGCAATCCTCTTGGCGATCCATATATTTTAGGTATCTCTTCTGGCGCGTCCGCCGGAGCTGCGCTCGTTATCGTCGTGGGAGCTTCGAACACGTTGTTGGCTTCATTAGGAGTCACTCTGGGCGCCTTCTTTGGAGCTTTAATCGCAATCGCCGCGGTTTCGTTTCTTGCCACGGCTGGTGGTGGCGCTTCCCCTACCCGAATTATTTTTGCGGGAATGGCAGTCAGCTATCTGTTTTCCGCCCTCACCAGCCTCATTGCTATTTTGGCGAAGAATGCTGCAGGAACGAAGTCGGTTATGTTCTGGACGCTTGGTTCACTTGGTTCAGCTTCGTGGAACGACGTCGGGATCGCATCGATCACCACAAGCATCGCGTTCATTCTGTTCTTTGTTTTTGGACGACGAATCGACGTGTTAAATCTTGGCGACGATTCAGCTCGAGCGTTAGGCACACACCCAGCGTTTTATCGAAATCTTTTATTTATCATCGTTGCATTTACTATCGCGGTGCTCGTGTCCTTAACCGGCGCAATAGGTTTCATCGGACTTGTGGTTCCACATCTTGCCAAGCTACTGGTTGGAGAGATGACTCGTTGCGCACTTCCACTCACTGCCTTGCTTGGTGCCATTCTGGTTGTCAACGCAGACATCTGTACACGAATTATGCTGCGCCCCGCAGAACTTCCTATTGGAATTCTGACCGCCATCGTTGGGACTCCTATGCTCATGATCCTTATCAAAAAATATGCCTCATAACTATCAAAGGAATACCTTATGAAAACTAGCAGAAAACTTGTATCGGGAATATGCGTGCTAGCTCTAGTTGGAGCTTTGGGCGCGTGTTCCACTCCTTCTGGAAAAGCAGAAGCTTCAGATTCTATTGCCTACGATTCTCCGGTAGTAGTGAAGAACTGTGGGCAAGAGACCACACTAACCAGGATTCCAACAAAAGTCGTCTCTATGGGAGTCACTGGTTTGGCGTATCTTCTTGCCGCAGGAGGCGAGAACAATGTTATTGGGCGTGCCAACGAATGGGGCGAACAAGCAGCATCATGGATGGGAAAGCGCGCGGATTCCATTCCAGTTATCACAGATGACGCACTTTCGATCGAAGGGCTTATGAGTGTAAAGCCAGACTTGGTGTACGGCGGAGGCTTCGATTCAGCTGGCCTCTCCCCTTCGAGTGTTGCCGATAAGGGAATTCCCGCGATTGTTGATTCTTCAGAATGCCACTATTTCTACCCAGACCAAACCCCTGATGAATCTTTCACAACTATTCTTCGTGAGATCACCCAGCTTGGAAGAATACTGGGAACCGAAGATGCCGCACAAAAAACTGTACAAGATCTTCAGACTCGCATCGCAGAAATCAAAAACGAACAACCCGGTCATGGAGAACGAGTCTCCTATGCCTACTACTTCGGCGAAGACGATGGCTTGTTTAGTTACGGAGAACAAGGTGTCATTGGTGATATCAACAAAACACTTGGTATCCATTCGGCAATCGATCCGAACTACCATCCACACCAAGGCCCGCTCGCACCCGAAGTATTCGTGAAATCTGATCCAGATATGATCATCATTCTGACGGGCATGGGCGGTGCAACCAAAGAAAGCACGCTCAAACGGCTTGAAAAGATTCCAGGATATGGCGATATGAAAGCAGTTAAAAATAACCGGATCTACTATGCGGAATCTGCGATGGCCTACGCCTCCCCTAGTGCCATTTACGGAACTATCGATCTTGCCCAACAGCTCAAGAAATAACACTCATGTCTGATTTCCCTCTCTCAGTACGAAACGCTTCCATCAGCTTCGGAGAACGAACAGTTCTTAACCACGTTTCTTTCAATGTTTTACCTAACCGAATTTTGGGGATTGCGGGCCCCAATGGTTCTGGTAAAACCACGTTGTTACGGTCACTCTTCGGTGCACAACCATTACACGAGGGGGAAATCAGACTATTCGATGTGCCTCTTAAAAAGCTCAAGCCTTCGCAGATTTCGACCCAGTTAGCTGTTGTTTCTCAATTCGAATATGACGCAAGCCGTATGAGAGTGTGGGATCTTGTTATGCTTGGCCGTGCCCCGCATCGCAAAGACATGCAAGGATACAGCAAAGTTGACGTGACACATGCGCAGCGTGCGCTGTCATTAGTCGGCATGTCCGACGCGAAGGATCGTTATCTCCACTCTTTATCGGGAGGTGAACGGCAGCGTGTGCTCATTGCGCGTGCACTCGCCCAAGACTGCCCGTGTATTGTGCTTGACGAACCCACGAATCATCTAGATATCACGTATCAGCATCAGATCCTGGCTCTCATACGTGAGCTATCAACAACCGCAGTTATCGTACTTCACGATCTCAACCTTGTCTCTCGATATTGCGATGACGTTATCGTGTTAAAAGACGGAAAGGTCGCCTGCTACGGGACGCCATCCGATGCACTCACGCCCTCAACCATCAGAGAAACATATGATATCGATACGTTAGAGGTCCGCGATTCTGGAATGAAACAATTTATCTTTCGTGGCTAAATATTCGTGCATGTAACACATCTGTAACGATCTGTAACAGAAAATGCTCCCTAAAAAGGCATCATGTGTGAGACTGTGGAATCATCACAATGATGTGATTTATGCAAAGGAGCAACCAATGTCATCGTTGACTAAAAAATCGCTTGCACTTGCCTCCGTGCTCACTTTAGGAGCCGTTTCGCTAACTGGATGTGCAGTTGACGAAGGTAAACAAGCAGAAGGTAGTGGAAGCCTGACAGTCGCTTGCGGCGCACTCGATCAGCTATGCCAAAAGTGGACCGAAACATTCCAAGAAAAAACTGGTATTCCAACTAAATTTGTCCGTCTTTCGTCAGGTGAAACAGTAGCTCGTCTCACCGCCACCAAAGGGAATCCAGAATTTGATATCTGGCACGGAGGCCCAGCAGACGGATTCGGCGCCGCAAATGAAGAAGATTTGTTAGAGCCTTATAAGTCACCAGAAGCTGAAAAGATTCCGGCGAAGTACAAGGATGAAAAAGGTACGTGGACCGGAGTTTATATCGGCGTGCTCGGTTTCTGTTCTAACCAGAAACAACTTGATAAGCTCGGTTTGCCCGCTCCAGAGTCATGGGACGACCTGCTCAAACCAGAACTGGCTCAACAAGTCGAATCTGCCCACCCATCAACCTCGGGTACCGCCTACACCACGCTCTGGGCACAAAACCTCCGACTTGGTGGCGAAGATGCAGCTATCGATTACATGAAGAAACTCTCTGGAAACATTCTCCAATACACAAAGTCTGGTACTGCGCCCGGCCAAGCAGCTGGACGTGGCGAGGTAACTACCGGAATTTCATTCATTCATGACTGTGCTCTCTATAGAGAACAAGGTATGAGCGACATGGTTATCACTACACCTAAGGATGGAACCGGATACGAAGTCGGTGGCGTAGCAATCATCAAAGGCACCAAGAATCTTGACCTAGCGAAAAAGTATGTTGATTTTGCTATCTCGCCCGAAGCACAGAACATTGGACCTGAGGTTGGTTCCTACCAGGCACACACTCATCCAGATGCCAAAGACGATCCTCGTATCACCAAGCTTGACGAAGTCAACCTACTCACTTGGGACTTCGCCGAAGCTGGCGCAAAGCGAGCTGAACTAACTAAACGGTTCGATAACGAAGTCGTCGCACCGCCGTCGAAATAAGTTACGCGAATAGGGAGCGACGAAAATCATGAGCACTGCACCAATAGTTGGAGCGGTTCCGCCACAGCCAGGCACAGATAAAACTGCTACTGCGCGGGAAATCCGACGCACCATCCAGAACAAACGCAAACATGGACGAGACGTGCCAACGCTAATCATTACTATCGTCGTCGTCTCTATTCTGTTACTCCTCACAGTGTTCCCGCTAATCCGCGTCTTCTCAGAGGCACTCGGCGAACGCGGCCTTGAAGTATTAACGTCTATGGTTTCCGATCCTTACCCTCGGCAAATCATCGTCAATACTCTCGTTCTCGGGGTTGTGGTCGGATTAGCGGGAACGCTCATCGGGTTCCTGTTGGCGTTTGCACACGTTCGCCTTGACTTCAAAGGCAAGAAACTTCTCAATCTACTAGCACTCATCCCGATTGTTGCGCCACCATTTGCAGTTGCAACCGCAGTCATTACTCTTCTGGGACGCAACGGCATCATCACCAACGGGTTACTGGGCCTAGATAATTTCAATATCTACGGTTTAAAAGGCATGACCTTAGTACTCACGCTTTCTTTCTTCCCAGTTTCCTATATGAATTTCCGCGGGCTATTGTCCACTCTCGATCCTTCGTTAGAAGAAGCCGCAGCGGATTTGGGAGCAAGCAAATGGAACATTTTCACACGCATTACCCTGCCACTCATGTTGCCTGGTTTTGCAGCATCGTTCTTGTTGTTGTTTGTTGAAGCAATCGCAGATCTGGCAAACCCACTAGTGATCGGTGGCGATTTTACCGTGCTTTCGTCCCGGGCATATATCGCGTTCACCGGCGAATACGACATTCCTGCTGGCGCTGCTTATTCCCTGATTTTGCTTGTGCCTTCACTGTTGGTATTTATTATCCAGCAGTACTGGGTTGGACGAAAGAACACTGTGACTGTTACCGGAAAACCAGCCGGTAAGAAGAAGCTCATCACAGATAATTCTTGGCGGATTCCAATCCTCGCCGCAGTCGGGCTCGTTGTGGTAGTCATTATTACTCTGTATGTCACCGTTATTATTGGATCCTTCGTCAACATTTTAGGTGTTGATAACACCTGGACATTGGATAACTACCGTTACGTCCTATCCGGCATCGGCAACGAAGCAATCCTCGATACCACCGTGATGGCGCTCATCGCAACGCCTATCGCTGCTTTCCTTTCTATGATCATCGCATGGCTGGTAGTACGAAAGCTCAAGCATGGGCGCGGAATCGTTGATTTCATCGGTATGCTCGGTCTGGCGGTACCCGGTACTGTAGTCGGCTTGGGATACGCTATTTCGTTTAATAACCCAGTCATTTTTGGTGGCCGTATGTGGCTTCCGGCTCTTGGTGGCGGTGCGGCACTCTTCGGTGGAGCAATTGCCATCATTATGGTCTACGTCATCCGTTCGGTGCCCTCCGGCCAGCGAACAGCAATCGCCACCTTGCAACAAATATCGCCATCTATCGAAGAAGCCTCCGCATCCCTTGGCGCTGATTCGTTCAAAACCTTCCGCAAAGTCACATTGCCGCTGATTAAGCCGGCACTCGCGGCTGGTTTGATCTACGCGTTCGCGCGGGCCATGACAACCCTCTCCCCCGTGATTTTCTTGGCCACTCCAGATGTTCAGATTATGACGAAGAAAATTTTGGCAGAAGTTGATGCTGGCCGATTCGGAAACGCGTTCGCGTTTTCAATGGTGTTGTTCTTGATCGTCATTGTAGTAATCGGAATTATCGAACTGATTCTTGGCGATGGGTGGACAAAGTTGAAGAAAAAGCTACCTAACAGTAGCCACAAATAATAGTCAATTCATACTGAACGTGCACGAACCTAGGAAAGAAACCTCTCATGAATAAGACAACAACTTCGGCAACAGGCCCGCAAGGACGCGTGGTTCTACGAGATATTATCAAAGAATTCCCTACCGATCATGGCGTTTTCCGCGCTGTCGATGATGTAAATATTGAGATTGAGCCGGGCGAGTTTTTAACTCTACTTGGACCTTCTGGCTGTGGAAAGACAACAACACTACGCATGGTTGCCGGTTTCGAAACACCATCCTCTGGCGTTATCGAACTCGATGGCAAGGACATCGTGGCAGTGACACCGGAAAAGCGGCCGATGACTATGGTGTTCCAATCTTATGCGCTCTTCCCTCATCTGACAGTCCGCGAGAATATCGAATATGGCTTAAAGGTCAAGAAAATGAAGCGCGCTGAGATGGACTCTGCTGTGGATGCCGTGTTGGCATCGATGAGTTTGACGGGTTTGCAAGACCGCGCTCCTTCTCAGCTTTCTGGTGGCCAACAACAGCGCGTGGCGTTAGCCCGAGCAATCGTCATGCAACCGAAAGTATTGTTATTCGATGAACCGCTCTCTAACCTGGATGCCAAGCTCCGTGAACGCATGCGTATGGAATTACGGCAGATGCAACGCCGGCTGGGAATCACCTCGCTGTATGTGACCCACGATCAGTCTGAAGCTATGACCTTGTCTGATCGGGTATTGGTGATGAACAACGGCCGGATCGAGCAGATAGCATCACCGGAAGAGATTTACCGTCGCCCTGCTACCGTTTTCGTGGCAGACTTTATCGGGCGCGCGAATTTCTTGCCGTGTGACGTGCTGGAACGCGGCACTGATCAGGTTCGTGTGAATGTGTTGCAGGAAGAACTGACAATCCCGGCTCACAGTTCTGTTGTTGGAAGTGACGATACCGTGGTGTTGGTTCGGCCTGAATCGATGCGCTTGGTAGGACTTGCCGATAGCGATCCACGCGCAATCGTAGGCCGCACAGTTCGGGTGCTCTCCACCGTGTTCTTCGGTGACCATGTTGAATACGAAGTGGAAAGCGAATCCGGCACGATCGTTGTGATCGAATCCGATCCGGATATTGACAAGATCGCTGCCGAAGGTGATTGGGCGAGAATCTCCTTTGATCCACGGAAGGCGTGGGCGTTGCCAGCAGCTTGATGCTTAGAATTACCTCTCCACTGGTGGCCGGGTTCTGAGATTTTCAGATCCCGGCCACCTCTATGGCGCCTCTTGTACATCCAGTTTGCATTTCCAGCCAAAAACCCGCAGAAATCACCAGTTTCATACCGAAAATGCAAACTGAGTGCACACGGTACTGGTTACTTGACCTATGGACCAGCCGCGGTTTTTACAATAATGCCAAATAGTAAAATAAATGGGATCTTGGTGAGGTCACTTTTCCGTGAAAAATACTCACAAATACCCAAAGTGCGGCAGTAATGAACTTGTCAAGGTCCCCGGAAGTGCAAGGGCCTACGGCGTAGGAAACAATATAGTAGTAGGTTTGACTTATTTTTCCGCAGTTTTAGTCGATAGATATGTCTGTTGTAGATGCGGCTTTTCCGAGGAATGGATCAATCAAGCGGGCATTCAGAAGCTAAAGAAAAAATACTAATAATAGTATTAATCTCAGTATAAAAACTTTTGCCCCGTTCTCATTGTTCTCACGACTCATACGAAGAAGGTTGGGAGCATCGGTAAATGTTCCCAACCTTCAAAAACTATTAGCCTAACAGCTTTCAAGCTTATCCTTATGCTTCGATCACCGTTGGAATGATCATCGGTGAACGCCGAAGCGACTTAGCAGCCCAGCGCCCTAGTACCCGCCGCATAGCTTGTTGCATCTGATAGGTTGTTGCGCCCTCGGAAGCAATTGCTTCTTCTAATGCTTCAGTGACCTTAGGCAAAATGTTATCGAAAACTGAATCGTCTTCGGCCATGCCACGAGCTTGGATATGTGGACCAGCAATAATACGGCGCTTTTGCCTATCCACAACAGCAAAGACAGCGATAAAGCCTTCCTCGCCAAGCGTCAAGCGATCAGTAAGTTCCGCTTCGGTAATCTCGCCAACCGATGAGCCATCAACGTACACGTGACCACACGGGACTTCACCAACGATGGCACATTTGCCATCGTGCATGTCAATGACGGAACCATCTTCAGTCAAAAGCACGTTCCCCGCCGGCACGCCAGTTTTCACAGCAATAGCACCGTTAGCAACGAGGTGGCGTGGTTCGCCGTGTACAGGCATCACATATTCTGGCTCAACAATGTTGTAGCAGTACAGCAATTCGCCTTGGGCGGAGTGACCAGAAACGTGTACCTTAGCGTTGCCCTGATGGACGACGCGAGCACCCAACTTCGTTAACCCGTTGATCAATCGGAATACAGAGTTTTCGTTACCCGGAATCATCGAGGAAGCGAAAATGACGGTATCGTTTGGTCCAACCGCAATCGACTTATGTGTTCCACTGGCAATTCTCGAGAGCACAGCCATCGGCTCGCCTTGCGAACCAGTTGACATATACACAATCTTTTCCGGCGGAACCGAAGGTGCATTCTTCAGATCTACCAATACGCCATCTGGAACGTTGAGATAGCCAAGTTCTTCAGCGATGCCCATATTGCGCACCATAGATCGGCCAACGAAACACACTTTGCGGCCAAACTTGGCGGCTGCATTGAACACTTGTTGTACCCGGTGGACGTGCGAAGCAAAAGACGCGACCACGATCTGCCCAGTTGCTTGAGCAAAAACGCTCTCTAACACCGGCCCGATTTCGCCTTCGGAACGGACAAACCCGGGTACTTCTGCATTGGTGGAGTCCACCATGAATAGGTCGATACCTTCATCGGCGAGCCGGGCAAAAGTGCGCAGGTCAGTAATCCGCCCGTCGAGTGGCAACTGATCCATCTTAAAATCACCAGTATGCAAAATAGTTCCAGCCACCGAACGTATTGCCACCGCCAGCGCATCAGGAATCGAGTGGTTAACGGCCACAAATTCGCATTCGAATGGGCCGATCTTTTCCACATCGCCTTCTTGGACAACCATGACGTATGGCTTAATCCGATGTTCAGCAAGCTTGGCCTCGATTAGCGCAATCGTAAGTTCCGATCCGATAATCGGAATATCCTTACGCAACCGCAACAAATACGGCACTGCCCCGATATGGTCTTCATGTCCATGGGTAAGAATAATAGCGTCAACGTCGTCCATCCGGTCTTTGATGTAGTCAAAGTCTGGGAGGATAAGGTCTACACCTGGTTGGGATTCTTCGGGGAACAGTACGCCACAATCGACGATGAGCAGGCGCCCGTTAAGTTCAAAGACAGTCATATTTCGGCCAATTTCGCCGATTCCACCAAGCGGGACAATGCGTACCGTGTCCGGCTGAAGTTCTGGAGGCAATAGTTCATTCACACTACCTATTGTAGCTGATTGCTCTCCTTGGCAGAACCGGGTCGCTAACTCTGAACGAAGTTGAGACAATAGGTACGTGAGTAGCGATAAATTATCAGTACGTCCGGCACTCCCTCAAGATGCGTTAGCTATCGGTCGAGTCCAATCCGAAGCAATGTTCGAAGCGATTAGTGCCGGTTTAGAGCGAACACCTGGGGTTGGAGTCCGCATGATGCTCGACGTCGGCTCGCTAGCCTCCGTGTGGACCGATACGTTATCGCGCCCGGCGATCCCAGGATGTCACGTACTCGTGGCTGACGCGAATGAACACGTTGAGGGTTTGGCCGTGCTGGCACCAGCTGATCCGGTTATTCTGAACGACGACGATCCCGACGGCCGTGATGTAGAAACCGGTGAACAACGGATTGCGTTTGAGATTCAAGCCTTCGATGTGCCGTCCCGGTTTGCAACCCAACAGCACGAGCCTCGAATGCTAGCTGCACTAACTGATATCGCCAAGAACGCTGGGGCAACCGAGATCCACATATGGGTCATCGCCGGGCATGACAAAATGACAAACCTACTTACTCAGACCGGATTCAGAGCGCGCCCGCTCCGCCGCGTGGCACAGATCGATGGCGGCGAGGTGGCCGAGTTCTTGTGGTGGGCGTTATTGTAGTTACGTTATGGTCCAACGATAGCTGAGGACCGAGGCTGGCTAAGAATATCGAGAGCCAGCTGCTGTACTTGATCAGCTGTCACCCGGCGTGAGGCTTCGAGCGAATGCTCGATAGACCAAATATCGCCACGGAAAATCTCAGATTGTCCTAGCCGTGACCGTCTAAAACCATTCGCTTCAGCTGAGAAAACAAGCTGAGCGCGGCGTTGATTAAATGCCGTCAACATTTCTTGTTGAGATACTCCCCCATGCGCAATATCTTCTAGGCATTGGGTCATAATTGCCGCCACATCGTCAGCATTTTCTGGCTGGCATTGAGCTTCCAAGAAGAACGCACCGCCTTCGGCTGAATTCATCTGCCAAGCGTAGGTTGAGTATGCCAACCCGCGCTTTTCACGAACCTCTTGGAATAGCCTCGACGACGGACCACCACCAAGAATCAGTTCTAGAGCCATAGCCGTGTGCTCGCGTTCGTCGTCGATAGTCAAACCTGGCCAAGCAAGAGCTACCGCGGTCTGCCGTCCCGGACGAGTTATGCGTACGTCCTGCCCGATCGTCGGATAAGAAATATCAGCAACTCGCCGGCGAGGAGCCGGCAGAACGCCGTCGTCAAGAATCCAACCACTTCCCAACAACAATGCCTGCACAAGTTCGCAGAAATCACGATGGTCAACATCGCCAACGGCGGTAAAAATAATCTCCTGTGGCTGGTAGTTCCGGTGATAGTGATCGAGCATGTCACTATGACGCAACCCAGACACGGTTTGTGGCGTGCCACCAACCGGACGTGCTAGCGGATGGTCGCCCATCACCAACGGCAGTAGTGCGTGTTCGGCAACATCAGTGACATCGTCTTCCGAAGCGGCTAATTCTTCTAAAATCACTCCGCGTTCGGTTTCCATCTCTCCCGCGTCGAGCGTAGACCGAGTGAGCATATCGATCAGTAACTCCATCAGCTGCGGAAGATCCGACGCAAAAACACGTCCATAGTAGGAAGTATATTGACGTGCAGTAGCAGCATTGAGCGTTCCACCAAGGAAATCACCAAGAGCAGAAATATCTGTAGCACTTTGCGTGTCAGTTCCTTTAAACAGCATATGCTCTAAAAAGTGTGTGGAGCCTTCCTGCCCTAGTAGCTCGTCACGCGAGCCGGCACTCACCCAAAACCCTGCCGACACCGAACGTTGGCCTGGTACTTTTTCAGTCAGTACTCGTACCCCGCCAGGCAAAATCGTTCGTTGTCCAACGATGCCATCTTCTACAAAAGTCAGCGTTTCATAGGTATCCATCGGCAAGTTGACGGTTGTGAAGGTCATACATTCCTCCTAATGTGAGCAATTCGCCGGTGTACACACAGTTACACACGGCAATTCCCTATCTTACTGCATCGTCACAGGTAACGGCTCGTAAGACTGTTCTGACTGTCACTGGGAAGGCAGTTATTAGCGAGCATCCTTTGTATACAGATACTACAAAGCGGGACAAGACCGAAGTCTTGTCCCGCTCTATGAGTTAGTTAATCACTCAGCTGATTCTGCTGACGGAGCTGAATCTGCCGATTCTTCGACCTTACGGGTCCGACGACGTGGGCGACGCTCGCGACGCTCACCACGGTCCGAACGGTCCCGACGCTCGCCACGATCTGAACGCTCGCCGCGTTCGCCACGCTCCGCGCGCTTGGCCTTAAATTCGGCTTCGGCAGCCTTTTCAGCTTCGAGCTGTTCTTCGGTCAGAACGGCATGAAGGGAAAGCTTTCCACGCTGATCAATCTCAGCGAGTTCAACCTCAACCTTATCGCCTACGTTCAGGACGTCTTCGACGTTCTCAACGCGCTTGCCGCCGACGAGGCGACGGATCTGCGAAATGTGGAGCAGACCGTCCTTGCCTGGAGCCAAGGAGATGAATGCGCCGAAGGTCGTTGTCTTGACAACGGTTCCAACGAAACGCTCACCAACTTCTGGCATGGTTGGGTTAGCGATCTGGTTGATCGTCTGACGAGCAGCTTCAGCGGAGGTTCCGTTGGTCGCACCAATGAACACTGTGCCATCGTCTTCAATCGTGATATCTGCACCAGTATCTTCTTGGATCTGGTTAATCATCTTGCCTTTCGGTCCGATGACCTCGCCGATCTTGTCTACTGGGATCTTCACGGAAATGATGCGTGGTGCAGTCTGTGCCATTTCTTCTGGTTCCGGAACAGCTTCTTCGATCAGATCGAGGATTGCCTGCCGGGCATCATGTGCCTGGCCAAGTGCGCCAGCCAAAACTTCAGCCGGAATACCATCAAGCTTGGTGTCAAGCTGCAACGCAGTCACGAAGTCACGGGTACCAGCAACCTTGAAGTCCATATCGCCCAATGCGTCTTCTGCACCGAGGATGTCAGTCAACGCAACGTAACGCTGTTCGCCGTCGATCTCGCCAGAAACGAGGCCCATAGCGATGCCAGCAACAGCTGCCCGCAACGGAACGCCTGCGTTCATCAGCGAAATAGTTGATGCACAGACCGAACCCATAGAGGTTGAACCGTTCGAACCGAGAGCTTCGGAGACCTGGCGGATAGCGTATGGGAACTCATCACGCGACGGCAACACTGGAACAAGTGCACGCTCAGCGAGCATTCCGTGACCGATTTCGCGGCGCTTTGGTGTGCCAACGCGACCGGTCTCACCAGTTGAGTATGGTGGGAAGTTGTAGTGGTGAATGTAGCGCTTGGAGGTAACCGGAGAAAGGTTATCCATTTGCTGTTCCATCTTGAGCATGTTCAAGGTGGTGACGCCCATGATCTGGGTTTCACCGCGCTGGAAGAGCGCCGAACCATGAACTCGTGGCAAAATGCCAGACTCAGCTGTAATGGTACGGATTTCGAGTGGGGTACGGCCGTCCATGCGTTCACCGGTGGTCAGGACGCGCTCACGCATAGCCTTCTTCCAGTGAGCATTAACTGCCAAGGCAAGTGCTTGCTCGCGCTCTGGGAATTCCTCGATGAGGGATTCGACGATGTCTTCAGTCAACGCATTCAATGCATCGTCACGTTCATGCTTATCAACGATACCCCATAGCTCTTCGAACCGGTTGCCGAGCTTACCAGCAACAGCATCGTATTCAGCATCTTCGTACGATGGGAAGAGTGGGTATTCTTCGGTTGGCTTAGCTGCCTGGGCGGCTAATTCTGCCTGAGCTTCACACAACACGCGAATGAACGACTTTGCTGCTTCGAGGCCCTGAGCAACAACTTCTTCAGTTGGCTTCACGCCACCCTTAGCAATGTTCTCGATGGCATTTTCGCCACCTTCTGCTTCGACCATCATAATGGCGACGTCGTCGCCCACAATACGTCCAGCAACAACCATGACAAAAGTCGCGCGTGGAAGTTCAGACCAGCGTGGGAATGCTACCCACTGACCGTCAATAAGAGCAAGGCGAACGCCTCCGATTGGACCGGAGAATGGTAGACCCGAAAGCTGGGTGGACATTGACGCAGCGTTGATTGCTACGACGTCGTAAGCGTCATCTGGGTGAATGGTAAGGATAGTCGCTACGACTTGAACCTCGTTGCGCAAGCCTTTAACGAAGGCTGGGCGCAATGGGCGGTCAATGAGGCGGGCAGCCAAAATAGCGTCAGTAGTTGGACGGCCTTCGCGACGGAAGAACGATCCTGGGATACGACCGGCTGCGTATGAACGCTCTTCCACATCGACGGTGAGTGGGAAGAAGTCGAAATGTTCCTTCGGCTGGCTTGATACAGCGGTTGCCGAGAGAATGGTGGTTTCACCATCTAAGTATGCAAGTGCGCAACCAGCAGCTTGACGGGCCAATAGGCCGGTTTCAAAACGAATGGTGCGGGTGCCGAATTTTCCGTTATCAATAACGGCTTCAGCAAATTTTACGTCTGGACCCTCCATGGGATCTCCTTTACGGTTATCGCCCTGGTACGGTCATCGATTCTCATGAACGGACTACCTAGCTTCTGCTAGTTTCCGTTCACCACAACCGAGGACCGAACCTCGCGGGCAGCTTCTTTATCTTCGATGCGTACCAGCGAGGTACGCGGTTTTCCGTAGGCGCTTGGCGCCGTGTATAAAACTGGACGTTTTATACGTAGTGACGACGACGGGGCCGCCAGTTACATAATCTATATTACGCGATTATCTGCCTTAATGTTGTGAAAGGCGCACATAAACTTATCGGCCCGAACCATGACGGCCGGGCCGATATTTTCACGTCAGCGACGCAAGCCGAGACGTGCAATAAGGGAGCGGTAACGCTCGATATCTTCAGCAGCCAAGTAGCCGAGGAGGCGCTTGCGCTTACCAATGAGAAGCATCAGACCACGACGTGAGTGGTGATCATGCTTGTGAGTGCGGAAGTGCTCTGTCAATTCCTTGATGCGGGCGGAGAGAAGTGCAACCTGGACCTCCGGAGAACCGGTGTCACCTTCATGAGTTGCGTATTCCTTGATGATTTCGTTCTTACGCTCTGCAGATAGAGCCATACGATCACTCCTTTTATCCTTGTTGCACGGAGCCCGAGGCTTGTTCTCTCGAGCGATGACACTCCGTGGCCGATCCAACGGCTGTTCGATTCTACCACGGCTTGAAATTCTGCCCGAATTGAGCACTGTGAGATTGAGTACCTCAAGATTCAGGCAACAACGTTATATCCAAAATATGAGGACTAAAAAATCTTTGCCGAGAAAAGCCCATAATTCAAGTACACGAAACGATATAGTTCCAAAACTTATCTAGTTCGCTAGTCCAGACCTTTTATCTCGGTATAGACGCTACCGGATAGTGATATATCCACGCCCACACACCAGTAATATACACAATAGCGGCAATTGCATAAGAAATAATCGACGACGCTGGCGCTATAGCAAATGCCCACACATATCCACTACCACCTGGGTGAGAACCAACAAGTGTGAAGATGACGAACAAAATACTCGGTAAGAAAACGCCTAGTCGATAATATATCAGCGCCCCCGCCAGCAGACCGGCCCCGGTAAAACCACAAAGTGATCGTAGAACTGGTAATGCCAGTGATATCCCATGTACACCTCCTGCCAAAGCAAAGCATATTAGCGTGAGCGTACTGATGAAAACACTATCGATCCAAGGAATTTTCCGCGCCGAACGATATTCTATAAACGGGTCACTTTGACCCAAAACAACAAGAAACAAAGTTGCTAATGCACATGCGATAATTACAGCAACTGGTGTAGAGCGTGTTAACACCCCAAGAAAACTTGGTAAAAAAACATGGTTTTTCCCTAACACAATTATAGACATTAATAGAACAGCGAATATCCACACTGCCGGTACACTAAACCGAGATTTGATATAAAGTTTCATATCGCGCCCTGTTACTAACGCCCACTAAGAACACTGCTTAATCTGAGCGACTGTCTGGGCAAACCACTCACGTAATTCTTGGTCACTCGTCGTCGCTACACGCTCAGTTACAGATTCATTATCAACAAGAATCCCACCCTTAGCCATTAATATCTGCCAAGCTTCTTCATAGAATATCCCATTCTCATAAGGACGATTACCACAATCAGGGACTTCAGGCAAATGTGCCACAGCTAATGTAGATACTATATTTTCGCGCGAAATACCTTCGGGAAAGTAACTGCTTATGGAGACTTGGGAATGCGCCTCCGAGTAACGTACCTGCCCGATTGGTACTAGATCACTCCATGCAGGCATTACTGATTCAATAACTTGCATCACTTGTTCACGCTGAGGCTCGTGTTCTGGGAACAAACACAGTTCACCGCCATCACCCACTGGTTTGCACACTGTTTCTGCCCCGCGAAAGACCACTGGAAAAGCTCCTAGAGTACTCACCGAGAATAATCCACCAAAAAAAATAATGATTCCTATCATTACGAATACAGCTTTTTTAACCACTTTAGTCAAAAAAGCTGCCACAACTATTGCCCACAAACTGCAAGCAACTAATAAAACTCCGATAACACCCTGCCAAGCCGGGACTTGATCCGCCATACAGCACGTTGGCCAATAGCCATTGAGATGCCGCAACCACAATGGTTCAAACGCCATTGGTAACACCATCCACAGGTAACCGATAACCAAAACTGTAGGTGTAGCGACAATAGAAGGCAACAAAACTGCCGCAATAACTCCCAAAGCAAGCATCTGGCCCAATGCACCTGTGACAACTAGGACAAGCCTCATATCAGGTATCGAAAAGCCAGACATCACCAATCCGCATCCCATGATGACCAACCACCCAACGGTAGCTGGAATAACAATAGATTGGGAAATAATTGAGGCGAGATGCCTAGGCCAATGTGCGGCGAGAATATCTGCATCTTTAAGCCGTCCAACCGAATACGCAACACAGCTTGCCACCACCGGCCCAACGATAAAGACAATCGACAAGCCAAGCGACCATCCTTGCAGTGGCAATGCGCTTTCACCGTGTGGAGCAGCAGAAAAATGGATCGTTGCCAACACAATGAGCAGTGGGCTAAGGAATAAAATTGGCTCTCGTCGTCGCTGACGCCACAAGGCGCTAATCATTGCGTTTGTCTCCAGTCAGTTCCCGTTGCAACATAATAGGATTCAACTGGATCTAAGTGTGGGGTCAGTTCTAAAAACTCTGGAACACTCCCGCTAAATTTCACTTCTCCAGATTGAAGAAGGATTACCCAGTCAAAGGATGCTGCCAATTCACGAATATCATGCGTGGAAACAAGCATATATTCAGCGAGTTTGCTATCCGAAAAAAGCAAATCCCGCAGCCGCTCATATTCTGTTACATCCAAACCTGCAGTTGGCTCGTCTAAAATCAATAAATCAGGATCACCAATCAAGGCTTGCGCTAATCCAAGTCTACGTAATTGCCCTCCAGATAAACTAGTTGAACGAGTATCAGCCTGCCGAAGAAGATTGACACTTGTAAGTACTTCCTGAATTTGCTGGGAAAGTTGATCAGATGCGACCTTCTCTAACCACCCTATATATGAGAGCTGCTCACGCACTGTAAAGCTACGAATTGGTTTGATTCGTTGCGGCATCCAACTGGTGAAAAAAGAATCGCTTGGCCAGCTGATATTCCCGTGTGCCATCTGCAACTTCCCAGAAAGAAGCGCCATCAATGTTGTTTTTCCAGCCCCATTAGGACCAACTAACACTGTTCGCCCAGGATGAATCTCAATCGACAACTTGGAAAACAAAGATTTATTGCGGTACGAAAAAACTAGATTGTCGATAAAAATCATTACCTAATGTATCTCTCGTTCTAGCGGATCAGTAATTTACGCTTACATTACGAACTGAAATCGCACCGTATTCACTCCCGTTAACTCCAGTAAGTGTAAAGTGATAGCTTCCAGCAGGAGAACGTCCCCAGTATTTAGTATCCGATCCACCACAGTTAAGAGAACGCCTGCCTTGCGACTCATCTGGTTGATAAAAAGGCGTTTCTCGAGTTAGCTGTACTTCTGCGTTGACACCATGGTATGGATTAATATTGTTGGTACATCCGGAAAATGTAATGCTTGTGCTAGTTGAATCAATATTCTGATCCTGCCATGTTCTCGAATTAAAACCCGTAAGAACACCTGTCATATAAGAACTCCAGCTTCCTTCAGCATATGCTACTGGCATACCAACGACAGCTAATAAAAAACTGTAATTATTTAGTTAAACGACGCAAAACGCTCACATCCCCTCATATGGATAACTCATCGTTCTCTCATTATAGGAAGAAAATATGTTGTACACAACACAATTAAGTAGATCGCAACATAAATTATTGTATGTGAATGACCGGTAAATAACTTCACTGAAAGTCATCGTTAAATCATCGTAGACAGTTTAGCTCGCCGTCACCGAATCTGGATCGACTCGTCCCGCCACTGGCACGGACAAGATGTCCGCGGTGGACCGCAAATCATTATCCATTTGGCAGAGCAGCTCATTAACATCAGAAAAGCTCATCATGGGGCGCACATAGTCGATAAAATCGATCGCGACTTCTTCCCCATAAAGGTTAAGATCACTTCGCCCTAGTACGTGGGCCTCTACTGTGCGTTCAACACCATCAAATTGCGGATTAGTTCCAATAGAAATTGCAGCCGGCAAATGTTCCGTTGCCTTCGTTTCTGGAATGGTACGCACCAGCCAGCCAGCATAAACACCATCAGCCGGTATTTCGCCAACGCCTACGCCCGGCAGATTCGCCGTCGGAAAGCCAAGCTGACGACCGCGCTTAAAACCATGCTCAACTACGCCACGAATCCGGTGTGGTCGGCCCAGTACTTGCGTTGCTTGCCGAACATCACCGGCACGCAGTAGATCACGCACCCATGTAGAGGACCACCGTCTACCATCATGCAAATCACAAACATCATCCAAAATAATCGCGGTTAAATCGTGGTTACGCCCATAGGAACGCAGAAAATCACCGTCGCCTGAGTTATTACGCCCAAACCGTACATCTTCTCCAGCTACAACCACCCCAGCATGCAACATGTCTACAAGTTGCTGGTCAACAAATTCTTGTGGACTCTGGCGCGCGTAGTCCAGCGTGTAATGTTGAACAAAAACCGCATCAATCCCAGCCGCTTCTAATCGTTCTAAGCGATCAGCAAGAGACGTAATCAACGGTAAGGGAGTATCTGGATTATGAACGAGACGCGGATGCGGATCAAAAGTTAATGCGACTGCTTTCAGACCACGCTGACGGGCTTGCCGGACAGTTTCTTGCACCACTACCTGGTGCCCCTTATGCACACCGTCGAAAATACCAATAGTCACAACTGTCGTGCCGATATCGCACGGAATATCGATTGCACTATGCCAAATTTGCATCGGTTAAATTCCACGCAATCCTAATTGTTTACGACCCTGCGAGACATCATCCGGCGCAGAGGCTGGGGTGTTCTCAGTGCGAATTCCATGATGACGGCCCTTGCCGCCACAACCACACCCACTGTGCTGACCAGCTGTTGCTGCTTTCTTACCGCCGCAACCGCAGCCCTTTTTCTCTTCAGTCATGGGCACCATGATAATACGGCCGGTTGACAATAGGTTAGGTGGTGTGCCGAAAATTCGGTAATAGCGCAAACCTCGTCCATATATACCTAGGTTTGCGTTATTGCCAAGATTTTGGCACAACATCCGTAGAAAAAAGGGGGCAGGATAGATATCATCTATTCTGCCCCCTCAGTTCACCGTTAATTCATGGCAAATAATATGTAGGATTAGGGAGCTTGTAGTGGGCGTCAGCGTATCCCCCAATCAGATCAGAGTATTGATCGCCAAAATTACCGACGATGCGATAACCTAAGTCATTCTCGATATGCTTACGAACTGAGGATTTGAACTCGATAGTAGTGCACTTTTCCTTAGCACACGTAACCCACTGCGGAAGTTCAGCAGCCTTGGATGTCTTCTTCGTGAAGTAGATGCTCGGATCAATAGCTGGATATCCAACTTCCGTCATGTTCCGCTGAGTTATCTCTTTTAGATCATCGGAACGTCCATTGAGACCAATAATTTCACAGCCCGCTTCCTTAGCAGCAGAAACTAGTTCCGCCATTCCAGGTGTTGCTGGAAGTGCATGGTAGTTCGTCTTGAGGTAATCAATCTGCTTTGCTGGTGAGAACGCGAACTCCATCCATTCTTCCATGTCATAGGTCCACAGCGTCGTGTCATCAGCATCCAGCGTGATAGCTGGCTTTTCCCCATGCGCAACAGCAGTCTGGCAGCGCTCGACGACCTCACCGCGAGCTTTATCCGTGACCGCCTTCAGTTCGCTGATGTATGGTGACGTTTCTTTGCTAGAAACATATTGACCCAGCTCGGCATCCTTATGCGCTGAATAGTAATGACGCAAGGTCGACTTAACAATATCCATATTTGGAATATCGGAGTCTTTCACGCCCGGACGCGCTCCGGAAGACCCATCTGATGCAACAACATACGTGGATTCAGCTGGTGCCATACCCGCAGCTTTATCGCGAGCTTCCCAGTCTGCGTCTAGGTTTGGGCTAGGCAAATAGTAGGTAGCATTTGGTAGTTTGACCCATTTTTCTGCTTGACCGCCTTGCAGATCGGACCATTGGTCACCGAAGTTTCCAATAATGGTGTAACCAAGGTCTTCCTGAATATGTTGGCGGGTACCAGCTTTAAATTGAACAGTAGTGCACTTCTTCTTTTCCATGTCACAACGTCCCTGGTTAACTAGATACTCCGGCATTGGATCATCTTTTGTAAACTTCGTAAAGAAATACTCGTTCGTGAACAGTGGCTTCCCATTCGCATCTACGTATCCAGCATGCTCCAAATTAGCGACAGTGTAAGATTGTTGCTTACTGTTACGACCCGTCAGCCCAATAATCTGGCATCCAGCATCGTGAATTTTCTTCACCGCGTCAACCATTCCCGGAGTTGCAGGCATTTCATGAGCATCAAACCAAGCTTGCTGTTTTGTAGGCGTAAAAGCGAAATTCATCGCCCCATCTTCCATGTCATACGTCCACAATGTGGTGTCATCTGAATCAAACACAGCAGCAGGTTTCTTACCAGCAGTTTTGGCAGCAGAACACATTTTCGCGACCTCATCACCGGCCGCCGAAGCAATAGCAGTAACATCCCGAATATATGGTGAATCGTTCTTGTCGGCTATGCCATCTTTCGAAGCATTCATGTATGCACGCAGCGTCTTTTTAGCGACATCCCAGTTGATAATATCTTCACCAGAAGCAATGTCACCGGTTGTGCCATCAGCCTTCATCGTGAAGGTTGTTTTAGGTGTCATCCATGATTCGTCGGTGACAGGCCGAGAGATACCCGTGTTGCTGGCATCTGGTTGTTGCTGCGGCTTGTCCGCGTCAGCTTTCTTCTCTTTTGCAGCGTCATAGTGATAACCTTGCGGGCATTTTTTGGCTGTTGACGCATAGGACTGCACCGGAGCGTAAGCCATTGCCCCAACTACGGCAACGAGGAGCATCATGGCTACTCCTGCGCGCTTTTTCCGGATAATTAAAAAAGCACCCAGCATGAGCATGCCGAGTGCAAGTGCAGCTAATAGACCTGTTGACATACCTGTTTTAGCAAGATCAGGTACGCAGTAATCTGGGATCACGTGTCCTCCTCGTTGAAGAATAATAATGTCCTCGCACAATGTGCTCAGAGGTACATAATAGTCCCATTCATATCCCGGTGCCGAACGCTAATGCGGTAATAGCGCAAACCTCGTCCGTATATGTCAAGGTTTGCGCTATTGCCAAGTTTTAGGCACACTCAAAGCGTCAAAAAATCCGAATTTGCAGATCCGGTTTGAGCTGTTTAGAACGCGGCGAAACAATCGCAATTGCTTGCTCCCCCAAGAATGCACATGCCGGCCATTTATTGGCTCCGTCGATCCGAATCGGATCGTGCCGATCGATAAACAGTCCTCTCCCAAGCCGTTCTGCCTCCGCCCCATCTATATCGATCCGAGAGAATGTTTGTGCACACACGTCATCGATCCCGACTACCGGTAGCTCTTCCCCATCAGTAATACGATCACGCAATGCTTCAATCGTATGAGCCTGAGCTATGTCCCAGCGCCCAACATGTTCCCGGCGCAACATTGACAGGTGTGCCCCGACTCCAAGTTTTGCGCCAAGATCGCGCGCCAAAGCACGTACATAGGTTCCTGAAGAAACATCAACGGCAATATCAAAAGCCAAGGTGCCGTATCTTTTGTCCCCAATTTGCACCGATTCAGACGCAACATCTGAGGTCCGTTCAAATCGATAGATTGTTACTGTCTGAGCAGCCAGATCTACTTGCACACCATCACGAACAAGATCGTGGGCTCGTTTTCCACCAATTTTCTTCGCCGAAACGGTAGCCGGGACTTGCTGGATCTGACCAGTTAGTTCAGCTATCGCCGTGTCAATCTGGTCAGAACCAATCGAATTAACAGCGCGGACCTCATCAGTCGAAGGAACGATAGGAGTACCATCTGCGTCATCTGTGTCAGTTCCAACTCCCAAGACGATCCGTGCTACATACGTTTTATCAGCACCGGTTAAGTACTGGACCAGTTTGGTCGCTCTACCAAACGCTACTGTCAGAAGTCCGGTAGCCATGGGATCGAGTGTACCGGTGTGCCCGACTTTGCGAGTAGCACCAAGGCGACGTAGTGCGCCCACGATATCGTGCGAGGTGACGCCCTGTGGCTTATCTATAAGGATCAGGCCATCGGCAGCTTCATGGAGGCCACGCGGCAGATCGCCCCACGGCATAACACGCCGGGGGCGATCTATCTCGCGTTTACGATTCCGAGCCACTTACTCGGCCAACTCGGTAGAGTCAGTCAGCTCGTCATCAGCTACGCTGTCCAATAGGTCAACAGATTCTGCTGATTCTTCATCTGGCTTCCGGTATGGATCAGGATCCCCAGCATACTGGGCATCTTGAGCCATCTTCCGGATCTGTTCATCACGGTAACGAGCCGCAATAAGCAGATCCTCAATGGATTTTGCCGATTCTGGCAGTGCATCCAAGTGAAATGCCAGCGACGGCGTCAAGCGTAAACCTAACTGTTTGCCAACATTTGAGCGGATCACTCCGGTAGCTGAGCGCAATGCGGCAGCAGTACTCTTCGCATCGTGCTCATCACCGAAAACGGTGTAGAACACATCTGCATGCTGTAAATCGCCAGTTACCCGCACATCTGTAATGGTGACCATACCTAACCGCGGATCTTTGATCTGCTTGTCAAGCATTGATGCCACTACTTGTTGGATACGTTCCGCTACTCGAGCAGCACGTGGATTAACCATAGTTCCTCACTTTACTAAGCGCACACGACTATCAGTCGCGTGGCTTTTCGCGCATTTCGTAGGTCTCGATCATGTCGCCTTGAGCAATATCCTTGTAGCCGAGCGTGATACCACATTCGTAACCTTCACGGACTTCAGTGACATCATCCTTTTCCCGGCGCAAGGAGACGATTTCGAGGTTTTCAGCAATCGTCTTTCCGTTGCGAATCAGTCGAGCCTTGTGACCACGGCGGATCGCGCCCGAACGAACAATCGAACCTGCGATGAGGCCGAACTTACCGGACTTGAAGACTTGGCGAATCTCTGCAGTAGCAACTTGTACTTCTTCATAGATTGGCTTGAGCTTGCCCTTCATAGCTGCTTCGACTTCATCGATAGCATCGTAGATGACGGAGTAGAACTTCATTTCTACGCCTTCAGCATCAGCCAATTCAGTAACTCGTTCTGCTGGACGGACGTTGAAGCCAATGATGATGGCGTTGTCCACGGTTGCTAGATCGACGTCGGACTGGGTGATCGCGCCAACACCGCGGTGAATAACGTTCAGCTGAACTTCATCGCCACCGATTTCGATATCGAGCAAGGACGATTCAAGTGCTTCGACCGAACCGGAGGAATCACCCTTGATGATGAGGTTAAGGTTTTCGATCTTACCCTCTTCAATGGCTGCGTTGAGATCTTCAAGCGAAACACGCTTACGGCGCTTAGCCAATGTTGCGGCACGCTTAGCAGCTTCACGACGTTCCGCGATCTGCCGTGCGGTGCGGTCGTCTTCAGCAACAATGAGCTGATCGCCAGCTCCCGGAACTGAGGTCAAACCGAGGACCTGAACTGGGCGAGCTGGACCAGCTTCCGTCAACCGGTTACCATGCTCATCGATCATTGCACGGACACGTCCGTACGCAGTACCAACGACGATCGGGTCACCAATGCGCAAGGTTCCTTCTTGGACCAGCGCGGTAATAACCGAACCACGGCCCTGATCGAGCTTGGCTTCAATGGCTACACCGCGAGCTGGTTTGTTTGGATTTGCCGTAGGCGTTACCAAAATATCGGAGGTAGTCAGTACGGTTTCCAGCAAGGCTGGAATATTGATGCGTTGCTTTGCCGAAATATCAACGAATGCAACGTCACCACCGTATTCTTCGGCAACTAAGTTGTATTCAGTGAGCTGAGCACGAACCTTATCCGGGTTCGCTCCGTCAACATCAATTTTGTTGACTGCGACGACGATTGGCACACTTGCCGCTTGCGCATGGTTAATTGCTTCTACGGTCTGTGGCATAACGCCGTCGTTCGCAGCAACAACCAAAATAGCAACGTCAGTGATGTCAGCACCACGGGCACGCATCTGGGTAAACGCTTCGTGACCTGGGGTGTCAATGAAGGTGATGGCACGCTCGCCGTCTTCAATTTTGACGTGAGTCTGGTAAGCACCGATGGACTGGGTAATACCACCGGCTTCACCTTCGACGACGTCGGCGTTACGGATCGCGTCCAGGAGCTTGGTCTTACCGTGATCGACGTGACCCATGACGGTCACTACTGGTGGGCGTGGCACACGATCTTCGTCAGATTCGTCAGCGTGCTCAGCGTCGATATCGATATCGAACGATTCAAGAATCTCACGGTCTTCGTCTTCTGGGCTCATGATCTTGATGTCATAACCAAGTTCTGCGCCGAGTAGTGCGAAAGTATCTTCGTCTAGGGACTGATTAGCGGTAGCCATCTCACCCATCCGGAACAAGACGGTAACCAATGCTGCTGGATCTGCTTCGATGCGTTCTGCGAAGTCAGCTAGGGATGCACCGGCGCGGACACGAACCACAGTGGAACCATCACCACGTGGAATCTGCACGCCCTGGAGCATCGGTGATTGCTGCTCTTCCCATTCTTGACGCTTTGCGCGCTTAGACTTACGATTGCCGCGGCCGCCACCTTGACGTCCGAAAGCACCTGCGGTTGAACCGCCACGAGCTTTACCGCCGGAACGGGTGAAACTACCACGACCGCCGGAGTTATTACCACCGAAACCGCCACTGTTACCGCCACGGCCACGGCCACCACCACGGCTAGGAGCAGCTGCTGGCACTTGTTCTGGCATCATATTGGGGCTTGGCCGGTTACCGCCGCCAGTACGTGGTGGACGCGCAGTAGCTTCAGGGCGTGGTCCTCGGCTCTGACCGCCGCGGCCACCTTGGTTGCCTTGGCCTTTACCAGCAAAAGAAGAGCCATTTGGACGAGGACCGCGACCTTGGCCGCCTTGACCGTTGCGTCCGCCCATCCCTTGTTTTGAAGAGAATGGAGAGTTTCCTGGACGCGGTGCTCCTGGACGAGGACGACCTCCACTTGGGCGTGGTGGTGCAGCTTCTCGCGCTGCTTCAGCAGAAGCGTGTGCTGATCCTGGCGTTACCCCACGAGCTACTGGCCGTGGGGATGGGCTTGGCTTCTTTACTGATTTGCCGTCACTTGCTCCAGGCTTTTGACCAGATGGCTTGTTTGAAGCAGGTTTTGCCGATCCTGGTTTTCCTGAGGGTGGCTTAGGCGCAGCTGCTTTTGAGCTAGCTGGCTTAGCAGATTTGGGTGCTGGCTTGGCAGAAGCAGTCTTTGCGGTAGCTTTCTTCACTGCAGGCTTCGGTGCTGCCGGAGTAGGCGCACTCGGCTTCTTAGTGTCTGCCACTGGTGCAGATTCAGTTTTTGCTGACGTCGTTTGTGTTGACGTAGACTTTGCTGCCGGTTTCTTGGCAGTCTTCTTCGGATCCACTAGATCGGGATGCGATTCAAAATATTCACGTGCTTTACGCACTACTGGTGCCTCGATTGACGAGGAAGCAGATTTAACGAATTCACCTTCAGATTTAAGCACTTCAAGCAACTTTTTGCTTGTCACACCAATCTCTTTAGCAAGTTCATGGACGCGGACCTTAGCCACATTTCTCCTTATGTCTTGGCCCGCGCAAATGTGCGTCAGGCCCCTGTTTGGCAGCTCATCGCTGGGTACTCATCGGGTGCCCATCGGCTCTCTACCCGCTTTCATTGGGTTATTCGCACATAACTGTGCTGATCGAACAAAATCACTCACATAAGCAACTACTGCACCAGTATTAGCTATAGGGCGTTTGAAAGCCCGTGCAAACTGAGATGTTTTAACTGCTTGTGCGACACATTTGGAGCATGGATGAATCCACGCTCCACGCCCTTGCATGGACGCTTGTGGATCTGGGTAAACAGTTCCATCATTGCAAGCCACTACACGCAAAAGCTCGTTCCGGCATGCTTTGTCACGGCAACCGATGCAGGTACGAACCATGATCCGGTCACGAAAACCGGCCATATTCATATCGATCGATCGCTTTAACATAGACATACAATCTTTAGTCTACTGTATGTAAGCACTAAAACTAAACGATAAGAGCCGTGCCACTGCACACATTGCACAGGGACGGCTCTTTCTCGCGAAATAAACTGGTGTTACTCGGATTCCTTGCGGATATCGATTGACCAGCCGGTAAGCTTAGCAGCTAGGCGGACATTTTGTGCTTCCTTACCAATAGCCAAAGAAGCTTGATCGTCAGGAACAACTGCACGTGCTTGGCGCATATCCGGGCTGAGAATCTCTACCTCGGCCACCTTGGCAGGCGATAATGCCGCCGCAATGAACTTGGCTGGATCGTCGTCATAATCAACAACATCGATCTTTTCACCATGCAACTCTTGGGTTACTGCACGAACACGCTGACCGTTGTGACCAATTAACGCACCCTTAGCACCGACTGATTCATCATTGCTCCACACCGCTATCTTGGTACGGTGACCGGCTTCGCGGGCAAGTGCTACAATCTCAACAGTGCCGTCGGCGATTTCTGGAACTTCACTTTCGAACAGCTGCCGCACAAAATCCGGATGCGAGCGCGATAACCGGATTGACGCGCCATGGCTTCCAACCGAGATATCCAACACTAAGGCACGAATCAGATCTCCGTGCTTGAAATGCTCCGAAGCAACTTGTTCATCAGCGCGAAGTAGGCCGCGATTCTCGCCCAGCTCAACGAACACATCGCGAGATAACGACGACGCTCCGGCAGAACTTTCAACTACACCAGAAACGAGCTGTCCCTTTTTGCCTTGGAACGAACCGAGAACACGCTCTGTTTCAGCATCACGTAGACGCTGAGCGATAATCGATCGTGCCGTTGAGGTAGCGATTCGCCCAAAATCGTTAGGAGTATCGTCAAATTCTCCAATAACTTCGTCATTCTCATCGACTTCCGGTGCCCATACAGTCACTTTTCCGGTAGTACGATCCAGCTCTACACGAGCACCACGAACCGCGCCAGGAACCCGATTGTAGGCATGAACCAAGGCTTCCTCAATAGCGTTGAGGAGAACATTCAGATCGATACCGAGTTCGGATTCTACAATCCGAAGTTCATTCATTGACAGTTCCATCAGTTCTCTCCCTTGGCCTTGTTAAGCTCGATAACAACGTGAGCGCGTGCTACGTCTGCAACCGCAATTGTACCTGCATCGTGCTCCAGCGTGATAACGCCGTCAGCAACATCTGAGATACGTTCCGTTAGCTTCGTCCCATCAGACAATTTGAACGCAACTTTACGACCAATGGCACGTGAAAAATGACGCTCTTCGGAAAGCTCCCGGGTAGCACCTGGCGTAGATACTTCGAGGGTATAGGCACCACGGATCGGATCGTGCTCATCTAGCACTTCGGACACGGCCCGCGAAACGTCCGTTAGCTGTGTGGAATCCACCCCACCCGGCCCGGACGGCAGATCTACTGTAACCCGGACAACCGTGTGTTTACCTGCCCCTACAACGCGAACTGTTTCCAGCCATAAGCCGGCATCGCGAATAACTGGGTCAAGAAGTTGCGCAACCTGCGCCGAAACATTGTCTACCATAGGTACAACATTACCGGCTCGTACCTAGTGATGTCATAAGAGTGAAGAAAAATCACGTTATCCTATGTAGTGCTGGGACACTTTTCCATGCCAGCACATGATATGGCAAAGTAGTGCTATGACCAATTCACGTTCCCATACTAAATCTGTTGTGGCATCATGGCTATCCTTTGTTGGGCTATCCCTGATTGCGATTGCCATTTTTGCATTGGTTCTTGTTGTTATGGGGACTCGCTGGGAACATATGTCACTTGATCCTGCAAAACCAACCCCAACTGAACAAGCCCGGCAAAATGCGGCAGTTACTATTGCGCGAACGCATGCACTGGCGCAGGAGCTTCAAAACGATGCACTGGAACCCGCGATAGCTGCAATCATCGGTGACGTAGCAACCGCAAGTGATCAATGGTTGACTTCTCTTGGGGATGTTTGGGTACCTTGGCCGGACGGCGCCCCTGAAGGCTACAGCAACCCCGAACTAGATCTCACACCAAAAGAAGTGACAGTAGATGCGCTTCGCAACGAACTTATTCAATTATCTTCAACGCTGCCTGCCGATACCGATTTAGACGGTCGTATTGCTACGTCAATATCTGTTAAAGCACGAACTTTAGCCGCGCAGCTCTCCCCTGATGAGGAACGAGAATCGAGCTGTCGTACCCCAGATCTATCTCGGCTTGGTTCGCATATCACTGGCGAACAAACACTTCTGCGACTGGAATCTGCTCGGCAATGGCTCGAGCATGATGCTGCAATTACTGATCCGGCACAGCGCCAACGCCCCGAAGAACAAATCGCACTTTTGACTGCGCTCACCGAAAATATGATCGACGCCGGTACGCCTGACTCACGCCCTGCCTTAGTTCCGCCGGCTTCGAGCGAGGATGTAACCGCTGCTCTAACAGTCGCCAATGCCGAACTTATCGGCCAAGCAACTCAAGCAACACCTGAGGAACGAGAAGCAACAGTTTCATTCCTGTGCCTCCTGTCAGCTGGTGAACACCTTCCTGCCTTACCTGGAACAACAACGAAATAACTGCATAATAAAAGAGGCTGGCTACTACTAGCCAGCCTCTTTTAGCAGTTCGAATTACTTAGCTTGAGCCATAACCTCATCGAGTTTCGACAAAGCTTGATCAACTGGAACTTCGTACCGTTCGCCACTGCGACGATCGCGGATCTCAACCATGCCGTCTTTGAGACCACGCCCAACAACGATCGCGAATGGAACACCGATCAGTTCGAAGTCCGCAAACTTCACGCCGGCTGACACCTTAACGCGATCATCGTAGAGAACTTCTAGTCCACGACCAGACAACTCCTCCGCAAAATTCTGCGCCGTCTCAAATATCGCTGCGTCCTTTCCAGTAGCAAGTACATGGACCTGAGCAGGAGCAAGATGCAACGGCCACTTCAGCCCCATATCATCTGAATTCAACTCTGCCAATGCAGCCATCACGCGCGAAACACCGATACCATACGAGCCCATGGTTACCACTGCGGTCTTACCATTTTGGTCAAGAACTGTTAAGTCAAGCGCCTTAGCGTATTTGCGGCCCAGCTGGAAGATGTGTCCGATCTCGATACCGCGTTCGATCGTCAACGGGCCAGAACCATCTGGAGCTTCATCGCCTTCACGAACCTCAACAGCTTCAATCGTACCGTCGGCTTCGAAGTCTCGGACGTAGACCAGATCGAAAACATGTTGATCAACTTCATTCGCCCCAGAAATCCAGCGCGAACCACGAGCGACATGCGGATCGAGTAAGTAACGTACCGACCCGGAGATTTCGCCTTCGTCGTTGACTGTACGGGACTCCGAATTTGGTCCGATAACCTCTGGACCAATGTAGCCAGCCACAAGTTCTGGATGTTGCTCAAGATCATGTGCCGTTGCCATCTCGACTTCAGCCGGGGAAATACTGGCCTCTACTCGCTTGAGATCAACTTCGCGATCCCCAGGGACGCCAATAACAACAACTTCACGTTCACCATCCGGATGGACAAAAGCAACCACAACATTCTTCAACGTGTCACTTGCTTCCCACGTGCGATCCGCACGCGGTGCCACCTCGTTCGCCATCTCAACAAGCGATGCAATCGTTGTTGCACCCGGTGTTGGAACAGTGTGCGGTTCCGGAACATCAGAGAAATCCTGATCCGGCTGTGCCGGAGTAGTGACTGCTTCGGTATTTGCAGCGTAACCACCCGCGGACATAACGAAGGTATCTTCACCAATAGCACATGGCGAAAGGAATTCTTCCGAACGCGAACCACCCATTGGTCCAGACTGCGCTGAACAAATCACATACGGGATACCAAGACGATCAAAGATTCGCTGATATGCGGCACGCATCGTTTCATAGGAGCGGTCCAAACCGGCGTCGTCAATATCGAAAGAATAGGCATCCTTCATGATGAACTCGCGGGTGCGGATGATACCAGCGCGCGGACGAGCCTCATCACGGTACTTATGCTGAATCTGGTAGAGGGATACCGGCAGATCCTTGTACGAAGAGTACATATCCTTCACAGCCAACGTGAACATTTCTTCATGCGTTGGTGCCAACAGATAATCGTTATCGCGCCGATCCTTCAACCGGAATAAGTTCGGACCGTATTCTTCCCACCGATTCGTAGCTTCGAACGGCTCGCGTGGCAATAGCGCCGGGAAATGCATTTCTTGCGAACCCGCATTATCCATTTCTTCACGCACCACAGCTTCAACCTTGCGAAGCACTTTGAGCCCAAGTGGCAACCAGGTATAGATACCCGGCGCAGCACGACGTACGTATCCGGCACGTACCATCAGTTTATGAGAACGGACCTCTGCGTCGGCCGGATCGTCGCGGAGGGTACGGACAAAAAGTTCAGACATTTTTAGCACAGTACTAGTTTAGCTGTTTCGCGCTGTCTACCCTATTTCCCCAGCCGAATCAAGCGTGGCGTTGGCAACAATTCACATTATGCCAACAGTACCGTTGCATACTCTCCGACGACGGCGAACCCGGCTTTTTCGTACGCTCGCACCGCAGCAATGTTGTAATCGTTCACATAGAGAGAAACCACAGGCGCATGCGAATCCTGAATCAGTTTCGCTACGCTGGCCATTGCCGGCCCAGCAATTCCGCGCCCGCGCAAATCTGGATGAACCCAAACACCTTGTATTTGAGCTACTCCCCCGGCTAACGCGCCGATATCAGCTTTAAACTCAACTTTTGACAGTGGACAATCGTCAGAAAAACGCACAAAAGTTCGCCCCTGCTGAACAAGTGAACGGACTCGACGAATATACGCCGGACCATAGCAAGTAGGATCATACCCGACTTCTTCGATGAACATAGCAACTGAAGCTGGTGCTATGAGCGATTCTTCACTCCGCTGCGCGGGACGCACCTGATCGTCGTATCCACACCGCGATTTTCCCTGCCACACCATGGACAGCTGATGTTCCCGAACCTCGCGTGGAGCTGCATAAGAATCTTTGATGCGTTCCCACAAGCCCAGAACCTGATCGGCTGGACCTACCAGAGAGTTAGCGATCCGATCATGCCGGCTGACGTAACTAGCTAGTAAGTCTAGGCCAGGTTCATCAAACCCAAGTGGGATGATGTTAGCCCCCATCCAGCATAACGACCGTAACCCATCGCCGTCGTCGATCCCCACGGCATGAGCCAAACGTTGGGTGCGTGATTCGACTGCGCCCCGCGCAAGAACAGAACCTACTGGGTCCCGGTCAAAGAACTGGAAAGCACGGTCGAGGTCATTCGACCCGAGTCGGCGAAGCTGACCGGCACGCCGAAACAGCCATGTCATCTCACACAATCACTTCAGGTGAGCTTGCTGCGTCCTCGCTTAACCCAAGTTCTTCTGCAACAACTCGCGCGCGAGCGATGAGAGTCGGGACGATATCTGCTTCTGGAACAGTTTCAACGACCTTACCTCGAACAAAAATCTGTCCTTTGCCGTTTCCAGAAGCTACCCCAAGGTCTGCTTCCCGAGCTTCACCTGGACCATTAACGACGCATCCCATAACAGCTACTCGCAACGGGAACGAAATATCTTTCAGGCCCTCCGAAACTCGATTCGCCAAGGTGTACACATCTACCTGGGAGCGGCCACAAGACGGACACGACACAATTTCCAGCTTCTTTGGACGCAAGTTAAGCGAACGCAAAATTGCCTCGCCAACCTTGACTTCTTCAACCGGCGGAGCCGAAAGAGAAACACGAATAGTGTCGCCGATACCGTTCGCGAGCAAAGCGCCGAAAGCCACCGAGGATTTCACGGTTCCTTGGAACGCTGGACCTGCTTCGGTCACGCCCAGATGCAATGGCCAATCGCCTGCTTCGGACAGTAACTCATAGGCACGAACCATCGTCACCGGATCGTGGTGCTTAACAGAGATAGCAAAATCATAGAAGCCGGCATCTTCAAAAAGCCGGGCTTCATTCACTGCCGACTCAACCAGAGCTTCCGGAGTTGCCTTGCCGTATTTTTTGAGCAACCGCGGGTCTAGCGATCCGGCATTAATCCCAATGCGCATAGCTGTGCCGTTAGCGTTAGCAGCCGCAGCGATTTCCGGGATACGGTCATCAAACTTCTTGATATTTCCTGGGTTGACACGCACACCACAGCCAGCCTCAATCGCCGCAAAAACATACCGTGGCTGGAAATGGATGTCAGCAACCACTGGAATCTTTGACTTTGCAGCAATAATTGGTAGCGCATCAGCATCTTTATCGGTTGGACATGCAACTCGAATAATATCGCAACCAGCAGTGGTCAACTCTGCGATCTGTTGCAAAGTTGCACCGATATCATGCGTTTTTGTGGTGGTCATCGACTGCACTGACACCGGAGCGTCGCCGCCAACTTTGACGTCACCAACTTGAATCTGACGAGTCTTCTTCCGTTGCGAGAGAACAGGATCTGGTTCTTTCACGCTGGGTATTCCTAAAGCAATTGGCATATTCACGTTCTGTATTATTCCACTCTTGAAGATTTCTCACACGATGGGGTTAACTATGTCGACCACAATCAGTAGCACGGTCATGAAAACAAAGAATAAAATCATTGCGTAGCTCACCGGAAGTAACCGTGCAGTATCAAACGGTCCCGGATCTGGTTTCCCTTGGGAGAAAGCGATTTTCCGGCGGACACCTTCGATGAGTGCGCCGAGTATATGACCACCGTCTAACGGCAACAATGGAATCATATTGAAGATGAACAACGTCATGTTCAGCCCTGCGAGGAGCATCGTTAAATCGCCAAGACGATCAAGGAAACCGTAGTTATCTACTTGCGCTGCACTGATAGATCCCGCGACATCAGCGATGCCAACTAGGCCAACCACAGAATCTGGGGTACGCTTTTCGCCGGTGACCAGCGTGCTAGCGGCATCCCAGAGCTTAACCGGCAACTGGACAAGTATTTTGGCAGTGCCACTAGCCATTGTCCACGTCTGGCCCGGAACTTCAGAAAGCGTTCCTGGGCGGCGCTCGATTGCCGGACCTATTCCCACATATGGCTTGGTGGCTACAGTGCCAGTACCATCGTCAAACTCGCGCATTACCGGGGTAACAGAAAGCGTTTTTTGGACGTTGTTTCGTTCGACGACGACGTCCGTCGCTACAGTTCCACCAGTGGCGATAGCTTGTTGGATATCATTCCATGTCTCAACTTGCTTACCTCCCCACGAAATAATCGTGTCCGACGGCTCGATGACGCCAGTTGCCGGAGCAGGTGTGCAAGTTTCAGCATTATCAATACAGGGAGCTACTTGTGCGATCGTCGTAGACAACCGCGGCACTCCAATACCGACTGTAACTGCAGCAAGCAAGACAATGCTGATAATCAGATTAGTCAGCGGCCCACCAAACATCACAATCATCTTCAGCCGCGCTGGCAGATGCCAAAAAGCACCTGGCTGCGCCGGATCATCGAACTCTTCAGCAGACTGTAACCGGGCTTCCTGAGCCAACGTTAAGGACCCGTCAGTTTTAGTTGTCGGCACGCCGTCTTTTGCCGGCGGCAACATTCCAGCAATCGACACGAACCCACCAAGCGGGATTGCTTTAAATCCCCATTCAGTTCCACCACGTTCAATTGACCAAACAGTTGGACCGAAGCCAACGAAATACCGGCTAACTTTTGCGCCAAATTTTTTCGCTGGTATGAGATGCCCTAGTTCATGGATAGCTACTGAGGCAACGAGCCCAATAACCATAAAAATAATTCCGGGAAGCATAGTATCTTTCTCTGGTTAGCGGCTATGTTGTGCCATAATTTTGTGAGCAAGCGTGCGCGCACGCTTCTCGGTGTCAAGAACACTCTCAACAGTTCGCTCTGCCGGAACTGACAGTGTTTCAAGTACTTGTTTCACGGTATCGACAATTCCTAGATACGGTAACTTCCCAGCTAAGAACGCACCCACACATTCTTCGTTGGCAGCATTGAGAACAGCCGGGTGCAGTGACGACGTCGAGATCGCCTGCTGCGCTAATTTAACTGCCGGGAATACCTCATGATCAAGTGGCTCAAATGTCCATGCCGATAGCGCATCCCACGAGTGCGGAGCGACAACCCGATCGAGCCGATCTGGCCATGAAATTCCCAAGGCTATCGGGAGCCGCATATCAGGATCTGAGGCCTGCGCAATCGTAGAACCGTCCTGGAACTCGACCATCGAGTGGATCATCGACTGCGGATGGACAACCGGCACAATATTCTCTGGTGCAACATCGAATAAGTATGCAGCTTCGATGAGCTCTAACCCCTTATTCATAAGTGTAGAAGAGTTAATTGTGACCACCGGCCCCATTGACCATGTTGGATGGTTTAAAGCCTGTTGCGGAGTGACATTTGCTAGCTCGTGACGTTTTTTACCACGGAAAGGCCCACCCGATGCAGTCAGGATAATGCGGCTCACTTCGCTTGTTCCATCAACGATTGGTGAGGTTAAGCCCTTACAATGTCGACCCGAACGAAGAGCTTGCGCGATAGCCGAGTGTTCCGAATCAACCGGCACAATCTGCCCCGGCCACGTCATCGCTTCAGATACAAGAGAGCCTCCTACAACGAGAGATTCCTTGTTTGCCAGTGCTAACGTCGCGCCCGAGTGCAGCGCTGCAAGCGTGGGCAATAGCCCAACTGAACCAGTAATACCGTTGACGACGACGTCGGAGGAATCAATGCTAACTCCACTACCACTACCCGCGAGCTCAGTCATTGCCCGCTCGCCAGCAATGATCTGAGGCTCTGGCAGATGTGCAAAACGATCATTCCACTGTTGATGGAAATCGTTAACGGCTGATTCGTCTGCCACGCCTACAATCGGAACGTTGAATGTTGCAGCTTGTTCAGCTAACAGTGGGATACGAGAGCCTCCCGCACCTAAAGCTTGCACGTGGAATTTATCCCGATGCCGGGAGATCACATCCAGTGTTTGGGTGCCGATAGAACCAGTTGAGCCTAAAACAATTACCCGCCGCATTATTCCACACTCATCAAAACTGAAATCACACGATCAAGGAAAACATCCACAACTTTTTCTTCATAGGCTTTCTCATTCTTAGCCGAAGAAAAAGTGGTATTGCGGACTTCCTGAGAGGTAATCGGCTCCGCACTGTCGAAGAACGCAATAATACGATCCATTAATGCATCGACATCAGCAGAAGAGTAACCCGACTTCTCTGGGTGCGCAAAGCGCTGTCCGGCCGGCCGACGCAAGCGTGGATACAGACTGGTAGCCCGATCATAGGTAGACCGTAACCAGCGGTCTTCGCCTACTTCACGTACCCGGGCAGCTCGTCGTCGTTGTACAAAGGCCCTTTCTAACCGATCTAGCGCGACGTCCACAAGCTGCGCATGATACCCATTGCGTACCCACGAAAATGAGACACGACGAACTGTTTCTTCAGTAATTTCTTGTCCATCTTCATAGGCTACATCGTATGCATCTTTTGCTTGCTCCAAAAATGCATCAACCTGAGCTGGATCATACCCCGAACGGAACCAGCCAACGCGCGCAAATGTGTCATTCATCGATATCTCCATTCGTAACTGCTGCTATAGCAGCAAGAGTCGAATCAAAATCTTTCGGTTCGCCACGGTGTGCCTCGATGCGGGCATCAACTGCAGCTTGAGCGCGGGCAGCGCGCCGTGAAACATGATCGCGGTCTACTACGTCCGCAGCTAACTGGCCGCACGCGCCATCAATATCTGAACCGCGAGTATCCCGGATCGTCGTCGAGATCCCAGCATCAGTCAACGTTTGAACAAAGACCCCTGTATCCGCCGTCGTAGACGCAGTCCAAATAGATCCTGGCGTCGGGTTAAGCGGAATCGGATTAACATGCGCCCAGCCTCGCCCACGCGAATTAAGCTCCGCAGCAAGAAGCTCAGCACGCCACTGATGGTCATTCATATCTTTAATCAACGCGTACTCAATCGAAACTCGCCGTCCAGTCCGAACAAAATAATACCGTGCTGTGTCTAGTAATTCGCCAACTTTATAGCGCGAGTTAATAGGGATGAGATCGTCACGCAAACCATCATCCGGTGCATGCAAGGATACCGCCAATGTCACTGGCAAGCCTTCGTCAGCAAGCTTCTTAATTACTGGAACCATACCAACAGTAGACACGGTTATATTGCGAGCCGACATACCAAAGCCTTCTGGCGCTGGCTCAATCATGCGGTGCAATGCATCGCGCACTGCCGGGAAATTCGCTAATGGTTCTCCCATTCCCATAAACACGACGTTGGTTACCCGCACTGGCTCACCAAAAATACCCTCTTCAGCAAGCTGACGCGCCTGGCGGAGCTGTTCAACAATCTCTCCAGCAGACAGGTTGCGTGTTAAACCAGCTTGGCCAGTGGCGCAAAATGGGCACGCCATGCCGCAACCAGCTTGTGACGAAATACAGAGCGTTGCACGATCGGGATACTTCATCAGCACCGACTCCACGACGGCACCGTCGAACAGTTTCCACAGCGTCTTAATAGTTACTCCGCCATCAGCAACTTGATCACGAACTTTAGTGATGAGCTGCGGGAGCATAACGCGCGTTAAATCAGCGCGTTGAGCTTGCGGTAAATCCGTCATCTGCTCCGGGTCAACACAGTTATGCTCGAAATAATGCTTCGACAACTGGTCAGCACGAAATTGTGGATATCCGAGATCTGCTACCAGTGCACGCCGTTCACTACGGCTAAGATCAGCCAAATGTTTTGGTGGCTTGCCATGCCGACGCTCAGTAAATGAAAGCGACGGGCGCGGCCCTTGCTCCACACGTGGCATAACCTGTTTAGTTTTCTTCATTCCAGTCCTCGAGAAAAGCAGACGTATGTTTCTGGTTCGTCAGTTCACGCCGAAGCCATACGTAAGGACGACGTAGAGAATCGGTGCACAAAACAACAGTGAATCTACCCTATCGAGCACGCCACCGTGACCTGGAAAGATCGATCCCATGTCTTTCACACCAAGATCACGTTTCAGAAGCGATTCCGAAAAGTCGCCAGCTGTAGCAAAAACCGGGGTTACCAGCCCGATGATTAGCGCCGCATACCAGGGTAAGCCTAAAGCGAACCAGATAGTAACCCCCGCAGCGAAGAGTGCTCCGAGGAGTGAGCCAACAAAGCCCTCCCAGGATTTTTTAGGTGAAATCGAAGGTGCTATCGGATGTTTGCCAAAGGTGATGCCCGCAAGCCAGCCACCAGTATCCGATGCCACTGGGAGAAGTACGAAAGCGACGATAGCAAGCGGGCCATTTTCAAGTGCTGCCAGAGCTACTGCAAACATCGAAAAGATACCGATCCATGCCAAGGCAAAAACCCCGGCTAAAGCATCGGTTAGGGCATTCGCCATTGGCATATAGCTACGCCACAAGACCAAGATACCACTGGCGATGAGGAATACCACCAGTCCCGCTTCTATTCCGCCGAACCAGGTTGCTAGTATCATACTTAGCCCACTTCCAAGAAGTGGGATCGCTGGAATATGAATATCGCGAGCCAGAAATGCTCCCGCAATTTCCCATAAACCTGCAAGGATGAAAGCAATCGCAAGCACTACAAAACCTTCGATTTTGTATGCTAACGAAAGCCCCACCAAGCCCAACAAGACAGCAGCTGTCAGCACTGCAGCCGGCACATTTCGCCCGGCACGCGAAGTAACCTCTTTAGGCGGACGCGGCGGGTGCGGAGTTATGCGTTCTAAAAACGAGCGAGTCGCTGTTGGACTTGGTGTAGCCACAATCAGATCTCCATCAATTCCTTCTCTTTAGCCTCAAGAATAGAATCGACGGTATCGACATACTTTTTAGTGAGGCTTTCGAGTTCTTTTTCGGCGCGCTCGACGTCGTCCTCGCCAGCTTCGCCGTCCTTCTTGATCTTATCCAGCGTTTCCTTAGCCTTACGACGAATTGCTCGAATCGAAATACGCGCATCTTCGCCCTTAGACTTGGCAAGCTTGACGTATTCCCGACGACGCTCTTCGGTAAGCGCAGGCAGGTTAATACGCAATACTTGGCCGTCATCAGTAGGGTTGACACCTAGGTCTGATTCTTGGATAGCACGCTCAATATCTTTCATCGCAGAACGATCATATGGCGAAATAAGAACAGTACGAGCTTCCGGAACCGAAACTGTGGCTAGTTGCTGCAACGGAGTTGGCGCGCCATAGTAGTCCACAACTAGAGATGTGAATAGTTCTGGATTAGCACGACCCGAACGGATTTTCGAGAAGTCATTACGGGCAACGTCAATTGCTTTGCCCATCTTTTCTTCGGCTTCGAGTAGGGTATCGTCAATCATTTTTGGTCCTTGCTGTTGGGGGTTGATGTCACTAGGGTACCGATCTTTTCCCCGCGCAGCGCGCGAGACACGTTTCCTGGTGTACCCATTCCGAAAACGCGCATGGTCATTCCATTATCTTGGCATAACGAGAACGCTGCCGCATCTACCACTTTTAGACCGTCGTGGAGGGCTTGCTGATACGTCACTGATTCAAGCATCACAGCGTTCGGATCTTTACGTGGGTCTGCAGTGTAAACACCGTCAACCCCGTTCTTCCCTACTAACAACTCATCACACCGTAATTCGAGTGCACGTTGTGCCGAGACTGTATCAGTTGAGAAGAAAGGCATACCTGCGCCGGCGCCAAAGATAACAACACGGCCTTTTTCAAGGTGACGGATTGCCCTTAATGGAATGTATGCTTCAGCAACCTGGCTCATCGTAATCGCCGTTTGTACACGCGACGGAATACCTGAGTTCTCCAGGAAATCCTGCAAAGCAACCGCATTAATAACGGTACCGAGCATTCCCATATAGTCGGCCCGAGCTCGATCCATGCCATTTTCTTGGAGTTCGACACCACGGAAGAAATTACCCCCGCCGACGACGACAGCGACTTGCACACCAGCTCGCACAGCTTCCGCGATTTCATTAGAAATACGACGAAGTACCGTTGTATCGAGGCCGATGTCTCCACCGCCAAATACCTCACCCGACAGTTTTAAGAGCACACGGCGTGTACCGTGTGCGGCCATATCAGCAGACATGGTCCACCTTTCATCTAGTTAGCGCTAAGAAGATTCTACCCCATATGACCATAGTTCGAATTACGTCCAAGAATCCGATCCAATTCGCGTCGTTCTTTCTTCGTGGGCCGGCCCGCTCCACGTTCGCGAGTGAAAACCGGGATATAAACTTTGGGGCGTTGCGGGCTCTTGTCGATATAACAGGCTTGGGCTTGGGTAGCGCTCGAGCGCTTAGTTAACAATCTGGTGACCTGCAAAATCCGGTCAAATCCTTGGAATCGGTAGCGTACTTCGTCGCCGATTTTCACTGGCGACGAGGGTTTGGCAACGTTGCCGTTGATCCGCACGTGGCCTGCTTTGCATTCGTTTGTGGCCAGGCTGCGCGTTTTAGTTTGGCGCACTGACCACAACCAGACATCTATTCGAACCGTTTCACTCATAATATCCAGCCTAAAGGGTCATACAGATCACTACAATATTATGACCCAGCACGCATTAGTTGAAAATGAAAAGGACTACTATCGATCCGTACCTTCTTAGACTGAGAGAACACGAATGAAGAAGAACGCAAGATCGATTCCAACCGAGCACGCTTTCGCTGTGCCCGGTTCCCCACGTATATACGATAAACGCCAGCTTCTAGCTGTACTCCTTGTGCCTCTGATGATGGCATTAGTACAGGTGAGCTCAGTGAACAACGCACTGCCAGCTCTACGCGAGGCGCTCCACTCCACCGACTCTGGTCTACAGTGGGTATTATCTGGTTATGCTCTAGCTATCGGAATTGTTCTTGTTCCTGCCGGACGATTAGGTGACATCTTAGGACGCTCATCGCTGTTCGTCGTCGGACTCACATTGTTCACTACTATGTCTCTTGCTTGTGGGTTATCCACACATATCGTCGTACTCAATATTTTTAGAGTATTACAAGGGATTGGCGCCGGAATTCTCTCGCCCCAAACTACTGGGCTCATCTTGCAATATTTCGAAGGTCAGGCACGCGCCAAAGCCTTTGCACTGTTCGGGTTAGTCGTCTCCTTATCCGTGGCAATCGGTCCCATCCTGTCTGGGGTCTTAATCGGATGGCTCGGCAATGACCTCGGCTGGCGAGGTGGATTCTTAGTCAACGTACCGCTCGGAATAATCGGATTGTTATTGGCTATCAAATGGTTACCCTTCGGTAAAGAGCGACGAACCGTGGGGCCTCACCGTCAACAAGTGCAAGCAGAATTCCTACGTCGTGAGCGCGCTGCCGGACATAAGGTTATTGAACGACGGGGCAAAATTGATATTGACCCCATCGGAGCTTCCCTGCTTTCGGTAAGCGTCCTATTTATCATGCTTCCTTTTATGGTTCGAACCACGCCATGGATATGGACATTTTTACCAGCAGGACTAGCGCTGACTGCTTTCTGGGTGCGCTGGGAGAAACGCTACAAAGAGCGCGGACACTACCCCATGATGGATCTTGTGCTTCTCAAAATCCCAAGCTATGCGCTCGGTACACTCACTGGTTCATTATTCTTCTTGGCCGGACCGGCTGTTATGGCCATCGTCGCAATCTACCTCCAAAACGGAGTAGGCGCTATAGCCCTGAGCGTCGGGCTACTTACCTTGCCCAACGCCGTATTGTCAGCGTTTGGAGCGATGTGGGGTGGACGACACGCCGTCAAACACGGTGCAGCAATTCAAGTATTATGTGCCGTCATCATCGTTGCCAGCGCCATTGGGCTGGCCGGCGTCGTCTGGGGAATCGAACATGGTGCTAGTTTCTGGTGGGCAACCATTCCCCTCGCATTCCAAGGATTCGCTTTCGGAGCCTTCGGTTCAGCAAACCAAACAATAACAATGATGGACGTGCCCCATGCACACGGCGGGACTGCCGGTGGCTTTTTGCAAACAGGCCAGCGCATAGCTACTGCTATCAGCATCGCAATGGTGACCGCAGTCTTCTTCGCAGGACAAAGATTAACAACAGGCGAACCCAACTGGCTACTAGGAATGCTCCTCGCACTAGGACTCGTTGTTTTCCTAGCTTCGCTCACCCTCACCGTTGCGTCGATTATGGTCCATCAGCAACGTACTAGCCTTCACGATAGCTGATCCCCATCCCAGAATTCGGGTAATGCCAGCTCAACGTGCCGGCTGGAGCTAGTGCTAAACACGTACCACACTCCAAGCATGCCGCATATTCAGCAGCCACAGTTCCATCAGGGTTCTTCGAATACACTCGTGCCGGACAAATACGGATAAGCGTATCCGCGAAACCACTGGCAGCTAATTCTTCTTGATGAACCTCGATATGCGAAGCCTCATCGTCAGTCATATACGAGTTGCCTGCTAACCGGCGATTAAGCGGAGGCAAGGAAAAGTTTTCACTCTGCGTCATAGCGCCTTCTTCATCTTCCGGGCGATCTTGACTAGATTCCAGATGCTCAGCTTAGAAGCCTTTAACTTTGCTAATGCCAATGGAACAATGCGTTTACGTGGAGTCTGATCCATGTGATACACCCCGTGAAGCACATCAGCCGCATACTGACCAATCTCGCCGTACATCTGTGGCGTCGACGCCAAAAAGTCAGGAGCATGACGGAACGTCGCCATATCCTGGCCTAGCCACGAGGCAGCAACATTGCGCTCATAAGCTTGCAATCGAGTAACAGAATAATCCTCTGCTTCTAAAGACTCATGCACTGCGCGAGCAGCACACCGTGCTGATTCCGCAGCCAAATCCATTCCACGAATCGCAAAACCATTGTTAATTGTAAAACCAGCAGCGTCACCAACAATAACTGCACCATCAAAAGCAATCCGACCAACCATAGCCTGACCACCCTCGGCCACCATATGAGTACCATACTCTAGCAACTCACCACCAGCCAGCAGCGGCTGAATAAACGGATGGCTAATCAAATGATCATGTAGCTCCACAACATCATGCCCAGATTCGGCAAGATCCTGAGCATTGACAACAATACCTACACTCACGGAATCCTTGTTCGTGTACATAAATGCTCCGCCCGGAACACCACGAGTTGCGTCGCCAACCAATGCGTACGCCACGCCGTCGTCATCCCCCGCGTGGAAACGCTCCGAAACCACATCGGTGCCAAGACGCACCACTGATTTCACACCAACGCCCAGCGTCTGCGGAGCAGGCTTCGCTCGCAAACCTGCAGCGCAAGCTAAAAACGAATGAACGCCATCTGCCAAGACTACGATTTTGGCATGCAAAACATCTTCGCCAGCACGGATACCACAAACTGCGCCCGACTCACTTTTCACAAGCTCGTCCACTTTGACGCCGCTCATAACAGTCACGCCAGCTTCTTCTGCCTGCTCAGCAAGCCACGGATCAAGTTTGGCACGCAAGATCGACACCGCATTCGTTGGTTGTGCTAAACGCGCATCCCAATAATCCATCGAAACCGCAGAATCAGCGTTAAGGAGCGTCAAGACATTGCGTGTGATGCGACGTTCTATCGGAGCTACCTGCGAAAAATCCGGAAAAATCTCATCCATGACACGCGAATAGAACACGCCACCGGAAAGGTTTTTCTCTCCTGGTTCATTGCCGCGCTCCGCTAACAATACTTCGTGGCCGTCCTGAGCTAACAAATAAGCAGTAGTAAGACCAGCAATACCAGCGCCCACCACTATAACGTCAAAATCGTAGTCAATGCTCACAGGATTTTAGCTCATTTCTGCAATGCCGCAGTCAATTCCGGCAATACTTGATACAGGTCACCGACAATGCCATAATCTGCAAAATCAAACATTGTTGCGAGCTCATCATTGTTGATAGCCACGATTGTTTGGGAGTCCGTGACACCTGCAGTGTGGTGGATCTGGCCTGAGATACCAACAGCAATGTAAAGCTCGGGAGCAATAATTTGTCCCGAAATACCAATATAGTTGTCACGGCGCACCCAACCATAGCCTTCGGCAAGCGGGCGGGAAACGCCCATTTCGGCGCCAAGAACATCCGCCAAATCCTGAGCGAGTTGGAGATCCTCTTTGTTTTCAAATCCGCGACCGGCGCACACCACACGCTCCGCACGAGAAATATCTACTCGCGGCGTATCACTAATATCCTCCGCGATCACCTGCGCCGAATAACCTGCACAATCCACGGTCGCCTCATCACCAGCTGGTCCGGTAAGCTCCGCCCCGCCATCATATAGCGCCACAACCGGACCCGTAAATTCGACTGTTTCTAGTGTAATAGCGCCGAAACGAGCAACCTGCGCAGTGCCGGTGCCAAGCTGACGAACGCTCACAAGAACAGGGGCGTTCAACTTTGCTGCCACAGCCCCTGCGAGGACACGTTCAGCAGGTAGATCAGCAGTCAAAATGACATCATCAATACCAGCGGTAACAGCAGCGCTAACTGCCGGAGCTAGAACTTCAGCTGGTTGACCTGCTTGTTGCGGAATTCGAATCACTGAATCGACATCAGCAACAGCCGCATCACCGACTACGACGGCAGTAATAGTATCGCCGCGGTTTTTACCTAAAGCAACGAGATCAGAAATAGCGCCAGTGGTGGTAACAATCCATGTAGTTGACATTTTGTTCCTTCCTTAGAGCACGCCATCTGCACGGAGCACAGAAACAAGTTCATTTACTGCATCTGGACCGGCAAAAATTGTTCGTTTACGCTCACGCTCGGCTGGTTTTTGGTGCGCAACAGGTCGCACACCAGCTGGAGCCGGCTCAACATCTGCCAGCGTCAGTACCTCGACCGGAGTTTTACCTGCAGCCAGAATTTCCTTCATCGACGGTGCCGGGACACGTGCCGCATCTGATGTAACTGCCACAACAACAGAACCAGAAACATCTACCGTGCGAGTTCCACCAGCAACCTGCTGAGTAAGGCGATAGCCGCCGTCGAGAGGTTCAATTTTCTCTACTTGTTGGAATACCGGCCAGCCAAGATAACCGCCAAGTATCGCTGAAGTCATTGAGGCTCCGTTATCAATTGATGCATCACCAGTAATGACTATCGTTGCGTCTCCGATACGCGCGACTAGTTGTGAAAGTAGCTGAGCATATTGAGTAGGGTTGAGATCTTGCGCCGCATCATCAGCAAGGATCAGACCGCGAGAAAAGCCTTTAGACATAGCATTTTTCCGAGCCATGGATCCGCCAATAGCTGCTGCCCCAACACTGATGCCGATAGATTCTGTTCCTAGATCCGCGGCTAAGGCTTTGCCGACTTGGGCCGCCACTGGATCATAATCGCTCATTGCAGGTTTTGCACGTGACCAGTCCACCGTACCATCAGCTGCTACTCGAGCATCTTGTGGGTTTGTGGTGTATTTGTATGCAACAACTACACTCATGAACACACTCCTATGAATTGCGGGTTTAAACCATCATAATTCTATACGCTTTGCGTAATCGCATGCGCTAGAAGTGTGGTGGGATTAGTCGCTAAACAGTTGCTGTCCCAAACGAAGTCTGGTCACTACACCACTACTGAAACTAAACCGTTCTTCGATGCCAGAATGGGGGGGTGCTACACGTGATACCGTCCGCTAATCACGGCAATAGTGCAAACCGAGGCATATATGCTCTCGGTTTGCACTATTGCCGAGTTTCTCCACTGCCGACCTCGACAATCTCGACTACCCACAAACAGTAAGGGCGAGGTTCAAAAGAACCTCGCCCTTACATTCTTAAGTTATGTACTTAAGCTGTGCTCACTGAGCGGCAGCGTCAGCAGCAGCTGCAGCCTCACCTACGCGAACGCGCTTGAAGCCGGTTACCTTGCCGCCAGCAGCCTCAACAACTTGACCAACAGAAAGCTTCGGATCACGAGCAAATGGCTGATCAACTAGCGTGATCTGCTTGAAGAAGCCCTTGAGACGTCCTTCAACGATCTTTGCGATAGCCTTTTCTGGCTTACCTTCAGCAACCGTGATATCGGTTGCAATGCGGCGCTCGTTTTCCACGATCTCAGCTGGAACTGCTTCTTCGTTGAGATACTGTGGGTTCATTGCTGCTATGTGAACAGCAACATCATGAGCAACCTTGGTGCCAGCTTCGTCAGTTGCAATGAGAACTGCAACCTGAGGTGGCAGATCGGTTGCGGTGCGGTGCATGTAAGATTCGATATGCTCGCCAGAAAGGGTCTCGAGAGAACCAACAGCAAGCTTCTCGCCGATAACACCGGTGAAGTTGTCGATACGATCCTTGACAGTACCTTCAGCCAGTGGAGCTTCGAGCAACGCATCTACGGAAGCAGCCTTAGCAGCAACAGCAGCTTCAAGCAGTTCCTCAGCGAAAGCAATGAACTTTTCGTTCTTTGCAACGAAGTCAGTTTCGGAGTTAACTTCGATGATGTAACCGGTCTGGCCGTCAGCGGAGTCAACGATCTTGGACAGAACGAGACCTGCACTTGCGGTGCGACCTTCGCGCTTTGCAGCGACCTTCAAGCCCTTGAGACGAAGCAACTCTTCAGCCTTGGCGGTATCGCCTTCAGCATCAGCTAGCGCTTTCTTAACGTCGAGCATTCCGGCACCAGTCTTCTCACGAAGAGCCTTAATATCAGCGACAGAGTAATTTGCCATGTAAATATACCTTCCTTTATAAACCCAAATCAGGCTTCAGTTGTTTCGGAAGCGGACTCTTCGGTGGTTGCTTCAGCTTCAGCGACTGGAGCTTCTTCCTCCGCCTTGTCGGAAGCGAGCATTTCGCGCTCCCACTCTGGCATTGGTTCTTCAGCGGCATTCTTACCGCCATTACGGGCAAGAAGACCTTCAGCAACAGCGTCAGCAACAACACGGGTGAGGATTTCGATGGAGCGAATAGCGTCATCGTTTCCAGGAATGCCGTAGTCGACAACATCTGGATCACAGTTGGTGTCAAGAACAGCAACAACAGGAATGTTGAGCTTCTTGGCTTCAGCAACAGCCAAGTGCTCCTTATTGGTATCAACGATCCAAATAGCGGAAGGAACCTTTGGCATGTCGCGAATACCACCGAGGGTACGCTCCAGCTTTTCCTTCTCGCGGCGCATCATCAAAAGTTCTTTCTTGGTGAACTTTGAGCCAGCGACGTCGTCGAAATCAATTAGTTCAAGTTCCTTGAGACGCTGAATACGGGATGAAACGGTGGCAAAGTTCGTCAGCATACCACCCAACCAACGCTCGTTCACGTATGGCATACCGACGCGCTCAGCCTGCTCGCGAATTGGCTGCTGTGCTTGGCGCTTAGTACCAACGAAGAGGATGTTGCCACCGTGAGCAACAGTTTCCTTAACGAAATCGTAGGTAGAGTTAATGTCTTCAACAGTTTTGCGAAGATCGATGATGTAAATGCCGTTGCGTTCGGTAAGAATGAAACGCTTCATCTTTGGGTTCCAACGGCGGGTCTGATGACCGAAGTGGACACCAGCTTCAAGCAGCTGGCGCATAGAAACGACTGCCATGGTCGTCCTTTCTCAGGCGTGAAAACACGCATAGATACGGTTAATGTATATCGGCGGGATTACCGATAAACCCTGGCGTGCCACCTTCTACAACATAAGCACCGAAGCAGAAGAGACCTTACGGTGAACACACGCGCGAATTAGCTACACTTGTAGCCTTTCTAAGTTTACCTGACGCTCCTCATTTACAGCTAACGTCTTGTTGGAGATAAGACGTGGGATTGGTGACATTTTCTGCTTTTCGCGAGCGCTTCTAGACAACTTGTTCGATTCTATTCGCTATTTTCTGAGCAGCGAATAATTATCCACATAGAACCAGATTTCTCCTGTTTTCCACAACTTCCATTATCAACCATTCCCAATCAATGTTTTCGCGCATACTGTCACTATGTTTAGATCAACTGTTGCAAAAGCTTGTGTTTCTTGTGCCGTGCTGGCCACAAGTTTCATAGTTCCTGCTGTCTTTACGCATTCGCCAGATTCAGCTTTAGAACGCACGGACATAGTGACCAGCGAGATCACGAGTCACTCGTTTCCATCCAGCAACCAGTCCCATGTGCGACAAGTTCCCATCAGGCATCGTTACGATTGGCCAACTGGCCAGCCGGTTAGAGTTTTACAGCCGTTTAGCGTTGGCAAGTATAATTGGCTGCCCGGGCATCGCGGAGTTGATCTCGACATTACCCAAGGAAAACCAATATACGCTCCGGCAGCAGGAACAATCATCTATTCTGGAGTTCTTAATGACCGGCAGGTTATATCGATTCTTCACGACGACGGTATCCGGACTACTTATGAGCCAGTAATCCCAGCAGTTGTTAAAGGACAGCGGGTACAACGGCATGAAATCATCGGAACCGTGGACGGCACTCATTGTGCTCCCTCGTCGTGTCTACATTGGGGAGCGAAACAAGGAAAGAATCATTACCTCAATCCGTTATCTTTATTAGAAGGTCCTATCGTCTTATTGGAATAACAATCCTTGGTGTTCTCCGATATCTGCATAGATTTACCGGCCTATCAAAGATGACATGGTGGCTGCTATCCCTATGCGCGCGGGTGGGCTTGTCCAAATGCTGCTCGCAGACGTTCTGTACTAACATGCGTATAGCGCTGCGTTGTCCCGATTGACGAATGCCCGAGTATTTCTTGCACAGCTCGTAAATCTGATCCGCCGTCAAGTAAATGCGTGGCGGCCGAGTGCCGTAAATCATGTGGCGTAATTTCTGGAAGATTTGCTTGGATCGTCAGCTGGTTGAGCGATTTTCGAACAACACGCGGGTCTATTCGCTTCCCGCGCACCCCAATAAACAAAGCCGGATCCTGAGCGTTGTTCCCTAAAAGGGACGAACGCACGCTCAACCATGCCATGAGAGCTGTGCGGGCTGGCCGTCCAAAAGGCACCACCCTCTCTTTGTTGCCTTTACCCAGCACTCGTATGGAATTATCCGGAGAGATATCGCCAATATTGATTCCAACTAACTCGCTTATTCGAATTGCTGTGGCATAGAGCAGTTCAAAAATTGCAGCATCCCGAATAGCAATCGGATCTCCCGATTGTGTATTCTCATGAGCTACTCGGAGTAGTTCACGCGCCTGGGCAACAGATAACACATGTGGTAACTCATTTGCTGCTCGCGGAGCTTTAAGCTGTGCCCCCGGATCGTGATCAATTATTCCGGCTTTCAACATCCATGCAGTAAAAGTGCGCACTGCGGCAGAATGCCGCGCTATCGAAGAACGAGCGTGTCCAGATTGTTGGCGATATGCCAACCAAGAACGCAAATCACGAATGTCAAGTTCCCCAATAGCTACCGCAGCGTTGTCCGACTGCTGATGTAAGAACTCCAAAAGCGATCGTGCTTCGGCAAGATATGCGCGGCATGTATGATCGGACAGACCACGCCGCAAACTAATTTCTCGGCTATATCGAGCAAGGATATTCTCTAATGCTTGTGGTAGCTCCGCAGTCATGCTTTCTATTCTAGCCTAGGAGTTCATACTCGCCTCCACCCCGTAGGCACGTTGCGCGCCCGGCCTAATAGCTCTAATCGAGCAAGTTTCACCAGAGCTTCTCTCTCACTCACCCCAGCAACACGAGCAATCGAGGACGCCGTTGCTGCACAAGTGAGTGGAATTGCCTCCCAAACCTGCTCCAAGATCTTGTCAAAGCCGTCATCAGGCATCTGGAAAATATCTTCTCCTTCACCTGTGGAAAGCGTTAACTGTTGCCAAGAGACGAGTTCGCGCACATCTGCGCTATTACGAATTAGCGTTGCCCCGTTACGGATCAAAAGATGACAACCGTCGGCAACCGGAGTATCCACTAATCCTGGACACGCACCTACGGGCCGACCGCAGTCAATTGCATGACGCGCAGTAGATAATGCACCCGACCTGCTAGGGGCCTCCACTACCACTGTTCCAGAACCTAATGCTGCGATAATCCGATTCCGAGATAAAAAACGATGCCGTTGTGGTGCTGCTCCTGGCGGAGATTCAGACAGGATGGCTCCTCGAGCTATCGTTGCATTAAAAAGATCTGAATGTGCGAGTGGATACGGTCTATCCACGCCGCCAGCCGATACTATGACGGTCTGTTTCCCATTGTGTAAGGCACCCAGATGAGCTTGCGCATCGATTCCAAAAGCTCCGCCAGAGACAATAATGTGGGTATCAGAAAGATCGCAGGCCAAATTTCGGGCGATTCTTTTTCCGTAGGAACTAGCCGCACGTGATCCAACGAGCGAAATAGCCGGACGCGAAAGAACGTCAACATCTCCGCGAATCCACAGCCCAAAAACTGGAGCGCTGAGATCGTCTAAAGAGAACGGCCACTGTTTATCACCGGGTATCAAAAAACTGATGCCCATGCGTTTCATCGTAAACGTACTCATTTCTTGATACGACGCTAACCGTAACTGCCATGCTTGCATCGTTCTTTGCACGTAATCACCGCGAGCGCCGCTGCGTTGTATAGCTTCTTCGATTTCATCGCTCAGCTGACTGTGGGTACCGTATTCTTTTACCCACGACAATGCCTGCTCATATGAAGTAGCTTCGATAAGTGCGTACGCGAGTGGATGGCCACCTTCGCATAGATAGCTCCACGCTTGAGCAGCACTATGTTCATTACCCATTATGTCTCCTCAATATTCGTTCGCAGGGAGAAAGCTAATGCCACATCGTCATCAGTGGGATGCGCATGTTCGTTAATATCGGCAACGGACCACGCTAGTTTCAAAATTCGGTCCATCCCGCGCATAGACAGCTGGCCCATACGTAACCTGTTATCGAACAACGCCGAAATAGCGTTGCTCAATGTCGTGTGCTCCCGCAACCACGAACCACTGAGCTGGCTGTTTCGGCCGTTTTGTCGCTCATATTGCCGTTGCTGAGCACACTCTATTTTTGCTCGCATGCGGGCACTCGTCGTCGTGCTTCCCATGTTGAGATCAGCTTTTGTGGGACGGTTAAGAGATATAACGACGTCGATCCGGTCCCGCACCGGCCCACCTAACCGAGATTGGTAACTACGTAAGTCGCGCGAACTACACTGGCAGGCTCCTGGACCGTCAAGAGCTTTCCCGCATTTGCACGGGTTAGCGGCAGCTATGAGCTGAAACCGCGCGGGAAAACGAACCCTGGCAGAGCTGCGTGCGATGTCGATATACCCTGTTTCGAGTGGTTCTCGCAAAGCTTGGATGGCACGTGGTGAAAACTCAGCAAATTCGTCGCAAAAGAGGATTCCATTGTGAGCCGCAGTTATTGCTCCTGGACGGGCAATAGTACTTCCGCCACCAATAAGAGCAGCTACCGAAGTGGTATGGTGCGGACTCGCTAACGGTGGCCGGAAATTTAGTGCCGTGCAACTTTGACCCTGAACAGATTGAATAATAGCTACCTCTATCGCTTCATCAGCTGATAGATCCGGCATAACAGTTGGTATCCGTTGGGCAATCATCGATTTTCCGACACCCGGTGAACCCAGCATCAACATATGGTGTCCCCCAGCTACGGCGACTTCAGTAGCAATTAGTGCTGATTCTTGACCGTATACCTCAGCCATATCAAGTCGCTGATCGGGCATTTTTGTAGGCAATGCTAACGAGTTCTTGCCTGGACTATCAAATTGCGTGATACCCGTTTCCATCCATTGTGCGATTTGGGCGAGGCCAGCTACTGGCACAATGTTCACCCCATCAACCAGTTGTGCCTCATGCGCGTTTTCTTGTGGAACAAGTACTGTTTTCAAGCCGTTTTCTTTTGCGGCCACGACGCTGGGCAGAACTCCTGGAACCGGACGCACACTTCCGTCTAGTCCTAGTTCTCCGATAGCCATCGCGCGCTTAGTTAATGGCCTATAGCCTTGGGCACATAAGATCGCGATAGCTAGGCCAAGATCTAACCCGGTGCCCGTCTTTGGCAGTGCACCGGGCGATAAATTTATTGTCAACCGTTCTTGTGGCCAGGGCAGACCGACCTGAGAAAAACTTGCGCGCAAGCGTTCCCGTGCTTCGTTCACTGCAGTATCAGGTAAGCCGACGATGGAGCACCGTGGCAGCCCGGGAAGAATAACTGCCTCAATAAGTACCGGTTGAGCACTGATTCCGATCAAAGTCATGCTCATCGCGCGCCCGACAATACCGATACTCATGCGACATTCCGAATGTGGTTAAGTCGAAAATCGTCAACGGTTCTCGCCGTAATTGCGATAACGTCAATCGCTATCCGAGCAGCGCGCCGACGTTGAATATGTTGCCAGTGCCCGAAGGCTCGCCGAATTCGTTCTATTTTCTGGCCGGTAACGGCTTCTTCTGGAGCTCCGTAGCGTATACAACGCCGGGTCTTAACTTCGATTGCTACGAGCGCGTCACGCGCTGGATCATATGCAACAATATCTAATTCGCCCGCGGGACTACGCCAGTTGCGGTCTAAGACGGCCCAGCCGCGGGACTGCACATAGCGCGAAGCAGTTTCTTCTCCCCAGGCACCCAACGACTGCCGATTATTTAGTGTTTCCATAAGTTAATGAAAACAAATGCGGCATCGCGGCCAACGAGAAAAAATAAATCTGTGGAGAAAAGTTTAGCTAAATGATCTTGTGGAAAAACCGGATATCACATTGCCAGTTCATGCGTAATATCTGGCTTATTCAGCTCTTCAACATTGACATCTTTAAACGTTACGACACGAGCCTCGCGAATAAACCGAGATGGCCGGTAAATATCCCAGACCCATGCATCTTTCAACATCACTTCAAAGAAAATATCACCAGAGGCCGAGGCGCGAACCTTCACATCGACGTCGTTCGCCAAATAGAACCGTCGCTCAGTTTCAACAACAAACCGGAATAGATTAACTACTTCACGATACTCGCGGTACAACGCCAACTCAGCGTCTGCCTCAAAGTTTTCCAATTCACTCATTATTTGCCTGTCCAATCGTTGAGCTCACACCAGGGAGTTTCCACGCTGTCCGATGAAAATCGCACGGCCCATGTTCTGCTAAACCAGCGATATGTTGTGCTGAAGCATAGCCTTTGTTACGTTCAAAACCGTACTCAGGAAAATTCTGAGCAGCCTGAACCATAATCGCATCACGTTCCACCTTAGCTAATACACTCGCTGCCGCCACGACGGCGCAACGCGCGTCGCCTTTTACTTCCATGTGCACCGGCAATGCTGGTAGCGTGCAACCGGCATCGAATAGCCCGTCCGATGTCCACCAGTCGTGACTACCGTCGAGGAGTATTCCACCAATATCGTACTGGGTTAGTTGTGCTAGTGCGTGGCTCGCAGCGATCCGCAGTGCACCGATAATTCCAAAATCATTAACGTCATTAGCGCTCGCATGTCCAACTGCATGGACACTTACCCACGATGACACCGGTTCAATCAGGTTTTCACGCGCTCGCGGCGATAGCAACTTAGAATCCCGCAAATTTTCCGGGAAGGCATCCTTCGTCTGGAGATTAACAAGAGCAATACCTACACTTGCTGGACCAGCAATGGCACCGCGCCCTACTTCATCTACGCCCGCCAAAAATGCTCCGGGTTTCAGCGTTTTTAGCAGTTCTTTTTCAACAACACGATCAGGACGTAACATTCACACTACCCAATCACCGTTGTGGTTCAGGAACGCCTTCAAATACTTTCGATACATCCGGCAATGTTCCAAACCGAGAAATTGGCAAAATACGCAACCAAGCGCGCCCTTCTATATTTCGAATCGGCACAAAACCCGACCCGTCAACTCGTTGGTGATACCGCGAATCACTCGAATCAGAACGGTTATCTCCCATGACCCACACGTGTCCACGCGGGACTCGCACGTCAAAGGTCTCGTCAGAAGGCGCTACCCCGGGTTTAATATAAGTTTCATCGAGGCTATGCCCATTGACCATCATGCGTCCTTTGTCATCACAACATGAGACGTGGTCTCCCGGTAAACCTATAAGCCGTTTAATCAGGTGGCTTCCGGCATTCTTTGGCATAAGTCCGACTGCTTCGCCTACTTTTTGGATGCCAGCTTGCCACCCGGAAGGTTCAGGTACGTGGGTGTTGGCTAACCATTGCCCTGGATCCCGGAACACTACGATGTCACCGCGGTTAAGATCATCAGCGCTTTTGGCAAGTTTATTGACCACAACCCTATCATCAATGATGATGGTGTCCTCCATAGAACCGGACGGGATCTCAAAAGCCTGCAGAAAAAATGTTTTTAGTAGCACTGAGAATAACAGTGCAATCGCCACAATAGTACCAATTTCAAGAATTGACGAGAAAAATCTGCGGCCAAGAGATACCGGTTTTTTATCCGCTGGGATAACAATTCGTAAACGTTGAGCCCGCGCTTCATCAAGCGACACCGGTTCGATAGTTGGTGGCATCACGTCAGGAGCCGGAGCGTAGCGCTCGGCTTCGATCTCTTCACCGGTATCCGATGTCATTTTTCTCCTGACGTATAATTTTACGACTCTTCAAGCCTACATAAGCAGCCTTGGTTGTGCGTAGGTCAACTACCGCGCGTCACGTATCAGTTCCATCACAATACAGAAATGCCCCGACATATAGCCGGGACATTTCTTACAAATACGATCAGCGAGCGTCGGTACGCTTCTCCTTGATCTTAGCTGCCTTACCGTGCAAATTGCGCAGGTAGTACAGCTTAGCCCGGCGGACATCACCACGGGTCACGACCTCGATGGAGTCAACATTCGGGGAGTGAAGTGGGAACGTACGCTCCACACCAACGCCAAACGATGACTTGCGAACGGTGAATGTCCCGTTGACACCAGTGCCGCCCTTACGAGCGATAACTAGGCCTTGGAAGACCTGGATACGGTGACGGTTTCCTTCGACAACCTTGACGTTAACCTTGACGGTATCGCCAGCGCGGAAGTCTGGGCGCTCAGTGAGCTGGGATTCAGCAATCTTCTTTAGAAAATCCATGATTCTCTCAACCATTCTGCGCGCAGGTCAGAATGCTTTCCGGGGTTACCCCCGTTCGTATGTGCATTTATCTTGCCTCGTACACCACCCCCTGCGGCAGGCTCTGGTGTACGCGTTATAGCAAGCGTTTCTTATTCTGCCAGATTGAGTGGCCGCACTAAAGTGACTTCACTATTATTCGCGTCACCAACATTGCTGGTACGTTCCCCGAAAGGCACGAATCCGGACTTTTTGAGCGCCTTCTGTGCCCGGCGATTAGCGTTGGCCACTGCAGTCCACACGTCTGCATGATTCGGAACCGCAGAACAGTCACGGAGCTTGTTGAATGTTTCTGCCATTAAAAATCCGTATAGTCCACTACCTCGCCACAATCGATCGAGGTAGATTCCTACAACGTACACCAGATCCGATGCTTGCGGACCTCCTAGACGATGAGTTATCTGTGTATCCCACGTTGCATGAGAAAATCCGATAATTTCGCGTTCCAGTTCTGCAACGAGAACAAGCTGGGTATCATCTGCGATCCACGAACGGACGTTTTCTTTATCCAGATGCTGAGTTATGTGCGTCTGGATATTTGTTTCGGACACATCTCGATCAAGACTATCTGGGAAGGTACGTCGCGCAAGTTCGGTAAGCGCTTCGACGTCGGCTTCACCAGCTAAACGCACGGTCACCTGTTTTACTGGTCCATCCGTTTTCCGAGGACGAATCCATCCGTATTGAGCTAAGAGGGCACAATCTTTCTTGTCGAGATTACTGACGCGTGCGATCATGTCCGGCCGGCGTACTGCGGTTTTTTCAAGGGCGCGATCCCGGCGCCATCGGGCGACGGCTTGGTGATTTCCGGACGTCAAAACCTCAGGTACCTCTATCCCTCGAAATTCCGCTGGCCTGGTATATACCGGGTATTCCAGCAGACCGGCTTCGCCATGGGATTCTTCAACTAAGGATTCTGGGTTGCCAACCATACCTGGCACCAAACGTCCGACGGCTTCGATCAGTGCAGTAGCAGCTACCTCACCGCCATTGAGTACGTAGTCGCCAAGCGAATATTCATAGACGACGACGTCGGGCTGGCTTGCGTAATACTCAGCCACTCGGGAATCAATTCCTTCGTACCGACCACACGCGATAATCATATGATCTGCCTGTGCCAGCTCATAACAACGCTGCTGCGTGAGCGGATGACCAGATGGAGTTGGGATTGCGAGGACACATTGCCCGACTATACCGGAACGTGCGCGTACATCATCGAGAGCAGCACCCCAAATATCTGACTTCATAACCATGCCGGCGCCACCACCGAATGGCGTATCATCCACAGTTCGGTGGACGTCTGTGGCCCAATCGCGTACATCGTGGACTTCAATATCAATCAATCCACGAGCACGTGCTTTGCCGACTAGAGAAACGTCGAGGACCCCGAAGAATTCCGGGAATACGGTCATGACGTCGATGCGCATCAGTCGATCTCCAGCTCGTCGTCGGAAAACAGACCAGCCGGAGCATCAATAATCACACAGTGATCGTCGAGGTCTACTTCAGTAACAATCGCTTTGACGAATGGCACACGAGTTATTAGACCGTCTGGCTCACGGACAATGAGATAGTCATGAGCGGGTCCTGGTTCGAGTCCAGTTACTTCACCGAGCTCATACCCTTCCGGGTCTAAGGCTTCGAGCCCAACAAGTTCATGTGGGTACCACGCATCTTCTTCGACTTCATCTTCGTCGGTCTCGATCACGAGTTTGGCATTGCGCATTGCTTCGGCACCGGTCCGATCTGCATATTCCGCAAAAGTGACGAACGTAGACCCTTTGTAGGAGCGCACACTTGCGATTGTAACCGGACCAAGATCAGCAGGGTCTGTTTCATACATTGTGCCGACGACGAGTCGGCGTTCCGGCGCATCAGTGCGTACATTAAGTTTGACTTCACCTTTGAGCCCATGAGCAGAACCGACAATAGCAACTGTTAAAAGCATGATGACCTTTCTAATAAACAGACCCGCCCTCGTTTTCCAAGGGCGGGTCTGCTACACGTAAAATCAGCGATCAGTTTCGATCACATCAACGCGAACGGAACCGTTCGTTGCCAGTGCGCTCATCACAGAACGCAACGCCTTGGCCGTGCGACCATTACGGCCAATCACGCGGCCCAAGTCCTCCGGGTTTACGCGAACTTCAAGAAGCTCACCGCGGCGGTTAGTTCGGGAAGAGACCTCGACATCATCGGGGTTATCCACGATTCCACGGACGAGGTGTTCCAAGGCTTCGGCTAACATCAGGCTTCCTCGGTCTCTTCAGCTGGTGCTTCGGCAGCTTCAGCAGCAGCCTTAGCTTCGGCCTCTTCGCGAGCCTTGGCCTTCGCAGCACGACGCTTCTCAGCCTCGTCCTGAACAGCCTTGATAGCTTCTTCGCGAGCCTTCTCAGCATCAACCTTTTCGACGGTCTTCAAGGTGGAGCCACCTTCAAGACCCTTGGCAACCTGCCAATCACCGGTGATCTTCAACTGAGCGAGTACTGCTTCGGATGGCTGTGCGCCAACGCCGATCCAGTACTGAGCGCGCTCAGAATTGATGTCGATGGTTGAAGGCTCGGTATGTGGATTGTAGTAACCGATTTCTTCGATGACGCGGCCATCACGCTTCTTGCGCGAATCGACGACAACAACACGGTACTGCGCTTGACGGATTTTACCCATGCGCTTTAAACGAATCTTGACTGCCACTTTTGTGGTCACTCCTGGTTCTATAGTTGGGCGGAACATGACTCTGATCCGGTGGGAAATACACGCATCAGCGAACTGTTCCTAACTGAGGAATTCACCCGGTGAGAGGTCCGAATTGCATCCTGAGTACAACGAACTATTCTGCCAGATTTCCCACACCAACACCATTTATTTCACTCGTGCCGCTGGTGGCATCGCTCACCTCTGATTTTTCGCTTGGCTGTGATTCTTCACGCACAATTTCCCATCCACAATAACTCTTATCCTGTACACAATAGGATTATGAGTTTTTCGTCAGAGTCTTCCCGTGATCTTTCTGCTTTCGCCTGGCTATCCGTGGGCGCCGCAGTTGTAACAATCAGTTTGAAATATGTTGCGTACGAAGTTACTGGTTCGATATCACTTTTGTCAGATGCGATGGAATCCGTTGTCAACCTAGTTGCCGCCATCGTCGCCCTGTTGGCTCTGAAGCTCGCCGCAAAGCCCGCAAATTCACGGTTTCCGTTCGGCCGGTCCAAAGCGGAGTATTTTTCTGCTGCCCTCGAAGGCGCAATGATCTTTGGCGCAGCAGCACTCATTATGTTCACAGCTATTGGCCGGCTGATTCACCCAGTAGAGGTTGATCAGCTCGGTATCGGAATTATCATTTCTCTCATTGCGTCAGCTGTTAACGCTGCAGCCGGTTTTATATTGTTAAGAGCAGGAAAAAGATACACCTCGCCCACTCTGATTGCAGACGCAAAACATCTGTTTACTGACATCGTCACTTCGGCTGGCGTCGTCGTCGGTGTTGGTCTAGTGGCAATCACGGGCTGGTCTCAGCTTGATCCGGTTATCGCGATCTGCGTTGCGTTAAATATTATCTACGTTGGCATCACCCTTATGCGGGACGCTCTGGCAGGACTTATGGACGTCGCATTACCCGACGACGAAAACCAAGTCATCATCGAAATTCTCAATTCACACGCCCAAGAGAACTGCATCTCTTTCCACGGCTTACAAACTCGTGTTTCCGGGCATGAACGCTATATCAAATTCGATGCCCTCGTCCCGGATTTATGGACAGTCAAACAAGGCCATGACTTTGCTGAGAGCCTCGTTCGTGAAATCCAACAGCAGTTATCAGACGCGGCGGTGACAGTTCACGTCGAACCGATTAACGATCCAGAATCTTATAAGGACATCCCGCAAGGCTATATCCCATTGAAAAAAATGTAAAAGGTCATACAGTATAATTTATCAACTGTTGACGATCAGTATGTTCTAGCCGATGCACTCTAGAACAAGGAACGGAATTTCAATGAAGAAAACTCTTACCCTTATGTCGCTGGGTAGCTTACTACTCGCCGCCCTGCTCTATCTTGTCTTTGCTTCCCGCCTAATAGCAGGAATAGGATTCCCATTCCTGCCACTTATCATTGCGGCTATGTTAGGTTTCGTAGGCATACTCGCCTTGAATATGCTGCTGGTGGCATCTTCATGGAATTCTCCATCACGAGCACTAGCCGTTTTATTTCTGATCGGAGAAGCCTGCTTACTTCTTGCCTTGTGTATTGGATTTGTGAGCGTTGACGAATACCCCTCATTGGGTCGCTTCCTTACTTCCACGCCACTTTCTACCGGTTTAAGCATCGCTGGCGTTGCCACATGGCTAGTGACGTTGGGGTTTTATTCACGCCGATCCCATTAACCCATAATCAAACCAAGTGACCGATACTCTATCCAGCTATTTCCATAGAAATAGTTTGAGTATCGGTCACTTTTTAGTTCTATTTATGCCTGAAACCGGATCCCATCAATAAACACCGAGGCGGGATGCAACGTCTGCGTAATATCTACTTCCGGATCGCTATCGTAGACAACGAAATCAGCCGGAGCCCCCTCCTCCCAAGTTGGCAATCCAAGCCAAGAACGTCCCGCATAACTCGCATTCGCCATCGCAAAATCTGGCGGGAAACCATCAGCTACGGCGTCAATAAGTTCATGTGGCATCGATAGTTCACCAACGTTCTCCGACGTATCCGTGCCCATCAGCATAGGTACTCCCGATTCCATCATTAGCTCTAAATGCTCGCGCCGCTTCCGGTCCATTCCCCGCATCCGTTCCACATAGATCGGGAAACGCGAACCGGCGTCAGCAAATTCTGGAAACCGCCTAATTTGATGGACGGTCGGGGTAATCAGAATTCCGCGATGCGCAGCTTCTTGCAGGTGCTCAGCCGTCATTCCAGTGCCGTGCTCGATACCGTCAACTCCAGCTTCAAGAAGATCATCGATAGTTTCGGTACAAAACGAATGAACGGTCACTTTACCGCCACATTCGTGAACTGCTTCCACAGCATCCGCTAGAGCAGACTGGGGCCACACCGGACGATTGTCGCCCGCTGCACGATCAATCCAATCGCCCACGATTTTGATCCACCCATCAGATTTCTCGTACTCAATTATGGCTTGGCCGACGAGACCGGTTGGTTCAACTTCAACAGCTAGGTGACGCGTGTACCGTTTGGGACGGGAAATATGTTGGCCACAATGAATCACACGTGGCAGACCATCGTAGCGATCGCCATTGGGATTTTGCTGCCCACCGCAATCACGAACCGCGGTAACACCCCATCCGCGTAATGCGGTTAGCCGACGACGTACCTCACGCCGGTCAAGCAAACGTCCATCACGGTTGACACCCGGATGGGTATGGGCATCAAGTAAGCCTGGATAAACATAGCCGTTGATATTGGTTACGGCTCCCTGTGGTTTTTGCCGCGTTATGCGTCCGTCAACAATCCACATCTCACGATGCGACGTACCCCGAAGCGTACCGCTCAGCCGATAATTTACCAACGAGCAAACCTATCGCAGAAACTTCTTCAGATCATCCAGGTTCACGTCCGGCTGGGCGCTAGATTGTCCGCCAAAAGCGCTTCCGGACGCTTCCCGTTTCCGAGCCGCTTCAAGCTCCTGTTGCCGACGCTTAGCCGGATTACCGGAACGGCCTTTCTTCGAGCCGCTCTTCTTCTTAGCTTTCTTATTTTGTTTCTTGGTATACCCACCGCCCGGCATTCCCGGGATCGATGGCATTCCAGGCATGCCAGGGATTCCACCGCCGCGCGCCATTTGCGTCATCATCTTCTTGGCCTGCTCAAAGCGATCCATCAAAGAATTCACTTCTTGCACAGATGTACCCGACCCCTTAGCAATACGCATACGCCGAGAACCATTCAGAATCTTAGGATTGGCACGTTCTTTTTTAGTCATGGAGAGCACGATGGCTTCTTGGCGATCAATCTCGCGCTCGTCGAAACCTTCGATAGCCTCGCGGAACTGTCCCATACCCGGGAGCATGCCCATGATTTTTTTCATCGACCCCATCTTGCGCATCTGGTTAAGCTGCGCCAAGAAATCGTCAAGAGTAAAATCGCCGCCTGCCATCTTAGCGGCTAAGTCGGCAGCTTCTTCCTCATTCCAGGTACGTTCCGCCTGTTCAATAAGAGTGAGAATGTCACCCATATCGAGGATACGAGATGCCATCCGATCAGCATGGAACCGCTCAAACGCATCAAGTTTCTCACCAGTAGATGCAAAGAGTACTGGTTGACCGGTAACGCCACGCACTGAAAGCGCCGCACCACCGCGGGCATCGCCGTCGAGCTTCGAGAGAACAACACCTGTGAATCCAACGCCGTCGCGGAAAGCCAACGACGTCGTCACTGCGTCCTGACCAATCATCGCGTCCAGCACAAACAAGATTTCATCCGGAGTTACCGCGTCGCGAATATTGCGAGCCTGGGCCATCATTTCTTCATCGATGCCCAAACGACCTGCAGTATCAACCACAACCACGTCGAAGCCATTTTCTTGGGCGTGCGCTACACCTGAGCGAGCTACCTGAACCGGATCACCGATTCCATTACCTGGCTGCGGTGCCCATACTTCAACACCAGCTTGACCAGCAACAACCGTCAGCTGTTGCACGGCGTTTGGCCGCTGCAGATCAGATGCAACCAGCAACGGGCGCTTGCCACTTTCGCGTAGCCACCGACCCAGCTTTCCTGCCAATGTGGTTTTACCAGCACCTTGCAAGCCGGCCAGCATAATGACTGTTGGACGATTCCCGGTAGCCCAATTCAGCTCCCGACTTTCCCCACCGAGTACCGCAATAAGCTCTTCATTAACGATCTTGACAACTTGTTGTGCCGGGTTGAGTGCCTGCGAAGCAACAGCACCCACAGCCTTTTCCCGAACGGCCGCCGTAAAAGTACGGACAACCGGCAAAGCCACGTCGGCATCCAATAACGCGCGGCGAATATCGGAAATTACTGCCTCGACATCCTGCTCGGATAACCGACCGCGCTTGCGAAGATTCCGCAAGGAACCGGTAATACGATCAGAGAGGGAGTTGAACATGACAGACCTTTCGACAGGGATTAATCGGGAACGATAGGGGTTTTAGGATAGTAGCGAATCGACGAAGTTTTCTGGATCGAACGGAGCGAAATCATCCGCGCCCTCGCCCAGACCAACAAACTTCACTGGGACGCCAAGCGCACGCTGGACTGAAATAACGATTCCACCTTTTGCAGTACCGTCAAGCTTGGACAAGACGATACCAGTAATTCCGGCAGCTTGAGCAAAGACTTCGGCCTGGCGCATGCCATTTTGACCAGTAGTTGCGTCTAGGACGAGGAGGACTTCGCCAGTAGGCACAGTTTTTTCCATAACACGCTTGATTTTACCGAGCTCATCCATAAGCCCTGCTTTATTTTGGAGACGCCCAGCAGTATCAACGATGACGACGTCGACGTCGGTATCGGCTCCCTGCTTAACCGCATCAAATGCTACCGAGGCTGGATCTGCGCCTTCACGATCGGAGCGAACTACCTCTACCCCAACGCGTTCGCCCCAAGTGCAGAGCTGATCGGCTGCGGCCGCACGGAATGTATCTGCTGCTCCTAAAAGCACAGTGTGCTCTTGGGCAACAAGAAGACGAGCGAGTTTACCAGTGGTTGTAGTTTTACCAGTGCCATTAACACCAACCATCAAAATGGTAGCTGGTTTGTTCGTTAGTGCGAGCGAACGATCCATCTCCACATTGACGGCCTTCAATAATTCGTCACGCAATAGTTGCCGGGTATCGGCCTCCGGGCCAGTAACTTTCACTGCGGTACGCAAGTTATCGAGAATCTCAGTGGTGGCATCTAAGCCAACATCAGCCATCAACAAGGTTTCTTCTAGTTCTTCCCAATCTGCTGGCGATAGGTCACCACGAGAAAGGATTCCAAGCAATGCCTGGCCGAGCCCACCCGAATGTGCCAAACGTGCCCGTAAGCGTTGCATACGCGACGGCACTGATTCTGGGACTTCCTGCGCCGGTGAGCTGGTATCCGGAGTTGGTGCTACCTCTTCTTCGACAGGAAGTAACGGTGTTTGTTGGGCAGGCGGAAGCTGATCAGACTGGCGTGTTTTGATGAACGCGACCACCCCACCAAGCGCAACAAAAGCTAGTAGGGAAACAATAATGACAAGATAAGTTAAAGAAGACACATGCTAATCTTCCCGCACAATGGAAGAAAAATAAACTTTAGGCGGCGTGATTTTCCTTCTTTAACATATCTGCTACCTTTTTAACCCTTTCCACACCAGGGTTTGATGCCAATTCACTCACCGCAGCATTGAGCTCTTCCGGTGTCAAATACGCGTCACCTTCATACGGCGCAAACGTGGAAAACACATCATTGATAGAGACGTCATGATGCTCGATGGCAAACTGTTCAGTATCGAGCCGGTCTGCTCGCATCGCTTTAACAGCATCAACATAGTATCCAACGAAGCCCTTTTCAGGACGACGCCACGAAGCTATCAGCCAGATAACACCGATAGCAAATACAGACATTACACACACAACAATCAACGGTAACCACACACTCTTAGTGTGCCTTCACCAAGTTAGGAATGGATACAGGGCACGCTATTTCGTCAGTCACATTTGGGTAACATCTTTGAGGCGTTGTGAGATCACCGTGGTAACTCCGCCTTCGCGCATCGCCACGCCATAGAGTGCGTCGGCAATTTCCATTGTGCGCTTGTGGTGGGTGATGACTAAGAGCTGCGAATTTTCTTGAAGTTCGACGAAAATATCTAGGAGCCGGGAAAGATTGACATCATCTAAAGCTGCTTCTACTTCGTCCATCACATAGAACGGTGATGGACGGGCCATGAAAATCGCAACCAAAAAAGCAAGAGCGGTCAAGGAGCGCTCGCCACCGGAGAGTAACGAAAGCCGTTTCACCCGTTTACCCGGCGGACGAGCTTCAATATCAATTCCGGTCGTAAGGATCGAATCTGGATCCGTCAGCACCAATCTGCCTTCTCCACCAGGAAACAACCGCGGGAAAATACGTTCAAATGCGCGGGCTACATCTTGATATGCCCCACTCATCACTTCGTGAACGCGTGAGTCAATATCGCTCACTATCTGTAGCAGATCGGCACGCGACTGACGCAAATCAGCCAATTGTTCCGATAGGTAACTGTGCCGTTCTTCCAGTGCGGCATGTTCTTCCAGAGCCAACGGATTAATTTTTCCGAGTTTGGCGAGATCGCGTTCCGCGCGAGCTAAGCGTTTTTCTTGTTCGCCGCGAACATACGGGTATGAACGCGGGTGGCCGTCGTCGTCTTGCGATTCCGGATCGACAATGAGCTGATGTGGTCCAAACTCATCGATTAACGTGGCCGCTTCCATACCCAGATCATCGATGGCACGCTGAGCTAACTGTTTATACGTCAGTTGCAGTTCGGCCAGAGCCAGTTCATGCTGGTGCCGGCTATCGTCAAATTGTCGTTCCTGCACCAAAGCTTCATCAAGCGTCTGGCGCGCCTGGGCTATGCCAGCTTCTCGTACCGAATGTGCTTCGTTCAGTTCTTCGCGTTCCTGATTAATCTCAGTTTCCAAACGCTGTGCCTCGCGTGCTGCCCGATCAGCATACTCATATACCTTCTCAGCAATCTGTGCAGCCTGGGCGCGTCGTTGCGCGGCGCGTCCTTCTTGCGCGATCCGCGCTTCGACAGATTGCGCAGTGTTTTCTAAGGTGTCAGCTCGTCCAGCAACCGCACGCAACCGTTCCTCGCGAGTACGCAACGACAGCCGGGCCTCGGTTTCTTGAGTACGCGCTTGTATGGTTGCCTGATGCGCAGACTCACGCTGCGACTGCAGCTGGGCTAATTTAGCTGTTTGCTCCGCTGGGTCATCGCTGGTAGCCGCATTTCTTGATTCGAGTTCGGCGCATTTGGCAGTATGCGCCGCAAGATCAGCATCAATACGTTGTATTCGCTGTTCATTTCGTTCGGTTTCCGCCTGCGCTGTGGAAAGGGATTGCCGTAACACTCCCAATTGAGCGCTAATCGCCGCCACCTGAGAATCACGGCTGGTGAGTTGAGTTGCTAGAAGATCATAGTTTTCTTGTGCCTCGTTACGTGCAGAAATAGCTTTATCGATATCGCGTTGGGCTTCTTGTTCTACTTTGTGGGCACGTTCTGCTTGTTGTACCGCATCATCATAGAGAGCTTGTCTAGCCAAGATCGCATTATGTTCTACTTCCCCACCGCGAGCCGTAGTTAACGTGACGACGTCGCCCGCTAACGTTGCGACTCGCTGAGCACCAGCGTTCATGAGTTTACGGGCAATGCGCAGATCCGTGGCAAGCACAGTATCAGCGAGGTAATAACGTAAGGCGCGTGCTACGTCGTCGTCCCCATGAATCACTGACGATGCCGAACGCGCCTCGTGCTCTGATACGCCGGCAGCCTCAATAACTGTCTGTGTTTGATCGCCACAATCATGGCTGGTGCTGATAAGGAAATCTACGTGTCCGGCATTTGCTTGGCGAGCGGCTTGTAAGGCGTCAATCGCGAGATCGACGTCGGTCACAACTGCTCCATCTGCAACACCAAGCATCGCGGCTTCGATTCCAGCTTCCCAGCCAGCATCGATTCGGATGGCATCACGCACGAGCCCATTGATCCCAATTCGGTGGATGTCCAACGCCCAAGCGGTAGCATTTTCTGGCGCAAGTGACAGTTTCAGTGTTTCGGCTTTAGTCTGCCAGGCAACGCTCTGTCCTTGTGCCTGGGTCAGTGTTTTGCGAGCGCGCTCCACCCGTTCACTGGCAGCAGCAAGGTCTTTCGCGGCTTCCTCATGTTCAATGGCGAGGGTGTCATCACCGTCGGTATGGGCAACAATATCTTGTTCCAGCCGGGCAACCTGATCGGCAGCATCGCGGGCGCGAATCTGTGCATCGTTCCCAGCACTGGCTACACGTTCGCGTTCTGCCGTCAACGCTTCGAGCCGCGACTTCACGGCAGTAATTTTGCCAGCTAACCGTGCTGCGGCTTCTCGCTGGTCAGCCAAGGCACGATTGACCAACGCCAGCTCAGCATCTATGCTTCGTTCGGTTCGCTCACAGTCTTCCCGTTGGGTGATTACCGCGTTGAGGGTATCGTGCGCTTGCTGGACCAGCATGGTTAGTTCGTCTTCTTCTTGCCGTGCAACCTGTGCTCGCCCACGAATAGATTCAGGAGATTCACCCCGGTGGATATCGGGCGTTGCCGAGAGCAAGGACCGGTGACGTTCTCCCGCCAGCGCACGCAACGACGCGAAGCGTTCCGCCAGCGCTGTGACACGTTGCCAGGTATCGGTGAGTTCGGCAAGCCTCGGGCTAGCTTGGGCGCGTTCGTTTTCCAGCCGTTCGAGTTCGTCGCGGGCGGTACGTACCGTATGCTCGATTGCTACTCGCTGTTGCGCAAGCGTCTGTTTATTGGTGGTTTGGCTGGCGAGCCGTGCCTGAGCTTGGGCTAGATCATCAGCTAGGAGCCGGGCGCGAGCATCGAAAACATGCTGTTGAATTGCTTGTGCACGGCGCGCGGTTGACGCTTGGCGAGCCAACGGGCCGAGTTGGCGGCGCAGTTCTGCCGTGAGGTCTTCGATTCGGGTGAGATTGGCTTGCATCGCATCAAGTTTGTGCAACGCTTTTTCTTTACGACGACGATGCTTGAGTACGCCAGCAGCCTCTTCAATAAATGACCGGCGGTCTTCAGGAGTAGCGGTTAAAACTTGGTCAAGTTTTCCTTGCCCGATAATGACGTGCATCTGTCTGCCCATACCGGTGTCAGAGAGGAGTTCTTGAATATCGAGCAACCGGCATGGACTGCCGTTGATAGCATATTCAGAACCGCCCGCGCGAAATAGGGTCCGCGAAATTGTTACTTCCGAATAGTCAATGGGCAATGCGCCATCACTATTGTCAATCGTCAGCGAAACTTCGGCTCGACCCAAGGCAGGACGTGATGCGGTTCCGGCAAAAATAACATCAGTCATATTGCCGCCGCGCAAATTTTTTGCGCCTTGTTCGCCCATCACCCATGCCAGGGCATCAACAACGTTCGACTTGCCCGATCCGTTCGGACCGACAACACAGTTAATCCCTGGTTCAAAATGGAGCGTGGTTGCCGAAGCAAACGACTTAAAACCACGCAATGTGAGTGTTTTTAAGTGCACGTTATTAGCTTACACATTCCCGTAATGCTTGGAGAATGAGCTGTGTGGAAGCGGCTCCTGGGTCAAGATGTCCAATGGTGCGCTCACCGAGGTATGAGGCACGTCCCTTGGTGGCAACCATCGGTATCGTATTTTGCGCCGCGGTGTGCGCGGTCTCGGTCATGAGCTGTGCTGAAGCCACTAAGTCAGCGCCTTCATCAACGGCAGTGTTGACGGCATCGGATACCGGTAGCCAGACATCGAGCATTGTTTTTTCGTGTGCCTGCGCATGCCCACGTCCTTGAATAGCGGCAACTGCCCGGTCTAGCATCGCGGCTAGTGTTGCTGGCGTGAGTTCGTCATTGGCAACATCAGCCATCCGAATAAAAGCTGACCCGTATAGTGGTCCGGCAGCTCCACCGACATTGGAAATCAACGTCATCCCAATACCACGCAAAACATCCTCTGCGTGAGGATCTGCATGAGCATCTAAATATTCGGCAACGGCACAAAAGCCCCGATCCAAATTCTCGCCATGATCAGCATCGCCAATCTGACGGTCGAGTTCAATCAGGGTTTCGCGGTTGTCTTTAACAAGGTCAGCTATTCGGTATCCCCATTGCCGCGCCCACATTAAAACCACACACTCGTTTCATGTTCGGCAGATTGTACCGAATCAGATGAATGGATCAGGTTTTCGATTGAATCTGTTCCGGTATCGCAGGCGAAATCACCACGGATTGTTCCGGGGGCTGCTGTTGTTGGGTCGGTTGCTCCGCTGAGTGAACGAACGCCTTCGATAACACGATGGCCGCTGACAAGGGCCGCGATGATCGGACCGGATGTCATGTACTCAACGATGCCTGGGTAGAACGGCTTGTCAACAAGTTCACGATAGTGCGCTGCTAGCTGCTGTTCAGTAGCAGTAAGCATACGCACATCTTCGATTGTGTAACCCTTAGCTTCGATACGAGCCAAGATTTGTCCGACGAGGCCACGGCGTACGCCGTCGGGCTTAACTAAAATGAGAGTTGTTTGTTTCATGATGCTAGTCTAACTCGATATCAACTGGTCCGGCACCGAGAAGCGCACGCGCTTGTCCACCGAGCATGATTGAACCGAGAACAGTCACTGAGGCTGGCGCTATCGCGTCTGGGTCAACGGTTTCGGCAATGTCCGCGGCGGTGGCGATAGCATCAAGCAGTTCGCCTACCACTCGTACTCGATCTTCACCAAAAATATCGGTGGCAATCTCAGTCAAATCATCAATATCCATGGCTCGGTCGCCAGCCATTTCAGTCACCACAATAGTATGGAATACTGGCTCCAGCTCAGTAAGAATGCCTTCGACGTCTTTATCAGCCATTGCGCTAAAGACGGCAACTCGTGGCCCGGGGAAGTATTCTTCGAGCCCTTCTCGGGTGACTTTGGCACCAGCCGGATTGTGTGCGGCATCCACAATAATCAGTGGTGACGACTTAACTACTTCGAGTCGACCAGGCGAGCTTGTTGACATTAACGCGTGTTCAACAATGTCTCCAGGAATAGCAGAGCCCCCAAAAAATGCCTCCACCGCAGTTAATGCAGCCGCCGCGTTTTGAGCCTGATAGGCACCTAGCATGGCGAGTGGAATATCTTCGTAAACAGCTGCCGGGGTACGCAACGATATCAGTTGGCCACCGACGGCAGCTTCATGACTAATTACCTCGAAATTGTCGATCAGGGTTGCGTGTACTCGATGGGCGTGCTCGTATGCCATCGCACGTACTTCTGGATCTTGCGGGGCCAAAATCATGATAGTTCCGGGCTTGACGATCCCGAGCTTTTCGAATGCGATATCCGTGAGGTCATGCCCTAACCATTTTTCATGGTCATGTGCAATCGGCATGATCATCGCAACGTCAGCATCGATCACATTGGTGGCATCCCAACGTCCACCCATTCCAACTTCGACGACGGCGACGTCCACGGGTGCCATTGCAAACGCAGAATATGCCATCACAGTAAAGACTTCGAAGAAGGACATTCGCGGCCCATCTTGAGCCAACGATTCCGCATCCACCATCTCGATAAACGGGGCTACGTCTTCCCATGTTTGGACGAAATCAGTGGCGCTAATCGCCATTCCATCGATAGATATCCGTTCCCGTACAGAGTTCAAGTGTGGCGAGGTAAACCGCCCGGTACGTAAGCCGCGCTCACGCAATAAGGCTTCCACCATACGCGCAGTTGAGGTTTTCCCGTTCGTTCCGGTGATGTGAATAACCCGGAACGAATGTTGTGGATTCCCCATCAGGTCTAATGCACGCCGAACTCGATCAAGCGAAGGTTGGACCTTATGCTCGGGTGCTCGGGCCACAATGGACAGATAGATTTCTCTTACCCGTTCTTGGATTTCGGCATCTTCTACCCATTGGGCAGTTTCGCGTTCGTCCTCATCTTTAATATCGGAAACGACGCTTGGATCCGGCCCCGCAAACAATGGGGAGGCAAACAAGGCAGCTAATGCTTCGCCCGTTTCGTCAATCTCGTCCGGCGTCGGAGCCGAATCCATAGCGTCATTCATTTAGTTCACCTTTTCTACCTGAACCGCAAATTCACCGGTTAATACTTCTGATTCTACTGCTAATGTTTCAGCGCTAATCATCTCACGATGAGTCTCTACCGCTGCCCGATGCTCTTCGGGAACAGTTAATACTAGCCGGATGCGGTCTGCCACATGCAGGTCTTCCGCTTTACGCTGATCCTGGACTGCACGAATCACGTCACGCGCATATCCTTCAGCTTCCAGCTCGTCATCCAAGACAGTATCGAGAACAACGAACGCTCCGGAAGCCAAGACCATCGCGACTGAGCCTTCTTCGGCACTGACCGATGTGGTCATTTCGTATTGCTCTGGAGTTAGCTCAACTGGCGGCTCAATCAGCATCCGAACGCCCGTTTCGGTGCGCTCCCACTGACCGGTCTTAGCAGCCTTGAACAATGCCGAAGTGAACTTACGAACCGATGGATCCAGTTCACGTGGAAGCACTGCAAGATCGGTAGATACTTCTAGTCCAGATTCAGCAGCTGACTGGATCTTGACTTCCTTCACGTTGACTTCACCCTTGATAAGCTCAGCGTACGGTGCCAAATCGAGATCAGTGACCACGGTCAGTGCCCGCAACGGTTGGCGTACCCGCAACTTGTGAGCCTTTCGCAAGGAATGAGCGGCCGAAACAACGTCACGCACCTCGTCCATGACGGCTACTAGATCGTCGTCGACTTCCCCAGCCTCTGGATAGTCAGTCAAATGAACAGACCGACCGCCAGTCAGGCCACGCCAAATTTCTTCGGAGACCAACGGCAGCATCGGTGCCACGACGCGCATCAGCGTTTCGAGCACGGTGTAGAGAGTATCGAACGCAGCCTTGTCCTCATTCCAGAACCGGTCACGCGAGGTGCGCACATACCAGTTGGTCAGCAAGTCAAGGTAGGCACGTACAGCTTGGGTTGCTGCTGGGATGTCAAGGCCATCAAGAGACTGGCGAACGTCAGAGACCAGCATAGATGTACGAGAGAGCAGGTAGCGATCCATCACATCAGTTGGCTCACTAGTCAACCCATGCGAAACGTAACCCTTACCGCCGTCGACCGTTCCGGCGTACAACGCATAGAAATACCAAGTATTCCACAACGGCAAAATCACGTGACGCATAGCCTCACGGATACCGGCTTCGTCAACTACGAGGTTTCCGCCGCGTAGCACTGGGGAACTCATGAGCATCCAGCGCACCGCGTCCGAGCCGTAGGAGTTGAACATCTCCATCGGGTCTGGATAGTTACGGAGCGACTTGGACGCCTTTCGGCCGTCATTACCCAGCACGATACCGTGAGAGATACATGAGGTAAATGCCGGCTTATCGAACAATGCCGTTGCCAACGCATGCATGACGTAGAACCAGCCACGGGTTTGACCAATGTATTCGACGATGAAATCGCCTGGGTAGTGCGATTCGAACCAGTCGTGGTTGTCGAATGGATAGTGGACTTGGGCGTATGGCATCGAACCAGAATCGAACCAGACGTCGAGGATGTCAGTGACGCGACGCATGGTGGACTTTCCGGTTGGATCGTCTGGGTTTGGCCGGGTTAATTCGTCGATGAATGGGCGATGCAGGTTTGGTTCGCCGTCGCGTCCGCGAGGCAACCGACCGAAGTCACGTTCGAGTTCTTCGAACGAGCCGTAGACGTCAATACGTGGATACATTGGATCATCGGACTTCCATACTGGAATTGGTGTTCCCCAGAAACGGTTACGGGAAATCGACCAGTCGCGAGCGCCTTCGAGCCAGTGTCCGAAGATGCCGTCCTTGATATGTTCTGGCTGCCAGATGATGTCCTGGTTGAGTTCTACCATGCGGTCACGGAACTTGGTGACGGCCACGAACCAGGAGGTCACTGGCTTGTAGATCAGTGGCTTGCGGCAGCGCCAGCAGTGTGGGTAGGAGTGAACGTAGGACTTTTCCTGAACCAGCACGGCGCGCACGGATGGGTCACGACGCGCGATTGGGCCAGTTGCGTCACGCAAGTCATTAATAATCGGCCGGTTAGCATCGAACACGTGCATGCCGGCGTAGTCGGAGACGACGTCGAAGAATTTTCCGCCAGCATCCACGGTTTCGATGACGTTCACGCCAGCTGCAGATAGAACGAACATGTCGTCTTCACCGTATGGTGCGGTGTGGACTAGGCCGGTACCGTCTTCGGTGGTGACGTAGTCTGCTAGGCAAATCTTCCAGGCGTTTGGCCCTGGCTTCTCCGAATCTCGGGTGTAGTAGTCGAAGATTGGTTCGTAACGTAGACCTTCGAGGTCGCGGCCTTTAACTTCTTTGACGATGCGTGGTTCTTCGCCGAGTTCCTTGGTGTATGCGCTCAGGCGTTCTTTTCCGATGATGACGTGTTCGCCAGCGAGATCGCCTTCAGTTGGTTCGACGACGACGTAATCGATGTCTGGGCCAACGGTGATGGCGAGGTTGGATGGCAAGGTCCATGGTGTGGTGGTCCAAATTAGTGCAAGCTCGCCGGTTTCCATCCGCAAGCCGACGGTGACTGTCTGATCTTGGCGGTCTTGGTAGACGTCGTCGTCCATCTTCAACTCGTGGTTGGATAGCGGGGTCTGATCGTTCCAGCAGTATGGCAACACGCGGTAGCCTTCGTACACGAGGCCCTTATCGTAAAGGGACTTGAAGGACCAGATCACGGATTCCATGAAGGTTGGATCGAGGGTCTTGTAACCGCCGTCGAAATTCACCCAGCGTGCTTGACGGGTGACGTATTCTTTCCACTCCGAGGCGTACTTCATGACCGAGCCACGGCAGGCATCATTGAACTTCTCGATACCGATTTTTTCGATTTCGGACTTGTCTTCGATTCCGAGGATCCGCTCAGCTTCGAGTTCGGCCGGTAGACCGTGGGTGTCCCAACCGAAAACACGCTCAACGCGGTTACCGCGCTGGGTCTGGTAGCGGGCAACAAGATCCTTGACATATCCGGTGAGCAGGTGGCCGTAGTGTGGCAGACCGTTAGCAAAAGGAGGTCCATCGTAGAAAACGAATTCGCGACCTTCACGCTGATCAATGGACGCCTGGAAGGTTTCATCTTTTTCCCAGTAGGCAAGAATATCTTCTTCGAGGTGTGGGAAATTCGGTGAAGCCACCACATCATCTGTGCGGTGGAGTGGATAACGGCTCGACGTTGGCTCGCCCATGTAGGAACTCCTCATAGTGTTCGGTCAGGCGAGGACGCATAGCCACGTTGGGGCGTTTGCGCGGTACCACCTCGCTTGCCAAACCTTGTTTTCGCCAATCGAAACAGGTTCGACGGCGGAGCCTAGGCATGGCCACTCGTTAGGGGCGATGACGGACCCATCCGTTCGGTTCTAATAGGCATCGTTGCCGAAGCCGTTCTTCCGAATGCTCCCCGGTGATTGCCGGATCATTGCATCTACCTAGTTTAATCAATGATCTCGGGCATTTCTACAGAACGATACGTGAAATACCTTGCGTGAGATACACCATGTTTTTCTGTCGTGCGACACAACACCTCCATTATGTCGCATAACCATGCTCATGAGATCAGGATTCCCTTACCAAGCATTAACTACCTGTCTCTAACCTCCCGAAGAGCTTTAGTCAGCATACCTAGAGTTCAGCACTAAAGTCAGGCTACCCTTAGTGACGAGATACTGTTGTTACTACTTGGAGAAATACTGTGTCAAGATCCCGACGCCGAACATCCGACCCCGCGGTGCAGGTCATATCTGCAACCGGGAAACGAGGAACTCGCTATACCGCACTTATGCGAATTTTCGTTGAGCTGTGCGTAGCTGCCGCACTTATCGCCACGGCAAACACACTTGGCCCATACCTTGTTGGGGTACAGCCCTGGACACCATGGTTCATTATCGCGGTAGTCTTTGCGTTAGCCGCCGGAGCCTTCGGCATCCTCGAAATCACATCCGGCATCGCCCAAGCACGAGCCGAAGAAAAACGTATCCGTCATCGGATACTGTCACGGATCTTCACCGCCAAATCGTTACCACAAGACGATTCAGATGCGTTTTCATCGGCAAAGCTCATTCAGCTGATGACCGACAATGCAGAGCGCCTGACTGATTTCCGTCAGCAATACCTCGGTTCGACTCTCGCCGCGCTATTCACCCCGGTTCTGCTAGTCATCTACATAACCATTGGCGTCGATTGGCACCTAGGCCTAGGAATGGCACTATCGATTCCAGTTGTGCCACTTCTTGTTGGCGGATTTTTACGGCTTTTCCGCGGTGTTTCCGCGCGTTCGCGCGCCGAGCGTGCCAAGCTCACCACCCAATATCTCGACGCGATTCGCAACCTCACTGCAGTCCGACTTTTCGGAGCCGGATCGCGCCTGGAAACAACACTGCGCGCCCAAGGCGAAAAGAACCGCCGCGCAATCATGAAAATCTTGGCCGGAAACCAGATCGTCATCATTGTGCTTGACGGCGTTTTCTCGCTTGTTTTCGTCTGCTGGTCCGTTCTCCTCATATCCTGGGGTATCGACGCCGGACGCGTCGACGTAACAGGCGCTGTCAGCGCGCTCTTCCTCCTTGTCCTATTCCTCGAACCGCTCAGCCAAGTCGCCGGATTCTTTTATATCGGCATGGGCGGAATCGCGGCACAACGCGCCATCAAGCGCTACCTGCAATCGCATCCCGAGCCCACCTCCACCCCAGCAATCGGCGAAGCTCCCACCACTGAGACACCAGTTGATAACCACCGCATCCAGGTATCAAACGTCAGCTACGATTACGGTCGCGGCGAGGTTCTGCATGGAGCCAACGTCGTCGTCGATAACGGCGAAAAAATTGGAATCGTCGGCCCGTCCGGCGCCGGAAAATCAACGCTACTTGGTCTACTCAAAGGCTCACTGCCACTCCAAGACGGATCCATCGTCATCTCCGGTCAGGAACTGCACCACCTCACCCCCGCCAATATCCGCAAACTGGCCGCCTCCGTTTCGCAAACCACATGGCTATTTACCGGAACTATTGCCGACAACCTCCGGCTGGTACGCCAAGACGCCACCGAAGAAGACATGTGGAATGCCCTCGAACGCGCCCACGTTGCCCACGACATCCGTCGCATGCCCGACGGTTTACATACTGATGTTGGCGAACGCGGCTCACGCCTATCGGGCGGCCAAGCCCAACGAATCTCGCTGGCCCGCGCCTTCCTCTCCGGACGCGACATCCTCTTCTTAGACGAACCCACCTCACACGTGGATCCAGAATCCGAAACACACATCATTGATGCCATCGCCGATATTGGTTCCGATCTAACAGTTGTTATGGTTACCCATCGCCGTGCACTGCTTCGCATCGCCAACCAGGTTTACACCGTCACTAACGGCACTGTTTCCCAAGGAGTACGTTCATGAATCGCACCGCGCCATTAACTCAACCATCGAATCGGGAGCTACTGCGATGGCTCACTGGCATCACTCGGCCAGTTCACACCCCACTCTTGTTCTCCACGTTCTTCCGGTTCCTGAATCTGTCACTGGACATCGTACTGTTCGCGTGGGCCGGTTGGACGGTCATGAACGCGCTTGCCGGGCAACCAATCGGGTTCCACCTCGGCGGCATTGTAATCGTGGCCGTTGTAAAGGCTCTCGACTACTACCTGGAACAGTTCCTCGGACATTTCGTGGCATTCAAGGCATTGGAGTTACTGCGCGGCTACGCCTTCTCCAAGCTCTGGCCACAAGCCCCAATGATCACCACTCAAACCCGCTCCGGCGACTTGTTGGCATCGCTAACCCGCGACGTGGACCGGATCGAAGTGGTCTATGCGCACACATTCGCACCCGTCGTTTCGGCGCTCGTTGTCCCACCGATTTTCTTCCTATCCTTGGGAATGAACATCTCCTGGATCGTGGTACTGCCACCAGCTATCTGCTACCTGTTAGCAATGACGCTCGTGCCGTGGCTAGGAGCACGCGAATCGTTTAGTGCAACCTCCACTCAGCTCGCACATCGCGCCGACCTCGTCTCGCACGTCACTGATTCGGTGTTCGGCGCCGAGGAAGTTGTTGGTTATGGCCTTGAAGCTGAACGTCTCGACCAGATGAATCATCTTGCTGTCATCGTCACAGCTGACACCCGCCGTCCCGCGCTCTTCCGTGGATTGCGCCGCGGACTCAACATTTCACTATCTGCTCTTTCGGTTATCGGCATCGCGTTTGCTGGCTACGCCAGCGGGCTAGAACCAGCGCTCACCGTTGCACTCGCAGCCGGCGCGTTACGTCTATTTGAAGGCCCGAAAGGCGTGGAGGACGCTATTGGCGCACTCGACGCTTCCTTCGCCTCCGCACGACGGATCTGGACGATTGCCCACAGCGATTATGGTGTGGCCGACGGCGAACGCGATTTCCCGACGTCGTCCGATGAAGACGCAATGATCGAATGGCGCAACGTCACCTACCGCTATCCACAAACAGCCGATGATAGTGAAGTAGCGTTAAAAGACATCAACGTGAAGGTTGCGCGTGGCTCGCACACAGTTTTCGTGGGTCATTCTGGTTCTGGAAAGACGACTGCCGCGCAATTGTTGCTGCGTTTCGACGATCCAACTGCTGGCGATATCCTCATCAACGGTGTGCCAGTACGCGATATCCGACTCGATGAGCTGCGCTCCCACGTGGTGCTCGTGACCCAAAAGAATCAAATTCTGGACACCACAATTGCGGACAACGTTCGTCTCGGCGCCCCAAACGCCACCGATGAGGAAGTCTGGGCAGCCCTAGAAATGGCAGAATTAGCTGACGAAGTGCGTGCCATGCCTGATGGATTAGAAACCCGCACCGGCCAAGATGGCACCCAGCTTTCTGGCGGGCAAGCACAGCGACTCGGTTTGGCGCGGGCATTGATTATGCATCCTGATGTGGTGGTTCTTGATGAGTTCTCCGCGAATTTGAACGTTGAGCTGGACGCTCGTATCCGCGAGCACTTAGCCCAACTGCCGGTCACCATCATAGAAGTCACCCACCGGCTTTCCCATACCGAACAGGCTGACCAGGTCTATAGTTTTGACCGCGGCGACGTCACCACGCCGGTTCGTTAGCGCCCGGCGCTCTAGCCAGCTGGCGTTCTTTACATGTACAAAATCTCGCCCAGCAGCACGGTAGGCCCATATAGAGCGCTATCGTCACGCTGGGCGAGATTTTGCGCATGATAACCACTTTATCTTTACTTTCGCGACTGTCGGCAAAACCGGGCAATAGCGCAAACCTAGACGTATATCGCCGAGGTTTGCGCTATTGCCGAGATTAGTGGACGCCTTCTGTTTACTCGAGGCACTGTTAAACTGGATCCTATGACTGTTCTTGGTTTTATCGGTGCTGGTTCGATGGCCAGCGCAATTATGCACGGCCTGGTCTCTTCCGGTACGGCCGGTGGTGACATTATTTTTTCGCGGCGCAATGCCGACGCCGGTAACCAACTAGCTACCGATCTCCACGCCCGTTTCACTACCGATAACAGTGAGGTGGCAACAGTAAGCCACATCCTCGTCCTAGCAGTCAAGCCATACTTGGTTGCCAGCATTCTGGATGAGATCAGCTCGCACCTTTCCCCTGACACCATCGTTGTTTCGGTGGCGGCAGGGATATCACTCACGGACCTTGCTGAGCATCTGCCGGCAAGTCAACCAATCATGCGGGCCATGCCAAATGTTAATGCGCATATCGGCCAATCCATGACTGGACTATGCGCGAATAAGTACGTCACTGAATCAGCCGCCTGCCAAGTACGGAGGATGTTTGAAGCCATCGGACAAGTAGCAGATATTCCTGAAGAACTCTTCTCCGCATTTTCAGCAATCGCCGGCTGCTCACCAGCCTGGACATACACCTATATTGATGCGTTGGCACGTGCCGCGCTCGCCGAAGGAATGACGAAGCGCGAAGCCGTACGGTGCGCAGCTCAAGCCGTACTCGGTTCTGCCCAGATGGTTCTCGATGCGCTCGATACTTCCGTCCCGGCTGAACTAGTAGACCGAGTTACCTCACCCGGCGGCACGACTATTGCTGGATTACTTGCCATGGAAGACGCCGGATTCTCCCCTGCTGTCATCGCCGGCGTACGCGCTGCGGTCGCGCGTGATAAAGAGTAAAGCAAGCCAACGTGACACCTGCCACCGTGCAGACCAAGGCATGAGAATGCCAAAACGTGGAACAATAGAACCATGACTGAAAATAATTCCGCATTGCTCGATAACACCGAGGTTCCGGACAAGGCATCGCTCGAAGGTCTAGAAGATCGTTGGGGTAAGGCTTGGGCCGAGAACGGCACTTACCGCTTCGACCGGGAAACTTCGCGTACCCAGGTCTACTCGATTGACACCCCACCACCAACTGTTTCTGGTTCGCTACACGTGGGCCACGTGTTCAGCTATACCCATACAGATACAGTTGCCCGCTACAAGCGTATGCAGGGTATGAATGTCTTCTACCCGATGGGTTGGGATGACAACGGCCTACCAACAGAACGCCGGGTACAAAACTATTATGGTGTGCGCGTCGATCCGTCGTTGCCATACGTACCAAATTTTGTGCCGCCGCATGATGGCGGCGATGGCAAGTCGATCAAGTTCGCTGACCAGATGCCAATTTCCCGACCAAACTTTATCGAGTTGTGTTGGAAGTTAACCCAAGAGGACGAGCAGCAGTTTGAAGCGTTGTGGCGTCACCTTGGCCTGTCAGTCGAGTGGGAGCAGAATTACCAAACCATTGGTTCTAAGGCACAAAAGGTTGCCCAGGCTGCTTTCATTAAGAATCTTGAACGCGGCGAAGCCTACCAGGCACAAGCCCCGGGTCTGTGGGATATTACCTTCCAGACCGCAGTTGCCCAGGCTGAGTTGGAAGCCCGCGAATACCCTGGCGCATACCATTCACTTGCGTTCCATCGTACCGACGGCGGTGACGACGTCGTCATTGAAACCACCCGTCCAGAGTTGTTGCCGGCTTGTGTGGCACTTATTGCTCACCCAGACGATGAACGCTACCAAGAATTGTTCGGCACAACTGTTACCTCACCAGTCTTCGGCGTCGAAATTCCAGTCCTACCTCATCCACAGGCAGAGATGGACAAGGGTGCGGGTATTGCAATGTGCTGTACGTTCGGTGACGTTACCGACGTCGTCTGGTGGCGCGAGCTGGCGCTGCCAATGCGCTCGGTGCTTGGCAAAGATGGTCGTCTACTGAACGAGACCCCAGAGTGGATCACTACCCCGGCAGGCGTTTCGATGTACGAAGAGATGGCTGGCAAGACCACGTTCTCTGCTCGTAAAGCACTTGTCGAAAAGTTGGCGGAAACCGGCGAAATGCTTGGTGAACCAAAGCCAACCACTCGTATGACGAACTTCTTCGAAAAGGGCGATAAGCCACTCGAAATCGTTACCTCCCGTCAGTGGTACATCCGCAACGGCGGTCGCCCGCATGAGGATTCCAACGGCAAGGATCTGCGCGATAACCTCTTGGCTCGCGGTGAGGAAGTTGCTTTCCATCCTGACTTTATGCGGGTTCGCTACAATAACTGGGTTGAAGGTTTGAACACTGACTGGCTCGTGTCCCGTCAGCGTTTCTTCGGTGTTCCGTTGCCATTGTGGTACCGTGTCACTGAAGCTGGCGATGTTGATTACGACGACGTTATCGTTCCGTCTATCGACCAGCTCCCGATCGATCCAACCACCGATGTTCCTGAAGGTTTCACTGCGGAGCAGCGTGGCCAGGCTGGCGGCTTCGTTGGCGAAGTTGACATTATGGATACGTGGGCGACGTCGTCGTTGACTCCACAGATCGCTGGCGGCTGGTTAACTGACGAAGATCTATTCGCCAAGGTTTACCCGATGGATGTTCGCCCACAGGGCCAAGACATTATTCGTACCTGGCTCTTCTCCACCATGGTTCGTGCCCATCTCGAATTTGATGACGTCCCATGGAAGCATGCTGCTATCTCAGGCTGGATCTTGGATCCGGACCGTAAGAAGATGAGTAAGTCCAAGGGTAACGTTGTGACCCCGATGGGTCTGCTAGAAAAGCATGGTTCGGACGCGGTTCGGTATTGGGCGGCTTCGGCACGCTTGGGTACTGATGCAGCTTTCGATGAGCAGCAGATGAAGATTGGTCGTCGCTTGGCGATGAAGCTTCTTAATGCTTCGAAGTTTGCGTTGCAGATGGGCGGCGCTGGCGTGAAGGTCGATCTCGATTCTTCTGCGGTCACCGAACCGCTCGACCGCGCTATGCTGGCTGAGCTTGCTCACGTGGTTGAACAAGCAACTCAAGCATTCGAGAACTACGATCACACTCGAGCACTTGAAATCTCCGAAACGTGTTTCTGGACTTTCTGCGATGACTACCTCGAGCTGGTTAAGGATCGCGCATATGACCGGGACGGAAAGTATGCTGCCGCTGGCCATACCGATGCAGTACGCTCTGCACGTGTTGCGTTGAACCTTGCAGTGGATACGTTCGTTCGTTTATTCGCTCCGATCCTGCCATATGCTACTGAGGAGGTCTGGTCATGGTATCGCACTGGATCTGTTCATCGTGCACAGTGGCCATCGATTGTTCCATTGGCTCAAGCTTCTGGTGATGCCGATCCAGCTACCTTACACGTTGCAAGTCAAGCGTTGGCAGCGCTGCGCAAAATTAAGTCGGAGAATAAGGTCTCGCAGCGTACCTCGTTCCACACTGTCACGCTGACAGTTCCGGAACTCGACGCGGCGAAGATTGCTGCAGTTAGCTCCGATATTGTTGCGGCCGCTCACGTAGATGGCCAGTTCGTCGTCGAAACAAGCGATGTTGAAACACCGACTGTGACGGCTTATGACCTAGCTGAACCAGAGCCAAAGAAGAAGTAACCTTTCTATTCAAATACGAGCCCGGCATTGACGTTACATCGTGCCGGGCTCGTGCCATAATATGGCTATGTGCGTCGCACGCAACACACGCAATATCCTCCCCCTTCACAAAAACTTACGGTATCGTAGGAATGGTTAAGCGTTCCTGAAGGAGGACCTCCGTGAGCAAGTATATTGAAGACGAAGGCGTAGCATTCATTCCTGGCCTAGTAAAAATATCCGATAATATGACCGTCCCGTCCACTATTCGACGCTATGGCGAGGAACGATCCAAGCACGTCGTGATTGAACGCAAGTCAAATCTCGGCAATAACTGGGTGCCCGTCACATGGCATCAACTCATCGAAGAGGTACGCTCCTTAGCACGTGGCTTTATCGCCATGGGTGTACAGCCCGGCGATTGCATCGCGATTATGGCCCACACGTCATACGAATGGACGCTGTTCGACTTTGCGATTCAATTCGCGGGCGCCCACGCTATCCCGATTTATGAGACCTCATCAACGGCACAAGCAGAATGGATTATCCAAGACGCACACATCCGCTTTGCGATCGTGGAAAACCAGGGAATGTACAACGTTCTCGCACCAATTTTGGCAAAGTTTGATCATTTTGAAGATGCATTCGTGATCAGCGAAGACGCCCAAGGGAAAATCTCTGCCCGTGGAAATATCGAGGACGATCACATTATCGATGAACGTATCGATGCGATCCACGCGGACGATCTGTGGACTATCATTTACACTTCTGGAACAACTGGACGGCCTAAGGGCGCGGAACTATCTCACCGCAATGTCTTGCACGTAGCTATGAACGGCCCAACCGATGAAGGCTTGACGAACGTCATCTCGTATAAAGGCTCCCGCACACTTCTATTCTTGCCACAAGCACACGTCTTTGCTCGATTCATTAACTTGGTCGCAATGATTGGTAACGCCACTGTTGGATACTGTGGCACGAAGAATCTCGTAGCTGATATGCAGTCGTTCAAGCCAACTTTCATTTTGGCAGTGCCGCGTATTTTCGAAAAGATTTACAACTCGGCCGATTCAAAGGCGGGTAAAGGTGTCAAACTGCGGTTGTTCCGCACGTTCGCGAAGGTTGCAATTAACTATTCACGAGCACAAGGAACTGCTAAAGGCCCGTCAGCGAAGCTCACTGCACAGCATCGGCTGGGCGACAAGCTCGTTTATTCGAAGTTGCGGGAGATCACTGGCGGCAAGTTGCGCTACGCTATTTCTGGGGGCGCACCGCTGGGCGAACGGCTTGGCTCGTTCTTCCGTGGCATCGGGCTTACCGTGTTGGAAGGTTATGGTTTAACTGAGACCTCTGCACCAACAACAGTCAACCGATCAAACTATATGCGCATTGGATCAGTTGGCCTACCCTACCCGGGATGTTACGTTAAGACCGCCGACGACGACGAAATTCTTATCAAGGGCGACCACGTGTTTCAGCGTTACCATAATAATCCGGAGGCTACGGCTGCTGCATTTACGGATGACGGCTGGTTCCGTACCGGCGATATTGGGCGAATCGATGAAGATGACTTCGTATGGATCACTGGACGCAAGAAAGAACTGATCGTTACCGCAGGTGGAAAGAACGTTGCACCGGCTGTGTTGGAAGATCGGCTTCGTTCCCATCCGCTAATTTCACAGGTCGTTGTTGTTGGTGATAAGAAGCCATTTATTGGAGCTTTGATAACGTTAGACGCCGAGGCTTTGCCACAATGGCTTATGAACCACAACTTGCCGTCAATGACGGTTGCCGATGCTATTAGCGATCCACAGGTTATAGCTGCTGTTGACCGTGCAATCAAGCGAGTCAATGAGCGGGTTTCACGTGCGGAGTCTATCCGCAAGTTCACTATTCTTCCTACAGATTTCACTGTGGGTAACGGATACTTAACGCCGTCGTTGAAGGTCCGACGCAATGTAGTGTTGGAAGAATTCGCAGATTACATTCACGAAATCTACGGCGATTGATCGAAGCTCGTATTTCGTGACTAGGGCACGCGCTGGGAATTTTCCAGCGCGTGCCCTTATTTTTGGAGACAATAGGCGCAAGTCAGCAAAAACCATCTAGTATTACATAGCTTGGACGATTAGCCGATCGTGGATTCCTGAATGGACTGTCGGCCAGCCTGCAAGGATAGAACCCTTATGCCGAACATCCAATGGAGTTCCGTCTAATCGAGTAACTAACGCACCTGTTTCTTGACAGATCAACATAGCGGCCGCGATATCCCATGGGGACACCCACAGGTGGACAAATGCTCCGGCACGTGAAGATGCTACTTCGACCAGTTCCAGAGCTGCGGATCCATAACGCCGATGTCCACGCGAGTCTTTGAGAACTTCAATCAGACGTGGCAACGCATTTATTTCTTTCAGGTCAGTGATAACAACTGCCTCCGAATAAGGCCTCTCCGGGTCTACCTTTGGGAGCTCTTTTCCGTTGCAACGTGCACCTGCTCCGCGTATTGCGGTGTAGATTTTACCGCCAACAACGTCAGCCACCACGCCCAGTACTGGGACTCCGTCCTCGCACAGAGCTAACGAGATCGCATAATCTCGATGTGTCTCAACGTAATTCATCGTGCCGTCAATCGGATCAAGTACCCAAACTCGCCCGTCGAAAGAATCGATACTGTGGTTTTCTTCGCCTAAAAGCGGATAGTCTGTTACATCAGCAAGCTTTCGCGCAATGATCTCTTCTACCTTTTTGTCGACTGCAGTTACGAGATCATTCCGATTCGATTTAGTAGATACTTTAAGATCGATACCGGGGTTCAATGCTACTTCGCATGCTTCGACGACAATTTTCTCAGCGTATCCTAGTAGCTCTTCATAATTTTTTACATCACTCATTTTACTTCTCCGATTCGTTATTATTTTCTGACGATTGTGCAGCAAGGAATTGCCTATCTTTACGAAGCATACGCTCCTCAAATACTGCAACGAAAGCCAAGCAAATCAACCCGGCAACAGCAGAAATCATCAAGACTGTAAACGTTGATCCCCAACCATGGAAGACATGACCGAGTATTGTAAGGCCTTCTTTTTGTGGGTCTGCAATGCGACCAAGGAGAACTTTTGCCATTGAGTCTCCAAACACGTAGCCGAAAGCTCGTGGTACAGCATTCACGACAACCGTGGCGTTCTTAGGTGCAAAACCAATTACACAAATACCAATCAGCGTCACTGGACCAAAGATAAGGAAACCGATAAAGAACAATGCACCATAGACCACTGGAGCCGTCGTTGCCTGAGAATAGATCCAAATTGGCAGAATCACCAACGCGATTCCAATGGCTGCAGTCAGAGCACGGCGGCCACCGAGCTTGTCTGAGAAATAGCCCCACAAAAGCGATCCCAACAAGCCGCCAATTTCGAGAGCAAATGTTGTATTAACAGCGGTATATTGCGAGAAGCCTAATTCCGTTTGTGCGTAGAGAACATTCCAGTTATCAATACCAATTCGTACGGTATACGCAGCAACATTCGCTATGCACAATAGCCATACTGCAGGGTTCTTCAGGACGTATTCGATAAGAATCTGCCCCTTAGTCATCTGTGTAGCGACGACGTCGACCTGCGCTTTGGGCTCATCAAAAATTTCTTCGGCCGTCTCCCAACCAAGCTCTGCTGGATCGTCCTTGCCGAAGAAAAATCCCCAAATTCCGATTGGAATAGCGACGAGACCAGGAACGATAAACATACCTGCTACAGATCCGCCAAAGAATGTATTAGCTCCCCAAACCGCAAGTATGCCTGCTATCATCGCACCCAGATTATGGGAAGCATTCCACCATCCAATAAATCTTCCGCGTAGCTTTCGTGGTGTCCATCGATTCATTGTTGAATTCGAACAAGGTCCGCCCGGAGCTTGGAATAAGCCATTGATTGACCATAACAAGATCAGGAATCCATATGGATGCCTCATAGTCATCAGAACGATGCCAATAATAACGGCAAGAATACCAGCAGATGTGACTAAGAAACTAAGCGCTTTTTTAGTATTTTTGCCATCGAAATAAAACCCTAAGAATAAGCCTCCAAATCCGTAGGTTAACGAAAAGGCAAAACCAATGAGACCTAGCTCTGTGGTTGAAAAACCAGCCTGGGTGATGAGCTCTGGCTGAGCTGCTTTGAAATTTGTTCGTAACAAATAAAAAGCACCGTACCCAATAACCAGCACCGAGTATACTTTCATAAACTCTGCTAGCCAGCGTTTTCGCTGCACTGCCAGGGTTTCACCAGAACGTGGCAATCGATTGATAGCAAATAGACTTCGATTCTTCATCTGACCTACAACCTCCTTGTTGTATTTCCTTCTTCGCCATTGAAGATGGCTCAGCTGACATATGAAGATAACCAACCGGTATATAAATGCTATTCAAACGATTGAACTATGTCAAGCAAAATACTCCATTTGTTTTAACAAATATTTACGGGAGGCTACCATATGGATGCATGCGCCTGTGTGCGCGTAGCTGAATCCAGACGTCGAAAGGACGTCAAGCAACCGGAGTAGTTGTATTCCGCACTACAAGATGGCTATCCACTACCAATGTCTTGGCACCTATTTTCGTATTGTTATGCCGTTCAATTGCTAGCTCAACCGCATATTCAGACACCTGAGCAATACCTCGATCTACCGACGTAAGACCAAAAGCTCGCGAGGCAGCGATTGAGGAGTTATCAAACCCGGCAACAGCTACATCTAAAGGAATCCTCAAGCCAGCCCGCTCCAGTGCAATGACAGCCCCTTGAATGCACTGATCGTTGTATCCTACTACCGCAGTTGCGATTCCTTTTTCTTTGAATTGATTTGTTGGAGAATCTGAACGCTCGCATAGAACATGCTGCATGGCCAGAAAGCCATCATCTAAACTATTGCCCGCAGCTACGATTTCGAGCCACACATCATTCACATTTGCTGCATGTTCAATGGCTCGACGCCTATTGCGCGCAGAGATACCTTTTGGCCCGTCCAGGTACAGAATTCTCCGGTAACCCCGATCAACTAGATGCGTAACTAGTTCTTGCATCCCGACGTCGTTGGACGAACGAACAAGGCTGGAAGTTGGACAAGGAGACGTCTGACCAATAATGACAGATGGCTCTAAGCGTTCTGGAATAGGTTCAGGAAAACACGGATTAATTGCAATTGTGTTGGTTACCCTCAATTGAGCTAACCGCTCTAGAGCTTCCTCATAGCCAGCGTAGAAACTAGCATCTTCGATAGCTAGTTGATAACCATGTCTATTCGCAATGGACCGAATATTGGATACATATGCAGCGTGCAGTTCTTGACTAAACTCTGCAGCAACTCCAATGATGCGCGGGTTATTTGTTCGCAACAATGATCCAGTAATATCGGGCCGGTACCCGATTTCCCGCGCTACTCTTTTTATTTCTTGTGCAGTTTTATCAGAGATTCGCGGATCATTTCTGAGCGCCAACGACACCGTCGAGACAGACACGCCTATGTGCTCAGCTACATCACGCATAGTTGCTCTGCGCGTTATCGCCGAACTTTTCTTAGTAGTCATGTCAGGGAAGAGACAGTATTACGCCGTCTGCCCTTGGGCGCCGCGCAATACTAATCGCGGTTCCGCAGTACCAGTTACGACGTCGGCATCGATAACTGCACGTTCTACGTCGTCACGAGACGGTATTTCAAACATCAGTTCACGCAACAGGTTTTCCATAATCGAACGCAACCCACGAGCACCCGTTCCGCGCTCTATCGCTTCGGTAGCAATAGCACGCAAAGCCTCTGGAGTTATGTCAAGGGTGACGCCATCCAGCGCAAACATCTTCTGATACTGCTTGAGCAGCGCATTCTTCGGGGTGGTAAGAATTTCTACGAGATCGTCAACGCTAAGTTCTTCCACGTTAGTTACGATCGGTAACCGCCCCACAAGTTCTGGAATGATACCGAACTTATGTAGGTCTTCCGGCGTTACTTCGCTAAATACTTCTGTACCGCGATCTGCTTCATGGAGCTGGGCACCAAAGCCAATCCCCCGCCGTCCGGTTCGCGACGAGACAATATCTTCCATACCAGCAAAAGCTCCGGCGAGGATGAACAAAACATTTGATGTATCGATTTCAATAAACTCTTGTTGCGGATGCTTGCGACCACCCTGCGGTGGCACAGAAGCTACAGTTCCTTCGATAATCTTCAGCAACGCCTGCTGTACGCCTTCCCCGGAAACGTCGCGGGTAATGGAGGGGTTTTCAGATTTGCGTGATATCTTATCGATTTCATCGATATAGATGATGCCTCGTTGGGCGCGCTCAACGTTGCCTTCAGCTGCTTGGATAAGTTTAAGAAGGATGTTTTCTACGTCTTCACCAACATATCCGGCTTCGGTCAGAGCAGTGGCATCAGCGATCGCAAACGGCACATCGAGCATTCTGGCCAGCGACTGCGCAAGATATGTTTTACCGGTACCAGTTGGTCCCATCAGCAGAATATTCGATTTGCCAATTTCTACATGTTCTTCGGGTTGCTTTACTTTGAGACTAGATCCTTCTTGGGCACGAATTCGCTTGTAATGATTGTAAACGGCAACTGCTAACGTTCGTTTTGCTCGTTCTTGTCCAACGACGTATTCGTTGAGGAATGCAAAAATTTCTGCCGGCTTAGGTAGCTCTTTCTCCTCATGCTCTTGAGCATCATTCCCGAATTCTTCTTCAATGATCTCATTGCAAAGTTCAATGCATTCGTTGCAGATATACACTCCAGAGCCAGTGATGAGTTTGCGTACTTGACGCTGGCTCTTTTGGCAGAAGGAACACTTGAGCGTATCTGCCGCATCGGCCGTGCGTGTCACTGGGTTTCTCCATTCGTTGTCAATCGTCGTCGACTTCTATTCCACACTATATCGCGTCCAGTGTGAAGTGTTTGCGTGTTGGGCGTGTTAACAATTGACGACGACGGGGCCAAACTTGACGTCTGACCCCGCCGTAGCAAAAGGTATTATGCCTAGATTTTATTTTGCAAGCCGTGGGTCAATCGCTTTACGAGATGCCAGAACTTGGTCGACTAATCCGTATTCTTTTGCTTGCTGAGCAGTAAGGATCTTATCGCGAGCAATATCGTTCTTGACGATCTCGCGGTCTTTACCGCTGTGCGCAGCAAGGGTATCAATGAGCCAATCGTTCATACGGTCTATTTCGTCCGCAACAATGGCAATATCCGATGCTTGGCCTTGAACACCTTCCATTGCTGGCTGGTGGATAAGAATACGAGCATTTGGCAGAGCTAGACGACGTCCTGGACTACCCGCTGCAAGAAGAACAGCCGCTGCCGAGGCAGCTTGCCCCAAGCAGACTGTCTGGATCTGTGGCTTAATGTACTGCATCGTGTCATAGATTGCGGTTAGCGCCGTAAACGATCCACCTGGGGAATTGATATACATCGTAATTGGCGATTCTGGATCGGTTGATTCCAGAACGAGCAACTGTGCCATGACATCATCAGCTGATGCGTCATCCACCTGAACGCCAAGGAAAACAATGCGGTCTTCAAACAGCTTCGCATATGGATCTTGACGCTTGTAACCGTATGGTGTACGTTCTTCAAAGTTCGGTAAAATGTAGCGGTTTGATGGCATTTGTGGTGCGATACCACCGGGCATCATATGCATCTGATTTGGGTTCATTGAATTCATCATCTGCGTTTCTTTCCTCAGTTCTGACCATCATGTGGTGCGACGTTTTGCATTCCGCCACCACCGACAACGGATGAGGCGTCTTCAATAATATGGTCTACGAATCCATATTCAAGTGCTTCATGAGCGGTGAACCAGTGATCCCGATCAGAATCTTCAAGGATTTGTTCCACGGTCTTGCCCGTATGCTTTGCATTGAGTTCAGATAATTCTTGTTTCATTTGCAAAATCAGATCTGCATTAATACGAATCTCCGTGGCAGTACCACCAGCGCCACCTAACGGCTGATGCATAAGCACCCGAGTGTGTGGCGTAATGTAACGCTTGCCTTTAGCGCCAGCAGTCAGCAAGAACTGCCCCATTGACGCAGCTAATCCCATGCCTACAGTTGCAACATCTGGCTTGATGTACTGCATCGTGTCAAAGATTGCCATGCCTGCTGTTACCGAGCCACCAGGCGAGTTAATGTACAGATAGATGTCCTTATCAGGATCTTCCGCGGCCAATAGGAGGAGCTGAGCACAAATAATGTTTGCGTTTTCGTCCTTAACCTGATCGCCGAGCCAGATGATGCGCTCTTTGAGGAGACGGTTATAAATTGAATCGCCTAGTCCGAGGCCATTTGCGTTGCCTCCGGCGAGCTGTGGCGTGGTAGTCACGTATTCTCCTTCGTTGTGGCATTAAAACCAAAATTGTTTCCGTAAGACCTCAACACGATCTTACGTATTTCCATATATGAGAGTACCCTGCTTTGGCCTTATTTTCCTATATGCGTTCGCTAGTGGCGTGGGCGGACAGGTGTCCCTCAAACTGGGCAATAACGCAAACCTCGGCGATATAGATCCCAGTTTGCGCTATTGCCGCGTTTCTCAACCGCGAACCGTTACCCAAAAGAAAAAGGGACCACACCGCACAGGTATGGTCCCTTTTACGTTAAGTGTCAGGCAAGAGCCATAATGGTCTTACGTGCCTTACCAGCCTTTTCAGCTTCGAGTACGCGTGCCTTTTCAGCGTCATCTGCAGCCTCAAGGTAAGCAATAACTTCGTCTACCTTGTGAGCGGATGGGTCAAACTCGCCAGCAGCTTCAGTTGCTTCTGCTTTCTTTTCAGCCTTCTTAGCCTTTGGTGCCACAACCTTCACCTTCTTCTCCTGAGCGGAGAAGTCTGGAACAGTTTCGCCTTCTGGGGCTTCGCCGAGGATCTCGGTTACGTCAACGACGGTACCGTTTTCATCCTCTACCTTTGCGAGGCGCAGAGCTGCGATGAGACCCTTGTTGCGTGCGATCTCACCAGCAAATGCACCGATCTGGTTGGTCTGAGCAGCAGCCTGGATGAACTGGTTCGGGTCCATGCCGTACATCTGTGCCTGAGAGACGAGGAACTCGATGAGTTCGTCCTGAGCCACATCAACGTTGAATGCCTTGGCGTATGCGTCAAGAAGAATCTGGGTACGAAGTGCTTCTTCGATCTCGCCACGGATTTCTGCACCATGGGAGTCGTCGCCCTCTTTGCCCTCACGCTCGAGGTGATTCTTTACTTCTTCTTCAATCACTGATTCTGGAAGTGGGAACTCAACTGCCGCGAGAAGTGCTTCGGAAAGCTTCTGGGTTCCTTCAGCAACTGCATCGTTACCCTTGTTCTTTGCGGCGGTCTTGCGGAGGTCTTCCTTGAGTTCGTCGATAGTGTCGAACTCGGAAGCGAGCTGTGCAAAATCATCGTCTGCTTCTGGGAGCTCGGATTCCTTCACAGAGTGAACGGTGATCTTGACGTTTGCATCTTCACCTTCATGAGCGCCGCCCATGAGCTCAGCAGTGAATTCGACTTCGTCGCCTGCCTTGGCACCGGTAAGTGCTTCGTCTTGGCCTTGAAGCATGTTGCCGTCACCGATCTTGTAAGAAACACCGGAGACGTCGTCAATCTCTTCACCATCGATTGTGGCAACCATGTCAATGTTGACGTAATCACCCTTAGCAGCTGCACGATCAACTGAGGTGAGGGTTGCGAAACGCTCACGGAGGGAGTCGAGCTCGGCGGCGACGTCGTCGTCAGAAACAGCAACGGAGGAAACCTTAACGGTCATGGATGCTGGGTCTGGGAGGATGATCTCTGGACGAACATCAACTTCGACGGTGAACTTCAGGGCGGTGGTGTCATCTTTGCCCTTCATTTCTGGAACTTCGTCAATAGCGATTTCTGGGCGCGCCATTGGGAAGATGTCAGCTTCTGCAACAGCTTGCTGGTAGAACTGGTCCATGCTGTCATTGATTGCTTGCTCAATGATGTAGCCCTTGCCGATCTTCGCTTCGAGGATGCGACGTGGGGCGTGACCTGGACGGAAGCCTGGGATGTTGACCTGCTTGGCGAGAGTCTTCGCGGCTTTCTCGTAGTCTGGACCGAATTCTTCGGCGGTCACTTCGACGGTTAGCTTGGCGCGGGTCTCGCTGAGGTACTCAACGGAATTCTTCACTGGGATTTCTCCACTCACGTATTCGGGGGCCGTGGCCCGTTGGGTTCGCCGTTTGGGTGGCGAACGTCTGTCAGAGGCGCAGAGCTGTTTTCTAGCTATGACGCAACGACGCCGATCTGGCACGTTACGTTTGCGCATACTGTTCCATCATAAAACATGTAACGGCTAAGGTCTGCATTGATAGGCAATGAAGGTAAACACAACTAACAAAAAGTCCGAGACTCAACTGAGTCTCGGACTTTGTTTGGTCGGGATAGCGGGATTTGAACCCACGACCTTCCGCTCCCAAAGCGGACGCGCTACCAACCTGCGCTATATCCCGTCGCTCTAAAAACTTTAAAGGACTTTTTGAAAAAATTCTAATCCGAAACAATCTTGAGGTTCAGATCACGTTTAGAAGACCTATTTTGCACACAGCGACTTCACTTGCTAAACTCAATGAGTCGGTTACGGCTGGCAAAGCGAGTGTAGCTTAATGGTAAAGCCTCTGCCTTCCAAGCAGATGACGCGAGTTCGATTCTCGTCACTCGCTCTTTTCATACCCATTTCAGCTCTGCGTTTTACGCTAAACACGCCAAACCCTCGCCAGAAAACCTAAATCATTGTAAGGTGACTCAAATCACACCATATCTAAAAGCTCTCTGAGTGGAGTCTGGGAATTCCCTGAAAGCCTTGTTTTATAGGGCGTGTCGAGGTAGGCGCTTTAGCCACTCAGACGTTATCTTGTGCGCTAGCTCGCATAGGAAATCAATTCTTATGTAGCGAGCGGTGGATTGTACGACTACAGTTTTAGTTGAACCACTTAACCATTCGATCAATCAGAAATATGATTGACAGGAAACATTTAGGAGATTCTAAATGAAGAATTTTAAGAAGGGTGCAGCATTCGGTGTTGCATTTGCAGTAGCAGGTCTTGGTCTTGCAGCTCCAGCTTTCGCAGCTGAGGACGCAACTCCAACCAAGCCTTCATGCGACACACTTCCAATCTCTGAGCGCATCCTCTGCCTCAAGGGCGACCCAAACGTTCAGAAGCTAGTCGGTGACCCATTTGAGAAAGAAAACAAATTCATCGAAAAGCAACAAGCCGAAATGAACGATCTGATCGAAAAGATCGCCAGCGAATCTTTTGAGAAACTCCCCATAGAAGATCAAAACAAACTTCTCAACAGCGTTCAAAACAAGAGTGACGCGATTGCTGAAGTTAAGAAAGCGGTAGCCGAGAACAAGAAAGCTATCGCGGAAGCACAACGCAAGGCCAAGCGCAACGCTAAGTTTGAAGATTACAAGAAGGACCCAAACGTCCAGGAAGCCACCGAGAACCTCAGCCTTGGTATCGAAGGCAAGGAAACCCTCAAGTCTCGCCTCGACCGCTACAAGAAGGACCCAAACGTCCAGGAAGCCACCAAGGATCTCCGCCGCGGCATCAAGGGAGAAGAGACCCTCAAGTCTCGCCTCGACCGCTACAAGAAGGATCCAAACGTACTAGAAGCAACCGAAGGCCTTGCCGAATACCTCAAGGATGGCTCTGCAAAGACCGATTCAAAGAAGGAAATCACTCCAGCCATGAAGCTCACCCCAGCCAAGAAGGCTGAAGAAGCTAAGAAGGGTGAACTTGCTAAGACTGGTGTTGCAGTAGGCGCTCTCGCTGGCATCGCAGCTCTTTCCACCCTTGGTGGTGCAGTAACTCTTCGTCGTCGCAACCACTGATTTAAAGCTAGATAGAATGTAATAGCACTATCTATCTGACTTCAAAAAACTAAGGTGTGGCCCGCAGGATTTCCTGCGGGCAACACCTCTATGTTCTACCACTTAACGAGATTCTTTGAACTCCACATGCTTGCGCACAACTGGATCATACTTCTTGAGCACCATCCGGTCTGGCGTATTGCGACGATTCTTCTTTGTGACATACGTAAAGCCAGTACCTGCCGTGGACACAAGCTTAATGATTGGACGGACATCCGCAGCCTTAGCCATTTTCTACCTCACAACTCTCCGCGCCGAATCAAATCAGCAGCAACAGCATCGATCCCTTTTGAATCGATTGTTTTGATTCCCTTTGCACTCACAGTCAGAGTAATCGTGCGCTTGAGTGAGGGAACATAATACCGTTTATTTTGCAGGTTCGGGTTGAATCGACGGCTCGTACGCTTATGCGAATGAGACACCATCTTGCCAAACTGCGGTTTACGGCCAGTCACTTGACAATATGTGGCCATTACCCTTGCCTTCCTTTGAATTTTGGATTGAGCTTATTGATGACATAAACCCGTCCCCGACGGCGAACTACTTTTGAACCCGGCTGGTTCTTTAAGCTATGCAATGATGCGCGAACTTTCATAACCGTCTCTCCTTACCAAGATGATTTAGTGACACCAGGCAAGAGACCTTCATGTGCCATTTTCCGGAATCGAACACGCGACAGCCCAAATTTCCCAACGAATCCGCGCGGCCGCCCGTCTACAACATCTCGGTTACGGAGCCGAGTTGGCGATGCATCTCGTGGTAACGCATGGAGTGCACGCATCGCTTCATCCCGTTCACTCGCCGATAAATTGACGTCTACTGACATTTTCTTCAACTGTGCGCGACGCTCGGCATATTTTGCCACTATTTCTCGTCTACGCTGGTCGGCTACGATTTTCGATCGTTTTGCCACTCACATCACCTCTTGAGAATTGTTCTCATCTAATTACTCTGCCATAATAGAGAATAGTTCTCATTAAGGCAAGTGCACTGATCGAAAGGACACTATGACTACGCGCACGCTCCACGTCATTTCCAGCACCAACCAGTTACTGACGGATCTGCTTAGCTTGGCTTTAAACGCGAACCCTGACAACACATGGCAAACACAAGTGATTTTTGACGACGACGCAGCCCCGCAAATCGGAACTGCCCTATTCACATCCGTTTCCGGGAAGACCTATCGCATTGAACTCACTGGAACGTGCATCACGTGCGCAATCCGCGTAGCAATGATTACTTTTGTAGACAGTCTTAATACACCTGAAACGTTCTTGTTCTTGCCTGCCGGAATTGAACTCGCACACCTATGCCCCGGATTGCACAACGACCTAGCAGAACGGCATATCATCCTTGGTGCAGTCATGCACAGCATTGAGGCGACGAACGCTCCCGCTGAACTCTTAACACACATACCCCTCAGCGATCATGGATCTAACTTAACCCCAGATGATGAACGCTGCTTAGCTGAAATACACGCACTCAATCTTGGTTATGCAGACCTTATTTTGCTCACCGGAGATCATGATAGTGCAGGTGGCGAGCTAGTCGAGCATCTACGTGCTCACGATACGTTGCTTGCCAACCCGTTCGAAGATAATATCCTTGCCATAGCCCGATCACTCGTTCATCGTCCAGAAGATGCCCTAGAACGTATCCATCCAGCCACGATTCAGGCCTGGGGCGGACCCGACGGGCACGGGACGTGGACACTGGATCTCACGTCTCAGCGGGCATTCCATCCAGATCGTCTGTTCGATTTTGCAGAACAGCTGGGCGAATACGGAGTATGTGCACGCGGTTGTTTCTGGCTGGCGTCACGGCCAACAACTATCTGTTCTTGGGATGCACTCGGTGGCTCTGTCGCTATATCATCCGCTGGTTCGTGGGACACACCTGCCGATGCGCAGACACATATTGTTATTGTGGGAATCGGAGATAACACAACAAGAGATGCTATCTCCCGCGCCTTTTCTCAGGCTCTCGCAACAGACGAGGACATGTTGTTCGCTGAGGCGGACGATGGACTAGATCAGTGGCTAGGCACCAACGTTATTGAAGGGTAATTGCTACGACCCCAGCAATGCCGACGATGATAGCTTCCCAATACCAATACATTTTTACCAGCGCAGCAAATTCTCGCACTACCGCCGTCGGCAATGCGAGAACAGACGTGCGGGCCCCGAATGTCGCCCACGGCAAGCTCATCCGCCGAGCCAGTAAACCGGCTCGAATCATGTGATAGTCACTGCTGACGATTCCGACCTTGGCGCTCGGACCGAAAACCCGGTCTATGATCGGAGCGCTCAAGGATATGTTCTCGTTCGTCGTCGTCGAGCGATCTTCCTGGAGAACAGTGAACGTATCTGGTGCCTGTTGTCCAATGTAACGGCTCATCGCCTCAGCTTCCGAAATCACTTCGTCAGCGCCTTTACCGCCTGAGCACAACACCGTGCGTGCACCGCTTGCACGGGCAACCGCAATTCCAGCGTCTAAGCGACGAGCCAGCGACGGCGTCACCTCGGTGCCAAGCAAGCCAGCTCCCAGGACAACAACGGCATCTAGTGGCCCATCGGGACGACGTCGTCCGCGCTGAACCACCATAAAAAGAAAAATAAGAAACTCAAGGAGCACAACCCCTACCCCGGCCGCATAACCCCAAGCGATACCACCAGCCCGTAGCCCATGAATGATACTCGAAAACCAGGACATAACTATGCCAGCAACGATGAACCTTGCCGCCCACTTTCGATAGCGCGGTGAACGCAATCGCTCAAGCCCAAACAACACCAGAGCAACTGCACTGCTCACACACAGCAGTTCCAACACATAGGCCATTCTTCATCACCCCTTGCGTCCGCTACCAATACAACCCGCAAAAATACATGTTCATATATCCTAGCCGACGCAAGCAGCGGGACTGCGTTCAAAAGAACACAGTCCCGCTGGTGGCATAAAAAGTGATAGTCAGATGGTGACTACTTCTGCGATAGCTCTACAACTGCTTTGGCCACTCGCTCATGCGCGTCCCAAATCTCTTGTGGGAGATGATCGAACTGTTCGAGATGCTCACGGCGTGCTTGCAACTCACGAACCCAGAGTTCTGGATCGATGCGCAAGATTTCCGCGAGGTCTTCGCGAGAACCAGTAAAACCGTCAAGGTTAAGCTCATCAATAGTTGGCACAATACCAACTGGTGTTTGAGTTCCCTTAACACGACCGTCTTTAAGTTCCAGTAGCCATAGGAGTGCACGAAGGTTATCGCGGTATCCAGGCCACAGGAAATGGCCGTCTTCTGGATCGCGTTGGAACCAGTTCACGTGAGCAAAGATTGGAGTATCTTTTGCTTCGCCGATGATCTTCATCCAGTGAGCCGCATAATCGCCTTCTGGGTAAGACATAAATGGACGCATAGACATTGGATCATAGCGCAAAACGCCTTCCTTACCTTCGGCTGCGAAGGTAGCTTGAACGCCCATAGTCAAACCGTCGTAGACACCTTCGGCAATATCGGTAATTGCCCGAATAAGTGGTTCGCGATCAGATACGCGGCCACCAAAGATAATGGCATCAATCGGCACACCTGATGGCGCGTCATAATCTGGAGCAACGTTTGGCACATTTGCCAGTGTTGTGGTGAAACGGGAGTTAGGATGCGCCCATTCGTCACCCTTAGCTCCAGAGCGTTGGCGTTCAGCGGGACGATCCGCGATCGGTTCGCCCTTCCAATCAAGCCAGCCAGTGACGTCTTCTGGACATTCTGGGGTCTTGCCTTCCCACCACAGTTCTTCCGTTTGTGGATTGTAGGCCACGTTCGTAAAGAGAGTGCGAGTTCCAGGAGCCAATGATTCCATTGCAGTTGGGTTGGTGTCCCAGTTGGTATCCTTAGCCACGCCAAACGCGCCGAACTCTGGATTCATTCCGTAGAGGCGACCATCCTTTGGATCTACGCGGAGCCAAACAATATCGTCGCCATAGAAGAATACTTCGTAGCGATCGCCGAGCGCTTCTGGGGGAAGCATCATAGCTAGATTGGTCTTACCGGATGCCGACGGGAAGCCGCCGCAAACGTAGTAGGTCCGATCTTCTTGCTTATCCTTAATACCGATAAGCATGAACTGTTCACCGAGGAATTCACCGGAGAACCAGCCATCGAATGATCCTTGGCGCAAGCCGTGGGCGATTTTGCCCAACAGTGCGTTGCCGCCGTAGGAAGATCCGTAGTGCAAGATTGTGCGCTCGTCAGCAACGGTCGCAAACAGTCGCTGATCGTCATCGGTGCCTTGACCGAGATTTTCCAAATCACCAGTGACGTGGACAGCCCGAACGAACATCGATGGGTCTTCTAAGTCATTGAGATATTCAACGCCGACGCGAGCCATCCGAATCATGTGGATCGCAACCGTACGGTTATCAGTTAGTTCAACTCCGAGAGCATATTTTGCAAGTGGCGAACCAACTGGGGCCATCAAGTAAGGAACCACGTACATGGTCTTGCCACGCGATGCGCCACGCATATGCTCGATTTGAGTTTTAGTTACTTCACTAGCGTCACGCCAGTTGTTGTAAACACCAGCATCGGTAGGACGATGAGTAGCGACGACGGTACGCTCTTCGGACCGAGCTGTGTCCTTGTAATAGGAACGGGAGTAATAACGGTCTTCACCGGCTGGGAAGATCTCTCCCGCAGCTAACGCTTCGTTTACTATACGTTCATCATCAGAAGCGCTAATCACCTCAATATTATCTGGCTGGGTGATGTCCGCCCAATACGCAACGTATTCTTCAACGGCTGAATTTTTCAGGCCCGCAGCCTGGAGGATTTCCGAAACAGTCATCTGTTTCCCCTTTCATTAGCGGATAAACACAAATTATTCGCCATACTCGAACATTTTTATTTGTGCTTGTTGAACAGCTTATCCTATTGCGGTTCATTAATACAGGACCAAAGAAACAGATAGACTACTCGTATCGATATACGCGAGAGGATACCCATGAAAAACCAACAGCAATCCCGTCCCTACGTGCCCGACTACGATTGGCTCTGGACCCAGCCCCCAAGCTACACACGAACCCTTCGAGCAATCATCTCGCACTCTGATGCTGCCGTGCTGCGCACCGCATTCACATCTTTTATCCGGTCCCTACAGCATGATGAGAATGGCGTAGCCGGGCGTGGCGGATGGGCAATATACCCCAACGTCAGCGAATCTGAGCCACACGCCGTCGTCGCTGATATTGTTTCCGGTGGCGAAGACGTAGCCGACGCGATCTGCGACGGCGCGGACGAACTCTTCGAAAAACTCACTGCAACGCCGGGAATAAAAATTCAGTGGCGCCAGCTTGACACCGGCGCCACCAAATCGACTAACGGAGACTAATCGTTGCGGCGCACCCGCGCCGATAAAATACGATGCTGAATCGGAACCGTGACGGCCACAGCAGCAAACGTCAAAGCGATACCCAAACCAATCATCGTCATCAGTGCGAGCATGTTCCCCCACTTCACCAATGCCGGATGCGTTAGCGAAGGCACAAATGACAGCCCCACCACGATCACCAACACTGCGAGCAACGGATACATCACCTGAATAAACCGGGCGCGAATGAGCGTCGAGACGGGCGTGCCAACATACACCAAGGCGCGGGTTTCATCACTGCGGTCAAAAACATCCGAGACTTGGTGAATCATCGTCGATACCGCACCGATAACCAAGGCAAAAGCAAACGCAATCAACACTCCTTGCGGAATATCGTGGGCCATCAATTCCGCATACGATTGTGCTTGATCGTCAACTGGCGTATCTAGCGAAACAATGGCCATTGTGGACACCAACGTTGCCACGGCACCCATGAGTGCCACCGCACTGACATTGCGCCACGCCGCCCGCGAATGCGAAACCACCCGGCGAATACCGATGAGCCGTGCTGGTGAGCCGGTAAAAACGAGCGGTCGCATCGTCAGCTGAATAAACAACGGCCCTGCCAAGGCCAAACCGCCAAAGAAGATCACCACGGCGAGACCGATAGAAAGAACTTGACCAACATCAACCGAGCTTGGCGAGAAGGTTGCCGTCATATACAACAGGAGAGCCAACGCTACGCCTAAAACAGCTAAACGCCACATTTTCACATTCGTTGGGATAACGCGATGCGCAACTCCCAGTGGCGAAATGGTTACCCGCTGCAGGCCAACAACCGTTGAAATACTAGCAATAACGAGCACCAGAACGTAGGCCGCTAACAACATCCACCACGGGAGTAACATATGAGCCGTACTAATCGGCAACGTGCCAAAGGTGAGCTGAGACCACGCCGGCAAAGTTGCCAAGTAAACAGCCAAACCTGCTACATAGCCAATCGTTGCCTGCAAAACACTTTCCACAATCGACATCACCAAGACTTGACTGGCGCTCATACCCATCAGACGTAACGATGCTAGGCGGCGTTCCCGGCCACCAGCACCTAACCGAGCAGCACCTGAACCGAGCGACAACAACGGGATCGTCAGCAATGCCAACGCAATAACTGCGAACGCCGCATAGATTTCGCCAATCGATTCGGTGCGCACATCGCTATGGAATGCCGTCGCAACAGCCTGGTTGATCGCTCCAACACGCGTTTGGAACATGAAGACGCCACCCAACGTGGTCAATGTCAGCCATGATGACACCGCAAACGCAAGAACCGCAAACAGATCCAAAATACCGCTGCCAGTGCGCGCGCCTAATCGGGCACGCGTCAGCATCGCGGCTAAAGACAGCGACTTCATCGTGACACCGCCCCGTCATAGTGAATTAGACCGTCACGAATTTCTACCAAACGCTGGCACCACGAGGCCACCTGCGTATCGTGGGTGATAACCACCAAGGTCGTGCCGTTCATTTTTGCGGTAGCAGTCAACAACTGCATCACTTCATGGCCGGTTGCCTGATCGAGTGCGCCGGTGGGTTCATCAGCAAACAAAATCGCCGGATCGTGCACGAGTGCGCGCGCAATAGCCACGCGCTGTGCCTGACCGCCAGACATCTCCCCTGGGCGCTTAGCAGCCTGTGAACGCACCCCGAGCCGTTCCAACCACGTTTCTGCGGTCTTTAGCGCCTTGCGGCGCGAAACACCGTTAAGCAACAGCGGGAAAGCCACATTCTCGCGAGCCGTCAACTCCGGCACTAGCTGGCCGTCTTGGAACACGAAACCAAGCTTTGAGCGGCGCAACTTCGAGCGCTTCGCATCTGACATCGACGAGATCGACAGCTCCCCGAGTTCCACCTGGCCTTCATCTGGCTGCAAAATACCCGACAGCACGTGAAGCATGGTTGACTTACCGGAACCAGACGGCCCCATAATCGCCACCTGCTCGCCATGCTTGATATCAATATCGACGCCCGCCAACGCGTGGACGTCACCGTATGTTTTCATTAAACCGCGACCGCGGAGATTCATTTCGTTCATGGTTCCTATTTTCCCGGCTCACGGTAGCGAACACCATGGTGCTACCTCCCATTTTTGAGGTAGAGCTAGCCCTACCATTCGCTTCTGCGGCGGTTGAGCCAGCTTCCACCCGCTAATATTACTAGTATGAGTTTTCTTCGCCGGCTATTTTCTATGCGTTCGACGTCGTACGCCCAGGAAATCGCACACCTGACCGAATCGCGCCGCGAAATCGTCAAAGCGTTCGAAATCGAACGCCGCCGAATCGAGCGCGACCTGCACGACGGTGCCCAACAATACCTTGTTGCTACCGGAATGGCGCTGGGCGAACTCGAACTCATTGTCACCTTGGCTGGCGAATTGCCTGCCGAACTGGCTGATCTGCCAGAGATAATCGCGCGCGCGAAAACCGCTAACCAGCAAGGGTTGGCAGCTTTGCGGGCAACGGTCAACAATGTTCACCCTAAGCTACTGTCTGACATGGGATTGGCAGCTGCCGTGCGCGATATTGCCGAACGCAGTGAGCTGCCGGTGCGCGTCGTCGTCCCCCATCCGCTACCTGACCTACCGGAAGGCGTAGTTGCTACCGCCTATTTTCTGGTGGCCGAAGCGCTCACGAACACTGCGAAATATGCACCAAACGCTGAGGCTACGGTTATGCTTGCCGCCGACGAATACCTGCACGTGTCGATCGTTGATACCGGGCCGGGCGGTGCGCAGCTAACTAGCGGACACGGACTCGCTGGAATGCGCGAACGGCTCGCCGCATTCGGCGGAACACTCGACGTCGTCTCCCCTGCCGGTGGTCCCACGAAAGTAACCGGGAGAATTCCGCTACTGTTACGCACCGGCGAATCAAGTATTGTTCTACACTCAGGAGAAAACCAGTGACTCGCACAATTTTTATTGCCGACGACGCCGCCCTGATGCGCGCCGGGCTCTCCGGTATTTTGCAACGCGTGGGTTACCAGATTGTTGGCGAAGCTAGTTCTGCCCCAGAACTTGTGTCCGGGGTGCGCAAAATTATCGACGACGGCGGGCAGATCGACGTCGTTCTTACTGATGTGCGTATGCCACCGACGATGACTGATGATGGCCTACGTGCCGCCGACGAACTGCGCTGTGCCTATCCCAACCTGGCTGTGATGGTGCTATCTCAATATGTTGCACCCGCCTATGCCCAATCGTTGTTTGGCTCGGCGCACGGAATGGCCCGCGGCGGGATCGGATATTTACTCAAAGAGCGCGTCTCCCAAGTGGCCGACTTCGTCACCTCGCTGGATATGGTTGCTGGCGGAGGCGTCGTCGTCGATCCAGAAGTTGCTGCTGGGCTCATCCGTGGCCGGTCTACCGCGCTCGCGGCGCTCACGCCCCGCGAGCGCGAAGTCCTTGAGCTCATGGCGCGCGGACTGTCCAATGCGCAAATCCAGGCGGATTTATTTTTATCCGCGGCGGCCGTATCGAAACACGTGGCAAATATTTTCAGCAAACTCGGGCTGGCGCCGGGCGAAGAAAACCGCCGGGTGCGCGCGGTGCTGACGTATCTAACTGAGACTGGCGGAGCGGGCGCCGCGTCACGGTGACTCTTACAAGGTGACTCTTGCAAGGTGCCGTGGCTGAGCGTGACTCGAGGTGTCTTCCTCAAGGTGACGAACGGGACGCGAATGTGTATAGTTAAGTCGTTGGCTTTCGCCACTGCGGGCGTAGTTCATCGGTAGAATGGCAGCTTCCCAAGCTGCAGAGGCGGGTTCGATTCCCGTCGCCCGCTCCACTAGACGCTCGATAATGATAAAACGGCGTTGGCGCATGGCCATTGGCACGAGCCTTCAGAGTGCGGGGCATTCCCTTCAATTCAGTAAACAAACTGTTTATAATGATGAGTGGTTTAGACAAGACATTATTACTTCTCATATAGCAGGTGCCGCGTGATGTCTCACAAGAAAACAAGCCTTTTCCGGCTTCTCGCACTCGTAAGCATAGCAGTGAGCACTGTCAGTGCGTGTTCGCCTGCGGAAGATGCTAGGACGTACTCACCTTCCAACGCACATTCTCCATCCTCCACTGCTTCACCTAACACATCCAAACCCGCTGGTCGTGCACGTGCAACTTGGAATGGCGCCGATATTGATCTTTCCGAAGCATCCGTCTCATGCGACGTCGACGGAAATGTAGTTCGTATCGTCGTGCTTCCACCTGGCTGGGACCCAAGTTCTGATTCTCCCTACTGGGCAACACTATGGGAATCGGACGACGCGATCGACGTTCTTGACGTAGGAATCGGTTATGGAATTCCTACTGAAACAAATCAAGAGGTTTTAGCCCACGCCTGGTCCTCCAATAACCCTAGGACAGGCAATTTCATTGCCACTCACCAGGGAAAGACCTACACAGTTACCGGTTCTTTTGGCAATATTCCTGGCACAGAAGCAACAGTATCGGGAGAGCTCATCGTCGACTGCCCGACGCAATAAGCATTATGCCAGAACACCGATTATCCAAACATCTTCACATCTGATGGCCACCCGGCAAACAACATCGAGCTCTGGGCAACAGGACTGGCATAAGCCACGATTCCACATCGTGGCGTTAGTTTTTATCAATCAGTGCCTCAATCTGCCCGGCTTTCGCAGTCGCAGTGTTACAAGATTGTTCACCGTCGTCTTTGTAGTTGTAGCACTAGACTGCGTACTTGCATCTTGTGTTCGATGCCACTGTTTTTCTTTTCTCTCCATGCCCTCCGTTGAGTTCATTGGTGAAGACGGCGGGTGTAACGTTGTCATTGAGCCAGGATTCTTCAGCGATCCTACCGTGGATACGCAAAACCCCGACGCTCTCAGCATCCAGGTCATGGTTTGGCTTAGGTGTGAGCCAGTCCCAAAACGTCTCGTACCCTCCTCCTTAGGGGCAGTTCGTTACTCGAAGGCTCCTCAACAGACTCAGACTCCGGTTCTATCTGTTCGGACTCTGCTGGTTGGGTACTGGCATATACACCAGCAAGGCCGAGCGGAAGCATGTTGCCATTAACCAAATACAAATCCCAGCCAGCTTGTTCACTGATACGGTCGAGGTTTCCAGCTCACGGATATCATTGGCGCTCATCCACCCGTTCTGCCGAACGACCGTGTATCCATCCATCCGCGACTTATATTTACCGCGCAGCAAGCCCTCGAAGTTGAACTTCACATAAAATCTGCGGCTTCTCACAAGGAGCCAAGAGCGTTTTAGTGATGGCTTGTTCCCAGCGAATCACCCACGGATCAAGCGTGTACTTCACAAACTCAAAGGACTACTGCTCAATATTGCTAAAAGAGCTCTTTTCAAGGTCGCCGATCATGTGCGGAGGAATCCTTGATCGTGCCCGGATGCTCGAGCGCCCCGCAGCACTATTGGAGAAAAAGCTCGCTCCGTAGTGTTCGGTTGTCCGAGCAAGATCGATGGCGTTCTTCGTCATCGCAATCGGGTTATAACCGACTAGGCTGTCAGAACCTAGTCCTCGAATATGGAGCACGTTGCAAATAGCCAAGGCGACAGGTGACAGTTTCGAATCTGTCAGAGAATTCACCCCAGGAACGTTGATATTCGTAGTAGAGTTGCCAGCCTCATCACAGTCCGCCGTCATCCGATTCGCATCAACGCAAACAACCCTATCGCCTCATCGCGCCCGTTGCGCAGCACCTGAACAAACGGCCCCACAACAGAAGGTGCTTCATCAACGTTTCTCGGAGTACGAAGCTCGTCATCTCCTGATTCGGCACTCATCATGGAGCAACACGTACAGCGGATGGTTCGGCGCCTTGTCCTTACCATCCCTCCGAGATTTGCTGATAGGCGTACAACGGTAAACCCGCGATAGCCTCAGCCAAAATCCACACGCAACTGTACACAGCGGTTATCTGCATCACAGGTCGCTCAATCACCGGACGAGCCGGAGACATTGGCCCGAGCAAAAACTATACGAAAATCCAATCACATGATCTTCTATCGCATGAGTCGTGTCGCCTAGCGGCAAGTTAGAAAACCCATATCCGCTCCTTTAGTAAATGAGTAACATAAATCGACTAGCCATATTCGTTTTTCATAGCTAACATGTGAAAGAGGGCACTGGGAAATGTTGCACTTTGTTCAAAACATCATCGTGCAGACCAGCTTAAGCTGCAGGTATTTCAATATCGGTAGGATACCCTTCTCTATCAACATCTATAGTCACTTGCGTCTACTTATTCGGCTCATCAAAGAATGCCACCTGTTGCGATGCTTCTTCTGGCACAATCTATTCACCGAACATAATATACGCAACATCAGCTTCTCTGTCATTTGTCATATGCCATATGTATGATCTTCCCCCTTTTGTGACCGCGGTAATGTTTCCAATTTTGTTGGCTACAATAACATGAATCCTAGTATTCCCTTTACCTTGAGTAAGCACTGATATCCCTTTCTTACCTGCAGTTTTCGCACCATTTGTCACCGCTTATTTCATCAATGCTTGGCTCACTTCCCTAGCGGTAGCTTGGGTTAATGCGCGACGAGTAAAATGTGCCACTACAGCTGAAGCAGGAATCCAGAAAGGATCAGCGACTGCAGGATAAATCATTGCAGAGCCGGTACAGATATACTGAATTACACAGTCACTTTCAGTTATATACTCAGTGTTAACTTTTATTCCGTTTGCATCGACTGCCCAAGGCACCGCAAAGGTTCCTACAAGATTCCCATTTTGATCCCACGCAACGATTCCCCATCTTCCAAATATGTTAGATGAAAATCTGGATCTACCGAAGGAAATTTCACAACTGGAATATGAAATAGAGATCTGCAAGCACCGTATCTTCATCGCGTATCTCCAATGAATAGTAGTCTGATTCACTTACGCTCAAAGTTTGAAAAACGCTAAGCAATCCAGTTGGAAGTATTCGCGAGAACTCTACTTCTGTTGCTGATGGAACTGTGATTGCCCCATCTCCAATCTTGATTCTCTCCTCGTCAACATCATGCGTGTCTAGAAAGACAATAGTATGAGTTTTTGCAGCAGCTTCAATATCCGCAGAAGCTCTTCACGGAGAAGTATTTTGTCAGGCACTTCAGCAGCTGCTGCAAATCCAACCGTGGAGAGATAATGCTAGTGTCGTCACTACGCTCACGAGAGCTTTATGATATTTTCCGGTAATCGTGAATATTCTTCTCGTTGTAGTGGATTCTGGTAGCGGTTGCAGCGTCTTTGTTTTAACTGGTGAGTTCTAGGATACGCTCGCTGGATTTGTCATAGTCGAGTGTTTTACATTGCCGATCGTTGGCTCCTTCAACATCCTGAAGGTAGGCTTGGGAGTACACGCTTAAATCGGCGCTTTCGGGACGAATTGGTGTAGTAGTCCGTTGGAGTTTTCGTTGGTTCCTTGTTGTCATGGGGCGTGGGGGTACAGAAGTCAACATTCATTTCCAAGATTGTTGAGATTCAGGAGTGGAGTTTCATTCGACTGCTTCGACCCCAAGTCAACTTGTTGCGTCAAACTGCTGGTAGGTCACGCGTCTTGTGGATGATTGCTTCTTGAACAGCCTGGAGTCATGGCGCTGGGGTAGATGAAAAAGATGTGAATCGTGTGTTTGGATCAGCGAGAGTACCGATAGCACTCTTGCCGCCTGCTCCCGAGATCAGATTGCTCTCCCAGTGCACCGGAATAGCATGGATAACGACACTGGCTGGGGATCGTAGATCATAACCATGAGCTCACGAGAAACAAGGCATGTTTTCATCAGTGCTGCTTCTGGGCTTACGCGTGGCTCATCCTTGAAGTAGCACCTTTTCAAGTCGAGCCTAGGTCAGCCTCTGGTATAAACGTAAATCGCCTGATAGATCGTTTCAGTGTATAAATGCTTGGAATCATCGTGGGAGCACATCTGTTTTAGTCTGCCACTGATACGTTCAGGTAAGGAAATGCTTTTAGGCCATTGTCCAACCGAGGTAAACAAAACAACGCTGTTCAAGGTATGAGCGGTCTTGGGGCGTTGACGCCGCACACTTGTTCACTGATGAGCATGGTAGGACTCACACAATCCTGAAGCCTGGGTTGATGCCCAGTCGAACCTCTCGGATCGTACTGGAGGCGCATCGCCCCTTTTCTCGATTAATAACCCAAATAGACCCCACTCCCAAGAGGAATGCGCCCGACGCGCAGCGAACATCTGCGACCGAGACGCAAACACCTCACCACGATACTCCCGCACCACAGTAACCAGCCCCTTCTAAGGCTAGCACTACAACGACCACTGGAACTCAAGATGCGCCCTGAGGAAAGCGTAACGTAATACTTCACGGACTAACTCTGGATCCGTCACTATTTCTTTCTTGCAACCAGAAAGCCCTAAGACAACAGTGACGAATAATAGAGAACCACAATTCAGATCATTTCAGCATGGATCAAAAGCTAATCTTCCAACTGAGCCGGATTCCAGAAAATGGTAATATCAGCCACCACTGATCCGTATATGCGAACTAATTTTTGAGGATCGAACCTTAGAGAACGAAATCTTCTCGCCGCTAGGTGGAAAACTCTGAAAATTCCAATGGCCTTCCACACTACCTGATAATCCAAATGGATAGGATTTACACTCAGACACTGGCTCCGTCAATTTACATTGCGAATTTCATTTATTTTCCCTAAGCAAAAATTATACCAAATGGAGATATGAATTACTGCCAGCTAGAAGTCTGGTTGCAAACCTCTAGCTGGACAATCTTCTTTGAGAGGTTAATAGTCGTTGCACGCAGACTGGCTAAGCTAAACCCCTGCGTAAATACAGAAAACCTTCAAACCCGAGGAGCAAGAAAAAGAGAAAAATCATCGGTGATACCGAGCCCTGACCTGTCATTACGATTAAGCTGACCACATAGTTTTTGATTCGCATCTGTAATGGGTGAAATCACGGGACTTTCACCTATCGCTCAGTTCACTTTAAGCCACAGAAGGATGATCACCTCCCTAGCATCATAGTACAGTCTCGCAGGTTTTGAGCTCTATACGCAAACATCTCCCACAAGCATGTCGCTTTGCGCTTTTAGTTCTCTTGCATCGAAACCGGACGACCACAATCTTACCCTGCCTCACCTCACCATACCAATATCCTGCCTGACGGACACTTAGTCGAATATTCAAATGCTCTCGTTTTTCTTGAGATCCACTTCACTCCACTCTCGCGTCTCGCACCTGCTAGTAAGAGTTCATGGAATATGCCCAAAAACTTCTAATCCTGATCTGCCCGCATCCGTGTACAAACACAGCTAAGAATCCTACGCCACGCATTGCTACTATCGATTGAGCTACCTAGATTGGCACCGCCACCGATAGAACCTAGACGTCCTCTTTCTGAGATGAGAACGCAGGTACCACTCAAAGCCAGAGAAGGTAACTGCTCCTCGTTAAGGAAGGTTACTGCAGATGCGAGAGGCATATTGAATGTCGACGCTACCAAAACTATCCGAATGACACCGATTTGAAGCGATTTAGGTATTTCCCACATTCTTTCTTCTCTCACTGATTCTACTAACTCCCGGACCAACAATAAGTAGCGCCGCTACATATCCACTATTTACAGGCACCTCCAAAAATAGACTTTGACTGCACAATTTGGATTTTCCCCTTAGAATTAAGATTATTCTGGGTATGGTTTCGGTGCCACAAGAGTACAACATCCTAGGCCGACAAAAAGGAGACAAATGATAAATACACTTGCACAGAGAAGAGGAATAAGATGCCAACAAAGGCGACAACTCCGTAATAGATTCGCGGCTATTATTGCATCATTGAGTGTTTTATTTTCCGCCATTTTGATTGCGCATCCAGCATCTGCGGTACAAAATAGAACCCGAGAAAACTCATACCCTCTCAACAGTATTTCCGCCGCCAACAAGACAGAGTTCTTTCTAGCCAAAAACCCAACCGAATTAAAAGTTCGTTTTAGTAAGGTCGCTGACCAAGAGCGCGGTAACCAGCTAACAGGAGCCAAGCTGGCTCTATACAAAGGAGATTTTCCTGGGCAAGTCCCTTCTGGTCTAGATCCAGTCAAGCTGTGGCCCAGCGGAAAGTATACCGATCTCACCTTAGAAGACGGAACCTACACTCTCGCTGAGTTATCCGCCCCGTGGGGGTATTCCAAAGCAGCGAACATCGTATTAAAAGTAAACAACGGCCTGCTTTACACTAAGGACGCTACTGGTAATTGGAATCAAAATACTGCATTTTCACCGACTGATCCGAAGCCATTAAACGCTTATACAGATTTCACTGATGGTAACTTTTCCTGGGGCACAACACCATACGGAAAAAATTTCTATGTCAATCGAGTGAACGGGAACGGTTCAACTGAAGGCGATGAAGTAATTTATTGTTTCAATATTTCGCTTAAAGCACCGACGGATTCTGAGGATTATGGAGAAAATATTGCTCCAGATATTTCGAGGTTTGCTCCGCCGCCGACATTCACAGCAAAATATGACGCATCTACTCTACGTTCGTATGCGTCGAATCCGCGAATTAAAGATCCTGAAAAATTTGGCGCAACAATCCAACGCATTATTCACGCAGGATTCCCGCGTAACGGAGCGAATATTAAGGGTGATCTAACAGACACACAATTCCGCACTGTCACCCAGTTAGCCATCTATAATTTTTCTGATTCTTTTGGCTTAGATGAACTGGCGCATTCCCCTGAAAAACACGGATTCGAAGGCATCTTAGATCCAGGCAATATTAGAATTAAAAAAGCATACGAGAAGCTAGTCGATTATGCGAACAGTGACGCTGTTATTCCAGCCGACCTGTACACACCGCTATATACACCAAACTACAATGACTACCAAAATTTCATTGGCACACTTGTCAAACCGCCATCGTTGGTGCCTCTTATCGAGATGATCGATACGGAATCACTAAAATCGGTTGAGGTCTCGTTCTCTAAGGTCGAGGTCAATAGCACAGCCGAGTTGCCAGGTGCTTCGCTCAAGGTTGTCTCGGGTGAATCCGTTAACGGCTCCGTGGTCAAGGATGGTCAGTGGGTTTCTACTGACCAGGTCCATAAGATCACGTTGGGTGTGGGTACTTACACGATGATTGAGTCCCAAGCACCTAAGGGCTATGACAAGGCTGAGAACATCACGTTCAGAGTCACAGACAAGGGCACGATCGAGATCAAGGATGGCGACCAGTGGAAGACGCGTCAAGACGCACTCGTGCGGATGGAAGACGCCAAAACCCCAGTCACGGTTGAGGTCTCGTTCTCTAAGGTCGAGGTCAATAGCACAGCCGAGTTGCCAGGTGCTTCGCTCAAGGTTGTCTCGGGTGAATCCGTTAACGGCTCCGTGGTCAAGGATGGTCAGTGGGTTTCTACTGACCAGGTCCATAAGATCACGTTGGGTGTGGGTACTTACACGATGATTGAGTCCCAAGCACCTAAGGGCTATGACAAGGCTGAGAACATCACGTTCAGAGTCACAGACAAGGGCACGATCGAGATCAAGGATGGCGACCAGTGGAAGACGCGTCAAGACGCACTCGTGCGGATGGAAGACGCCAAAACCCCAGTCACGGTTGAGGTCTCGTTCTCTAAGGTCGAGGTCAATAGCACAGCCGAGTTGCCAGGTGCTTCGCTCAAGGTTGTCTCGGGTGAATCCGTTAACGGCTCCGTGGTCAAGGATGGTCAGTGGGTTTCTACTGACCAGGTCCATAAGATCACGTTGGGTGTGGGTACTTACACGATGATTGAGTCCCAAGCACCTAAGGGCTATGACAAGGCTGAGAACATCACGTTCAGAGTCACAGACAAGGGCACGATCGAGATCAAGGATGGCGACCAGTGGAAGACGCGTCAAGACGCACTCGTGCGGATGGAAGACGCCAAAACCCCAGTCACGGTTGAGGTCTCGTTCTCTAAGGTCGAGGTCAATAGCACAGCCGAGTTGCCAGGTGCTTCGCTCAAGGTTGTCTCGGGTGAATCCGTTAACGGCTCCGTGGTCAAGGATGGTCAGTGGGTTTCTACTGACCAGGTCCATAAGATCACGTTGGGTGTGGGTACTTACACGATGATTGAGTCCCAAGCACCTAAGGGCTATGACAAGGCTGAGAACATCACGTTCAGAGTCACAGACAAGGGCACGATCGAGATCAAGGATGGCGACCAGTGGAAGACGCGTCAAGACGCACTCGTGCGGATGGAAGACGCCAAAACCCCAGTCACGGTTGAGGTCTCGTTCTCTAAGGTCGAGGTCAATAGCACAGCCGAGTTGCCAGGTGCTTCGCTCAAGGTTGTCTCGGGTGAATCCGTTAACGGCTCCGTGGTCAAGGATGGTCAGTGGGTTTCTACTGACCAGGTCCATAAGATCACGTTGGGTGTGGGTACTTACACGATGATTGAGTCCCAAGCACCTAAGGGCTATGACAAGGCTGAGAACATCACGTTCAGAGTCACAGACAAGGGCACGATCGAGATCAAGGATGGCGACCAGTGGAAGACGCGTCAAGACGCACTCGTGCGGATGGAAGACGCCAAAACCCCAGTCACGGTTGAGGTCTCGTTCTCTAAGGTCGAGGTCAATAGCACAGCCGAGTTGCCAGGTGCTTCGCTCAAGGTTGTCTCGGGTGAATCCGTTAACGGCTCCGTGGTCAAGGATGGTCAGTGGGTTTCTACTGACCAGGTCCATAAGATCACGTTGGGTGTGGGTACTTACACGATGATTGAGTCCCAAGCACCTAAGGGCTATGACAAGGCTGAGAACATCACGTTCAGAGTCACAGACAAGGGCACGATCGAGATCAAGGATGGCGACCAGTGGAAGACGCGTCAAGACGCACTCGTGCGGATGGAAGACGCCAAAACCCCAGTCACGGTTGAGGTCTCGTTCTCTAAGGTCGAGGTCAATAGCACAGCCGAGTTGCCAGGTGCTTCGCTCAAGGTTGTCTCGGGTGAATCCGTTAACGGCTCCGTGGTCAAGGATGGTCAGTGGGTTTCTACTGACCAGGTCCATAAGATCACGTTGGGTGTGGGTACTTACACGATGATTGAGTCCCAAGCACCTAAGGGCTATGACAAGGCTGAGAACATCACGTTCAGAGTCACAGACAAGGGCACGATCGAGATCAAGGATGGCGACCAGTGGAAGACGCGTCAAGACGCACTCGTGCGGATGGAAGACGCCAAAACCCCAGTCACGGTTCCGTTCAAGCCTGAGCTTTCAGCGAATAAGACTGAAAGTAAGAAGCTTGCGCATACAGGAGCATCAACTGGGTTGCTTGTGGCTCTTTTGACGATGCTACTGTTCGGGGGAGCTGCAACTTTTGCGACTAGTCGGAGGTACGGCTCGTGACAGAGTGAGTCGATTTCTTATCGGGTAACAATATAGGTTTGTGGGGTTCCGCCAATTGGTAGAACCCCACAAACTTCCATTGGACCTGAAATATAGCAGCGTTTCATAGTTCAGTCATTTACCTAGGGAAACGGTGTTTTAGTTTCGCTTATCATTACTGTTTCCAGTACTCTACTTCTCAACATACCTTTGGCTTATCAAACCCGAGATTACAGTTTTGAGTCTGAGGATATTTCACAAAATACGATGACTAATCGACACGTTTCATTGATTCGCCGCAGCAAACAGAATGCTGAAAGAATTCGTCCGATTTTGAATCTACCGGCCCCAGTTCCACAGTCGTGTTCACCGATCCGCAAGTCGCATCTGTTGGTCTGACCGATGTCCAAGTACAAAAGCAGGGACGCGAGGTGCTCACCAGCGAAGTGGACATTACATCAGCTGCCGGAGTTGCGCTGTTGCGGATGATGCAGATGGCTCAGCAAAGCTGGTTGTAGACGCCAACACCGGTGTACTACTTGGTGCTACATTCGTTGGGCCGGATGTTGTTGAGCTTCTCCATGCAGTCACGGTTGCGATCGTCGGCAAGCTCCCGGTTCGGGTTCTGTGTCATGCCGTGCCGGCTTACCCGACCGCGTCCGAAGTCTGCCTTCGGCTACTTGAGCAGTTCCCCGAGACGTTGCTGTAAAGCAACATGATACACCAAGGCAGCACGATGACGGTGAGGCGAAATGAGACACGCACTGCGTGAGCTCTTTAGCTTTTGGAAATACAGGTACCAGCTGGAACCTGGTGGCCGGGCGAATCCAGGTTCGAGATCGCCGTTGGCACAATACTGGCCCAAAATACCTCCTGGCGCAACGTCGAGTCTGCCATCGATAATTTGCGCGACGCCGGTTTGCTGAGTCCCGAACACCTCTTAACTGCCGACGACGAAACAGTGGCTAGCTTGATTCGCCCGTGCGGATACTACAAAGCCAAGACACGCTACCTCAACGAACTGACCGCTTGGTTCATCAAGCGCGATCAACACGCCAAGCATCTGAGCACACCTGAGCTACGCGAAGAACTACTACGGATTCACGGAGTTGGCGAGGAAACAGCTGATATGAACCCTGTTTGTTAGACAGCGAGTTCGTATTCTTGTCTATATTTTAGTGGGCTGGTGTGCAACCGACTCACGATTCGTTGGGCGTTCCACCACTGGATATATTCAGCGATGATTCGTTGGAGACTTCTTTGTCCGCTACGTGCACCCTTGGAGAGGTCGAGTTCAGTTTTTAGTCGGGCAAAGAAGGATTGTGCTGGCGAGTTGTCCAGACAGTTTCCTTTCCTCGACATGGATTATCGTACTCCCAAAGCTCTCAGGAGCTTGCGGTAGTCTTCAAAGAAGTATTGACGTCCCTGATCGCTATGAATAATAACGTCTCGCAAGCAGTGCTTTTGACTATAGCCTCGCACCATCCCTGTGACAAGCGTCGAATCTGAGGAGGTGGACAAGCGCCATGCCACCACTTCGTTATTAAACAGATCAGTTAAAGGTGACAGGTAATACCAGGTTCGACCCCACTTGATCTGCGTAATATCTGTAACCAAGCACTTACCGGGTTGTCAAACACTAAAGTTACGTTGCAAACGGTTGGGAATACGAGCAAGTGTTCGAAGCGAAAGACTTGCTCACGTTTACGCCTGGGATGCATTCCGTATAGCCCGGCTTGGCGCATCAAGCGGGCAACCTTCTTATGGTTCATACACCGTCCTTCATGGTCCTGAAAACCACGGCGTATCAAATAAGTCAGGCGTCGATACCCATACCTTCCATAACTATACGCATACGCTTGCTTCACCAGCTCTAGGTCAGCATCTATCCGACCAGCATTTTTCAACACCCAATAATATATTGACCGGGCAAGCCCAACAATCTGACAGAGTCTTGATACTCGATAGCGGGCTTTAAGGGTTGTGACCAAGCGGATCAAGAACGCCTGTCACGTGTCATTCTCCTCCCTCAAAGCGCAAGATTTTTCCAAGATCTCCACGTGCAACGCATCAAGATCCACACGGGCCTGCTCACTAGTAGCTTCCTGCTTGGCAGCTTCGATATGCTGGCGAACTTCAGCCAACCACTGACCCCACTCACTGATCTCTCTACCTGCTTTTTGAGCCCGAACAACCCGTTGTCCTGCTGCTCTTGCGCTTTGTTCATGATCAATCATTTGCTGACCTTCCAACCAACGCCCAAACAATGCTGGATACGAAGCTGATGGCAACTTAAACTCGCGAGCTAAGTCTGACCCGCTTTCGCCATCAAGCCACCGCGATCCGACTTCCATTTTCAATTCTATAGGCCAGGTACGAAATGACGGGGCCTTTCATGCCTGCTCGATACCATGCAAGTCAACCTCTCGACAAAAACGACGCGCAGTTTCATACGCAACTCCTGCTAAACGCGCGCAATCACTAATAGAAACACCCTTGGGATACAAGCGTAAAACCTTCAAACGCCGATCCTTAGCCTTCCGACTCATAACAGTCCTTTCACATCAGAACTGTCCAACCACAAGGGTTCATATCAAAATTGACTTGACTTATACTATCAATATCACACAAAACAACATTAAGAATATTAGTAACTGTAGACCCGAGGCGCTTGCCGCCAGCGGTCGTCATCGAGCACCGTCTGCCTAGAGTGGCAGGGCTTGCACAAGCTCCGCAGGTTGTCGAAGTCGTGGGTGCCGCCGTGTTCAAGCGGGAGTACGTGGTGTACTTCGGCCACTGGTGTGTAACGCCCTGATTCAAAGCAGTTCTCACAGAGCGGGTGTTGTGCGATGTAGGCGGCGCGGATTTTGCGCCAACGTGAGCCGTAGCGGCGGTTGATCTTCGGATCACGCTGGTGCTTGCGATAGCGTGCGTCTTCCGCCTTGGCATGGGCCTTGCAGAAGCGCTCGTGGGTGAGCTCCGGGCAACCAGGGTGGGAGCACGGGGACGCTGGTTTGACTGGCATCGCTTTTGCTCCTTTCCTAAGCATGGTGAAGCCCCAAGTTCCCGATGCTGGGTTCTTGGGGCTTGTCCTACTTTTCAACCACCTACATCATCTCATAGGAAAGGCGCATATGCATCCGGCGTTCTTGACACCTTTTAACGCACTGGGTGCACACCTATAGCCTCCGTACAGTGCGGTCGCAAGACGAGCCAAGGCGCGCGACTTCTTTTGGTAGGCGGTGGTGCGTTCGACGTAGAAATGGTTGCAGATCTGCTGAACCGCATCCTCTTGGGTTCCTTCGCCGAGGAAGAACGCTTCCAGCACTAAACGGTCGTCCTCGGAGATGATTTCCCATGCTGGGAGGAACCAGTCCATGTATTGACGCGCCTCCACATATCGTGCCTTGTAGGTATCGATGCGTTCGATCGTGGACATGATCCTGTTCTCGCTCGCGTGGAGGTCGCCTGAGGGCGGCGATGGCGGCTTTCTTTGTGTCGAGGTATTTGGTCATCACATGCATGAGAGTTCCTTTCGAGAAGAGGTCGTGGTTGTGTGGGTTTCGTGTGTGACCGCATCGATTAGCGCGGCCTGAGTAACATCTTTCGCATCGAGGGCTTTGAGGACGGCTTCATCGAGCGTCCCTTCTGCTACTAGGTGCGTGATCGTGACTGGCTCACTCTGGCCTTGCCGATAGATCCGCGCGTTGGTTTGCTGGTAGAGCTCCAAACTCCACGTCAACGAGAACCACACAAGCAGGTGCCCGCCTGCCTGGAGGTTCAGTCCGTGGCCAGCTGAGGCTGGGTGGATCAGGCCGAGAGTGAGCTCTCCCCGGTTCCAGGCCTCAATATCTGCGCTTGTTTTGAGTTCTCGTGCGTGAGGGAAACGACTCTGGATGCGTTCGCAGTCATGCTGAAACCAGTACGCCACCAGCAACGGAGAGCTATTAGCTGCCTCGTAGATATCTTCGAGTGCGTTGAGCTTCCGGTCATGAATCAGAGCCCATTTGCCGTCTGCGGTATAGATCGCACCCGAGGCCATCTGCAGCAACTTCCCGGATAAGGCTGCAGCGTTAGCAGCATCGATCGTTTCCTCTCCTAGTTCGAGGACAAGGTCAGCTTTCAGATGGTCGTAAACATGGCGTTCCTTCGCTGCGAGAACCACTGGCATCGTCGTCACTGTCAGTTCTGGGAGCTTCAGATAGTCGGTAGTTCTCACTTATTACTGTTTGTGCAGGCCAAATACGTCAAACAAACAATAGCCCGCGCTCGTCGTAAACACTATTGTTGACGTGTCCGGTGCCGTTTCTAATGGCACGGTCGAGGGCCATGATCGTAGCGACCACACCGTCGTTCTCCTCGGTGCTCTTTCGTTTGTCGGGTTTGATGTTGCCTGCCGGGTCGGTGCGCATGTGAATGTTGTCCACCATCCATGACAGGACCGGATGAGTGCCATGGACGAGTTTAACTTCCAACGCCAGCTTCTTTAGAGCCCTTCTTTTTTGTTCTCTCGTATTCTCAGGAAGATTCCGATTACAAAACCCACTAGGGCAATACAGCACATGGTCAAGGCTGCTTGCCACGGGAAAATATCGAAAACAAAGTAACTAATCAGGAGCATTAAGACTGTTATGACAACCAACATCAATGCATCACGAAACCATACGTGACTATACGGCGAAAACATCATATTCTCCTGCCAGTTTTATGCAAGTTTCCGTCAGGACGCACGGATTGAGCTTGTTCGATGATCTTTTCAATGGGCTCACTTCACCCCATTGCGTCTAGCGTGTCCTAAAACACTAACAAAGATATACTTTAGTTTCAATTAATTACATTATTTTTTCAATGACTTAATTAGACCCTTGAGCAAGCACCGTCTCTTTCAGCCACGTACATTACCATTGAACAAGCACATCTGACTTGAAATATCCTGAGTCATACGATACTTTTCAACTTCAAACTTGCCATTATTAGAAGAATTCTGCATTAACTGGGCATCTACCTGACTACGCTGATCGTTAAGCTCTGGGAAATAACACTCAATCTCAAAAGTACCTCCCGTAGGCAACTTGTCGACTTTCTTCAGCTCAGTTAATTCTTGATCTTTTTACAATTGCACAGCAAACGATGATTATCAAAGTCGTGGGTGCAGCCATGTTCCCACGGGAGAACACGGTGGACTTCCTGCACCGGCGCGTGACACCCCACCTTCAAGGCAGTCCTCACACAGCGGGTGGGCTGCGACGTAGGTAGCGTGGATCTTTTTCCACCTCGACCTGTAACGCTTGTTAACTTTCAGCCCCCTTTAGTAGGGCTGGTAACGTTTGTCCTCAGCCTTGGCATGCGTTTGATAAAATGCTCGTGAGATAGCTTAGGACAATCCTGATACGAATATGGAGACAGTGGTTTAACTGACATCGTCAAGCCCGCGTTGGGTCTTTTCACGATCATGCCACCAAAACATTCTCGTCACCTCACTTGGACACAGCGCTAAAACCACTTCACCACGCGCTCCTCATAATCTGTACACCTGCTATAAGAGTTTGGTGTTCAACAGTCCTAGTAAGCATATTTCAGAGAATTTCACTGTCACCTTAAACGCACCTGCACCGTACCGCAACAGTGCTAGTGTGGTTTCAAGATGTGCGCTCGACGCCGTCGAGTAGCATTCGGCTAATGCCTACGTGGTGTATTGGAAAGTTAGGTGAAGTAATGAAACTTTCACAGATTCTTTTGTCTGGAATTTTTGTCACAGCGGGTTTTGATTCCGTCAAGGAGCCAGGTGGTCGCGTACAGATCACACAGGACTTCATGGCTGATCTTGGCATTGAGGTTAGTCACGAGAATGCTGAACTCATGGTTCGCGCAAACGGAGCTGTTATGGTTGGCGCCGGCGCGGCACTAGCTCTTGGCATTTTTCCGAAACTTTCCGCGCTCGGCCTTGTTGGTGCTCTTGTTCCGACGACGCTCGCCGGGCATCCTTTCTGGAAGTCTGCTCCGGAGGCAAAAGGTATGCAACAGATCCAGTTCTTTAAGAACCTCGCCGCAATTGGTGGTCTCGTCGGCGTACTTGAAGCCAAACGGAAGCACTGATTTCAGTTATAGCGTGATTATATGAATAATAAAGCAGTAGATGTCATTGTTATTGGCGCCGGCCCGGTAGGCGAAAATGTTGCGCAATATGCCCACGATGGCGGACTCTCCGTCCTCCTCGTTGATAAGGAACTGTTTGGTGGCGAATGTTCCTACTACGCATGTATTCCAAGCAAAGCCCTCCTGCGCCCCGTGGATCTAGCACATGCAACAGATCACGTGCAGGGTGTCAGCGGCGCGAGTATCAATGCGCGCGACATGTTGGCTCGCCGTGACGAATGGGTGAGCGAATATGATGACAGCTCCCAAATAACCTGGGCACAAGATGCCGGCTTGGAAGTGGCACGCGGCCATGCACGTATCGTGGGAGAACGCCGGGTTGAAATCACGCCAGTAGATGGCGGCACAACCGCTAATGATCCTCAAACCACCGAACCCTACACCGTCGAGGCACGCGTTGCAGTCGTTCTGGCCACCGGGTCAACGCCGGTCATTCCAAACATGTACCAAGGTGTGAATGCCTGGGGATCGCGTGATGCAACTGGAGTCGTTGAGGTCCCAGATCGTTTAGTTATTGTAGGCGGCGGCGTCGTCGCAGTAGAAGCCGCTACCTGGATGCAAGCCTTAGGCAGTAAAGTCACGATGCTGGTACGCGGATCGTCACTCCTCGATCGCTCTGAACCTTTTGCTGGCCAATTCGTTAAGGAATCCCTTGAAAACCAGGGCATCACAGTCTTAACGAACGCTGAAGTGACGGCAGTTAAGCGCGATCCGGCATTGAACCCGAACCCAGAAATCGGGCATATTCACGGCGGAACCGTACACCTCGACGTCATTACCCGTTCACATTCCGCAGATGGTGACACAGTGAAAACTCTCGATGCCGATGAGCTTCTTGTCGCAACAGGCCGGCGCCCGGCGCTGGATAACGTCGGACTCGATACCGTTGGCCTCACCCCCGATGACATACGCGAAGGAAACCTGCCTGAGTGGCTACATGCTATTGGTGACGCCGGAACCGGCGCACCTCTCACCCACCAAGGCAAATATGAGGCACGGGTGCTCGGCGCGAAACTTGCGGGCACACCCGAAACCGCACCAAATGTAGAGGTTCCTGTTCCCCAGGTCGTATTCACTGATCCGCAAGTCGCATCGGTTGGCCTGACCGAAGCTCAAGCACGCCAGCAGGGACGCGAGGTACTCACCAGCGAAGTTGAGATCACATCCGCTGCCGGAGTTGGACTGTTACGTGACGATACGAACGGCAAAGCCAAGCTCGTCGTAGACGCACACACCGGCGTGCTACTCGGTGCAACATTCGTCGGCCCGGATGTTGCTGAATTGCTCCACGCAGCCACAGTTGCTGTCGTTGGCGAATTGCCGGTGCGAGTTCTGCGCCATGCCGTGCCGGCATATCCGACCGCATCCGAAATTTGGCTGCGATTGCTTGAGGAGTTTCCGGTAGAGCTGCGGTAGAGCTGCGGCACCACTGTTTGAACTGCGGGGCTCCCGTTTATACTTGCGGGCACCCTGCTAGAACTAGCGCCCCTGCCTAACCTGTGGCGCTCTTGCCTGAGATACGCCGCCAGTTGCAACAGCTAATGTGGCAATAGGGCAAACCTCGGCGTATATGGTCGAGGTTTGCCCTATTTCCCTCTTTGGTGCACAACCTCTCCGCATAAAACTGCGATGCAGCGGCACGATAAAGACGGTCAGTACAATGACGGTGAGACGATATGAGCCATACAATGCGAGAGCTCTTTGAGCTTTTGGAACAGCAGATACCTGCCGGAACCTGGTGGCCAGGCGAATCCAGATTCGAAATCGCCATCGGCGCGGTACTAACCCAAAACACCTCGTGGCACAACGTCGAGTCTGCCATCGATAATCTACGCGAGGCCGGCATGCTGAGCCCGGAACGCCTCCTGGCTGCCAGCGACGAAACGGTGGCTAGCTTGATTCGCCCGTGTGGATACTACAACACCAAGACACGCTACCTCAAAGAGCTCACCTCTTGGTTCATCGAACGCGATCAGCACACCGAACACTTGAGCACGCCGCAGTTGCGCGAGGAGTTGCTGCGGATTCGTGGAGTTGGTGAAGAAACTGCCGATGATCTTTTGCTTTATATCTATGACCGACCGGTTTTCATTTACGATCTTTATGCCCGTCGGCTATTAGCAGCCACCGGATACGGAGAGTATCGAAACTACACGGCAGCTAAACGAACCCTCGATCCACTTATTGAGCACAGCCAATTTACTACTGCCGAATTGGCAAAATTTCACGGGCTTATCGTCGACGGCGGGAAACGCGCTCGCCAACTAGGCGGCTGGGAACAGGCATATCCACTCCTTGCCTCCAGAGCTTTTAACTCCGTGTAAAACAGCGAGTTGTGCATATAGAGCTAGAACCAGCTGCGGGTGGTACCCAGCTCTTTATTTCTATCGGGTATATTCCGACCTCAGCCACACGCCGGCGATCGGCACTGCGCCGAATACTCCGGCCACTACATCGCTATGTCTGCCTATTACAAGGACAACAAATCAGCCAATCGATCATCAAAGAATTGAGTTGAACACCGGCATTTTTGTGGCTCGGCCCCCTGATACACTTCTACCTTCGGCAGCTAATGTGGCAATAGCGCAAACCTCGTCCATATACGTCGAGGTTTGCGCTATTTCCCGATTTACTGCACACCCCTTCTGCTTTACAGCTTCTTCTCAACTTCTGCTATGTCTCGTAGCACGGCTTCCTTAGCCGGCCCGCCCACAACATTGCGGCGCGCCACACAGTTGGCTATATCGAGATAGTCATAGACGTCGTCCTCAATAAGTTCGCAGTGTTCGCGCAGCATCTCAAGCCCGAGCTCTTCCAAATGAATACCCTGACCTACGCAATAATGCACGAGCTTGCCGGTAATTTCGTGCGCCTGACGGAACGGGACGCCCTTAATTACCAAATAGTCTGCTAAATCAGTCGCATTGGTGAAACCGCCACCAGCTGCTCGCCGCATCTCCCCTGCATTAACCTGCATCGTCACCACCATTCCAGCGAATGCTGGAATACACAACTTCACGGTATCAACCGCATCGAAGATTGCCTCTTTATCTTCTTGAACATCCTTGTTATACGCCAATGGCAAGTTTTTCATCATTGTCAGCAGCGTCATCGCATCACCGATCACGCGGCCAGTTTTACCGCGCGTCAGCTCTGCCACATCCGGATTTTTCTTTTGCGGCATAATACTGCTTCCGGTGGCATACGCGTCATCAAGTTCGATAAAGCCATACTCTGCACTCGCCCACAAAATAATTTCTTCACTGCACCGCGATAGATGCACCATGAAAATCGCTAAATCCGCGGCTATCTCCATCACATAGTCACGGTCTGAAACTGCATCGAGCGAGTTCGTTGCCACCCCATCGAAACCTAGCAGTTTCGCGGTGAGCTCTCGGTCTACTGGATACGTCGTCGTTGCTAACGCTGCCGCCCCTAGCGGTGAATAGTTCAACCGCTTCCCGGCTTCGCCTAACCGCTGGAGGTCACGCATAAACATGTGCACATATGCCATCAGATGGTGTGCAAGTGTAATAGGTTGTGCCCGTTGAAGATGGGTGTACCCCGGCATGACAGTATCGACATGTTGCTTCGCAACTTCAATAAACACTGCAACCAGCTCACGGATTAGCGAGTCGATCTCCCCCAATTCGTCGCGCATCCAGAGCTTGAGATCGGTGGCGACTTGGTCGTTGCGTGAACGAGCGGTGTGGAGCTTCTTGCCAGGATCGCCTATTCGTTTGGTGAGTTCTGCTTCGACGAACATGTGTATGTCTTCAGCTGCGCCGCCGATAACGAGCGCGCCACTGTCGATATCTGCTTTGATACCGGCGAGCCCGCCTGTGATCGCTTCAAGCTCAGTGGGTGTCAAAATCCCAATCTGCGCGAGCATAGTTGCGTGTGCGATACTTCCGGCGACGTCGTGAGCATAGAGTCGCTTATCGAAGTTCAGCGAGGAGTTCATGGCCCAGACGGCCGCATCGGTGGCTTTTTGGAATCGTCCGCTCCATAGTGCTCCTGCCATTATTTTTCCTCCATCATGCCCGCGCGCTGTTTCATCTGGGCCACAACTTGGGTGGGGAGCCCGAACAGGTTGATAAATCCGGTGGCGTCAGACTGGTTGTAGACGTCGTCTTCATCGAAGGTAGATAGGGCTTCGTCGTAGAGCGAGAACGGTGACGAGGTTCCTGCTGGAATGATGTTGCCCTTATATAGTTTGAGTTTGACGGTTCCGGTGAGGGTCTCGTTGGCTTTGTCGACGAAGGCACTGAGGGCTTCGCGCAGTGGATGGAACCATTGCCCGCTGTAGACGAGGTCAGCGAAGCGTTGGGCAACGAGATCTTTATAGTGGAGCGTATCGCGTTCGAGGCACAGGAGTTCAAGTTGCCGATGGGCTGCGTAGTAGACTGTGCCGCCTGGTGTTTCGTAGACGCCACGGGACTTCATGCCGACTAACCGATTTTCGACGATGTCGATGACGCCGACGCCGTGTTTGGCAGCTTTGTCATTGAGGTAGGTGAGCATGTCGACGTCGCCCGTGACGTTATCTACCCGGACTGGGATGCCGGAGACGAATTCGATCTCGACATATTCACCTTGGTCTGGTGTCTGTTCTAGGCTGGCGACAATGTTGAGTAGAGCTGAGTGTTTAGGCTCGTTTCCCGGGTTTTCGAGGTCCATCCCTTCGTGGCTGAGGTGCCAGATGTTTTGGTCCATCGAGTAGTTGTCCTCTTTAGTGACCGGGACTGGGATGTTACGAGCATTGGCATAGTCGATCTCTTCGTCACGGGATGTGATATCCCAAAGTCGCCACGGCGCAATAATCTTCATCTCTGGGGCAAGGGCTTTGATCGCTAGTTCGAAACGGACCTGATCGTTTCCTTTGCCAGTACACCCGTGGGCAATGGCGGTGCAGTTTTCCGCCTGGGCAATCTCGACCATGCGTTTGGCGATACAGGGTCGTGCGGTCGAGGTGCCGAGTAGATAGCTTCCTTCGTACTTGGCTTCGGCTTTGAGCGTTGGGTAGATGTAGTTAACAATGTAATCTTCGGCTAGGTCTTCAATGTATATTTTTTCAGCGCCGCATGTTAATGCTTTTCGCGTCAACGCATCGTCATCAACGCCGATTCCGACTTGTCCAACTATCGCAACCACATCACAGTCGTAGTTTTCCTTGAGCCATGGGATAATTATCGAGGTGTCGAGTCCACCAGAGTAAGCAAGGAGGATAGGTTCTTTCGTCATGTTATTCAACCAACCTTTCAGAATAATTATACGCTATTGTGTATAACTATACACTTAGGGTAGTGAGTCGCCATCATCAAACGTCAACTGTGAACCACGCCTCGTCGTTTTCCGGTAGATTGGACAGATATTCACTTTCTACAACCACCCCGGGAGTATCCTGCTATGAAACACTCTCAAAGCAACCGATTATCTATTCCTATCGCAATGTTCTTTGCACTGATACTTGCGTTCACTATGCTGGTCACGCCTAGACCGTTACCGGCACACGCGGCTACCGGAGCAACATTGCAGCTGTCCGCCTTCAAGCATGACAACACCGGTACAGCTCTTCCAGACACAGCCGATCTTCTTTCTGGCGTAACCTTTGTTCTTACCGATCCCGATTCAGGTTTTAAACACCAAGTTACGACGTCGTCAAGTGGCCGGGCAGTATTCAGTAATCTGAATGAAGGAAACTACACGCTGACGGTCGAAAAAGTGCCAGCCGGCGTCGTTAATCTTGCTAAACCCCATAGCATCTCAGTGTCAAAAACTCCGACAGGCGACTTTGAAATATTGATGGATGGAAAGAACGAAAACGGCGGCGCTGGACCGGCTCCGGGCGCACATGTTCCAGGAAAAACTCCATTCAAGATATATTTTCCAGTTAAACCTAACATTGCCAAGATCAGTAGCGTTGCAGACAAGACAGTAATCGAACGATGCGACGGCAATAATTTAGCTGAACCAGTGACGTTCACAATGACTGCTCCGCTGTCAATTTATGCTAACTGGCAGTTTGTCTACCTACCTTCAACGGATCTCGCTACCTCGTATGCGAATTTCAGTATCCAAGATTTAGTCAGCCCCCGTCTGGAAGTAATTGCCGCACGCGGTTATGTCGAATCATTAGGCATGACAGCAACTGTCCCAGTTCAGATATCGCAAACTCCTACCACACAGGGCACTCTCGTTAAAGCAGAGATTACCGATTTTTCTCAGTTATTAGCTAAGGGTTTTGAGGCGGTAGATTTACGAACCCTCAAGCTAGAAATTGACGTACGTCCAGCTGCTAGCGAATACCAGAATGCACAAGTGAACACATCACCCATCGAAAATACTGCAGAAGTTTGGCTTGATAACAACATGGTCAACACTTCGAACACTGTGAGTATCAAACTAAAGGGCAGCGAGAAAACTGCAACGAAAGTGTGGAAAGATCTCGACACCATGCCTGCGCCACGGATTTCTTTCCAGCTGATGCGAAACCTTGATGGAGAAACTCCTGAGCCAGTTCCTGGACTAGCATTGGCTACCTTAACGGGAGAGACGACGACGGCGACCTGGATCGATTTACCAGAACGGGATGGCTCCTGCCACCCATGGGCTTACTCGGTACGCGAAGTGGACTCCCAGGGGATCCCAGGGGTGCCAGAAAATTTCGAATCGACGCAAACTGACGCGTTGACGGTTACAAATTCACGCCTAGTACACCCAGCGATTGATATTGAAAAGTATACTCTCGATGAAGGCCTGTTCCCTGGAGATCACGACGACGAAGCAGATCCTTACCAAATTCCTCTAGAAAATGTGGATGCCGGTACAGCAGTTGGCTTTGTTATCACAAACATCGGCGATATCGCATTAAAAGATTTACAGTTCAGTGATGTAACAGATCCAAAGACTGCTGGACGTGTCGCCAATATTCATTGTACGCTCAACGATCAGCCAATAACAGTGACCGAGCTCGCTCGTTTTGAGGTTGGGGAAAAGATCTATTGCCAGGGCAAACTCGCCAACATGCCGTTAGGAGCATTTCACAAGGATATAGCTTCTATTCATGCAGTTTCAGTAGTACGCGATATAAAGGTTTCGGATTCTGATCTGTGGCATGCAGTTACTCCAAAACCTGCACCTGAACCGGAACCATCTCCAGAACCATCTCCATCTCCGGACCCACAACCCGAGCCAGACCCAGAACCATCTCCGTCTCCGGACCCACAACCAGAACCACAACCTGAGCCAGACCCAAAGCCGGAACCACAACCTGAGCCAGACCCAAAGCCGGAACCACAACCTGAGCCAGACCCACAACCAGAGCCAGAATCCGAACCGCATCTTGCTACCACAGGCACGCGTCTAGACTCTGTCATGCTGGCGATGCTCGGTCTACTCGGAATCGGTGTTGGATCTATTGGCATTACCACAATAACTATCAGAACGCGTAAGGAATAATCTCTTTCCTTTGGTACAAACGTGCGCTGTGGACAATCAATGAGTCTACAGCGCACGTTTTCATGCTCAGGTAATATAAACAAACAGTAGATTATTGGAGAAGATATGCAAGCCCTAGAACTTATCTTGTTACTGTTTTCCGTTATTTTATTATCGACTGTTCTGGACCAGTTAGTTTCTGGATTGTCGCTCCCACTCATTCAAATTGCGATGGGATTGCTTGCGGCTTTAGTTATTGGCGAACCGTTTGCCCTCACGATCGACGCCGATCTGTTTCTGGTACTTTTCATTGCTCCGCTCTTATACGACGAATCGCGTAAAGTTTCAAAACGATCGTTAGCACGCCACATGTCTTCGATTCTGTCTCTAGCGATCGGACTAGTTGTAGCAAGTGTCTTTGCAGTCGGATTTGTACTCCATTGGCTATCCCCTACTATCCCGTTAGCCGCAGCGCTCACACTTGGTGCAGCTCTCGGACCTACTGACGCAGTTGCCGTTACTGCACTGGCAAAAACAGCAAAACTAAACGAACGCCAAAAAGCTTTATTATCTGGCGAAGCTCTTATCAATGACGCCTCCGGCATTGTGTCATTCCAATTTGCGGTAGCACTGGTAGTTACTGGAGTTTTCAGCATCCGTGAAGCGGCAACGGCATTTGCTATCTCGTTTGGTGGCGGGCTTGTATGTGGCTTGGTTTTGGGGGTCGTGGTTCTAGCTGTGACTCGTGCAGTCCGCAGTGTGGGCTTGGAGTCTACCGTGTTCCACGTGACGTTCGAAATTTTCACTCCGTTTGCTATCTATCTCGTTGCAGAGTCATTACATGTTAGCGGTGTTCTTGCGGTGGTTGGTGCCGGATTATTAGTCACGTTAGCGCCGTTACCTTCTACGGTTTACACAGCTCGGGTATCACTTGTTTCTTCCGGAGTATGGGAAGTGCTCAGCTTTATCCTCAATGGCGTTGTTTTCGTGTTTCTTGGTTCGAATTTGCCAAGCATCGTCACAAATTCGTGGGAACAGTCTGCAGATCCGCTAGCACTCTTAGGAATGGTCATTGCCGGCACTGTAGTAGTTGTCGGCGTGCGCTATCTTTGGATCGTAATTGCCGATTTCATTAGCATGAAACGTGGTGGGCTACCTGGTTTTCCTTCGTTACGCAGTGTTTTAATACCTTCTTTAGTGACGACGTTGGGTGGTCCAAAAGGCGCTGTCACACTCACTATTGCGTTCACACTGCCTTATGGAATTATTGGTACGCATGGCCAATCTATCCGTGATGAGCTTATTTTCTTAGCATCAGGGATTATTTTGTTTACGCTTCTTCTTGCTAATTTTATTGTTCCGCGTCTGGCACCGTTCCAGGTCTCTGCACAGGAAAAAACACGAGAGAACGACGTACGAGCAGCTGTGTTGCGTCTCCTCATTAAATCAATGACTACTAAGTTCGAGACTCATTATCCCATTGCACTGGCATTGTTTGTTAGCCGTTACCGACGCGAAATTGCAGAGCTAACTGCCGGTGACGACTTTGCTACCGCAAACCGTCAACTGCGGTTGGAATTGATTTTCCGACAACGCGAATTTATTGACGATATGTTGTCTCAGAACACGATTTCAGTTGCTACCCACCATGCGCTAGACCATACGTTAGAACGTCTTTTGCAGGTTATGAAGCATCGTCGCAGTGGCGCCTTTAATATCAAAGGCATGTGGGCATTTATCACCAGCCGGATAAGGATCTTTCTTGATGACCACAGCTCCGATAAAGCCCCTGACTCAGTTGAGCAGTTACGCCATGCACGAATAGAACTCGAAAAGTTTGCAATCGCATTTTTAGAATCCGCAACTATTGATTCAGAGAATGCCGAAAATGTACGCAAATTCCTGCTACGTGAACACAATGACATGCTTCGCCAGCTAGAACAATCTTCTCATAGACAATATCCAGCTATACCCGAAACACAAGACGCATCAAACACAGCCCATGACCCGGAAATTCCATCCAGAACAATGGGCGAACAACTGAATTTACTAGAAGTTGAGGCACTCCGTCTTGAGCTAGGATGCATCCAAGAGCTACGTGAAGACGGTCAGATAACATTGAAGGAAGCGCAAATGCTCCGCGATGAAATCTATCTGCTACAGATGAACCTTTCTGACCTAGGTACCCACTAGCCAAGCCAGCTGACTACAGAATCAGCAATTTCTTCGCTACCAAGCGACAGCTCACAGTGATACCTGAGACTTACTCACACTTACGCCAACGCACCAGCAAAGCTCCACCAAGAATCACAACCATACCGGTAAAAGCTAAACCAAACGGGTCTGCACCAGTTTTCGGTAATTCCGGCGGCGTCGGTGGTGTAGGCGGCGTCGGTGGTGTAGGCGGCGTCGGAGGCGTCGGAGGTGTAGGCGGCGTCGGTGGTGTAGGCGGCGTCGGAGGCGTCGGTGGTGTAGGCGGCGTCGGAGGTGTCGGTGGTGTAGGCGGAATGAACGTATTCGTTACGACAAGGCCATCAACTGAACTCGTAAACTTATCTGAAACTGTCAGTTCCCGAACCGAGTATGTCAGTTTCTTACCTTCGCGGAATAACGGCATTCCAGTCCATGTATAACTGGCAGATCCTGCACTAAGCGTCACTGGTTCACCAACAGGTTGTGGCTCCTCCCCAGTAACACCTGCCATCAACTGGAATTGGACATCGATCTTCTTACCTTTACCAGCCCAGTGTTTCTCTACTGTTATATCTGTGCGAAGCAACTGATTAACAATGGCGTCAAATACCCCGATAACATGAGGATCAGTTGCACTCGTCGGTTCATTAACCTGGATAGTCCGCGGTTCGCTATCTGTTTTGTAGCCTGCAGGTGCCTGGACTTCGACCAGCGTGTAGTCACCGGCGACTGGAACGCTTATCCTAAATTTTCCCGGGTTCTTATCAAGATCTGCATCTAAGTCATCTTCAACGGTCTGCTCAAAGCCATCCGGCCCTGTCACCTTAAAAACAGCGCCACCCAATAAATCGTTAGACTCATCGGTCTTGGTCCATTCTAAGGCAAACGTCTTTTTAATATTCTCTACGTCAACACCCCAGGTACCATCTTCATTCTTCTTCGGCGAAACCACCGAAACGTATCCGGGTATTTCATTCTCACGCACAGAATATGCAATATTGTGGCCAGCATCAGATTTAATTGGCAGATCTGTAACCGTCGTCGTCCAATCTGGCGCAGTAAGCTCAACCGTTCGAACCACTCGACCATCTGGGAAGTCATCACTTGTCCCAATAACATCAAACGACAACGAATCCACGCTACTAGGAGCATCCGGCGTCCACTTCTTAGTCAAAACCAACGAGGTTACTGTTGGCTCATCTTTGGTATTAGTTAGCTTAACTAGCCACGATCCGTCCCATTGACGTTCAACCACAGCATCGGATGTGAAGCCTTCTATCTCATGTTCACGAACACTGTACTCGATAGGGTCTCCGGCAACATTAGTTATTGGCAAATTTTCAACTGTAGCTTTCCAACCAGTGTTCCACGAAAGCTCAATCGTATTCACAATTGTTTCGTCAACTTGACCAGATTGCACGGAATAGTCTTTGCGAAGAATATCTACTGTCACCGGAGGCGCTGCATAGCCATCAACGAGGTCTTTACCGGAGTCCTGGACCATTTCGCCGTCAACAATCCATGATTTTTCGATTTGCATGCGAGTTTGTTCTGGAGTGCCGAAAACCACGTGCCCATTTGTTCCCAGTCCGCCACCGAGCCTGGCGCTATTGCCGCTGATAGTTAATTGTGCAAATTTCTTTGCTGTTTCTAAGGATTCTTTTGGTGAAGAATTCTTGAGCCCGGCATTGGAGAGCTCAAATATTTTCTCCGGTGTTCGTTGTTGCCCGGTATCAGATGGGTCGAACCGAGTCGACTCTACCCCTAATGAGCCGTCATCGAACCACCGAGATATTCCACCTCCGAGCATTCGTTCGGAAAGTCGGATTGGAGCAGCATGTGCACCGCCATAGTTGGTGTGGGCCAAATCGTCACCGAATTTTTCAGCTTCATTGTTGGCAACTGCTACGCCATCAGTTACATAGAATGTATATGAACCAGTAGGACACGTCCACAATCCTCCTCCGACAGAAGACGAGGTATTGTCCGTGACAAGAGCATTGAATATATGGGCAGTGTAGGTTTTAGTCGCAACATATACGCCACCGCCTTGACCAGAGGTTGAGTTGTTCGTAATATTTCCAGCACGCAAAATGACGTCGTTTGACACAACGTTCACGCCACCGCCAGTACGCCACGCATTATTACGCGAAATAGTCCCACCGTTCATGGTAAAACTGCCCGGGACCAATTTCCGCCACTCTTCGCTGGTAAACCCCTGAGTCTTCCCTTCCCCGTCAACTTCCGATCCAGGATAGTCTCCACCCCAGGTGTAGAGGTTCATGGCATTGACTCCACCACCGTTAGGTGCCCGGTTTTCGCTCATCTCGCCGCCGTTCATGGTCAGCGTTGCGTTGCCAAAAACAAGCGCTCCGCCTCCGCCAAAACCAGCAGTATTGTGCGAGATAATTCCGCCATTGACGACGACGTTCGAGCGCTCGCCTTCTGGGTCGCGTAAAGTAGCTGTCCGGTCCCATGGCCATGTCCATGCAACAATGCCACCAGCGAAACCTGCGTTATTGGAGATTTCACCACCGTTGATCTCAACATATCCGCCGTTATAAACGCCAATGCCGCCAGTTTCTCCGTATGATGCTCCGCTAACAGCTGAGCCACGCCCGTTGCTAACTTCGCCCGAGTTCATAATGAGTTTTGCACCCTTGGACACTGCGATGTTTCCAGCGCCGTACTGGTTCGATCCTGGATCTTGGCCACGCCAGTTGTCCGTAACAATTCCGCCGTCGATTAACAGTGAAGCATTCTTACCGGTAACAGTAATTGCACCTTTATTTGATCCCGAAAGATTGCGAGCACCGTAAACTTTTGATCCCTTTCCAAGGACAAGTTCACCTTCTACTAGAATTGTAGGAGAACTAGCTGGCACATATTCTCCACGGGCATACACACCAATGCGCCCCGCAGTTTTACCAGACGGATTTTCTTTAAGGGTAAGCTTGCCGCCTTCTTTGACATGTATGAGAGAACCAGTAAAGTCATCTTCCCGGTTCAGCACTGACCCCGTGGATTCAACCATCGGATGAAAGGGTTCTCCTTCCACAATTTCAATATCCTGACCGGCGTTAATTACGAGAGTGGAAGTCACCATATTATCGCTGTCAAACAACACGATACGAGTTGGATCTTGTGCTGCCTGATCGATGAAAGACTGGATATCACAATCGTATTCACAAACAAATTCTTGTCGGTCTAAGGCATAAGATTTAGAAACTGGTGGCGCAACGATAGCAACGAGAACTACCGTTGCAACAACGAGAAAGTAGCACAATCGCTTGAACAAATACGGGCCTGGCCGAACGGACATTAGCATAGAAAAACCACCGATTAACTGAAGCACTTATTAAATCAGTCAAACATATTATTAGAGCTAATGCAATAGGTTTTACTAGATATTGGTTAATTCTTAGCAAGATGCACTATATTTGCGGGTCTAATCACATCTATTCAGAGAGCAGAACCGCACATGAAGGAATAAAATTGACCTCGGCTTATTTGTTTTCATCTGAGGAGAATCATGCTAGTTGTCGGTGGAATGATCGGAGTTGGCAAAACCACTCTCGCGTCAGTGGTTGCAGCGGATCTCGATATCGATCTTTACACGGAAAATGTTGACGACAACGATATTCTCCCTCTTTTCTACACCGCATCTGAAGAAGAACAGATCTTTAAGCGTTACCCATTCTTATTACAACTTGAATTCCTGACATCACGTTACCGGGACATCAAGCGTGCCCTATTTGGCGGTCCAGCTATAATGGATCGGTCAATCTATGAAGACTGGTATTTCGCAAAAGTCAACACTGATTTGGGTCGCATTTCTCCAGAAGAATTCCGTCTTTACGCCAAAATCCTTGATGAAATGATGAAGGAGATCGCGCAGTTCCCGAAGAAAGCCCCGGATCTCATGATCTATCTGCACGCCTCGTTCGATACGATTATGGAACGCATTGGGGCGCGTGGGCGCGACTTCGAACAAGACGAGAAGCTTGTCTCCTATTACCGCACCCTGTGGGAGGGCTACGACGATTGGGTACACAACCACTACTCAGCATCCCCAGTACTCATGGTTAACGCAGACGAATTCGATTTCTTCCGCGCCGAGGATCGCAAATTCCTCGTCGAGCAGGTGGAAAAGCTTCAATTTAACCCTACGGCTCAGTATATGACGCTGTCTCGCGATTAAATTGTCGCGATACTAAAATTCGCCGGATCCATTGTCACGCATAAACCGTTCAAACTGATTTATCACATCACAAATAATTGCTTCCGCAGAATATCCCATAATGTCATATGGCTCTTCATCTAAGCTTGTCTGAACTTCTATTCGAGTAGAACGGTCATTCTCAGTTGGGATTTGAGTTCCATAAACCATCGCTGGGCCATCAATAGAAATTGTTCGATAATAGAAGTCTCCTTGAGTCCCCGTAATGTGCAGTGTTAGGTGGTCATAGACAACGCGATCTGTTTCTGGATATACATAGTTATCATCGCCCGAGACCACCGCCGAATAAGCACCTTGTTTAGCAATCTCAGTAGCCAATGCTTCCAGTGCTTGCCTAACAACTCGGTCTAGATAGTTTTGAGCTTGTTGCGGGGTCACAGTTCCAAATAATTGTGCAAGACGTTCTTTCCACGAAGCGTTCTGCGAAAAGCTCGTTGCTGCCAACGAGCCTATCCCAAGCGAGTAGGTTACAGAGCGAGCTTTCATAGTTTTTCTATCACGGCTTATCTCCTTATAGAAACCAACCATGGTTAGAGCGATGACGAAAGCAAACGGCAGGCCCATGATGACTGTCGCCGATTGTAATGCAGGTATCCCACCAACAAATAACATCCCAACAGTTAAAACTCCGGTCAGTGACGCCCAGAATACCCGCAACCACGGCCGCGCATCCGTCGTCGGCGATGGCAAAACTGAACACAAGTTTGCTACTACTAGGGCGCCTGAATCAGCAGACGTTACATAGAACAAGAATCCGACAGCAGTCGCAAGCAGTACAATAGCTGTCCCACCTGGAACCTGCTGTAACAAATGATAAAAACCAAGCTCCGGAGTATTGAGAGTAATCCGCGCAAACTCTGGTCCGTCGTCGGCGCGCAAAATATAGTCGATCGCACGGTTACCAAAAATAGAAATCCACATCACCACATAAAGGAATGGAATCGTCATCACGCCAAAAACAAATTGTCGGATAGTGCGGCCACGAGAGATTCGCGCCAAAAACATTCCAACAAATGACGCCCACGCCACCCACCAGGCCCAGAAGAACAGCGTCCACGCGTTCTTCCAGATTTCAACATCAGAATAAGCCATCGTATCCATCGTCATCTGTGGGAAGTAGGCTACGAGATCACCAATGTTTGAAACCATGGCGTTCATCAAGAATTCCGGACGCCCGGTAGCCAGCACCCATCCCACTAGGGCGATCGCTGCTATAACGTTAATCTGCGAAAGAATACGTATCCCCCGCGAGACACCCGACACGGCCGAAATGATTGCCATCAAAACCGCAACGAATATGAGAACAGTTTGGGTTGCTAGGCCTCGTTGGATCCCAAACATTATTTCGAGTCCAACGTTGATTTGGACGACGCCGATTCCAAGGGTTGTTACGACGCCGAAAACGGCACCAAGAATGGCTGCAATATCAACAATGTCTCCGAAAATGCCTGCCATGCGTTTTTCGCCAAAGATTGGTTCTAGTGCAGTGCGAGCCGCGATTGGGCGTCCACGACGGTATGCGAAGTAACCAAGCGCCAGCCCCATCAGGGCGTACATTGCCCAGCCGGTTATTCCATAATGGAAAATGGCCCAAACAGGGGCTTGTTCCGCAGCAGTGACCGACTGTGGTGTACCTTGTGGCGGTTTCATAAACTGCGATACTGGTTCTGCTACCGAAAAGAATAAGATATCTGTTCCGATACCAGCAGCGAAGAGCATAGACGCCCACGCTAGATTCGAATATTCAGGACGAGAATCCGACGACGACAAGCGGATGTCACCATATCGAGAAAGCGCAATATAGAAAACAAAAACAACTGTCGCTGTTCCCAATAAAATATAGAACCAGCCGAACCATCTGCCAATCCATAAAGTAACGACACTCAGAACGTGCCCTGCAGCTTCTGGCCCAATAATTGTCCATAGGACTAGAGCTCCGATTGACAATGCAGCGCCCCAAAACACTCTGCGCTTAACTACTATTGCCCGATTCGGTTCAAGTGTCGCGTTCACCCGTCTCATTTCCGTTCTTGCTAGCATCATATCCGTCTTAGATTTACCACATGTGGAGCACTGTGCCAACCCTACGTGCAGCTATGCGCTTGCCTCCGAACATATAATGACTCTCATTATTACTTAAATAAACATATTGTAATTCTTTTATATCTGTGTCATGATTAAGGCATGGACATCCTGAACGGACTGCCACAAGCAGCAGAACTTTTCAAAGCACTCGGTAACGAATCACGCCTAGCGCTCCTCGTTTTGCTCGATAAACAACCACTCGGAGTGGGCGCGCTTGCTGAGCAAGCACACATGTCTCAACCGCTGGTTTCCCAGCACCTTCGTACGCTTCGAGCAGTCGGCCTTGTCACCTCAACCCGTCACGGGAAAGAGATGATCTATCAGGTAGCTGATGTGCACGTAGCGCACGTCGTTGCAGATGCCCTCATCCATGTTCAAGAATCAGTGGATTCTTATTCCCTACCCCACCCGCACGATGACCATCGTGCACGACAGAAAGAAGCCAACAATGACAATTAGCGATCTCCACGCCGAGCACACCGTAGCCGAACACAAGCACGGCGAAGGCTGCGGCCACGAAGCTATCCAGCATGGCGACCACATCGATTACGTGCATGGCACCCACCATCACGCCCTCCACGGTGACCACTACGACGAGCATGAAGCAGTAGCCGAACACACTGTTTCCGAGCACAAGCACGGCGAAGGCTGCGGCCACGAAGCTGTCCAACACGGAGACCACGTCGATTACATCCACGATGGCCATCGCCACGCACTTCACGGCGAACACTACGACGAGCACTGAATTAAACTACTAAAGCGACATAGCCCCATAAATGTCGCTTAACAAAGACGGGTGGGAAGATCATTTCTGATCTTCCCACCCGATATTTAACCCTCGCTAACAGCAACGAGCTTGCACATTCCGTTCGGCTTCGTCAGCGCGTGCACGCCAAAACTCGCGCTCGCTCATCGGCTCATGACCAGGATGCTCCCGGCGATGACGTTCAACATAGGCATCGTAGGCGCCCTCTCCCGTCATAGCTCGCCATAAATACCGAACGTGCTCATATCGATCCCAGAATTTCTGGGAGAACTCTGACATGGTTGCCCTGCTTTCTATTAACGATCAGTATGTTTCATAGTGACAGGCACTTAGCCCGCCAGCATTTGTTCAGTGGGAGCGTGGTTTTGCGCCCGGGATAAGATTCGGATCGCCAACCTGCTCGTATTCGACCACAAGTTTCTTTTCAAGTGCGGTCGCAACTAAGTTAGTTGGCGCAAAGAAGTTCGACTCCTGGTACGGATCTTCACTGTGAGCAAATTGTCCGGACTTGATGGTAGAGATAATCCGAACTGCAGCCATAACAATGACGAAAGCTACCGCGACAACGAAGATAATCGACAGTGTTCCTTGAATAAAGGTGTTACGAATGACTGCAGCATTATCTTCAATTGCTACTGGATCAGTGAGTGTTTCAGCTTTTGCGACAGCATCACGCCATTGCTGGAAGTAGCCGATTTTTGCGTCGGTGGAGAAAATCTTCTGATAGGACGCAGTAAAGGTTACCGCTACATCAAATGCGAATGGAATTAGTGGAATCCAAAGATACTTGATAAAACCTTTGCGCGCCACCACCACAGTGCACAGCAGCAACGCAATTGCAGCGATGAGCTGGTTAGCAATGCCGAACAGCGGGAACAGGGTTTGGATGCCACCACGCGGATCGGTGACGCCCATTAGCAGAAGTGAACCCCACGCAGCTACGACGAGCGCAGTTGCAATCCAGGCTCCCACGTTCCAATTTGGGTCCTTAAACTTTGGCATTACTGATCCCAGTGCTTCGGAGACTTGGAAACGTGCCACCCGGGTTACTGCGTCAACGGCCGAAAGAATGAATAAAGCTTCGAACATAATCGCGAAGTGGTACCAGAAACCCATCATTCCTTTGCCACCACCAACTTGATGCAGAATATGCGCCATCGAAACAGCCAATGTTGGCGCACCACCGGTTCGAGAAACGACCGACGGCTCCCCGACATCCTTGGCGACTGCCTTAAATGCTTCAGCGCCAGTGACAGTAACTTCATTCCCCTGGCTGTCTTCGGTTTCCCACTGCGGTTCGATCCTTCCGCCTTCAACGTTCGTAACGCCCAAGTTCCCTACAGCAACTGCAGTAATCTCTTCGCGGTCTCCGTCGTACTGCTGAACAATCGCGGTCCCAGCGAGCTTATCGACGGTTCCTGCGGACGTGTTCATTCCGAAATAGATACCTTGGTTGAGCGAAGCAGCCGCGGCTAGAGCCATGATAGCGACGAACGACTCCATCAGCATTCCGCCGTATCCGATCATGCGAACTTGGGATTCTTTCTGGACCATTTTTGGTGTGGTTCCAGAGGACACAGTTGCGTGCATACCAGATAGGGCGCCACATGCGATGGTGATGAAGAGGAATGGGAAAAGCTCGCCCGCGAATACTGGACCATCAGTATTCGTTGCAAATTCAGTTACGGCTGGCATTTCTAAGATGGGGCGCACGACGACGATGCCCAACGCTAAAATGGCGATAGTGCCAACTTTCATGAAGGTAGACAGATAATCACGTGGCGTAAGTAGCATCCACACCGGAAGAACGGCAGCGAAGAAGCCATAAATAACCATCGCTATAACTAACGTGGTCGGGCTCAAATGGAGCCATTCACCGATCGGCGACTCAGCAACATAACGGCCGGAAATAATGCACAAAATCAGACCAAAACAACCAGCAATGGACACCTGAGTGATTTTTCCTGGTTGAACAAAACGCAACCACAAGCCCATCGCTATGGCGAGTGGAATCGTCATACCGACAGAGAATACGCCCCATGGCGATTCCGCGAGTGCATTAACACATACCATTGCTAGCACCGCGAGAACAATCATTAGCATGACGAGCACGATGACTGTTGCAACGGCACCACCAATTTTGCCAATTTCGTCTTGTGCCATCTTACCGAGTGAACGGCCACCACGTCGCATAGAAAAGAATAATACGAGCATGTCTTGAACTGCTCCAGCAATAAGGACACCGAAAATAATCCATAAGGTTCCCGGCAGATATCCCATCTGGGCAGCGAGTACTGGCCCAACTAGTGGCCCTGCACCAGCGATAGCAGCAAAATGGTGCCCGTAGAGGACCACCCGGTTGGTCGGATCAAAATCTCGACCATTATTGATACGCTCAGCCGGGGTGGCATTCGTATCATCTGGAATCATTATTTTGCGCTGGATATAGAGCGCATAGAACCGGTACCCAATGGCGTAGGTACACAGTGCAGTTATAACGAACCAGATCGAATTAACTTCCTCGCCGCGGATAATAGCGAGCATAGTCCATCCAAGCGCTCCTAGGACGGAAATTCCTATCCATAAAGCTATTTTGACAGGTGTCCATTTCTGGTGCGGCTTGACGCCGACTGGTACACCGTCTTTATTTCTGAGAATGTACTTTTCTTCCTCCGCGGTGTAAACCGGGGTGGCCGGAGCAGACATCTGTGTCCTCCAAACTAATCTTAAACTGACATAAAAGTCACGACGGCGTGCGCTCACGTATGTTTGCGACATACAAATTGCAACGTCGTGCGTTGCAAGTCTAAACGTATTTTGGTTTGCGACACAGGGTACTCTAGTCCTATTTCCTTTTATTCCTCATTAAATCAAGGAAAACTGGAAATGAGATATTTTTCCATCCTTGCTTGCTCTCTATTTCGGATCAGTTATATCATCTGGAACGATCCAAAAATCACACTCGCCCGAGCAATCGGGCAGATCGTGAAGCGATACGATAATCCGTCGACATGGCGAGTGTTGAAGTCAAAATCCCAGTTTCCCGGGTAGACATCTCTCCTCTTTTCAATCCATTCCGCATGCCTATGTATCCCCCGCCGAAACGCATTGAAATGCCACGGCTTATTAAGATTGATCATTCCCAAGTATCGGCGTATCAATCGATTCTCATAAAACTCATCTATTATCTTCTTCATTTCATCTTTTTTAATGAGACTCCTATTTCCAGCATGAAATGAAAAGAACGCCAGCACCATATACAGATTGCTCGACATAGGACTTCGATAGCCAATGTCTTCTGCTCTACCAAGGAGATTTTTATATGCCTTGCGAGCATTATTCATAATTTCTTTGGATTCCGCTTGCGAATAGCGCTTCTTCAACGACTTTCGCACGTAATGAGAGACAACGAGCCACGGCGTTGCACGATACTTCATCATAGAAATCACCTTCAATTAGGTTAGTGTCACCTAAGTTAATCGTAATACGCGAGCGCTTATCTGGGTACCTCCAACTTACTTATGCCGAATCTTACAACCCTTGAATATATAGCCATTTCCACACGTATCGTTTTGAGAAAAAACATTTTGAGAATTATTCTTATATCTATTGAGAATTATTCTTAGCTATCGATAAGGGGTACCGTGAAGCGACTAATAGCTGGCATTATGGCGCTAGCGCTGCTGAGCGGTTGTTCCTCACCTACCTCATCGCAAGAGCACCATGTAGTCGCTTCGACCCCATTTTTGGCTGACATCACCCGCAATGTTGCCGGTGACCGCCTAGATGTAGTTCCTCTCGTCCCGCCGGGACGTGATCCGCACACCTACGAGGCAACTTTTTCCACTATTCGCTCCATTGCTTACGCAGATCTAGCAATCACAAATCAGCTGCTCCTTGAAGACGCCGCGTTAATGGATTCTCTCCACGCGAATCTCCCCAAAGACTCACGGATTGTTGCGTTGGGCGACGAAGCTGTTCCTTTCGGCGCCTATCACATTCCGCTTGTCGAAGATGTTTCGCTATCCACTGCCTGGCTCGGTTTACGAGTCGATGGTGCAGGTGGCTCGCAAGACTCTGTCACATTCACTGCGCAGGATTTTGACGGCCCGGCCAAAATGGCGGCATTTACGACTGGCACATTTGGACAAGCCAATGCCTGGCTCAACACCTCCGATGGCATATCTGACGCAGACAAGTTAGCGTTGCCAACTAATGCGCACACACACATGTCGTGGGCATTTTCCCGCCCCGGAATTTACCACTTAACTCTTGGCGCAGCCCTCACTACTACAGACTCCGAAACTGACTTAGGATCCAGCACAGTCACGTTCGCCGTCGGCGTTGATCCGGCATCCGTGGCAGAAAAAATGAAAGACGACGACGGACAACCTGCTCGTGTTATCAGTTCTGGTCATTTGGATATCACAGCTTCGCTACAAGGCGGACTATCGTTGCGGGGTGAAGACGCATCCGGAACATCATTCGTTACCGATCCAACCTCTGCAGTTATTGCAGTCCCACATTCAACCGCTACCAAAATCCCGCAGAAAGGTAACTGGCGTTTTATTGGTAAGCCGGGGGACGATGTGTGGATCTTGGCCCAAGCAGTTATCGGAAAGCACGTACATGGTGAAATCGATCCTCACATGTGGCTAGACGTACGCAACACCATGGCCTATGTTGACGTTATCGCAGAAGCGTTAGCAACATACGATCCTGCCGGTAAAGCTACTTACCTTGCCAACGCCACCGATTATAAGGATAAATTAGCTAAACTCGATCGCTGGATGCGCCTGACCTTAGCCGGCATACCAGAAAATCAACGCCGTCTTGTCACCAGCCACGACGGCTACGGATACTTTGCTAGAGGCTACGGGCTTGAAGTTGCCGGATACGTCTCCCCTAATCCATCCCTAGAACCGTCCACTCGCGATCTTGCAAACCTTTCTGCCACTCTCGCAGCTTTGCGCGTTCCCGCAGTTTTTGCTGAGTTGGGCGGCTCTGGCCAGTCCCCTGCGTTGAAGAACCTAGCACGAGCTAACAATATCGATATCTGTTCAATTACTGGAGACGTCGTCCAAGACGGCCAAACCTATATTGACCTCATGACTAACCTCACCACAACGGTAACCACATGTCTGAACCCTGGCGCTTTGCCACCATGGCCAGCAGACCTAGATATTCCAAAGGTAGAACAATGAAAAACCGAATCACTGCTATCCTTACAGCTACATTTTTAGCTGCCACAGTCTCTGTTCCGGCTTTCGCCACCACAGATTCTTCAGAAGCAGATCCAGCGCTAACCCAGCGCGTTGATGCTAACGAAAACATTGCACCAGCCGGTGAAGCTGTGGAACGCAGCGCAGGACATATCGATCTAGGTCCTAAGCTTATTGATGGTCAATGGGAGCTCATGGCTCGCGATGACACCGAGCCAACACCAGTATGGCGTCATGTCTCCGATATGATCTACCGCGTTTCTGACCAAGGTATCTTGGCCGTCCCAGAAGATGACACATATTCCTTTATCAAACCAAGTGGCGACAAAGTTTGGGTAGTCCCACAGCAAGAAATCCCAGACGTCGTCTGGCTAGGATGGAACACCCAGGATCCAGCGGTAGCAGATAACGTTAATGGAACCGTCACCTTGACCTACGGCGGACACGATGGGCCAGGACAATTCAATGTCTTCGTCCAAGCTGGAAACTTTGGTGCCCCGCAAGTGCTGTGGACGTCAGACAAGAAAGAACAGCAACCCATCGACGTCGATCTTCACTCTCACACTCACGCCAACTGGGTATTTACTGAACCAGGGATTCATCGCGTCACGCTCACCGCAGCCGCAACGCTCAAAAATGGCTCCACCGTTTCGGACACCCAAATACTGACTTTCGCAGTAGGAACTGACACCGACGCTACAAACGCGCTCGCCGAAACTGCCGCAAAAGCTGATTCAGCAGCAACCTCAACTGACGCAACAAAAGACTCGACTTCGGACGATCAGCAACCAGCTACACAAGAGCCAGCATCCAACGAGGCCACCTCTTCAGTCCTCCCCCTCGTTGCCGGAATCGGCGGAGCTATCATCGTGATTGCACTCATCGCAGTCGCCGTTGTCAAGCACAAAGAATCCGCCACAAAGAAGGAAGCGAAGGACGAACTGTGACAGCACTGTTACAGGTATCGGACGTGAGCGTTCGCCTCGGCGGCCGCAACGTGTTACATGACGTCAGTTTCGACGTCGAAGCCGGCCAACTCATCGGCCTCATCGGTCCTAACGGTGCCGGAAAAACAACGCTGATGCGAGCCATAAACGGGCTAATCCCAACCTCGGGCGGAACTATTACCCGGCATGCGAAACTTGGCTATGTCCCACAGTCACGCCAGATTGAATGGGACTATCCGATGTCGCTCGAACAGCTCGTTGCCACGTCGTTTATTCCACATCGCCGGTGGTACTCTCGCCTCGGCAAAGCCCAATGGCAAGCTGTTTATCAGGCGCTAGAAACCGTTGGCTTAGCAGAATACTCGGAGCGTGCGCTCGCTGAACTTTCTGGTGGCCAAAAACAGCGGCTTCTGGTCGCGCGCGCCCTCGTTACTCAGCCATCGTTACTCCTGCTCGACGAGCCATTCACTGGTCTTGATCATCCCAACCAGGATTCCTTGACTGACCTATTCACCTCATTGGCAGAGCAGGGCGTCGGTATCATCATGTCCACCCACGATTTGCCAGGCGCTGTTGATATGTGCAGTCATCTGCTCATGCTCAATCGCTCGATTCGAGCCTACGGAACTCCAGCAGAACTACGCGATCCACAACTGTGGATGGATACCTACAGCGTGCGCGCTGATTCTTCATTGCTAAAGAGTTTAGGACTGGCATGAACATCATAGATTTTCTTAACGACCTCACCAATCCAGCTTTGAGCTTTCTACCGCGCGCTTTGGTGGTAGCGATTTTAGCTTCGATCGTGTGCGGAGTGGCCGGAACACACGTCATTCTACGCGGTATGTCATTCGTTGGAGACGCCCTCTCCCACGCAGTTTTCCCTGGCATAGCAGCTGCCTTCGCGCTCCAAGGCTCGATTCTGTTAGGCGGTGCGCTAGCCGGAATTATCGTCACGCTACTCATTACCCTGTTTTCACAACATCGCCGGCTAAAGGAGGATTCAATTATTGGTGTCTTCTTTGCCGCCGCATTTGCCCTCGGCCTCGTTATCATGTCGCGAATCCCCGGCTATACCGGATCATTAGAATCGTTCCTTTTCGGTTCACTCAATGGATCGACCGATTCCGACATGCTAGCAGTAGCTGGCCTCGGATTTTTAATCATCGCGATCCTGGCTTTCTACCATCGCAAACTAGTAGCAGTAAGCGTTGATCGCGACTACGCGACAAGCCTTGGTATTTCCACGTTAGTCGCTGATCTCGTGGTCTATCTTTCGGTAGCAGCCGCAGTTGTTATCTCAGTTCAGACCATCGGCAATATTCTTGTCCTTGCACTCCTCATTACACCGGCAGCAGCAGCCCGAATGCTTACCGATCGAGTCGCCACCATGATGATTATTTCGCCAGCAATCGGTTCTCTAGGAGCATTTCTGGGAATCTGGGCATCATGGGCATGGGACGTACCCACCGGAGCCACGATCGTCCTGATCCTTACGGCGATATTCGTCGTCGTCTGGTTATTTGCTCCGCAACGCGGCGTTATTACTAGCTGGCTACGCGCAACTCGTAAGTGACAACGTCCAACTCCACAACTCATTATTGCGTTCAGCTACAACGGTAAGTCGGTCATCGTGCCATGCTGCATCGCAATAGCCAAATTCTTCTGGACCGAAGTCGTACAACACCTCGCTGGAAGCCATATCTATGATGGCACCGTGGTCCCGTCCGGTAAATGAGTGCGGATGGATCAGCATATTGCCAAGTGCTTTGGCGTTACATCCGGGATCGGGCAACGTCTGGTAAGTGAGATCAGAAAAGCCTAGACCAGCTTCGCTATAAGCCACCAGCCGCCCGCCTGCACCCCGACCTTCAAAACCTTGGATACGAGCATTGAGGATAACGCCCTTGTCTGCTTCCCAAGCAAGCGACGTTTCATCAATCTGATAATGCGGATGGGACACCGGCTCTGACAATGCAATAATGTCGCCATTGCGTACATGCGCAACCCGAACAAATGTCTTACTACCGCGTCGCATAACGTAAGGGATCAACACCGAATCGTCAATCATAATCGTGGATCCCGACGTTGCAAACATTGCGTCTGCCCTGGTCTCTTCATACAGCTCATCACATCGCCGATAGGTTAGCTGATCTAAGTCATCGCCATAGGCAATCCACGGCTCTAACCGTGGGCCAGCAAAACATGATGACATATAGCTCACTGGATCAACAACCGAGCTATACGCTACCGTAATTGTTTGTCCATCAGACGCCACGCACGCATCTGAGGATATTGAGTGCTCCGGCAGAAGATAACGCTGAGGACCAGCATAACCGGCAGTAATATCGGCGTACGCAATTCGATTCGGATTGGGTAAATCTGATGCCATAACTTCGCCGGTAAACCTGCGTCCGCTCCCATATGCTGGCGCTGGACGCTGATCAAAGAAACACAAAATTCTATTGCGAAATACCGTGAGAGCTGGAATACGTACTTCACCAGCATTAATCGGCTGTGCGATGCGAATTGGATCAGATAAGGAGGTAAACATAGCTGAGCTCCCTACTGCTCCTGGTTTTCGTTTTCCCCGTCTTGTCCGTTACCGTCTGATTGTTCCGAAGGAGCTGGCTGTGCAGGTACTACCGTACTATCCGGAGTATCATCTACTGACGAATCTGGAATGTTCTGAACTTGATCCGATTGTGTCGCTTGGGGTTGTTGCGAGTACTGAAGAGGCTGCGTGTTCGTAAGATTTTCATTTACTGCAGCACCATTTGTATTGCGCTGTTCAGTAGGGGTAACCACTGTTGCTAATACGTACTCACGTAATCCGTCAATGCCTGCTTGGTCGTCAGCCTTAATCGTATACTCATAAGAAATGCCATCAAGATCAAAGCCAAAGATCTCAGTTAGCTGGCTAGCCCCATTGATGCGGAAATGATGAACATTGGTTTGTCCAAAAAGTACATCGTCTAGATACTCGACGTTCATGCCTTCTAAGCTAGGTGACGAGTTGAGATACTCGGCGTATTGTTGAGGATCTGGAGCAACCCCCGAGGTCCCTACCACGCTCAATATGCCTGCTTGCGACTTGCCTTCATTAGCCCAATACCCGATACGGCCGGGGATCTTTGACTTCTGTGCAGCGAAATCAGCCGGTAATTCAAGATGAATTGTTGCAGCGTCGATTTTAAGCCGTCCGTCAACTACCTCAGAGACAAAGTCCTCCGCTTTTAATGCTCGCTTCAATGTTGTTTCTGACAACGTGGACTCTGGTTCTTTTTCAGCTTGTTTCGTGGTTTGTGTAGGTGCTGGCTTTGGCTGTGGCTCTGGGGTGCTTTGCCCACAACCGCTCAGAAGCAGAGCAACAACAGCAAGAACACCTAGATACTTTCGAGACACATTCTCTCCTTTGGGCGTGGGCAGACTACTGGAAATAGTCTACGACATCAGAGATATAAAAATGGCTCTGACATAGCGTCAGAGCCATTTTTATTAGCTTATATCAGTCAAGCAAACCCTTTTGTGCGGCCTTTGCCAAACGGCGCGGGATACGCACCTCGCGGCCACCGGCGAACTTGACGGTCTGAAGCTCAGTGAGCTCAGCCTTCCACTGGGAGCGGCGAGAGCGGGTGTTGCTACGGGACATCTTGCGCTTAGGTACTGCCATGAGTCCAACCGCTCCTTTCATCTACGATCATGATGCTTGGTTATCCAAGCAGACAAGCAATAACTTTAGCACGCTCAGCCGATAAACAGCAGTCCACACTGTCTATTTGTGCGCAGAACCACTGGCTCTATTGCTTGATACACTTGGATGCGATGACTACCTTACACCGTTTACCCGTCGGTACCGAATTACGCTCCGAAATTGAGATCAAACGTTCCCGCTTTATCACGCTGATTCGCCGTGTTGAAACAGCAGAACAAGCCCGTGGCTTGCTTGCCGATGCGCGCGCTGAGTTTCCTGACGCACGGCATCATTGCAGTGCTTATATTGTCTCAGTTCCGGACGCCCAACCGATACACCATTCGTCCGACGACGGCGAGCCTTCCGGAACTGCCGGTCGCCCGATGCTCGACGTATTAATTGGATCCCAATTAACTGATATTGCAGCGGTAGTTGTACGGTATTTCGGCGGAACGCTTCTTGGCACTGGCGGACTAGTACGAGCCTATTCTGATTCGGTGAAATCTGGCCTTGCGGGAGCTCCCCTGGTTTCCCCTGTCTCGCGGGCTCTCTACACCGTAACGTTGCCGCATACTAGCGCTGGAAAGTTCGAAGCAGACGTACGTGCCCGCGGCTACGCCGTCGTTAATACTGAATATGGCGCCGCTGGAGTTACTTTCCAGGTGGCAGTTGACGACGGCGAGACGTTCGCGGTGCTTATTTCAGAGTTCACTCGAGGTCAAGTTCAACCGGAGTTTTCTGGCCGCATAGTTACCGACGAACCAGCGGGACATATGTCACTTTAGCCATGCTCACGGCGAACAGCAGATCAGCTAGTTGGCATCAACCCCAGCTTCGCCGTACACTGGAGATGTTTATTTTTCAATAATGATGCTGAGGCGGAAGGAGAACACAAATGACCATGTTCGTTTCACTCTTCACCGCATGTCATTGCACCTGTCTACAGGGCGTCAAGCTTTAGTTGTGTACCTGCGTACATGCTTGGCGCTCGAAAGTATGAAACGTAAATTTTAACTAGATAGGAAGCCTCATGCTCTATAGCAATGCAACTGAACTTATTGGAAACACCCCGCTGGTACGCATCAATCACCTTACGGGAACCAACGCAACCGTCGCTGCAAAGCTCGAATATTTTAATCCAGCAAACTCAGTCAAAGATCGTATTGCTGTTGCTATCATTGACGCCGCAGAAGCATCTGGTCAACTCAAGCCCGGTGGCACAATCATCGAAGCGACTTCTGGTAACACCGGAATCGGTCTAGCGTGGGTAGGTGCTTCCCGTGGCTACAACGTCATCTTAACTATGCCTGAATCGATGTCCAAAGAACGCCGGGTGCTACTACGTGGTTTCGGAGCCGAGCTTATTTTGACTCCTAAAGGTGACGGCATGCGTGGCGCCGTCGAAGCTGCAGACAAGCTCGTTGCCGAAACCCCCGGAGCTATCAAAGCATCCCAGTTTGCAAATGCTGCTAATCCGCAAAAGCATTACGAAACCACCGGTCCAGAAATCTGGAATGACCTCGATGGAAACGTCGATATTTTTATTGCTGGCATTGGCACCGGCGGAACCATTACCGGCACCGGAAAGTATCTCAAAGAACGCAACCCTAATCTCAAGATCATTGCAGTCGAACCAAGCGAATCACCGCTGCTTTCCGAAGGTACTACTGGGCCGCACGGTATCCAAGGAATCGGAGCTAACTTTGTGCCGGATGTACTCGATACTCAGCTCTATGACGAAGTACTCCCAGTCTCTACCGAGGACGCATTAGATTTCGCTCGGCGGGCGGCTCATGAAGAAGGGCTCTTGGTAGGTATTTCTTCCGGCGCTGCCCTAGCAGCTGCCGCAACCGTTGCTGCCCGTCCGGAAAATGCCGGTAAGACCATCGCGGTTATCATCCCTGATTTCGGCGAACGGTATATTTCAACGCCATTATTCGCCGGTCTAGCAGACTGATTGGAAACCTACTGATGCATGATCATCCGCCATTGTTTAAGCAAATGAAAGAAGATATGCAAGCTGTAATCAAACACGATCCGGCAGCGCGTAATCTTCTCGAAGTGTTCCTAGCCTATCCGGGTGTTCATGCCGTGTGGGGTTACCGCATTGCCCACCGCATGTGGGGTCATAATTGGCTCAAAACACCAGCACGAATCTTCGCTCAAGGGGTCCGCACATTTACCGGGATCGAAATACATCCGGGTGCTGAACTTGGCCGCAGACTATTTATTGATCACGGCATGGGCGTGGTTATTGGCGAAACTGCTGAGGTGGGCGACGACGTCGTTATCTTCCATGGAACCACGCTCGGCGGGGTCTCGATGTCCGAAGGCAAACGCCACCCCACCGTCGGTGATCGCGTGGTGATCGGGTCTGGCGCAAAAGTGCTCGGACCAATCACAATTGGAGACGATGTTGCTATCGGCGCAAATGCGGTGGTTGTTAAGGATGTTCCAGCCGGAAACACCGCCGTTGGAATCCCCGCAAAAAATCGGCCTGCCAAAGACAAAACAGAAACCGGTGAACAGCTCGATCCGGCGATATGGATCTAGGTACGTTAATGCCCCCGATTATCGGGGGCATTACTCATTTTACTTTTCGTAATCAGCCATCATGTCAATCCGTGACTGATGCCGAGATTCTGGATCAAATCCAGTGCTTAAGAAAATATCAACGAAACGCGTCGCTTCTTCTAGAGAATGTTGCCGAGCGCCGATCGAAATCACGTTTGCGTTATTGTGCTCGCGCGCTAGCGATGCAATCTCGTCATTCCACACCAGAGCTGCTCGAACGCCAGCAACCTTATTAGCTGCCATCTGTTCCCCATTACCAGAACCGCCAATAACGATTCCCAGCGACCCCGGATCCGCAATAACCGCTTCGCCAGCAGCAAAACACACTGGCGGGTAGGCATCCATTTTGTCGTAGGTTTCGTAGCCGTGGTCAGTGACGTCATGGCCCTGTCCACGCAGATGCTCGATAAGATGGGCTTTTAATTCAAAACCGGCATGATCTGCCGCAATATGTACTCGCATGTACATTAGTCTACCCACATCCGGTAGGCTTATTCCATGAGTATTGATACCACAACACAACAAGTGACCGATGCGCTCAACGCTTCGGTTCGCCCGCAAGACGATCTTTTCCGCTTTGTCAATGGCACTTGGATCGAATCGACACAGATTCCCGCTGACCAAGCTTCTGCCGGTTCTTTCATCGATCTGCGTAATCAAGCAGAAGAAGACGTTCGTACGATCATTACTGAACTTGCTCAATCAGGCTCGGACGATCCGGATGCAGCAAAGATTGGCGCGCTCTACAACTCATTCATGAATGAAAGCGTCATCAACGGACTTGGCGCAACCCCACTAGATCCCGATCTGCGATTGCTTGATTCCGCACATACTAAAGCCGATCTGGAGATGGCCATTGCTCAGTTTTATTCCACTGGCGTTGGCGCACCATTCGGGATTGAGATAGACGCTGACCGTAACGATCCGGATCGCTATATTCCATGGGCGTATCAGTCCGGTCTTGGCCTGCCCGATGAGGCCTTCTACCATGCTGATGAGTATGCCCCTATTCTGGACGCCTACCGAACTTTCATTCCTACGTTATACTCACTTGCAACTGGCGCCAACGATGTGGAGGCTAAAGAAGCAGCTACTCAGATTCTTGCTGTCGAAACTGCCATCGCGTCTCACCACTTCACTGTTGTTGAATCGCGCGACGCCGAGCTAACCAACAATGTTATGGATTATGACGATTTCACCGCGCTCACCGGCAACTTCGGGCTAAAAGCCATTTTGACCGCGCTCGGTATCACTGCTGACAATGCCCCGCAGATCCTCTGTATGACGCCACGTGCTTTCACCGGTTTGGGCGAGGTCTGGGAATCGTTCGACGTCGAAACTCTCCGCACCTACCTGCTTTGGCACCTGATTCTGGCACGTGCTCCATACCTAGCAGATGACATCTCGGCCGCGAATTTTGCATTCTATGGCACCGTACTTTCCGGCCAGGAAGTTCAGCGCGACCGCTGGAAGCGCGGCGTAGTTTTGGTCAACGGTGGCCTAGGCGAAGCCGTTGGAAAGATCTATGTTGCAAAACACTTCCCGCCAGAGAACAAGGCCAAGATGGAACAGCTTGTTGCTGATCTACTTGCCGCTTACCGCGAGTCAATTTCTACCTTGGACTGGATGACCGACGAAACCCGCGAGCGCGCACTAGCCAAGCTTGCCACGTTCACTCCGAAGATCGGGTATCCGGTAAAGTGGAAAGACTATTCCGCACTGGAGATCTCGGAAGACGATCTTCTCGGCAATATTCGGGCGGTTTCGAAGTTCGAGTTTGACGAGAATATCGCACGTCTGGGTAAGCCTGTGGACCGCGACGAATGGCATATGACACCGCAAACGGTTAACGCCTACTACAACCCAGTCATGAACGAGATCGTCTTCCCAGCCGCGATTTTGCAACCGCCGTTCTTCGACGCCGAAGCTGATCCAGCCTGGAATTATGGCGGAATTGGTGCCGTTATTGGACACGAAATTGGGCATGGCTTCGACGACCAGGGTTCAAAGTACGACGGTAGTGGCCGGTTGAACAACTGGTGGACCGAGGCCGACCTTGCCGAATTCACCAAGCGAACTAAGGCGCTCGTCGATCAGTATTCTGCTTATGTCCCAGCACAGTTCCCACCTGATTCCCCACATCATGTGAATGGCGAATTAACCTTGGGCGAAAATATTGGCGATTTAGGCGGTCTGACGATCGGTCTGAAAGCATATAACATTGCCTGCAAGCGTGCCGGTTTAGCGTCGTCGGAACAAGCTCCGGTCTTAGCTGGGCTCAGCGGCATTCAGCGCGTTCTTCTCTCCTATGCTCGCATTTGGCAGGAGGTACGCCGTGATGAACTTATGCTTCAGCGAGTAGCAACTGATCCGCATTCGCCGTCGGAATTCCGATGCAACGGCGTGGTCAAGAATGTGGACGCTTTTGCCGAAGCATTCAATGTCCAACCTGGTGACGCGCTCTATCTCGCTCCGGAGGAACGAGTTCGGATCTGGTAATAATGACGGTTCGAATTCCTTCCCGGGAGGAGTTTGCCCAGATCATTGATGACATCCTTATCCCGAGCTTTCCGGCTACCGAACGGCCGGATCGCTCGGGATTCTTGGAGATGTTCGATGACGGAATTATCTTCCCGTTAGCTTCGTTTGTAGATAACCAGCCGGTTGCCATTTCGCTGAGTATCTGGGATTTTTCCGGTCAGACGACGGCGCCCGCAGACGTAGTCTTGATTGCGTGGCTTGCAGTTGGCCAAGCCGGTCGTGGTAAAGGTGTTGGCTCATCACTGTTGCATGAAACCGTCAATGCGTTATCGCAACGCCATGACCCACTCCTTATTCTGCTTGAGGTCGAAGATCCACAGATCCACACCCTGGTCAGTGAGTACGGAAATCCGGCAGCACGTATCCGGTTTTATGAGCATGCTGGAGCACATAAGATTGACATTCCGTTTGCTATGCCGCGCGAGGATCTCAGCCAAGACGTTCTGCCCGGGATGCTCCTATACGGCATTGGCGGACGTGCGTTGGCGCAGGCCGACCCGCAGTCGGTTGATATCGGCAAACAACTCGCTGATTTTCTCCGGGCGTATGCTTTGGCCGCTGCCGAACCGCAATCTGACGATGGCAGTTTTACCCATCCAGAAATAGAGCGGATGATGCAATACGCGCCCAAAGCCCGGTTTATCGGTTAAAAACACCTGCACAAAATCTCGAGATCCCGCACGGAAGGAGCTATGTGGGCTCTATTGTGCGGGATCTCGAGATTTTACACGTAACTTCACCGGACCGTCGTCGTTTTCGCGAACTGTACGCGAGCCTAGATAAGCGCGTAAACTAGAAATGTTTCGTGACTTTTTGTCAAACGATTGGGAGATGCGCTGGCCACCAGCGCTGCCCTGCTACTGAAAGGACGATCCGTGCCAGGACAAAACCTTACGCGCATCGAAGCCGCACAACGTGCCGAGCTCATCACCACCCACAGCTATCGCGTGGAACTAGATCTGCGTGGTGAAACGACGTTCCGTTCCCAAACAATAGCCAAGTTCAGTGCTACCCCGGGAGCCTCAACTTTTATCGATCTTATTGCTCAGTCAGTAGAGAAAATCGTGCTGAACGGCACCGAGATTCCAACCGTAGCTTATTCTGATTCGCGTATTTTGCTCGAAAACCTGCAAGAGGAAAACGAGCTCTTCGTTGACGCAACATGCGAATTCTCCCATACCGGCGAAGGTCTGCATCGCGCGATCGACCCGGCAGACGGCGAGGCCTACCTCTATTCTCAGTTTGAAGTTCCAGATTCACGCCGTATGTACACTGTTTTTGAGCAGCCAGACCTCAAGGCAGAATTCACCTTTGTTGTCACTGCTCCAGAACACTGGAAGGTATTCTCCGTCTCGCCTACCCCAGAATCAAAGCCAGCCGGAGACGGATTCGCTACATGGGAGTTCACCCCCACTGAGCGCATCTCATCGTATCTGACCTGTATTATAGCTGGCCCGTACGAAGGCACAACAGATTCTCACCAGTCAATGGATGGTCGCACAATTCCGATGGGCGTTTATGCCCGCAAGTCGCTTGCTGAATATCTGGATGGACAGGAAGTCATTGACATCACCAAGCAGGCAATGGATTTCTTTGAAAATGCTTGGGATGTTCCGTACCCATTCCGCAAGTACGATCAGATTTTTGTACCAGAATACAATGCCGGTGCGATGGAGCACCCTGGTTGTGTAACAATCCTGGATGATTACGTCTTCCGTTCCCGCCCAACTGAGGCGCTGGTTGAGCGTCGCGCCATCACCGTTGTTCACGAACTTGCCCATATGTGGTTTGGCGATTTGGTGACGATGAAGTGGTGGAATGATTTGTGGCTGAACGAATCCTTCGCCGAGTTCACCTCCCACGTGGCAACTGCTGAAGCTACCCGCTGGACAGACGCTTGGGTGACCTTCAATTCTTCGGAGAAGTCGTGGGCGCAGATGCAAGATCAGTTGCCGTCCACCCATCCGATCGCTGCTGATATTCGCGATTTGGAAGATGTTCAGGTCAATTTTGACGGCATCACCTACGGTAAGGGTGCTTCGGTCTTCCAGCAGCTGGTTGCCTATGTGGGCCGCGATGCGTTCTTCACTGGCGTGTCTAAGTACCTAAAGAAGAAGGCATGGGGTAACGCTACCCTCGAGGATTTGTTAGTTGAGCTTTCGGCCGCTTCGGGTCGCGATTTGACCGAGTGGGTCAAGTTGTGGCTCCAAGAATCTGGAATCAATATTTTACGTCCGCGTATGACAATGGATGGTTCTACGATTTCCGAGTTCATTATCGAGCAGTCGAGTGATGGTCGCGCCTCGTTGCGCCCACATCGCATTGGCGTAGGCGGGTATTCGTTAGGTGAGGACGGCAAGCTTGTCCGCGTCGTTCACACAGAACTGGATATCGACGGCGAAGCCACTGTTGTCCCAGCGTTCTGTGGCATCGAGCGTCCACAGCTTATTTTGATTAACGACGGCGATCTGGCGTACGCCAAGGTTCGTCTTGACGATGAATCGTTGGCTTTTGCTATTGAACATATCAATGCGTTCACAGACCGTCTCCCCCGGACGCTCGTGCTGTTCTCTGCCTGGGATATGACGCGTGACGGGGAAATGCCAGCATCGGATTACGCCCAGCTTGTGTTGCGTGCGCTCGGAACCGAAGACCATGGCACTGTGCTTCGTTCCTTGATTAATCAGTTGACGACGGCGGTGAACTTGTATTCTGCACCGGCTAAGCGCGAGCAGCTACAGGAACAGGTTGGCGCCCGGGTAGCTCAATTGGCGTTGGACGCAGAACCAGAAAGTGATCGCCAGTTCCAGTTGGCAATGGCGGCAGTATCCTTGGCTCATACGGACGAACAGATCGATACCGTTGCTGGTTGGCTTGCTGGTGAAGGCGTTCCAGCTGGTTTGAGTATTGACGCGAACTTCCGGTGGGTAATTCTGACTCGATTGGCTGCTGCTAACCGAATTGATGCCGCTGTAATCGAAGCTGAACGGGTAGAGCGCGACAATACTGCATCAGGCGCAGCTCATGCTGCCCGAGCACGTGCTGCTATTTCTACGCCGGAAGCTAAAGTTTCTGCTTGGGAAGAGATTACTGGCGGCGTAGTACCAAATTCGATCCAGCGTGCTGCCGCTTACGGTTTCACGCAGGGAAATCCGGAGCTTCTCGTCCCATTTGTGGAGAAGTATTTCGCAAATATTGAATCACAGTGGGAAAACCGCACTGTTGAAATCGCCTCGAATTTCATTGGCGGCACCTTCCCGACTAAGCTCACTGGACGCACCGATTTAGGGATCGACATTGTCGCGTTGGGCGAAGCATGGCTGGCTGATAATACTGAGGTTGCTCCTGCAGCGCGTCGGTTGTTCTCTGAAGCGCTAGCGCATGCGCAACGCGCTGCGCATGCTCAAAAGGCAGATGCCTAAAGTCTTAGAAACAAGTTACTGACCACCTGTAAAGTGGGGCCGTGGAATATTGTTCTGCGGCCCTCTACTTTTGATAGATGAAGAAAGATACTCATGGAGACCTTGACCCAAACAATTGAAAAGCAAGCGGCTGTCGGAGCAGCGAAGTCAACAAAAGCTACTAATTTTGGTGGCTACCTTGTTGGTGGCGCGTTAGCTGGAGCCTTTGTTGGCATAGGTTGCTTATTTATGTATGCCGGAGTTTCCGGAATGTATGTTCATGGCTCAGATTTAACCGGGACGATGATGGGCCTCGTGTTTGGTATCGGTTTAGTCTTGGTTGTTTTCGCTGGTGGCGAGCTAGCTACCTCAGGAATGATGATCATGCCCTTGGCAGCGATTCGTCGGAAGGTTAGTGCACTGCGTGCCGCATGGCTCATTATCTTTATGCTTCTTGGGAACCTCGTTGGCTCTATCGCAATCTCGGCGCTTATCAGCGCAGCTCAGGTTTTCAAAAAGGATTCGCTGAATTATCAAATGCTGGATGCGGTTGTCTCCGGAAAACTCCATAAAGCTAATTCCGAAGTTTTCTTTCGGGCGATCATGTGTAATGTGATGGTCTGCCTGGCAATTTGGACTATTAACCGAATGAAGAATGAGGTTGCACAAATCATTGTTATCGCGTGGGCGATTACTGTCTTCGTGGCAGCCGGCTTTGAACACGTAGTGGCTAATATGACGTCGTTTTCGTTGGCGTTAATGAATGACGCCGGTGGCGCTACCGTCGGCGCATCTGCACTTAGCTTACTGGTTGCCGGAGCAGGAAATTTGGTTGGCGGTATGATCGTCGTCGGCGGAACATACCTGTTAGCCGCAAAAATGGAACGGTAACATCCGTCGAGCATACAGTGGTGGCCTCATTCTTATCCTGAATGAGGCCACCACTATACTCTTAGACGCTAGGCTTCCAGCCCAGAGCAGGCGCCACGAATTTAGCGAAATTATCCAAGATGCGAATGTTAACGTCTGTTCCAAGCTGATTTGGGATTGTCAACATCAAGGTGTCTGCCGATTCGACAGCTGGATCAACTTTCAGCTGCTCAATCAGTACATCTGGTTCAGCGGCGTAGGTTCGGCCGAACGTCGTTTTAGTAGCCCCCTCCAAAAGACCAATCTGGTCTTTGTCGCTGGCAAGTAGTCCAAACAATTCGCGGTCTTCGCTACTGACAATCGGAAAGACTGAACGAGAAACGGACACCCGAGGGTCCCAATCATGCCCGGCGTCTTCCCACGATTGACGGTAGACTCGAATCTGTTCTGCTTGCAACTCACCTAGAGTTGAACCATCTGCTTCAGAGACCAAAGTTGAGCTCATCAGATTGACCCCATCTCTAGCTGCCTGTTCAGCCGAAGCTCGCGTACCTGATCCCCACCAAACATGCCGTTCCAGGCTTGGCGAATGTGGGAATACGGGCAACGGTGTTCCTGGCTGGTACATCTGTGGATACTGCTGGTCGAGAGAATTAGCCTCAGCGAAAGCGTAACCACGAATTGCTGCCATAAAGAGTTCAAACTTCTGACGGGCCATATCTGCCCCATTTTCTGTGTTTGCACCATATCCAAATGCCTCCCAACCACGACGAGCTGGTTCCGGTGAGCCACGGGATACCCCCAATGCTAAACGACCTTCGGATAGCAAATCGAGTGCAGCTGCTTCTTCTGCTAACTGTAACGGGTTTTCGTACCGCATATCGATAACCCCAGTACCAACTTCAATGCGTTTAGTTGCTCCGACAATTGCTCCCATAAGTGGCATTGGAGAAGCACCCTGGGGTGCAAAGTGGTGTACCCGGAAATATGCGCCATTGACACCAATTTCGTCAGCAGCCTGCGCAAGTTCTACGCTAGAGCGCAAAACTTGTCCAGCGTCCAATCCATCTTTGCCGTCAATAGAATGGTGTCCAAAACTTAAAAATCCAAACCTTTCCATAATTGAATACTAAACTAGCTTTATGGGTCTGTCCACAGTATGGGCAGACTTTTCGCTTTCGTCATAAATCTTCTATCATTAGTCTCCATAAGCTCCTCATATCGAGCGTTTCCCCCGCAAGAAAGGACTATCATGGAGCCTCCACTGATTAAACGGTTGCTGAGCAACCTCCTCGTTTGGATTGTTATCGCAATTGTTCTGGGTGCAGTACTTGGAAAAGTGCTACCAGAAATCGCTATCGTCCCATTCGCCACCTTCAATGACATCTTTGGAAAATTCCTCGGATTCGTCGTCCCATTGATCATCGTTGGATTAGTAACGCCTGCTATCGCCGACTTGGGGAAGTCTGGGGGCCGCTGGGTTGCCCTGACAGTCGGTCTCGGTTACCTCTCAACTATTATTGCTGGCCTCGGCACCTGGGGTTTGGCTACGATCATTTATCCGTCTTTGCTAGCAAGCCAACATGTCCCAGATCTAGCTGAACCCAAAAATGCGGTAGCTTCCATCATGGATGAGGCTTTCACGCTTCCACCTGTATTCGGTGTACTTACTGCACTTATCTTGGCGTTTCTCATCGGTTTCGGAACTGTAGCCGCAAATGCATACAAAATGATCGACCTATTGAGCGAATTCCGCAGAGTTGTCAACGTCATCATCAGCCGGTCAATCGTTCCACTCCTACCAATACATGTGTTCGGAATATTCCTCAACATGTCAAAGTCTGGTCAATTTGAAACCGTCATTGTTGCGATGGCTAAAGTTATTCTCTTTGCTTTTGCGCTTACTCTCGTCATGCTCGTATTCCAATATACGATTGCCGGAACCATCGCTAAGCGAAATCCAATCACGTCTCTATGGAATATGCGGGACGCCTACGCAACAGCCTTAGGAACTGCGTCCTCAGCTGCTACTATCCCAGTAACCCTTCGTTCCACCATGAAGAACGGCGTCTCTGAAGACGTAGCCGGTTTTGTAGTTCCGCTATGCGCCACCATTCACCTTGCTGGATCTACAATTAAGATCACTGCATTCGCTTTGGCGCTTCAATACATGCTGGGAATAGCAGCATCTCCTAGTGCAATCATTAGTTTTGTGTTTATGCTCGGCATCATCATGATTGCCGCTCCTGGTGTTCCAGGCGGCGCTATTACTGCAGCACAATCAGTCGTTCAGGGAACCCTCGGATTCACCGACCCAATGTACGGAGTTATGGTTGCGCTATACGTAGCAGTCGATTCTTTCGGTACGGCAACAAATGTCACCGGCGACGGCGCTATCGCAATGATCGTGAATCGGTTCGCAATGACACGCATGAAGCGCTGAGTTGTTCGGCGAGCTCGTTCGCTTGGCTACCGATAATAAGATGCACGTGGCCCTTTTGACGCACAATACCAATTGCTCCTGCAGCACGCAGCAAATCTTCATTTACCAGCGCTAGCGACGCCACTTCCACCCGGATTCGGGTATAAGCAGGCGTGACCTCAAGGACATTATCCCGTCCCCCAAGGCCAAGAACGACTTCATCTGCAAACAGTTTCACGTAAACCTTTCAAGAATCGAGAGTGCGGGCGGAAATCCGCCCGCACTCTTGCTATATATCGACTTGTCAGCTCTTGAACGCCCGAGTAAAGGTCTCCATCAGCGACAGCAACCGAGGGTTCTTAGCAAGCTCTTCTACTAATACTACCTTCTCTGTACCATCAGCCAACGGGATTTTCCAATTTGGATATTCTTGGTCAGTACCAGGCTGGTTTTGGGCACGACGCTCTCCTACGGCGTCGACAAGCGATACGCACAGCAACGGTGCCGGCGTCTTAGTGAGATAGACGTGCAACGCTTCAACCACTTCGCGTTCCGAAGGCTCGTCACCAATCAGACCATACTCGCGCAACCGAGCATAAACTGTCTCTCGCTCATGACGTGCCTGAGCCCGAACTTCTTCTTCTGGCTCAACTAATAAGCCAAGCCGAGCACGCAAATCGACGTGTTCCTCAGCAAGGTAGCCAGCAGCTGGCGGCAAATCATGGGTATCAACCGAAACAAGTGCATTTGCTCGATAATCTTCAGGACGCAACGGGTTGCCTTGTTCGTCCTTCTCAAACCAGAAGATTGATGTTCCCAAGATGCCACGGTCACGCAGGTACTCACGTACCCATGGCTCCACATTGCCCAGATCTTCACCGACGACGACGGCGCCAGCACGATAGGCCTCGAGCAAAAGCACACCTACCATAGCGTCATGGTTAAACCGCACATACGTACCGTGGCTTGCTGCTGAACCTTCCGGAATCCACCAGAGACGGAATAGCCCCATCACGTGGTCTACACGTAATGCACCTGCATGACGCAGAACTGTGCGTGCCATATCACGCAATGGAGCATAGTCCATGCGCTCTAGGGCATCCGGACGCCACGGCGGCTGAGACCAGTTCTGTCCTTGCTGATTGTACATATCTGGCGGCGCTCCCACACCGATACCGCGAGCAAAAGTATCCGGCATCGTCCACGTATCAGAACCCTCTGGATGGACTCCAACAGCCAGATCATGGGCAACACCAAATGCCATACCTGCCGCCTTAGCAGCACGCTGCGCATCAGCAAGTTGCTGATCCATAATCCACTGTAACCATGCCCAGAAGTCAATTCGATCGCGTAGGCTGGCACGAGCCTTAGCCACAGCTCTGCCGTGAACATCCTTGAGTTCCTCTGGGAAAGGCTCACCATGGTAGTATTCCGTCAATGCACACCACAAGGCGAAGTCTTCTAAGCCCTGTCCCTCATTACGGCGATACTGCGCAAATTCACGCTCACGCGCCTGCGAACGCCCAGCTTTGAAAATAACCTCGAGTGCTTCACGCTTAGCTTTCCACGATGCATCGCGATCAATATGAGTATTCTTAACAGAATCCTTCTTCACGTTTTCTGCAGCCCACGTAATGAGTGAGCGCTCTGGCCCAGACAAATACGCGACCTCGCGGATATTTTCTGGACGGATGTACATCGGGTTGAAGAAACGACGAGTCACAGGCAGATATGGAGATGGCGACAATGGCTCAACTGGCTCTGCAGCGTGTAACGGATTGACGAGCAGGTAGTCAGCACCCATAGCGCCGAAAAGCGATGCCATCTCTAACAGATCGTCCGTATCACCAACGCCCCACGATTGAGCAGATCGGGTCGAATACAGCTGCGCCATCATTCCCCATGAACGATGCTGTGCCAGCGAACTATTGTCCAATCGACCCGGGGTAACAATGAGCGTCGTTGAATCCTTAGCTATTTTGTCAGTGTCACTGTGGCTAACGATCGCATGGAGAGTATGGTAGCCAAGTGGCAGACCGGACTTAATTGCAAAACTAGCTTGGCCAATTTCATGCCCTTCGATGGTACGCGGTGGAGTAAAATCGTCCACCTGTCGCACAGCGAATTCCGAGCCATCTTCACATGTGATGCCTAATTCTACGTTCCAGCCATGTGGAACATGAACATGGACGACATAGTCTTGATCGTTGCGCGCTACCACACATGGTGGCAGAATTTGGCGCCATGGAGCTTCATCTTTAGCAACAAGTGCAGCTTCAATTGCGGCATCGTTGTGTGCATCGACGCCCATCGCGGCTAGTACAGATGTGAGGGTTTCTTGGTCAACAAATTCATGTTCCCCATTAAAGCCCCAAAAATCGGTAGCAATATTGTAAACCTCAGCCAACCGATGCAATTTATCAAGATCAAGTCTTTGATCCGGCATTGTCTCTCCTTGATGCGTGCGCAGTAGCACCCTCGCTACTTTTCTCGTAACTAATTGTGCCAGACTGCAAGGATTTTCTGTAACTGACATGCAGTTTTCTAAGAACAAGCATCCAATCTCTGTTTGCAGCGCATTATCACGTACCATGGAGTGAGGTATTTTATGGAGGCTTTTATGCGTAAATTTCTACCCGTTCCAGATTCTTCCGAAGAACCGCTCGCATCAATTTTGCGAACGTTACGACTTGAAATCCGCGAACCAGGAAGCTACCTAGGCTCAAATCTATCGCAATTTAACGGCAGAGTTTATGGTGGGCAAGTCTTTGGTCAAGCTGTAATGGCTGCTTGGGCAACTGTAGCTGACGCCTACCCGCAACGTCAGATCCATTCGATCACTGCTGCTTTTATGCGTCCTGGCGATCAACAAGAGCCCATTGCATTTGATGTAGAGGAGGTTAATGACTCCCGCTCATTTTCTACACGTCGGGTACACGCGTCACAATACGGAAAGACGATCCTCTCGTGCCGCGCTTCATTCCAGGAGCTGCAACCGGGCGTGGAGCACTCATCCGTCGCCCCAGATGCTCCCGAGCCAGAAGCCCTTGACTCGTCACTGGAATTTTTTGCAAATTTTGATCATCCTGCTTCTAAGAATGTCCACACAACGAGTGCTATCGATATGCGTCACGTTGATGGTCCAATCTGGGTCAAACCTGCAGCTAAGCAAAACGGGCATACGCTGATTTGGTTTAAGATTCGCGAGGGACTCCCTGAACAGGCAGATCAACTCTTACATCGAGCTGTTTTAGCGTACGCTACAGACCAGTTTATGTTGGAGCCGATCATGCGTATGCACGGCATGTTCTGGCTAAGTCCCGATATTTCAGTCGCAACATTGGACCACGCAATCTGGTGGCATCGAGACGTCGACATGTCAGACTGGATACTTGCCGAGCTAGATTCCCCATCTGCTCAGGGCGGACGTGGTCTATCTGTAGCAAAATTCTTCCAGCACGGAGTTCATATAGCAACTATGGCGCAAGAAGGGATGACTCGATCACGTTTGGTAAAGTAGCCAGCTCCTAGTGAGCAGTTCTCCAACCACCTAAAAGCGTTCGGGTAGGAACGATAGCTCCTACCCGAACGCCTGATTCATTAAGTTACGCAGGCAGCGTTATTATGTCTAGCCGCGGGTGAGCTTGCGGTATGTTGAAGCCCCCGGACGACCAGCATCTTCGCCTAAGCGTTCGATCTTGTTCTTTTCATACGCTTCGAAGTTCCCTTCGAACCAGTACCAGTTGGACGGGTTCTCTTCGGTCCCTTCGTATGCCAAAATATGCGTTGCTACCCGGTCCAGGAACCACCTATCGTGGGTGATAACAACTGAACAGCCAGCAAAGTCAAGTAAAGCATTTTCCAAAGAGCTCAACGTCTCAACGTCTAAATCGTTCGTCGGTTCGTCAAGTAGGATGAGATTTCCGCCCTGCTTTAGAGTCAGCGCAAGATTCAACCGGTTGCGTTCACCACCCGAAAGCACACCAGCTTTCTTTTGCTGGTCTGCTCCCTTGAAGCCAAACGCGGAAACATATGCACGAGATGGCATTTCAACATTGCCAACTTGGATGTAATCTAAACCGTCAGAAACCACTTCCCACAGCGTCTTCTCCGGGTCAATGCCGCCACGGTTCTGATCGACATAACTCAGCTTAACTGTTTCACCGATCTTCAAGTTGCCTTCGTCGAGTGGTTCTAAACCAACGATAGTTTTGAAAAGAGTAGTCTTTCCAACGCCGTTTGGACCAATGATTCCGACAATACCGTTTCGTGGCAGAGTAAATGACAGATTGTCGATCAAAACCCGATCTCCGAAGCCCTTCTTGAGATTTGTTGCTTCGAGGACAACATTACCCAAACGTGGCCCTGGCGGAATCTGAATCTCTTCAAAATCAAGTTTGCGAGTGCGATCTGCTTCTGCAGCCATCTCCTCATACCGCGCTAGACGCGCCTTAGACTTTGCCTGACGACCTTTAGCGGAGCTACGAACCCATTCCAGTTCCTCAGAAAGACGCTTCTTTAACTTGGCATCCTTCTTTCCTTGGACTTCTAGACGTTCTTGCTTCTTTTCCAGATAGGTTGAGTAGTTACCTTCATACGGATACAGGTGACCACGATCAACTTCAGCAATCCATTGTGCGACATGATCAAGGAAGTAACGATCGTGGGTAACAGCGATAACAGCACCTGGATACTTCGCTAGGTGTTGCTCAAGCCATAGCACTGATTCAGCGTCCAAATGGTTGGTAGGTTCGTCCAGTAGCAACAAATCTGGCGCTTCCAGCAGTAACTTACATAATGCAACTCGTCGCCGCTCACCACCGGAAAGTACGTTAACAGGACTATCGCCCGGTGGGCATTGCAGAGCTTCCATCGCCTGATCAAGCTGGGCATCAATATCCCACCCATTAGCAGCATCGATTTCCGTCTGCAAGGTACCCATTTCTTCCATGAGGGCATCAAAATCAGCATCCGGCTCCGCCATCTCCATGCCGATTTCATTGAAACGGTGCACCTTTCCGATAAGATCCCCAACACCTTCTTGAACATTCTCAAGTACGGTCTTGTCTTCATTCAATGGCGGCTCTTGGAGCAAGATCCCCACTGAATAGCCAGGACTTAAGCGTGCCTCACCATTAGAAGGCTCGTCTAGACCAGCCATGATCTTTAGAATGGTAGACTTTCCAGCACCATTCGGGCCGACCATACCGATCTTGGCCCCAGGATAGAACGACATCGTAACATCGTCAAGAATTAGTTTGTCCCCTACTTTTTTGCGGGCACGCACCATGTTGTAAATAAACTCAGCCACATTTCTCCAATAGCTAGCAAATGGAATTGGTTAACCATACTTAACCATAGTCGACCCCTAGGCTTTACCTCAACCACACTGGTACCGTTTTCGTCACGACATAACAGCTTCTAACACGCCCGCTGGATCCTGAGCTGTTTCCTGTTGGCAGGTTGTGAACTGTTTATCCGCTTCACTACTCATTGCATCAGCCGAATAGCGTGGTTCTCCTGGAACAGATTCCAACGGCGTAGCAGATGTTTTTGTAAAGACAGCCGTCCCATGGGTCAAGTCGATTCCGAAACTGTCAGCTAGCAGAACGTGCTCTATCCGAGTCAGCCCTGATTTATCTTCGTATTGCCGCATGACCAGCCGCCCTCGTGCGATAACAGGAGTTCCTTTATCCACACTGACCGCAACATGAGCAGCTAGGCTCCCATATGTACGGACTGAATACCATGCTGTCTGCCCGTCTCTGAACTCATTTACAGACCGCGAGTAATACCGTGGAGTCACACCTACCCGCACCACAGTTGTTTTTGTACTAAGAACTTCTCCGGTGTCTTTATCAGTCGCGTTAGTAAAAACTGTTGGCGCGGCCCCAACATATCCACGAATCGCTACAATAGTTTCATTTGACATGTTCACTCCTTCATGATGTAAAACGACTTACATCATCATTGTGAAACAAACATCATCAACCGTGTATATAGCTTATTAAATCTGTGGATAAGATACTTGTTCGCATGAAATGTGCATAAGTTATAAAATATTATGCAAATGTTTCAAGAGCTAGACGCGTCGTCTTGTGCTTCTCTAGCACTTCAGCAGGACCAGCAACCATAGTTTCATCAAAAACTTCACCCACCGCAGCACGAGCACGCTGCTCATACTGCTCGGCAAGAGCTACTGCCCGCCGTCGTAACCACGCCTTTGCAATCACAAAGAACACAATCGCGATAACAAACCCAACGCCAACCGTGCCTAAACGCCCACCGACTGAGGCAAATGGAATCCCTACTGATCCCAGCACGATCCCGGCGATTGAAACTACCGCGGCACACACCATCCACAACCACGCCATACTGCGACGTACCTGAGGCATTGCGACCGAATGGATAGCGTTGCCCACCGCATGCCGTAACCGTTCTGCACTGGCAACATCAGCAGCCACAGCCTCTTGCCAAATATCGGGCAGGCCGTACCGAATATATCCAAGCCAGCTATCACGAATTGCCACCGACATAGAATGCCCGAGTTTTTCAGGTTCAACATAAGCAGTAGCGAAAATCGAACGCCCTGCATTTCTAATGGATTCAGACGCAGCACCGACGCCACTGGCTCGCGCGATACGATCAATCATATCGTCGCGATAACTGCCAGAAATCTCTGCCTCCGTCTGCCCCACATTGAACCGTAACCGGCGTCCAATCGCATCAAGTTCTGCCGCTGCCGTGCTAGCCGCAACCGAAGGACGACCCATCGCAGTTCGAATATGGTCTGCCAATTCGCTAACCCCTTCACCATTAAGGGCTGAAGTAGCAACGATTGGAATGTTCTTTAATCCGTCGCGAGCCAACAGCTTCTCGACGTCATCTATCAGCACAGCACGTTGTGACTCACGCACGGTGTCAATCTGATTGAGCGCAACTACCATAACGTCAGCCCGCTCAGTCAACTTTTCCAAATAGGAAGTATGTAGCACCTGATCGGCATACTTTTGCGGATCGAGCACCCATATCAAAACATCTACCATCGGTAGCAACCGCTCAACTTCAAGCGAGTGCTCAACCGCAACTGAATCATGATCCGGCAAATCAATAAGAACTAACCGATCGAAAACTTCGTGGCCCACCGTTAGCTCAGAGTCATATTCAATACGACGGTCATGATCCACCGCCAAATAATCCAATAAGGCTGTTGCATCTGTGCCATACGTACAAGCAGCTGCCCGCTCCGTCATTGGCCGAATTTCCCCGGAATCTGCAAAATTCAAGCCAGTAATAGCGTTGAACAATGAGGATTTCCCTGAGCCCGTACCGCCAACGAGAGCGGCCACCGCAATATCGGTTCCCAAACTCATCCGCTCCTGAGTCCGATGCAAATCGTCTTGAGCGCGAGCCGAAACGTAAGGATCAAAGAATCGTCCACCAGCAGCAACAGCTTTTTGGAGTTGCTCTAAGCGGTGCGCAATAGCTTGCGCACCTTCAACACGAATCGTCTGTTGGTCTTCCATACTGATTCTTCCTTCTCATTCCATATCACGAATGGGCCAGATACTCACTAGCCCGCAAACGCAGATCAGTGCTGTCAGTAATAGTCACGCTATCAGCGACCTCAACATACACCTGCGTGAGCTCATCGAGCGCTTGATCCACTCGTCCCAGGAGATCTTCTCGAGCCTGCGTCACTCGCGCTTCCATATCTGTAGAACGCGCAGCCGAATTCGCACCTGATATTCCACCCGCTGCACAACCAAGTAGCGCCGCGACACCTGCCGAAGACAGCCATGGATGCCCATGAATCTTTTGCGCTTCTCGCGTCAAATCTTGCTTCCAAGATTTGACTGCCGATTCTACTATGCCATCAATATCGACATATTCACGCACCTGTGCAAGCATAGCTTCGGTATTAACAACGTCTTTTTTCCATGCCTCGTCAGCTTGTGCATTTGCAGTGACTAAGGCTTGCGTGAGGGCAACTTTGACCGCAGTGTATAAAATATCGAACGTTGCAGTCACTGCGTTATCACGCGATTTCCGCTTACGATCAAAAATGCTAGGCTTTGACCGCGACACGAGCCCAGCCAATACACCACCTGTTGACGCAAATGACAACCACGACGCGGTCGGTGCGCCTTGTCCGAAGCGACCATTGGCGATGTTAGTACGCAACTTTTCTAACGGCGCTTGCGCACTTTCAATCGCTTTATCTTTCAAATCCTGCAACGCATGCTCTTGGGCTTCCAGTGCATCAGCTAGCTGCAAAAGCTCATCACGCAATGCTGGTAATGTAGCCCGAGTAGTGCGATCTACTAGCGATTCGCCCATTTTCGTTGCCGCGATCATCTCCAGCCATGAACGCAACGAGGCAACATCTTCTTCAGGTAATAAGCCCTCATGTGCGCCTTGATCCGGCACAACAAACAGGGGAGCGTCTTGGAGACCTAATTCTTCCATCCGTCGTGCAAGATCAGCACGTACCGCACCGAGCGCCCGTTGCGATACCCGATCCAACACAACCGCGCATGTAATGCCACGTGAATGCGCGTTGTGAAGCGTGTTCCATGCTAAGGCATCGCCATATCGCGACGCCGTTGTAACAAACACCCACAAGTCTGCTGCATCCAAAAGTCGAGCAGACAGTTCGCGATTCGAGTCATCAACCGAGTCCAAGTCAGGAGCATCAACAAGGACAACTCCGGGGATAGCAGAAGCTATCAGAACCTGATCTCCCATATCTATCAACGCATGACCGTTCATCGCAGCTGCGTCATCAGGGTGCATAATAATCATCGGAGTGCGCGTCGTCGGACGCAAAACTGAAGCTTGCGAAACTCCTGCGCGTACGATCGAATTCACTAAGGTGGATTTACCCGCACCGGACGACCCGCCAAAGACAATAACTGCCGGAACATCGCGAGCTTCAACATGTGGCAGTATACGCGACTCTAATTGGGTCAATAGTTGACGGCGCGAATCTTCTAGCGCCAGAGACCCCGGCATTTCTAATGGCAGGGTCGCCTCACGCAACGCACTAACAGTACGTCGCACTAAGTCAGCAAGATTCTTACGAGAAAACGAGTTGGCAGTCACCTTTCCATTACACCGTATTCCGCCAGTTTTTTCGCTATCAACACGTTAATTAACCTTTTGTGTGACCTCCTTAATCATAAACCTGTGATCCTTGTAAAATAATCAGGATAAACAATTTCCCTTCAGTCGTGTAAAATCCTGTTCGTACGCCTCGATAGCTCAATGGATAGAGCAACAGACTTCTAATCTGTAGGTTGCGGGTTCGAGTCCCGCTCGGGGTGCTGACTTCCCGATTGCTTCACGCAACTTGGTATCCTTATGTAGTGAGTAATTTTCCTGCACAAAATACACCGATCGTATGGATCGATTGTGAAATGACCGGCTTAGATCTAGAACGCGATGCACTTGTTGAGATTGCCGTCGTAGTGACAGACGCTGAGCTCAACCCACTTGATAACGGCCTCGACGTCGTCATCAAGCCACCTGCCGAAGCGGTAGCAAACATGAATGACTTCGTGCGGAATATGCATACCAAAACAGGGCTTATTGAACGCTGGGAGCGTGGCATGACACTAGCTCAGGCAGAATCTGAATGTCTCGCATACATCAAGCGTTTCGTTCCCGATGCGCGAAAAGCGCCACTAGGAGGTAACTCGGTAGGGACAGATCGCACCTTCTTAGCGCGCGATGTTCCTGCACTCGTGGAACATCTCCACTACCGCGTCGTTGACGTATCCTCAATCAAGGAACTTGCTAAACGCTGGTTCCCGCGGACGTACTTTGCCGCGCCGGAAAAAACTGGAAACCACCAGGCCCTCGGTGATATCTACGATTCTATCGACGAGCTTCGCTATTATCGCTCTATCTTGTGGCCAGAAGGAGATGGGCCATCTTCTGATGAAGCTAAAGCCCACGCCGCACGTATAACAGCTGATCTCACTGTGGACCGGGCGCAACGCGCTCACGAAAAACTTTCTTAACGAGCGAACAAACTAGTTTGGGGCAGTATCTCATACGGTACTGCCCCACTTTTGACACAAAAAAGACCGCCGGAAAACCGACGGCCTTGATGGGGTGGCTGACGGGGCTTGAACCCGCGACCCCCTGGACCACAACCAGGTGCTCTACCACTGAGCTACAGCCACCATTGTTGCACTGCAACGAAGAAAAACTATACCGATTTTCTTTCGATAACGCTAATTATATGCAACGTGATTAGAGTCACCAATCAGTCCGCATTTGAATAGCATCTGCAAACATGTTGAGATGTGCCTCGCTTTGACTGAGATAAAGTGACCCATCAATGAGCGACACTTCAACCACATAGAACTCTTCTGGCGAATCCTCATCACCACGAACAATGTCTACGCGATTGAACAACAACAGCTCGTCTTTACCATTGATTCGCTTGATGTGCTGATGAAGCGCCTTGCGAATACGCTCACCCCAGCGCCACGTTTCCTCGGTTGCATGAGAAGCTCGCGCCACTTCTTCCACTACACCATCTTCACGCTGGCTACGGAAGCGCGGATGAAGCATAGCTTCTTTTTCCACCTGATATGACGGCAAACCGTTGAGGTAAACAAGAGAAGTTTCGCCTTGGCTATCGATTTCTTTCAGATAACGTTGAACCATCACAGTTCGGCCACGGGAAAGTTCATACATCGCATGTTCTACTGCTTCGCCACGCTGCTGCGCATCCACCGAAGAATACCGTCCGGTACCGCGCCCACCAGAGGCTACTGCCGGCTTAACAACGAAATCACCGAAAGCCGGGAAACGCGAATGAATCTGCTGTTTTGACAAGCCCTGCTCCGGCTCTAACCAGGTCGTAGGAATCGTTGGTAACCCACAAGCCTCCAATGCGTTAAGGTAATGCTTGTCAGAATTCCACTTGATAGTTTTTGCAGAGTTCAATACTCGCGGTAGCGAAGCCGTCCACGCCAAGAATTCATTCCGATACTTTGCATAATCTCGTACGGAGCGGATGACAACAGTTCCAGCTTCGTCCCAGTTGACCGACGGATCATTCCAGACGGCGATCCGCGGCTCTAACCCGCGATCCCGTAAGGCATCTGGAAGGTCCTGCTCATCAATATCCAGATTCGGAAGTTCTTCCGAGGTTACCAGAGTCACGATTGGTGCAGACACGCTTACCACCTTTACCTTCAGAGCTAATGTTTTCCTCATACTACGCACGAGCGCACACGGATCAGGTGAAAGCCCAATCAAACACAAGTCTAACGGTTTCTTGCCCAATTCGCTTTACCGACCCAATAGTTACCAATTTAATACTCATTCAAGGTAGGCTTTACCATTAAAACCATAGTGAACATACGTTGACGTGACTTGCGTCAACAGAAATGAGGTTGAACGATGAGTTGGTGGGAAATTTTCGGCTGGGCAGGATCCGTCCTTGTCGTTGTATCGCTGTGGATTCCGAGCGTCTGGCGTTTCCGCATACTCAACTTGTCAGGTTCACTTATTGCCACAATCTACAACATTTATTTCGGTATTTGGCCATACGCCGCCATGAACGGCGTCATCGTTGGCATCGACGCATATTGGATCGCGCGGTTATCTCGCAAAGGCACAACCGCCGAACGAGGCTACGCCATTGTCAGCGCACATTCACAAGACGCGTTAGTTCAGCATTTCTTGGCACGTAACGTGACCGACATTCAAGCGAACTATCCACAGTTTTCGACGGCGGATCTGGATTCTTCGCGGATCAGTTTCATTATGCACGAGGACGAGATTGTTGGCTTGTTTGCAATGACGACGACGGACGCAACCGGCACGATCATTCTGGACTACGTGACACCACGCTTCCGCGACCTCGGACCAGGCCGGTACATTTATACTCACCCGTCACTCTTTACTGACGCCGGGGTTTCACGCCTTCAGATCCCTGCCGAAAACACCTCTGATCGAGGATATTTTGCTAAGCAAGGTTTTGCACAAGAAAACAATCATCTTGTTCGCAGCATCTAAAACGATGAACCACATCACATGGGGTGCTTGCAATCACATTTGAATCCGGTAAAAAAATTTGCTCTGCAAAATAACGTGCGCTAAAGTAATACCTGTTGCGCACCGCTAGCTCAACTGGCAGAGCATCTGACTCTTAATCAGAGGGTTCTGGGTTCAAGTCCCAGGCGGTGTACGAAGAAAAATCCCTGGATTCGTCTAGGGATTTTGACTCTCAAGATATTGTATTCTTGATGAGCACCGCTAGCTCAACTGGCAGAGCATCTGACTCTTAATCAGAGGGTTCTGGGTTCAAGTCCCAGGCGGTGTACAGGTTAAAAGGACGGCTCGGAATTTCCGAGCCGTCCTTTTGTTAGAATGTACTGTCAGAACCGAATTGCGTCAATAGGACGCATCTTCACAGCTATAGTCGCCGGGATTATTCCACACAAGGCCCCTACCGTTGCAGAAATCCCTACTCCGATCAGAGCGGCTTGCATTGGGTATGCAATAGTACTGGCACTCGCTGAGATCTCCTCGAATAGGAATCCACTGAACCCTAGTTGCGGGAGAACCCTAATTGTCATCACTGAAAACACCACGCCAACAAAACCTGCCACCGTGGTGGCAACAACTGACTCTAAAAAGACGGCAAAGAATATTCGTCGCGCAGAAGCCCCCACAGCACGACGAATACCGATCTCACGCACCCGGGTTTTCACGGTCACAATACTCATTGTAAGCAGCCCCAAGGCACCTAACAGAATCACAATGCCACCAATTCCAGCAACAACTATCTGCATTACTCGGTCTTGTTGCATACTTTGTTCAGTAAATCCTTCATCCCAATGAGCATCGACGTGGTAGGAGTCGCCAAGGAACGATCCCAACGTTGCTTGGGCTACATTCTTGGCTTGTTCTTCCTCGCCTCGCGGTGCGAGGAACAAAAACGCCGGAGGCGATAGCTCGACTGACTCCGGGAAAATATATGCTTGCGCTTCAGCCGGTGCATAGATAACGGCATTCTCAAAAACATTAATGTTCTTTATAACCCCTACTACCGTCACAGATCTCTTGTGATCCTTGCTCAACCAGATTCGAGGAAATGTAGCTACGGCTGGTCGTCCCAGTGTTGCCCATGCAGACTCATTGATCACAACCGGGTTCATCTGAAGCTGACCGTCATAAGAGTTCAAAAAACGGCCATCAATCAGGCTACGTGCGTGTAGCTTGAAATAGTCAGGATCCACAGCCACAGCCTCCGGATACTGACCAGGACATTGATCCAAATATTTTGGCGGACACGGATCAAAATCTGGCGCATCGATCGCCGTCAAGTGAATGTCAGCTTTTGTAGTCCAGACGGTTATACCGAGTTTATCGACGGTATTCTTCACTGCCTGGCGAAGATGCTCAATTTTCTCGATACTGCGCTCTTGCTTATTGTTTTCCAGCCCTGCACTATTCTCTGCTGGCATATTCGTTGTGTTCTCGAAAATCATTGCCGTAATAGTGCCCGGCTGACCATTCCAGTGGGCAATACTGCGTTGCTGACCTTCACTGAGGATAGTTCCTAACGCAATCACTGTTGCCATAGCCCACACTGCAGCGCCTACCCCAATAAGAGATAAGATGACGCGCGCCCGATTGATTTTGACTTCTTCCCACGCTTCTATGAACGCTCCAATAAAATTGTGGATCATCACTCTGCCTCTTCTCGGCCAGGTAACTTATCACCAGTGGATAAGACTTCCATACCAGCACCAATCGGGTTTAACACACCATCAGAGATTCGATAAACCGTGTTGGCACGCTGTGCAACATTCATGTCATGGCTGATAACGATCAGCGCCGCATTGTTCTTCTGCGCTGCCCGTTCAAGCACATCCATAACTTGCATCCCAGTGTCCGGATCCAAAGCACCGGTTGGCTCATCAGCCAATATGAGTCGCGGATTGCGTACCAAAGCGCGAGCGATCGCAACCCGCTGTTGCTCTCCGCCAGATAGTTGACTCGGATATGCGTCGAGTCTGTCTCCCAACCCTACCGATTCGAGTATCCGGGCCGCTTTCTCATGCCGTTTGTATAATTCCAGACCTGAATTATAGAAGAGCGGTACTTCGACATTATTGAGCACAGTGCGCGACGGAAATAGATTAAACTGCTGGAACACGAATCCTACGGATTCACCGCGCAAGCGTGAACGATGGGCATCACTGAGACTAACAACATCGATATCATCCCACATATATGTTCCGCTACTAGGCTGATCTAACAACCCAATAATATTGAGTAAAGTTGATTTTCCGGTTCCGGAATGTCCCACAATTGAGATATGTTCCCCACTGGCAATGTCACAGTTAACCCCACGCAAGATATGTAGATCTTCGCCATTAGGCAAGGTGACCGTCCGGGTAATATCACGGAGTTGAAGCATGCTATTTCCTAGAAGTCGGCCGAGCTCATTGGGTCATCGGATTCTTGTTTTTCTTCGGTCTTTCGGGGAACGAACTCAAGAACCTCAGTTTCCTCATCTAATCCTTCAGTAATGACAACCATTTTTCCGTCATTTATTCCAAGTTTCACGACAACCGGCGAGGGCTCTCCTTTACCATCTTTTGCGGGAAGATATACTTTTCCTTCCCGGAATCGACCCTCTACCGCAGTAACGGGCAGTAGCAAGGCGTCTGTTACCTCTTCACCTGCGATATTTAGCGTGGCTTTAATACCATCAAAAACCGTTTGATCAGCTGGAATATCACAGGTGAGCAGCGGGGTTGAGCTCTGCGCTCCCCCTTCACCATTCGCACTACTCGATTTCACCGACGTTGTATGCAAGTTAGTGCACATAAATGGTGCCGGGCCATTCGTAATCGCCACCTCGGCTTGCTGCGGGATAGACTGCAACGAGTAGAGCTGATCAGGAGTCACATTCACATTCGCATGAAAAGTGGCCGGCACAATAGTCCCTAGTGAATCGTTGTATGACACGTGTTGCTTGAGCATTGCATCAAAATTGACTGTTCCAGCACTAGGAGCAACGACGTTGTTATACGTGACAGTTGTGCTGGTTTGTGGTTCTGCCGGGCCCGTGGCCTCGTCCCTATTAGACACTGCGTTTGACGGCGTTACTTCCACGCTCGTTGTTGATTTTACTTGCAATAGTGGCGCACCTTGTTCGACCTGAGTACCGTCAGCTACAAAGAAATGAACGATCTCGCCTTCGGCACTGGATTTAATCGCTTTCGCGTCGTCACGCAAAATCGTAGCTTCGAACTGGGTATCGTTCTTGACGTCGCCACGTTGAGCTGTGACTGTAGGGAGAACAAATTGTCCTTGTCCTTGTAACTCTTTTTCAGCTTTATGCGACGGGAAAAACGCAAATTTTACCAGCGCAACAGCGATAACAGCGGCGATAATCAGCCGTAGAATACTAAAAATTAGTTTACGAGTGGGATGAGCTTCCATTAACGGATCCTTCGCGATCAAGGGCACTAGTTACAGACTATGCCTTGTAACACCATTGTTAGATTTTAGGATACCCTACAGTTTCCGCAATCGGTATTTTTGCAAATCTATGGAAAATTCCGAGAGTCAAACCTGATATATTTGAGACGTTATATGTTACCTACGGAGATTGATAATGAGCAACGAACCTGGCCTCAACCTTGCCCTCGATGCGCTAGAAGATGCTCACGGCCTATCTCCTGCTCCCGAAGACATTTATGATGCGTTTTCCGCGTGGGTATCATCGACTGGCAAACAGATGTATCCCCATCAAGACGAAGCACTGTTGAATATCGTCTCCGGCGATCACGTTATTGTCTCTACTCCAACAGGTTCAGGAAAGTCCATGATCGCCATGCAAGCCTTATTCACTGGCCTAGCGACCGGACGAACCGCTTATTATACTGCACCACTTAAAGCGCTCGTATCCGAAAAGTTCTTTGAGCTCATTGGACATTTTGGTGCACACAACGTCGGTATGGTTACTGGAGACTCATCAATCAACGCCGGCGCACCCATTATCTGTGCAACTGCAGAAATCTTAGCCAATATTGCCTTACGAGAAGGCGACCAAGCCGACGTCGGCATGGTTGTGATGGACGAATTCCATTTCTATGACGATCCGCAACGCGGGTGGGCTTGGCAGGTTCCGCTCCTAACGTTGCCGCAAGCCCAACAAATTTTACTGTCCGCTACTCTCGGCGACACGACAAAATTGACGTCAGATCTCACCCGCCGCACCAATCGTCCGGTAAGCATCGTCGACGACGCCGTTCGTCCAGTCCCCCTGCATTTTTCTTGGTCAACTGAGCCAATTGGTGAAGTCATCAAAGAACTTGTCGCCACCCACATGGCACCGGTCTACGTAGTTCATTTTTCGCAGCGCGACGCCGTCTCTCAAGCACTCGCCTTGCAATCGATGGCCGTCGCTTCAAAAGAACAAAAAGAACGGATTGCCGCTGCCCTCGCTTCATTCACCTTCTCCCCCGGATTTGGCAAAGTCCTGTCAAAACTTCTGCGTGCCGGAATCGGTATTCATCACGCCGGACTACTCCCTCGCTATCGTCGCCTAGTCGAACGCCTAGCCCAAGCCGGACTACTCAACGTCATTTGCGGAACTGACACCCTCGGCGTCGGCATTAACGTTCCGATCCGAACCGTGCTCATGACATCGCTAACCAAGTTCGACGGTACGAAACAACGGCATATTACCGCCCGCGAATTCCACCAAATTGCTGGACGAGCAGGACGTGCCGGTTACGATACGGTGGGATACGTCGTCGTCCAAGCCCCCGAACACGAAATCGAAAACGCGCGCCGCCTACGTAAAGCCGGCGATGACCCAGCAAAAGTTAAACGCGTCCAGAAAGTTAAAGCTCCCGAAGGCACAATCAGCTGGTCAGAAAACACGTTCAATACGTTGCTGGCAGCCCAACCAGAAACTCTGACGTCGCGGATGCGCGTCGATCATAGCCTCATACTGAACTTACTTCAGCGTCCTAATCCGATAACTGCTGCTAAGACTGTGCTGTGTGACAACCATGAGCCACACCGCGAGCGTAATACTCTCCTGCGCAAGGCAATCACTATTTATCAGTCGTTACGGACTGCCGGCGTCATCACTCACGAAGACCGCGACTGGCGAACAGAACACGGCGATGAAAACGCCATTCATTTCACTCGCGATGTCCCCTCCGACTTTGCCTTAAACTCCCCGCTAGCACCGTTTGCCTTGGCCGCTTTTGACTTGTTGGATATGGACAGTCCTTCCTACGCACTCGACGTCGTATCAATTATCGAGGCAGTAAGCGAAGACCCTACCCCCGCACTCTACGCACAACAACGCCAAGCGCGTGGCGAACTCATTGGTAAGCTCAAAGCCGACGGCGTGGAATACGATGAACGCATGGTGCTTGTTGATGAGGTTACCTGGCCGAAACCACTGGCTGATCTCCTCGAACCGGCACTCGAAACGTACGCTAAAACGAATCCGTGGGTGCGCGGGCAAGAGTTAAAACCAAAATCCGTTGTGCGGCAACTGATCGAAGAAGGTTTGACCTTCTCTGAGTTTATTTCTCGCTACGATTTAGCACGCTCCGAAGGCGTACTTTTACGCTATATTACGGACGTGTACCGAGCAATGCGGCAGACAATACCGCTAGCGGCCCGCACCGATGAGGTGAAGGATATTGTCGACTGGCTGGCACGGTTAGTTCGCTCGATTGACTCCTCGCTTCTCGACGAGTGGGAAGCATTGGCCGATGGCCGGATCACCTTGGCTGAATTAAACTCCCTTGGTTCAGACGATTCAGTTCAAGGCGAAGAAGCTGCTTTCGGCGCCGACGACGACGGCACCGTCGCCTTCACCCGGAATAAACATGCACTACGAGTAGCAATTCGTAACCACATGTTCTATCGCATTGAGCTTTTGGACCGCGAAGACTACGAAGAATTGGAACGATTGGACGGCAGTGCCGGATGGGATGCCGACCGCTGGGCAGATGCGATTGCCCCCTACTTTGACGAATACGATTTCCTTGGCACTGATCAAGCTGCACGTGGTACACAGTTCTTCGCAATTTTAGAAGACCCTTCATTTGCCGATTTGCTCCAAGCAGGAATGGATAACGACGAGGCTTCCGCTCTGCTCGAAACCCACAGCAGTGGACGGGTCTGGTTGGCCTTGCAGATCCTTGATTCCGGGGACGACGCAGCAGCGTGGGGCTTGTGGGCCATTGTCGATTTGGACGCCTCGGACGAAGCCAACAAGCTGGTTCTCAGACCGATTCAACTAGGCGAGCGATAAATAATGTCCCCAGTAAATATTGCTGACAATATTGCCCAGGTTCGCGAAGACATTTCGCGTTTTGCTCAAGGACGGCATGTTGATCTAATACTAGCAGCCAAGCACCAACCACTGGAGCTCCTCATTGAAGCCTACACTGCTGGTGGAACATTGATGGGACATAACCTCATCGATCAGCTTGCTACAGCTACAGCAGGGTTACATGGTGCTGATATCCATCCATATACAACTGTTATCGGGCATGTTCAATCGAACAAGCTGTCAGTTGCTATGAGGTGGGCTGACCGAATAGATACAGTGGATTCACTCAAAACAGCACAACGTATCAACCGCCGGCAAGAAGCACGAATAGCTTCTGGGGAGGCAACTGGACCGTATCCGATCCTTCTGCAACTTAATTCTTCTGGAGCTTCTACTCAGTTCGGTTGCGACCCGGAGAGTTTTGTTGAATTAGCACACGTCATATCGGATCTTCAGTTCGTGCGTATCGCTGGGGTAATGACGATTGGTGCTCGCGGTTCCGAGGCTGATATTCGTGCCTCGTTTGTGCTGACTCGGCACTTAGCAGAGCAGATGCGCGAATTACCTGGACTGGAACAAGCCGATGTTCTTTCTATGGGGATGAGTGGCGATTTGCGCCTAGCTATCGAGGAGGGGTCAACAGTGGTTCGCGTTGGAACAGCTATTTTTGGTGCTCGTCCGATGCAATCGGTGTAGGCTTCAGCTTGACCCTCACGCAAGGTGATACTTCACAATCAAAATATGAACGCTACGAATGATATTCGTTATACAGTTGGCCAAGTTGCTGACATATTTCAGGTGACTGTACGGACTCTCCATCATTGGGAGCAGGCCGGATTACTCCAACCCGCGGAGCGGAGCTGGTCTAATTACCGGTTGTACTCCGACGCAGATTGCCAACGTATTCAGCACATTCTGATTTACCGTGCGACGGGCATGGCATTAGCGGATATCAGAGTTCTCCTTGACGGGGATTCCAGCGGGATTGACCATTTAATCAAACAACGCGAAACGTTAATCAATCAGCAGCAAGAGCTAGCTGACATGATTGCAGCGATCGATATCCTTATGGAGGATACTGTGAAGAAACAACCTATGACGGCACACCAGATTGGTGAAATTCTAAGACAAGCTAATTTTGCCGAATATCAACAGGAAGCTGAAGATAAATACGCCAGCTCTGATGACTGGAAGGTTAGTGAAGAACGTACGAAAGAGTGGACTGCGAATGATTGGCTGTCTGTTCGTGCGCAGTTCGCCGATATTGATGCAAAACTAGTTGCTGCAGTACGAGAGGGTATAGCCTCAGATAGCTCAGCAGCACAAAAACTAGTTGAAGAACATCGTCAAGTGCTCAGCACGTTTTTCCCAGTGACACATGCGAAGCATTTTATTCTTTCTCGTGGGTATATTAAGGACGAACGCTTCCGCGAATATTACGAGAATCAGCAAGAAGACTTAGCTCAATGGCTAGCTGACGCAATTGCCGCTAATTCACAGGCAAATGGCGTAGATCCGGCTGCCTGCATCTGGGAGTAGTCTTACATGCGCGTGCATACAGTTTGCATAATTACAACGTTTACGCCGTAGTTGGCCTGTTAATGCGAAAAATGCAAACTGTATGCGCGTTTCTTCTTGTTGCGAGTAGATTATAGGTATGCATGCAGTAATTAAAACCCCGATGTTGATTGTTGTTTCTCTAGTACTACTTTTGACCGCTTGTTCGTCTGCTACGCATGCAGAATATTAAGAGAATACATCCGATAGTGTCACTGTATTTGATGACCATGGCCGAAAGATCGCTACGTTCGCATCTCACAAAGATTTAGACTTTTTCTCCACGTTGGTTGGAGACAGCTTTACCTCTGATGCAGATGAATACGAATTGGCGGGTCTAGCAATGGAGGTTCCAGAAGATGCACATGCTAATTACACTTATGTCTTCACACATTTTCGGGATGACGGGAAAGAAGAAATAGCAAAATTATTGGTCTATAAGAATTATCCTTATGTGACTTTAACTGGAATTACGATGGTCACACCATTGACATGGGACATCTCGAATGAGGAGATGGAAATTTCTACAGCATCTCTCGCACACAAGTCTAAATGAGACTAGGTGAGCTAAAACTACGTAGTCTTATTCGGATACATGCTCATGATGAGAGCAGTTAAAACACTGTCAGTCCGCGTGCGCGGAAAACATCACGGACAGCTTCAGTTGCTTCCTTTGACGGAGGTTCGACATCCTGTAATTGGTACTCAAGACCTAAGGAAGCCCATTTGTCACGGGCCATCTGATGGAATGGAAGAACTTCAACTCGTTCTACACTGGATGCCCAGCCTGCAACGATGTCGGCCACTGCTTCAACATTTTGTGGATCATCTGTTAGCCCTGGAACAAGGACAAAACGGATCCAGATTTTGTTCCCTCGCGCTACAAGACGTTTGCCGAAGCTTAACGTTGGCTCAAGGTCACGCCCAGTAGTTCGCTTGTAATAGTCGGGGATTCCCGACTTTACATCGAGCAAAAAGAGATCGACATTGTCGAGCATCTCGTCGGTCATATTCGCACCCAAAAATCCGGACGAATCAACTGCAGTATGAATGCCCATGTCTTTGCAACCTTGCAATAGCTTCGCGAGAAATTTAGGTTGCATCATTGGTTCACCTCCAGAGAAGGTGACACCACCATTTGACACTGTGAATACCGCTTTATATCGCGAGATTTTTTCGAGCATATCAGCCGTTCTTACTGCTGTACCCTCTTTCATTTTTAAGGTGTCTGGATTATGGCAATATAGACACCGAAGCGGACAACCAGCGAAAAATGTCGTTAGTCGGGTGCCCGGACCATCAACCGCTGTTACGAGTTCCCAAGAGTGGACAGAGCCGATGTCACCTGCTTGCACACCAGAAACATGTTCATGGTGTGACATCGGCCCTGCCAGGGAAACTCCGTCAAGACCTGCTCCACTTAAACGTGGGACTTCATCTTCAATAGGCTGCGGACGGTACTCACCAGTAGTTCCTTCAGAACCCCAGTAACGAGTAGCATCAAATTCTTCAGCGCTGTGGTGTGCAGTAGATGTTGTCATAAAAGCAGATCAATCCTTAAAAGATCTCACATACCCTGGTGGAAGGTACGGGAGATAACGTCGAGCTGCTGCTCACGGGTGAGGCGCACAAAGTTCACTGCGTAACCCGAAACGCGAACGGTCAGCTGTGGGTACTTCTCTGGGTGCTCCATTGCGTCCTCGAGGGTGTCGCGGTTGAGCACGTTGATGTTTGCATGGTAAAGGCCCTGTACGCCACCTTTTGCGGCGCGCTGTGCCTTCATCGAAGCGAGACGCTCTTCGTATGTTGTTGCCATGATATTTTCCTTTCGTGGGAGTGATTGTTTCATTGAACGAAACTGGGCGTCAGCCCTTCTTGATGAAGCCAGCATCCATGATGCCAACCAAGTTATCGACCTGCTCAGCCAAGTCACGGCCAAGAGACGATGGGACGATTGTGTTAGTGAGAGAAATACCGTCGAGGGCATCTTTGTAGTGGAGCTTTCCAACAGAAAGCATTGAGGCTAGCATGCCGTGCGTATCCATTCCATTTTCTGGGTTTGCACCCGGAGCGAATGGCGTACCTGCACGGTGTCCAGACGGGAAGTTACCAGTTGCCTTACCATAAACCACATTTGAGGTAATGGTAAGAACTGACTGGGTTGGGATCGCATTGCGATACATCGGGATCTTCTTGATTTTCTCCATAATGGTGTGGACGATTGTAGCAGCGATGTCATCTGCACGATCATCATCATTGCCATAAGTTGGGAATTCGCCTTCAGTCGTGTAATCAACAATCAAACCAGTTTCATCGCGAACTGGCGTGACCTTGGCATACTTAATAGCCGAAAGCGAGTCAGCTACGATTGACAGCCCTGCAATTCCACAACCCATGGTGCGAAGAATTTCAGAGTCGTGCAGTGCCATTTCCATGGCCTCGTAAGCGTACTTATCGTGGCAATAGTGGATGATGTTAAGAGCCTCAACATAGGTACCAACAACCCAATCGAGCATCTCTTCATACTTTGCCCAGACCTCATCAAAGTCAAGTGGACCATCACCCTTAATTGGCTCATATCCATCAACGATCTGCTTTCCAGACATTTCATCTCTGCCGCCGTTAAGCGCATAGAGCAGAGCCTTAGCGGCATTAACACGTGCGCCGAAGAACTGCATCTGCTTGCCAACTGCCATTGGCGACACACAGCATGCGATAGCGGCGTCATCGCCCCAGTAGCTACGGATCTGTTCGTCAGCCTCATATTGAATCGATGAGGTCTCGATAGACACTCGCGCACAGAAACGCTTATAACCGATCGGTAACTTGTCAGACCAGAAAATCGTGATGTTTGGCTCCGGAGCTGGTCCAAGATTAACCAGCGTCTGCAACAAACGGAACGAAGTCTTGGTGACGAGCGGACGACCATCTTCGCCGAAGCCACCATCAGACCAAGTCGCCCAGTACGGATCACCAGAGAAGATTTCGTCGTAGGCTGTGGTGCGAAGGAATCGGACGATGCGCAACTTAATAACAAGCTGATCGATGATTTCTTGCGCATCCTGCTCAGTAATACGGCCGGCTACCAAATCACGCTCGAAGTAGATATCAAAAAATGCCGAAAGGCGACCGAACGACATTGCAGCACCGTCTTGCGACTTGACAGAGCCAAGGTAGCCGAAATAGGTCCACTGGACCGCTTCTTGAGCTGTCTTTGCCGGACGGGAGATATCAAAACCGTAGCTAGAAGCCATGTTCTTTAGCTTCTTCAACGCTTTAATCTGCTCAGAAATCTCTTCACGATTACGCGCCCAATCCTGACTAAAAGGTTGATCAGCGTAAAGATCCTTATCCTTCATCTTTTCGGAGATTAGATGGTCAACACCATACAATGCAACACGACGATAATCACCAATAATGCGACCACGTCCGTACGCGTCCGGAAGGCCGGTAATGATATGGGAGGAACGGGCCGCACGAATGCGTGGGGTGTAAATATCGAAAACACCGTCATTGTGAGTCTTGCGATACTTGGTGAAAATCTCTTTAACATCCGGATTCGGCTCTTTGTCGGCTTCTTTGATAGCGGTTTCAACCATTCGCCATCCACCGTTAGGCATCATTGCACGCTTGAGTGGAACATCGGTTTGGAGACCAACAATGACATCGTCGTCTTCAGAAATGTAGCCAGCTCCAAATGCATCTACATCTGCAGGCGTATTGACATCAACATCATAGACGCGCTTTTGACGCTCAACGGAAAGATACTTATCTGCTAACGTATCCCAGACCCTGCGCGTCTTTTCAGTTTCGCCGGCAAGAAACGAGGCATCACCTTCGTATGGAGTGTAATTCTTCTGAATGAAGTCACGAACGTCAATAGCATCCTGCCATAGACCATTCTTGAAGCCCTCCCACTCAGGGTGCGAAGCAGTTTCGACTGTTTGAGTCACGGTGCATTACTCCTTTTCACTGCAACCAGCGGGACTTTTGTTATACGCGAATCCACACCGATCGCATCTATTTCCCAGCAACTAGCTGCTGGCGCTACCTTCAGATTAGTCGCCTTTCTCTGTAGATTCTTAGCGAAAATAGCTCTCGGCATAAAACGTACGGTAGTGCTCCTCACAGCACCCATCCATTAGGGACTAAGGTCCTTTCGTTCCAATCGCCTTTTGCTCTAAACCGATAAAACTCAGCACAGAAAATACCAACTACGCTTCTACAAGTCGATACATCCATCCAAAGCGATCCGGAACTCGACCAAATTGAATATCAGTCAGTTCGCGGTAGATGCGATGAGCGACGGCCGATCCTAACAAATCCACCCGTTTGTCTCCCATCGTTAAAGAACCGATAGAAACTACCGCAGCAGCAGTGCCACAGGAAAACATTTCCACAACCTCACCATTTTCGATCCCTGTCCACAGTTCAGCTAGTTCAATATCTTCTTCCCGAGTTAACACCCCGTCGTCGTCGAGCAACTGCAAAATAGCAGAACGAGTCGAACCTGGAAGGATGGTCCCAGAAAGCGCCGGCGTACGAACGGTCCCGTCAGCCATCACTACAAAAACATTCATCGCACCTAGCTCTTCAATCCGCGAATTGGTTGCAGCATCAAGAAAAAGAACCTCATCATAACCACGCTCAAACGCATGTGACTTCGCGTAAAAAGATGCAGCATAGTTCCCGCCAGTTTTAACGTTACCCATCCCACCCGGGCCAGCACGGTGATGTGTACGTTCTACCCAGACATTAATAGGTGTGAAACCATGAGCAAAATATGGCCCCGACGGCGAAGCAACTACGCCGTACTCGAACCGCTTCGCGGCACGCACTCCCAAAAATGCCTCCGAAGCAAAAATGAATGGACGCAAGTATAAGGTCGCCCCGGCAGCTTGCGGAACCCAGCGGCGATCTGCTCGGACCAGTCCAACCAACGAACCTAAAAAATCTTCAACCGGGAACTGCGGGATCATTAACCGCTCATTTGACATATTCAACCGGGCAGCATTGTAAGCGGGTCTAAAAGTCCAGATGGATCCGTCGGCATGCCGGTAGGCCTTGAGTCCCTCAAAAACTTCTTGCCCATAATGCAAAACAGCTCCGGCTGGATCTAACGAAAGTGGACCATAAGGCTTAATCTTGAAATCATGCCAACCGGCAGACTCCTCCCATGAGGCCCGCGCCATATAATCAGTAAACTCAACTCCGAATCCAAGCGTACGCATAACTGCTTGATAGTGCTTTTCTTCAGCTAGTCCCGGATGTGGCAATGTTACAAATCTTTGAGCAACATCATCGGCACAAGGCCACTGCCTAGTAGCACATTGTTCAAGAGCTGTCTGAGAGCGCGGCATGAATACATCTCCTCAAATAACTGTCAACAACCAGACCTATCGTACGCTCTTTATTTAGTATGAGTTAGTCACAGATTTCCATTTGTGAATCATCTGGATAAATCTGTCCCATATAGACTGGAGACATAAGGTTTTCGACAGACAGTGCACGATCCAACTCAGCAGGACTCATTAACCCTCGCTCTAGCACTACTTCTCGCACTGATTTCCCTGTTCGAATAGCCTCTTTACCAACTAGATCCCCTTTATGGTGACCAATAATGTCATTGAGATACGTAACGATACCGATCGAATTCATCACATGGGCTCGACATACTTCCTCGTTCACAGTTATGCCAGAAACACAACGTTCTCGTAAGGTCACTAATGCTCGTCTCAGAAGTTGAATCGACTCAAAAATCGCCTGACCAATCACCGGTTCCATCACGTTCAGCTGTAGCTGGCCAGCTTGTGAGGCTAACATGACAGTCGTATCATTGCCCATCACTTTGAATGCAATCTGGTTGACTACTTCCGGAATCACCGGGTTCACTTTCGCTGGCATAATCGATGAGCCGGCCTGCATTTTGGGTAGGTTAATCTCATTCAGCCCAGCTCTCGGACCAGAAGAAAGCAAACGCAGATCGTTGCAGATGGTCGATAGTTTGACCGCTAACCGGCGCAATGCAGAATGGATCGAAATATAAGCGCCAGTATCGGATGTTGCCTCAATTAGGTTCGGTGCAGCAACAAGATCTAACCCAGTTACTTCTGAGAGCCTGCGCACTACAATCTCCTGGAATCCATCAGGGGTATTGAGTTTAGTACCGATAGCCGTTGCACCCAGATTGATTTCAAGTAGCAGTGCCGACGTACGTTTCAAATTACGTATTTCTTCGTCCATGAGCACTCCGAATCCTTCGAATTCTTGCCCAAGAGTCATTGGCACTGCATCTTGGAGCTGAGTGCGGCCCATTTTCAGTACGTTTGCGTTTTGTTCTCCGAGCATATTGAACGCATGACGCATGTGCTTGATCTCCGCTATAAGATCTTTAACCATCCAATAGACTGCAATACGAAAGCCCGTTGGATATGCATCATTAGTGGACTGAGATTTATTGACATGGTCATTAGGGTTAACGACGTCGTACTTTCCTTTTGGCTCGCCAAGAATCTCCAACGCCAAATTTGCTACAACTTCGTTGGCATTCATATTGACTGACGTTCCGGCTCCACCTTGGAATACATCCACCGGGAATTGATCCATACAGCGGCCTTCATTCAAGATCAGGTCACAGGCAGCAACTATAGCTTTACTCACTCGAGCCGACAATACTTTTTTATCTCGGTTAGCAAGGGCTTCGGCTTTTTTCACACTAACCATGGCCCTGATAAATTCAGGAATATCGTTGATCGTAGCACCAGAGATAGCGAAGTTCTCAATTGCTCGTTGAGTATGTACTCCATAATAAGCATCTTCAGGGATTTCTCGTGTTCCGAGTAGATCTTCCTCCACGCGCGAGTTAGACACTTGCCCCTCCTAGGACTGCAGTCAATTCTTCTGTTAGTAAGCATAGTCGCCTATCAGCAAACTGTCTGAACTTCAGGTAGATTAACGAGCATTTCTATTTTCTCCCGTAGCTTACTACTACTAGGACTATCTGCTCAGTTTTATTTTTAAAGCCAGCTATGATTGGTATAACTATCTACAAGATCACATAATATCTTGTCCATCACTCACTCACCAGGAGTCACATGTCCTTCTTTTTCCAATTATTCGCGGATAACCAAGTACTGTTGCTTTTCTTCCTTGTTGGATGCGGCGCGATTCTTGCAAAGATCCGTATTCGAGGAATATCGCTAGGGGCCGCAGCCGTATTGTTTCTTTCTATCGGAATCACTGCGTGGGCGCTTAATAGCGGATACGAAATTCAGGTCGAGCACGATCTTGGTGTTCTTGGACTTGCGCTCTTCGCATTCGCTATCGGTATTACTTCAGGTCCAACATTTTTCAATACGCTAAAATCGTCAATTCTGCCAGTCATTTTAATGCTAGTAGCGTTTATTGTCGCCGCTGGAGTTGCTGCTGGCGTCGGTCGCGCCTTGGGCATGGATTGGGCACTGATTGCCGGTATCTTCGCCGGCGCAACAACAAATACACCGGCTTTGTCTGCAGCGGGAACTGCGTCGGGAGACCCCGCTTTAGCAACTGTTGGATATGCGATCACATACTTATTCGGCGTTATTGCAATGCTCGGCTTTTCTGCTTTGGCTCTTTCACGCCGCAGTTCTGACAAAGATAAGCCCTCACCTATTCGTAACCGGACGATCCGTGTAGAACGCTCCGATAGGCCGACCATCGCTTCCCTTCTTGGGACCATCGGGGGAGGTTTACAGTTTTCCCGCATTCGTCGCGGAGAAACCGGGCCTATTTGGCTACCAACTAACTCTGACGTCCTAGAAAAAGATGATCTTGTGACTGTGATTGGCACCGTTGAGGAGGTTGACCGCGCCATTAAACTTGTTGGCCATGGCTCATCACACTCCCTTATCGCGGATCGTCGTTATCTCGACTTCCGTCGTATCACCATCTCTAATTCTGGAATTGCAGGGCGCAAACTTGGTGAATTGGAAATCGACGAGAAGTTTGGTGGCACCATTTCACGTATTCGTCGGGGTGATACAGACATGGTCGCTGACCCATCAATTCGATTACAGCTTGGCGATCGCGTTCGCGTTGTAGCACCAACGCATTCCTTAGCAAAGATTTCCGAATTCTTTGGTGACTCCTCACATGGCTTGACCGACATCAATCCCGTAGCGTTGGGATTAGGAATGGCACTCGGCATTATTATCGGCGAATGGGAAATCCTCACACCATCGGGGCTCACATTCTCTATCGGTTCTGCAGCTGGCACCCTTCTCGTCGGGCTAGTTATGGGCCGGTTGGGACGCATCGGCAAAGTTGTCACTACGCTTCCATACACAACATGTCAGGTTCTATCCGAGCTTGGCCTACTCGTGTTCCTATCCTATGCTGGCACAAAAGCTGGATCACAAATCGTTGTCGCATTTACTGGGGGCGCATGGATGCAGATTCTCTTGCTGGGTATCTTAGTGACGCTCATTGTGGGAGGCGCTTTCTATGTCTCAATGCGACTCCTGACTTCCACTGGCGGTACCCGACTAGCGGGCGCCATTGGTGGAATCCAAACTCAGCCAGCAGTACTCGGATTTGCTAATGACCGTACGTCGTTCGATCCGCGAGTAGCACTCGGATACGCAATGGTTTACCCAGTAGCTATGGTGGCCAAAATCTTCATTGCTCAGATTCTAGGTTCTTTCGCTGGTCTCTAATAGCTCCACATAAATGTTGGGTGAGGACGAATCCGTCCTCACCCAACATTTATAAAGACAACGTACTAAACAGCATCTCGAACATCAGTGTCTAGCGTATCTGGTAAATGGGAAGTATCCATGTCGTGTCGCCAGCCGTCGTCCATCAGAACACGAGCAATAGCTAAACCGAAACCAATCGACATAATAACGAAGAAAACCTCAGCAAAAGTTGAAATAGCCCCTTGAAAGTCTCCTTCATTAAGGGCAACCAATCCACGGTAAAACGGAACACCGGGAATCATGATGACTACTGCTGGAACGGACAGAGATACCCGTGAATGGGATGTCTTCCATGCGACAAACGTCGCTACAATACCTACAACCATAGCCGCGAGTCCAACGCCTAGCTGCCATGGCAAGTTCATGTTTTCCTGTAGGAGCAAACGACCGGTGTTAGCGAATGCACCTGCCACTGCTGCCGCCGCGCATACTTTCCACGGCGCATTGAACAAAACAGCGAACCCATATGCCGCCACGAATGATGTCAGGATACGTAAGAATGTCATGGTTGCAAACGGAAGCGGCGGAACTACTGACGCCTCAACATGCCAGTCAAGAGCGTGGACAACGATCCACACTGATACACCGGCGGAACCAATAACCATAATGCAATACGAGAACCGTGCCAATGCAGACTGTACGTCGTTACGCACGAAGTCAAGCATCGCCGTCGTCAACGGAAAACCTGGAATGAGGTACAAAATGGACGAGATCAAACCAGATTCGTACTGGATAAGGTAAAGGAGACCGCCAAGACTGCCGACCTCAAGCAACATTATGTATACCAACGTCGATGCCACTGCACACAAAATCCAGATAATGAAATGAGCAATCCCCCGGCTAAGCAGTAGCTTACGAATCAGCTGGCCGATTCCCGCAGCAAAGAAAACGCAGGTGCATTCAACAGTTCGTCCACCATTCAGGAAGCAGAATCCCGCACAAGCAATAGCCGATGCGAGAACAGTCGTCCATATTCCATAGTGTCGATCACGAGCTGTAGTTTCCTTCAAAATTCCGCGAAGTTGTGCTGCTGTCATCCCCTCGTGCAGCTGTGCAACAGCCTGCATAATACGGTCGAGCTTTTCCGCATTGACGCCAACGCGACGTTGCTCAGCAAAGCTTGTATAAGATTCCTTGCCCGACCATGCAGTAGCCGTAATATCGGTCATAGATACTGATGATTCAAGTTTTGTTAATCCGATTGCTTTGGCAGCTCGCGACATAGCTGCTTTCACCCGGTATGCTCCCGCACCGCAGGCAAGCAACATTGTGCCGAGCATAAGAATACAACGAATTTTTTCGGCTATCGTTTCTTGGCTCTGTTCCGGATTATTGGTGGGCTGATCGTCCATATTTCTCTCATAACTGGTCTAAAAACGGTAGGATTTGCGACAACCATTCTATGCCTTTAATTTCCGCTCGTAGCGGGTCGTAACTCCCAAATATGATCTTTCTCTGGGATCTGTTTGTCACATTTGCTTTCGTTCAGCGACCCACATGTAGGTAATGTATGGAATTTCGACGACATGGTCTTCGTGATAGCCCAATTTTTCATACAGATACCATCGCACATTTGCCTGCATTTTCTCTTGGTTTTGCGGTGTAGACGTAATCCACGACGACCGAGTGGTTCCGAGCTGACACACCTGTGCCGGCGTCAAATAATCTTGCCAAAACGTAACGCTAAGAGTGGGTTTACTAAAATGTTCGCCAACGACGGGACCTTTTGTTGGCTTATGAATATCCCCCGAACGCATAATACGGCTCAACCGTTTAACCCACGGAATTGAAACATCCATCTGATTAAAGAGCAGAACGAGCTGTCCCCCAGGGCACAGAATTCGGGCCGCTTCGTCACTTGCCGCATCCGGATCGACCCAATGCCAACTTTGCGCATAAAAAACCACATCGCATGAGGACGCAGGAAGACGGGTGTCTTCCCCGGAAGTATCTAGTACCCGCCGTGTCGAATCTGGAAGTATTTCGATGAGTTGCGATCGCATATCAGCGCTAGGCTCGATTGCGATAACATCAGTGTCGCTGCCAGACAGATCAACAAGTTGTGACGTGAGTTTTCCCGTACCGGCACCGATATCGACGACGCAGCTGGGCGCATCGCCGTCGAAAAAACGTGAAAGCAGCGTTGTTGGATAGCCTGGACGTACATCACGATAAGTCAGCGCGGTAGCACCAGCACGGGAATATGGATTAAGCGGAATTGTCATGAAACTATTGTGTCTGAAAACAAGAAATAATGGAAAACTTGATCAACCTAACTGTCTGCGCAGGTTTCGTGTTGTACCGCTCGCGTAATATGTAAGTAGGAGAGCCGGGAAGTCTGGTCGGCGCGCAACATGTCCCTTCAAAGAAAAGAACTGCTATGAGCCCTCATTCATCATCCAAACGCACAGTGCTCTCCTACGGAAGTTACGATGAGCATCGGCGTATTGGTAAAATACTACGAAAAGAAACTACCGGCGGAATTGCACTGATGATAGCCGCACTCATCGCTATCATTTGGGCCAACTCTCCGTGGGCATCGTATTATCTTCAGTTGCGTGACACGGAAATTGGTATCGATGCATTGCATTTACATCTAAGTGTCGGACATTGGGCGGCAGACGGACTTCTCGCTCTATTTTTCTTTTTAGTCGGTCTGGAGCTAAAACAAGAATTCGTTATTGGTGATCTACGCTCCCCTGCTCGCGCCGTCGTGCCAATCGTAGCGGCAATTGGCGGCGTCATTGTTCCGGCAACAATTTTCGCCATTCTCAATTGGACTGATCCAACGACTTTTCAAGGATGGGCTATCCCCACAGCTACAGACATCGCATTCGCAGTTGCTGTACTCGCAATCATAGGATCCCATTTACCAAGCCCACTCAGATTATTTTTATTGACACTAGCCGTCGTTGACGACTTAATCGCGATAACAATCATCGCTGTTTTTTACACGACTGAGGTGAATGTTTCATACCTCGCTTTGTTCCTCATCCCAGCAGCAATTTTTGGCTTCCTCGTTCAACGATTCCATGTGTTCTGGGTCAAGCACCGTTGGGCATCATGGCTAATCTTGTTTCCGATAGCGCTGTGCGCCTGGTATTTCTTGCACGAGGCTGGCATTCACGCCACGATTGCTGGCGTCATTCTTGGTTTCCTAGTACCTGTGTCATTAGACTCTCAGCGTGCACAGCAGGCACTGACTACGTACCGTCCCAGTGTACAAGGACATGGTGACCATGAACCAGGCTTAACTTCTATGTTCGAGCACGGAATCCGGCCGCTATCGTCAGCAGTAGCTGTTCCACTGTTTGCATTTTTTTCGGCAGGGGTCACAGTAGGCGGGTGGGACGGCCTGCTAGAATCCGTTTCCTCACCAGTGGCGTTGGGCATCATCATCGGATTAGTGTTCGGTAAGCCACTTGGAATTGTATTATCGACATTCATCTTGACCAAGGTGACCCGAGCTAGTCTCGATGACGCGATTACCTGGGTAGACACAATTGGTGTTGGATTCTTAGCAGGCATAGGGTTCACAGTATCGTTACTGATCGGCGAATTGTCGTATGGCTTAGGCGATACCAATAACGACTCAGCGAAAGTCGGAATTTTATTGGCGTCGGTATTCGCAGCATTGCTCGCGATTGCTATTTTGACTCCGCGGAACACGCATTATCGGCAAGTTGAGAACAAAGAGACAGCTGACGAGGATCATAACGGTATACCAGACGTGTTCGATTCCGGAAGGATATAAAGTCCGAGCTCGGTATAGTTTTGGGGAGCACGATGTCAGATCGTGCTCCCCAAAACTATAACAAGAAGATCATCGATAGTGAAGTGACCCCGAATATCCAGCGTCTCCGCGAATACTTAAGTAGATGATCCGGAATAGCCATACCCAAGAGATGGCGAGCAAAATATGTCCAATACCGGAGATGCCGGAAAACGCGGGGCTCCATGCATCGCAACCAGCAGTTATCTCTACAATTCCACGAACGCTCAGAGCCGCCACAGTCCATGTCAGCCCGATGTTGTACAACCAAAACCAGCCGGAAAACTGTTTACGCTCAGAAAGTTCAAAATGCTTATCTAGCGCGAGAAGAACCAGGAAAAATATCGTTCCGAGGACGAGAGTGTGAGTATGAATGGTACTCAAGCTGGTAGGGCCATCGAACGAGTAAGCTCGAGTGAACTCGCGATAGAAAACACCCGATGCTAAACCAATAACCAGGTACGTCACTGAAGCGATAAAAAGTTTGCGCATGAACAAAGTATAGCCAACCAGGAACGCTTTTGCGACACTCAAAATACTGCCTGTCGCACACACTTAGGGTATACTGTCAGAGACTCTTTCAAGCGGTATTTCGAGTAGTATTCGACGGTGAATAGATGTGCTAGTAGTTGGTGAAGATTAGTTGTAGTTATCGATGAGCGAACACGCAAACAAAAAAGCGGGAGGGGCCTGGTCGTGGTGACCGGGTCCCTCCCGCTTTTTCAGATGTGTGACGGCGGTGTCCTACTCTCCCACACTCCCTCGAGTGCAGTACCATCGGCGTTAGCAGGCTTAGCTACCGGGTTCGGTATGGGTACCGGGCGTTTCCCTGCCACTATGACCACCGTCAAAATGGTTGACGTAACACACATGCTTTATGTGTGGGAGTCAAGAATCGTATAGTAGACGCGAACACGCTTGTAACACAAGAAATGTTTCATGTTTTTAAATAAGTGGTTGGCCATTAGTACCAGTCAGCTCCAACAATTACTTGTTGTCCACGTCTGGCCTATCAACCCCATGGTCTATAGGGGGCCTTCAAAACATTAATGTTTATGGAAACCTTATCTCAAAGCAGGCTTCCCGCTTAGATGCTTTCAGCGGTTATCCTTTCCGAACGTAGCTAACCAGCCATGCTCCTGGCGGAACAACTGGCACACCAGAGGTTCGTCCGTCCCGGTCCTCTCGTACTAGGGACAGCCCTTTTCAAGTTTCCTACGCGCGCAGCGGATAGGGACCGAACTGTCTCACGACGTTCTGAACCCAGCTCGCGTGCCGCTTTAATGGGCGAACAGCCCAACCCTTGGGACCTACTCCAGCCCCAGGATGCGACGAGCCGACATCGAGGTGCCAAACCATGCCGTCGATATGAACTCTTGGGCAGGATCAGCCTGTTATCCCCGGGGTACCTTTTATCCGTTGAGCGACGGCGCTTCCACAAGCCACCGCCGGATCACTAGTTCCTACTTTCGTACCTGCTCGACCTGTCGGTCTCACAGTCAAGCTCCCTTGTACACTTACACTCAACACCTGATTGCCAACCAGGCTGAGGGAACCTTTGAGCGCCTCCGTTACCATTTAGGAGGCAACCGCCCCAGTTAAACTACCCACCAGGCACTGTCCCTGAACCAGATCATGGTCCAAGGTTAGACATCCAGCACGACCAGAGTGGTATTTCAACAATGACTCCACAACCACTGGCGTGGCTGTCTCATAGTCTCCCACCTATCCTACACAAGCCGTACCGAACACCAATACCAAGCTATAGTAAAGGTCCCGGGGTCTTTCCGTCCTGCTGCGCGTAACGAGCATCTTTACTCGTAATGCAATTTCACCGAGTTCGCGGTTGAGACAGTGGAGAAGTCGTTACGCCATTCGTGCAGGTCGGAACTTACCCGACAAGGAATTTCGCTACCTTAGGATGGTTATAGTTACCACCGCCGTTTACTGGGGCTTAAATTCACAGCGTCAAACACACAAAAGTGTTTTAACCGTTCCTCTTAACCTTCCAGCACCGGGCAGGCGTCAGTCCGTATACATCCACTTACGTGTTCGCACGGACCTGTGTTTTTGATAAACAGTCGCTTCTCCCTGGTTTCTGCGGCCTTTCACCCTAGCCAGTACAGGCTTCAGGATCCAGGCCCCCCTTCTTCCGAAGTTACGGGGGCATTTTGCCGAGTTCCTTAACCACGATTCACTCGCTCGCCTTAGTATTCTCTACTCGACTACCTGTGTCGGTTTAGGGTACGGGCGGCCAAAGACCTAACGTCGAGGCTTTTCTCGACAGCACAGGATCACTCTACTTCCCCACAATAGTGGGTCATCATCCAGCCTCACCCTCACGCCCCCCGGATTTACCTAGGGAACGGGCTGCACTGTTAAACGTGGCAAGCCATTAGCCACGCGGAGCTACCACTCTGCGTCACCCCTGTTAACACGCTTGTCTACTCTACGATCAGGTCCCACGCTCCCCACACACCCCAACCCGAAGGAAGAAGATGATGGTTTGGATGGTTAGTATCCCATATTTCAACACTTGACGGTCTTTGCCCGGTACCAGAATATCAACTGGTTGCCCATCGACTACGCCTGTCGGCCTCGCCTTAGGACCCGACTAACCCAGGGCGGACGAACCTGGCCCTGGAACCCTTAGTCATTCGGCGGACGGGATTCCCACCCGTCATTCGCTACTCATGCCTGCATTCTCACTCGTACGAAATCCACAACCAGTCACCTGTGCTGCTTCACCTCACGCACGACGCTCCCCTACCCAACAAAACAAAAATATTTCATTGCCGCGGTTTCGGCGGTGTACTTAGCCCCGCTACATTGTCGGCGCAGAATCACTTGACCAGTGAGCTATTACGCACTCTTTCAAGGGTGGCTGCTTCTAAGCCAACCTCCTGGTTGTCACAGCAACTCCACATCCTTTCCCACTTAGCACACGCTTAGGGGCCTTAACCGGCGGTCTGGGCTGTTTCCCTCTCGACTACGAAGCTTATCCCCCGCAGTCTCACTGCCGTGCTCTCACTTACCGGCATTCGGAGTTTGGCTGACGTCAGTACCCCGATAAGGGCCATCGGCCATCCAGTCGCTCTACCTCCGGTAAGAAACACACGACGCTGCACCTAAATGCATTTCGGGGAGAACCAGCTATCACGGAGTTTGATTGGCCTTTCACCCCTACCCACAGGTCATCCCCTCCATTTTCAACTGAAGTGGGTTCGGTCCTCCACACGCTCTTACACGTGCTTCAACCTGCCCATGGGTAGATCACCCCGCTTCGGGTCTAGAACATGCAACTAAACAACGCTTTTTAAAACTCGCTTTCGCTACGGCTACCCCACACGGGTTAACCTCGCTACATGCCACTAACTCGCAGGCTCATTCTTCAAAAGGCACGCCATCACCCCTACCAAGGAGGCTCTGACGGATTGTAAGCGTCCGGTTTCAGGTACTATTTCACTCCCCTCCCGGGGTACTTTTCACCATTCCCTCACGGTACTCATACACTATCGGTCACACGAAGTATTTAGGCTTACACAGTGGTCTGTGCAGATTCACACGAAATTTCACGAGTCCCGTGCTACTCGGGCACCATGCAAAGCAGACTAGCATGTTCCAACTACCGGACTCTCACCGTCTACGGTCCAGCTTCCCAACTGATTCGTCTACACACCAGCATTTATCACTACTCGACCCCTCATCGGCAAGGTCAAAACACGGCCCCACAACACCACACACGCAACGCCCGACAGCTATCACACGCACATGGTTTAGCCTCTTCCGCTTTCGCTCGCCACTACTAACAGAATATCTTTTCCTGCGGGTACTGAGATGTTTCACTTCCCCGCGTTACCCCCAAACACCCTATACATTCAGATGCTGGTAACCAGAAACAACTCTGGCCAGGTTTCCCCATTCGGACACCCCCGGATCACAGCTCGTTTGCCAACTCCCCGAGGCTTATCGCAGGCTACAACGTCCTTCATCGGCTCCGTATGCCAAGGCATCCACCGAACGCTCTTGAACACTTACAAAAAACCAAAGATGCTCGCGTCCACTATACAATTCTCAACCACCACACCAACACCACAACAAACCAACAACCCAAACAGTCATCAGCCCATCACAGGCAGCACAAGGAGTATTACCCCACACCCCAACAGCATGCCAACTTCTCATCTCAACCATTTTCCACTAAAAACCACCACAACCAACACCCCAAAACAGGGACACCAGCCACACCCACAAAAAACAAAACATTAAACACGGGCATGTAGGTAGCTCCTTAGAAAGGAGGTGATCCAGCCGCACCTTCCGGTACGGCTACCTTGTTACGACTTCGTCCCAATCGCCAATCCCACCTTCGACCGCTCCCCCCAAAAAGGTTAGGCCACGGGCTTCGGGTGTTACCAACTTTCGTGACGTGACGGGCGGTGTGTACAAGGCCCGGGAACGTATTCACCGCAGCGTTGCTGATCTGCGATTACTAGCGACTCCGACTTCATGGGGTCGAGTTGCAGACCCCAATCCGAACTGAGACTGGCTTTAAGGGATTCGCTCACCCTCACAGGCTCGCAACCCTCTGTACCAGCCATTGTAGCATGCGTGAAGCCCAAGACATAAGGGGCATGATGATTTGACGTCATCCCCACCTTCCTCCGAGTTAACCCCGGCAGTCTCTCGTGAGTCCCCACCATAACGTGCTGGCAACACAAGACAAGGGTTGCGCTCGTTGCGGGACTTAACCCAACATCTCACGACACGAGCTGACGACAACCATGCACCACCTGTACACCACCCCGAAGGCCACACTATCTCTAGCATGTCGCAGTGTATGTCAAGCCTTGGTAAGGTTCTTCGCGTTGCATCGAATTAATCCGCATGCTCCGCCGCTTGTGCGGGCCCCCGTCAATTCCTTTGAGTTTTAGCCTTGCGGCCGTACTCCCCAGGCGGGGCACTTAATGCGTTAGCTACGGTACAGAACCCATGGAAATAGGCCCCACACCTAGTGCCCAACGTTTACGGCATGGACTACCAGGGTATCTAATCCTGTTCGCTCCCCATGCTTTCGCTCCTCAGCGTCAGTAACGGCCCAGTAACCTGCCTTCGCCATCGGTGTTCCTCCTGATATCTGCGCATTCCACCGCTACACCAGGAATTCCAGTTACCCCTACCGCACTCTAGTCTGCCCGTACCCACTGCAGCCCCGGAGTTAAGCCCCGGTCTTTCACAGCAGACGCGACAAACCGCCTACGAGCTCTTTACGCCCAATAATTCCGGACAACGCTCGCGCCCTACGTATTACCGCGGCTGCTGGCACGTAGTTAGCCGGCGCTTATTCAACACCTACCCTCAACTTTCGCCTTGTTCAGTGCTAAAAGGAGTTTACAACCCGAAAGCCTTCATCCCCCACGCGGCGTCGCTGCATCAGACTTTCGTCCATTGTGCAATATTCCCCACTGCTGCCTCCCGTAGGAGTCTGGGCCGTATCTCAGTCCCAATGTGGCCGGTCACCCTCTCAGGCCGGCTACCCGTCGACGCCTTGGTAGGCCATCACCCCACCAACAAGCTGATAGGCCGTGAGCCCATCCCCCACCAGAAAAACCTTTCCAACCCCCACCATGCGGCAGAAGCAGAATATCCAGTATTAGACCCCGTTTCCAAGGCTTATCCCAAAGAAGGGGGCAGGTTACTCACGTATTACTCACCCGTTCGCCACTAATCCACCCCAGCAAGCTAGGGCTTCATCGTTCGACTTGCATGTGTTAAGCACGCCGCCAGCGTTCGTCCTGAGCCAGGATCAAACTCTCCAAACAAAAACCAAACACCCCACAAAAAGGGCATCCAATCAATACACGTTCGAAAAGCCCGAAAAACAGACTCTAAAAACAGACAAACCAAAACTAGCTCATCCAAAATAAAAACAACAACAAACAACAAACCAGCCCAAAAGACCAGCCCACCATCTGCCATCAAAATAAATATGATCAAAATAAAAAGCTGACACACTATTGAGATATCAAACAACACACCCACACCCAACAACCACCCAGAAAAACCAGGCAACCATCAAGAAGGCAACCACCAGAACCACAACCGCGCTCCCGGCGACAGATAAAAACTATACGCACCCACAACCCAAACAGCAAACCAAAATGGAGTAACCCCCATCACATTTCTACTTTTTGCCTTACTGCTCGAAAAAAGTCGGCGGGGCACATGTGCCCCGCCGACCTACAGTCACCAATTACAACAATCTTTTACATTTCTTCACGCGTTAAAGAGTGCTTGTACTCTTCCCGAATTGCACGTGCAACACGTTGCGCAGCAGTTGGATGGAAAACGCCTGGAATGATGAAGTTTGCATTCAGTTGCTCTGGCTCTACAGAATCAGCAATTGCTTGCGCAGCAAGCACCAGCATGCGATCCGTAACCTCAGTAGCTTTTACGTCTAGCATTCCTCGGAAAATTCCTGGGAACGCCAGGACATTGTTGATCTGGTTCGGATAGTCGGAACGCCCGGTGGCCACGATAGCAGCATGCTCGGCAGCCTCGATTGGATTGATTTCCGGAATCGGATTAGCCAACGCGAATACAATCGGTTCCTTAGCCATTCCAGCAATATCCTTACTCGTTAGCAAGTTACCTGCCGAGACACCAATGAATACGTCAGCACCTTCCAAGACGTCGTGAATAGACCCCTGTTGACCGCGTGGGTTGGTGTTCTGCGCAATCCAATTACGGTCAGTGCCGGCTTCCTCACGGAACGGTCCCAACGCGCCGTTACGGCCAACACCGATGATGTCACGTGCGCCCTGCTTCATGAGAAGACGAATAATCGCATTACCTGCAGCTCCAACACCAGAAACAACAATACGAATATCTTCAATCTTCTTACCAACAACTTTCAGTGCGTTAATCAAAGCTGCAAGCACAACAACTGCAGTGCCGTGCTGGTCATCATGGAAAACCGGGATGTCCAATTCAGCACGCAAACGCCGTTCAATCTCAAAGCAGCGTGGCGCCGAAATATCTTCCAGATTAATGCCTGCGAAACCAGGGGAAATTGCCTTGACGATGCTAATAATTTCCTCAGTATCAGTGGTATCCAGACAGATTGGCCACGCATCGACATCACCAAACTTCTTGAATAACGCAGCCTTGCCTTCCATAACCGGCATCGCAGCCTTCGGACCTACATCTCCCAGCCCCAAAACCGCAGTACCATCAGAGACCACTGCCACCGTATTGCGTTTAACTGTCAACTTGCGTGCAAGTTCTGGATCCTTGGCAATCATCGTCGAAATCCGCGCTACCCCAGGGGTGTAGACACGCGCCAAATCCTGGCGAGTGTTTAACGGTCGTTTCAACGCAATTTCAATTTTTCCGCCCAGATGTGCTTGCACAGTAGAATCATGGATTCCGTGGACGTGCACACCTTCTAGTGCCTCAAGCTTTGCAGCAATCTGTTCGGCATGCTCAATATCATCGACTTTAGCGGTGATATCGGTTACCAGATTGACATCGTCAGATTCGACCATATCCACACCGGTCACAATTGCGCCGTAGTCTGCGAATTCCTTAACTAAAGTAGCGGTTGCCCGCGGATCAAAAGGAATTCCGATACGCACGGTTACATTGTAGCTAGGTAGTGTTTTCGACATAAGTTCTCCTTGTTTAAGCTACACACAGTAATGCGCAGGACCGCGAAAAAATTCCGGAATCCTGCGCGCTACTGGTTAGAGCTGAACACGCTCCATAATAAGTTCACGCACGCGGGCGGCATCCGCCTTGCCGTGAGTTGCCTTCATAACAGCGCCGACGATCGCACCCGCCGCCTGCACCTTACCGCTGCGGATCTTCTCCACAACATCCGGGTTTGCCGCCAGCGCTTCATCAACAGCTGCCGTGAGCGCGCCGTCGTCGCTAACAATTTCCAAACCACGTGCGGCAACAACCTCAGCCGGCGAACCTTCGCCTGCTAAAACACCTGCCAACGCCTGACGGGCCAACTTATCTGTCAGCTTGCCAGACTCAACCAAGCCATCAAGCTCAGCAACCTGTTCGCTAGATACCGGCACATTCGCCAACTCAAGCTCATTATCTTTCGCGTAGCGGGCAAGTTCGCCCATCCACCATTTACGCGCACCAGCCGATGTTGCACCAGCTTTAACCGAATCTTCGATCAAAACCAACGCACCTGCATTAACGATGTCGCGCATTTCCTTCGCTGAAACACCCCACTCACCAAGCAGACGACGGCGTTTCTGCTCCGGTAGTTCTGGCAAGGTAGCACGCAATTCTTCGATCCATTCGCGAGCCGGCGCCAGCGGCACCAAATCTGGCTCCGGGAAATACCGGTAGTCGTCCGCATCGGACTTAGGCCTCCCCGGCAACGTTGTCCCGTCGAGCTCCTGGAAATGACGGGTTTCTTGAAGGACCTTGTCACCATGAGACAAGATTGCTCCTTGCCGGCACATTTCAAACTCTACGGCGGCAGCAATCGAGCGGAACGAATTAACATTCTTTGTTTCGGTACGCGTACCCAATGGGGAATCCGGGGTCTTGCGCAACGAGACGTTGATATCAGCACGAACATTGCCGCGTTCCATTCGGGCTTCCGAAACCCCGATCGCACGAGCAATATCACGGATAGTCTGCACATACTTGGCCGCTACCTCTGGAGCCCGATCGCCGCATCCTTCAATCGGACGGGTAACGATCTCAACGAGTGGAACGCCCGCACGGTTGTAATCAACCAACGAATGATCTGCGCCGTGGATTCTCCCTTCGCCACCGATATGGGTGTTCTTACCGGCGTCCTCTTCGACGTGTGCACGCTCAATGTTGACACGGAAAACTTCGCCGTCGTCAAGCTCGATATCGAGGTAGCCGTCATAAGCGAGTGGCTCATCAGATTGCGAGGTCTGGAAGTTCTTTGCCAAATCAGGGTAGAAATAGTTCTTACGCGCGAACCGGCACGATTCTGCGATCGAACAGTTAAGTGCCAGGCCTAATTTGATCGCGTATTCGATAGCTTTCTTGTTTACCACCGGAAGTGATCCTGGCAGGCCTAGGGACACCGGGGTAATCAACGTGTTCGGATCGCCACCAAACGCGTTTGGAGCGCCATCGAACATTTTAGTTTTCGTTGATAGTTCGACGTGAACTTCGATACCCAAAACCGGATCAAAATTAGCGACGACGTCTGCATATTCCATCAGTTCAGTCATTGTTCAGTCCTCCCACATATCCATAGCCGGATGCGAGGCCGCCGGATCGGCAACCTTCTCCACCATCGCTGCTACCTTGTACATGCGTGCATCCTCAAATGTTGGTGCCATAATTTGGACACCAACTGGTAATCCTTCAGACAAACCAACCGGCACTGTCATTGCTGGAGCACCCGCCAAGTTTGCTGGAATGGTTGTCATATCGTTCTTATACATAGCCAACGGGTCGTCAAGCTTTTCACCAAACTTGAACGCGACAGTTGGTGTTGCCGGCGTCAGCAAAACATCGACCTGCTGGTATGCGGCTGCCAAATCACGTTGTACCAGCGTACGAACACGTTGCGCCGAGCCATAATACGCATCGTAAGTACCAGCTGACAATGCATAGGTTCCCAGAATGATACGGCGCTTAACTTCAGTACCGAACCCGGCTTCACGTGTTGCTGACATCATCGTTTCAGCAGTAACTGGACCTTCTTTAGGCAAAACCCGGTTGCCGAACCGAACGCCGTCGTAACGCGCCAAATTTGATGACATTTCAGCTGGCATGATCAAATAGTACGCTGCCATCGCGTAATCGAATGATGGACACGAAACCTCAACAAACTGCGCACCGGCTGCTTTGAGCTTCGCGACAAGGTCGTGGAAAGTATCGAGAACGCCAGGAGCGAAACCTTCTCCGTCTAGTTCCTTGACAATACCGAAAGTTACCCCGGAAAGATCACCCAGTTCTCCGCCTTCGTCCACAGCAGCAACAAGGTTGGAAAAATCGTTGGATAACGACGTCGAATCGAACGGGTCGTGCTTGCTGATGATTTCCTGCAGTGCTGCTGCATCTCGAACATCACGAGCAACCGGACCAACTTGGTCCAAAGACGACGCCATGGCAATGATTCCGTAGCGCGAAACTGCACCGTATGTTGGCTTGGCACCAACCGTACCGGTCATAGCGCCTGGCTGACGAATAGAACCACCTGTGTCGGACCCCAACGCCCACGGAGCCAAATAACCCGAGACAGCCGCTGCCGAGCCGCCACCGGAACCACCTGGGATCAGATCATGACCCCACGGATTTTGCGTTGGCCCGAAAGCCGAATGCTCTGTGGACGAGCCCATTGCAAACTCGTCCATATTAGTGTGACCCAAAATTGGTAGTCGTGCCTCTTTAAGCAACCGCACAACAGTAGCATCGTATGGCGGCAACCAGCCCTCGAGCATCTTCGAAGCCGCGGTTGTTGGCACGCCGTGCTGGCACATGTTGTCTTTTAATGCCACCGGGACCCCCGCAAAGAACGGCAATTCCTTGCCGGCTGCACGGTCCGCATCGACTGCTTGTGCTTCAGCAAGCGCGCCTTCGCGATCCACCGCCAAATACACATTCATTTTTGGATTCAATGCCGCAATACGATCGAGGAACGTCGTCGTCAATTCAACGGACGTAATCTCGCCGGCACGCAACAACTCTGCAAGTTCCCAAGCAGATTTTTTATGCATATCTGTTACCACGGTTTACTCCTCACCCAAGATTGCTGGAACACCAAACTTGCCATCTTCAGCATGCGGTGCCATGGCCAAAACTTCGTCCCGGTCCAAGCCTGGAACAACCTCATCGTCACGCCACACGTTTGTGAGCGGAATAGGATGGGACGTGGCTGGAATATCAGGGCTAACGACTTCTTTTAGTCGCGAAACAGACTCGTTGATAACTTCGAGTTCAGCCGCAAATTGCTCTAATTCTTGTTCACTTAGCGAAATACGCGCGAGGTCTGCCAACCGGGCAACCTCTTCTTTTGAAAATGTCGACATACCTCAATGGTATCTTCCCCACCCATTTGTGGCGAAACGTATCGTAAACTAATGGCATGTCTTTTTGGAAGAATCGTCCTGCGTCATCAGCAAAGCGAGTAGTGAAATTTACGTTACTCGCCGGTTTGAGCGCACAAATCGCAGCATTGGGCGCAATTATCGCTGTTGATGCGCAACGGAAACGTCGAAATCCACAAACAGGTGAGTTTCCTCATCTACCGCCGCGCACCGCCCGCGTGTCAGATTCCGAAGTGACAGTTTACACATTTGGAAATCATCTGTATGACGACATGATCGCTGCCATCGAATCGGCAACTGACCGAGTTTATTTCGAAACATACATTATCAAAGCCGACGACGTCGGATACCGCTTCCGCACTGCGCTCATCGACGCTGCCGAACGCGGAGTGGACGTATTCATTATTCTGGACACCCTTGGCAACCTCAACCAAGATCCAAAGTCACGCCGATTTCCAGAACTTCCGAACTTACACGTCATTAGATTCCCATTGTTACGCCCATGGATGTTCACTACCCGTTCTAAAGATTCGGGTTTTGACCACCGCAAAATACTCGTTATTGATGGCAAAATCGGATTTGTTGGCGGATACAATATCGGCCGGTTGTACGCCGACCACTGGCGTGACACCCACATTCGGGTATGCGGCCCGCGAACCTGGGAACTTGAAAATGCTTTTATCGATATGTGGAATGTTTACCGTTCGCATTCCCAACCAGCACTACCAGATGATGTAGTTCGCAGCTGGGTCTCAACTTTTACGGTTTCCCAGAATGTTCCGGCCTATCGCTCGTACCCAATCCGGGCAATGTATCTAGATACGATCAATCGCGCCTCGAAAAATGTTTGGATCACGATGGGATACTTCATCCCTGACTATGCGATCAAGGAATCACTAATCAATGCTGCTAAGCGCGGGGTGGATGTGCGGATTTTGATTCCGCAGTATTCTAATCACATTATTTCAGACTGGGTAGGACGCCCGCATTACTCAGAATTGCTTGCCGGCGGATGCCGTATTTTCTTATACAAAGACGCGATGGTACACGCCAAAACGATGACCGTCGACGGAATTTGGACAACCGTTGGTACCGCGAATTTTGATCGCCTATCAATGGCCGGCAATTACGAGGCTAACGCGGAAATCTTCGATCCGGGCGTTGCTGAGATTATGGAAGAAACGTTCCGACTTGATCTCACGAATTGCATCGAGCTAACTCGTGAATCATGGGATTCTCGCACCACACTAGCGTGGTTAGCTGAGAAACTCATGAAACCCTTGGCGCCGTTCGTTTAGACTCCAGCGTTAGTTTGTTGCCGGCATAACTCCAGTGGCGAGAAGTTCTTCGAACTGTTCTTCAGTCAGGATTGGAATCCCGAGTTCTTCGGCTTTAGCAGCTTTAGATCCAGCATTATCGCCGACGACGACGACGTCAGTTTTCTTCGATACCGATCCAGTTGCTTTACCACCGGCCGCGTTAATTGCTTCCTTTACACCATCGCGCGTGAAATTCGTCAGCGATCCGGTGGCAACGATTGTGAGGCCAGAAAGAGTTTGGGCAACCGCAGTGTGCTGTTCTTGTCGCACAAAATCAACACCAGCGTCCTGCCATCGGTCAACAATATTCAGATGCCACGGTTCCTCAAACCAGTTGAGGAATGACGAACCGATGATGTCTCCTACCCCATCGACGTCGGATAACTGGGCAAGGCTTGCTTGCCGCATGAGTGCTAGCGAATCGAATTCCTCCGCGAGCGCTTGGGATGCGACTGGGCCAACGTGCCGAATATTGAGAGCCACAATCTTGCGCCATAGGTCTTTGGTTTTCGCGGCTTCGAGTTGCTCAAGAATCATCAAAAGATTCTTGCCGGGTGCGGAAGGCTTACTGATCACTCGTTCGGTTCCCCGTCCGCTCCATTGAGGCTTAGTCCAAGCCGCACGCACATATTTCCAATCCCCAGTTGGTTCACCGGCGCGTTTGACTGGTTGCCAAACCCACACGTCTTTTACCTGCTCAGCGGTAAGATGGAACAAGTCCGCCTCAGTGTGCAAAACTGGGCGTTGCGCATGTGGAATACCAAGCTGGTCTAGCAGAGGTTCGGGAATGATATCTCGATGATCCACGATGGCACCATGGGAATCAACAATGCCGAAGTCGGCTAGTTTTTGGTTAGACAGTCGGATCGTATGCTGATGTCCCTGATCATCTTCAACCATGACGGCGCGCCCAGTGGCTAATGCCATTAATGCATCGGCACGGTTCTTGTCCGGGTTACACAACCAGGTTGCTGATTCTTCACCGAGACCTTCAATATCGAGTGCGCCGCGTGAACCGATATGGGCGACCCGTTGAGTCAATTGAGCTGGGCAGGACCGCTGGTTGGTACACCGCATGTCGACGTCGCCTTCAGTTATCGCGGCGATTGGTGCGCCGCAATCTGGGCACGTCGTTGGCATCACGAAATCAACTTCGGTGCCGTCCCGTTCACTTTCAATCGGGCCCACAACTTCTGGAATAATATCGCCAGCTTTGCGGACGACGACGACGTCACCAATCTTCACACCTTTACGGGCGACTTCCGACGGGTTATGCAATGTTGCTTGAGATACGGTAGAGCCGTCTACAAATACTGGGGTCATGACTGCATATGGGGTGACTCGCCCGGTGCGTCCTACTTGGACGCGAATGTCAAGTAACCGTGTTTGTACCTCGGTTGGCGGGAACTTGTAGGCTACGGCCCAGCGCGGAACGCGCGTGGTATATCCCAGCTGTTCTTGTATTGATCGATCGTCGATTTTGATCACTACGCCATCGAATTCAAAAGCTAACGAATCTCTCGCGTGCTGGTAAAAATCCAAGAATGCGTTAATTTCTTCAAGGGTGGACAACGTCTGAGTAACCTCAGAGACTGGCAGACCCCATTCTTTGAATGCCCGGTAGACGCCTTCTTGTCGGGAGAATGCGTCGGCCAACTCGTCACTAGCCCCTTGAATTTCTCCAATGCCATGAGCGATGAAGTCGAGCGAGCGCAAGGCAAGCGAGGAACTATCTTCTTGGCGCATCGTTCCTGATGCCGCGTTGCGCGGATTTACGAACTTCTTAATGTGTGCCTCGCGACGCTTCGTCGGAATTTCTGGTGTCCATTCTGATTGCGACAATTGAGCATTCTCTTGGCGAATACGTCGGTTGCGAGCCGCAATAGTTTTATTCGCCTGCGCGATCCGCTGATTCTTTTCATCAATCTGACCGTTTCGCTCATCGACCAACCGGTTATATTCTTCGAATGCACGAACCGGGAAAAAGACTTCCCGCGTATTTCGATGAGAGCTGGCCAGTTATTGCCCTGCAAGTGATGCGGGATTGTGCTAATGGCACGTACGTTACGGGTAACGTCTTCTCCTGTCACACCATCACCGCGAGTAGCGGCGCGTTCAAGCTCACCGTTTCGATAGGTCAGATTCAACGCCAGCCCATCGATCTTCACCTCAGTAGTGAAGTGCGCCTGAGCAGGCAATTCTTGACTGACGTTAGCAAACCATTCTGCTAATTCTGCACGGGAAAAAAACATCTTGCAAGGAATACATCCGTTGTATGTGAGTAACTGAGGGAAGTCCATTCCGCACCGGTTTGGCACCCACTTTCGTTGACGGCGAATCGGGAGACCATAACTGCGGGAAACGTTCTTCTAACTGACGTAGCTCACGCATCAACATATCGTAGGTAGCGTCTACCATTACTTGACCACCGCTGGAATAGTACACATCTTGAGCATGTAGTAGTTGGGGCGCTAGTACATGCCACCGCTTCTTGGCTTGATCAAAATTCTCCACGTCCACATATCCCATCGTATCGAAAAACACGTATCCTACATTGTATGACCATGGAAGAGTTTAATAGGTCCCCGAGTTTATCTGACACAGCTTTCGCTAGCTTTGTTGGGATAACTGGTTGTATCCCATTGTTAATCTCATATTCATCACTTTCACCTATTCAGATTGTCCAATTATGGCTCCTGAGTGTCAGTGGTGCCGCAATCGTCTCAGTTCGGCGATCCGATGCTAATCCGGCGAATATTATTTTCATTGTCTATTTATTATTTAGATGCCTATTTTACCCCAGTGCTTTGATGGCGTTAGATGTTATCGTACTTATCATGGTCTATTCCGCCAGCGTTCATGCTCGGTTAGCAATAGCAATCATAGTTATTTTATCTGCGTTGGGGGCTCTAGGACTATTATGGGTCCAATATTTGCCCCGCCACACGTGGCAAGACGCGACATTCTTTATTTGTCTTCTTGGCCTTGTAGGAACAACGGCATTGGCAGGTTTAGCCCGTCGTTCACAGCTCGATCAAGCTCTAAAATTTCAAGCAGCCCAAAACCTATTACAGCAAGAAACGATAGAAAATCAGCATGGCGCTGTCGTACGTGAACGTACTCGTATCGCACGGGATTTGCACGATATCGTTGCGCACACGTTAGGGGTAGTGATTGCACAAGCTGATGGCGGTCGTTATGCTGGACGCAAGAATCCAGAGCAAGCTTTGCACGCGCTAGACACAATTGCCGATATGAGTCGTGCTGCCTTAACCGATATTCGGTCGATTGTTGGTGTTTTTACGTGAGCCCAGTGAAGACACCTCAGATTTGTCACCACAACCAGTTACTCATGACATTGATAGTTTGGTCTCTCGCGTTAAAGAGTCTGGATATAACATAGCGTTCATTCAGCTTGGTTCGATACACTCCCTACCAGCAGGAATCGGAAACGTGTTGTATCGTATCTGCCAAGAATCCGTTACTAATGCAATGAAGCATGGTGGCCCTCAAATCTCAATCGTGATTAAATTAGAATGGCATGAGACTGAAGTCACATTATCTGTCATAGATAATGGCCGCGGTGCTTCCGTTCCAAATGATGGAAAAGGTAACGGAATTATTGGCATGACTGAACGTGCAGCCCTCTTTGGTGGCACACTAGATGCGGGGGCACGTCCTGGTGGCGGTTTTATTGTGCGGGCAACAATCCCCTACGATAGAAAGCCCTAAGAAAGGAACCCACGGTGACAGAAAATAAGATTCGTGTTGGCCTCGTTGATGATATGGATCTCATGCGTTCTGGTCTGACGATGGTTATTGATTCGCTAGATGACATGCAAGTCGTACTTTCAGCAAGTGACGGCCAACAAGCCCTCAATCGGTTACAGTCTGTACCTGTGGATGTCATTCTCATGGACGTCAGGATGGAAGGTATGGACGGACTGACAGCGACGCGGCAAATTACTAGTACCAAACTTCCCACTGGAGTCGATCCAAAGATCATCATCTTGACTACGTTCGATGAAGATGACTACATGATGGAAGGAATTCGAGCCGGCGCCTCGGGGTTTCTCCTCAAAGATGCTCCAACTGAACGTATGATTGAGGCTATCCGAACAATATATCGTGGGGATGCAGTTATTGCCCCCTCCACTACTCGCCGGCTCGTTGATAGATTAGCAAGCGAAACATATCGGATACATGCGAGTTGTCCTGCAATCCTTGATGTTTTAACCGATCGGGAACGCGAGGTTTTCCATCTTATTGCTCGTGGACTAACAAATACTGAAATTGCGGAACGTTTATTTGTCGCTGAGGCGACAGTCAAAACTCACGTTACTCGTATTTTTGCCAAGCTAGGAGTTCGAGATCGAGTCCAAAGCCGTTGTAGTAGCATACGAGGCTGGGATCGTTACTCCAGGACAAGGAGATCTCTAACTAACTAATGACTATTGCACAGCTAATCGACGTCTCGGTACATGCTCACATGACGCCACGAGATCGTGAAATAAAAAACGTTTCGATGTCATTCGAAAACGGAAAGTTCTCTGCTATCCTCGGCCCTAACGGATCTTCTAAATCACTGTTGATAGACGTCTTGGGTGGACTGTATCCAGTTTCAACAAGGACAAGTTATTACCTGGTGCATAGATATTACTCAAAGCACCTCGCATGAACTGGCAGATCTTCGCAGTGGTGATGTCGCTTTTGTGTTCAGCCAGCATAAACGTCGTCGACACGCTAACAATTAAAGAAAACATATTACTCGCACACACTATTTTCATCGCTTCCGTACGATAAAGATCTCTACGACGATGTCGTCCATTCTTTTGGTTTACATCGAGAGTTGCAGTCCTATCCGCGAGAAAATAGTGCTGATGTCCTACAGCGCGTCGCCATTGCACGTGCGGTATTGAAGAATACAAAACTGATTTTGGCACAAGAACCAACACGTTTTTTACGGCATGAAGCATCAGAAATTGTGCTTGACAGTCTGCGGAGATGTAACCGGCGAGTACAAGATTTCAATTGTTATGTCAACGCATAATAACTTTGCCGCATCGTATGCTGACCATGTTCATTTGTTTCTCGACGGAGAACCCACTGGAATGGTAGTTAATCCTTCCCTCGAGTCCCTTGCCTTCGCTCAGGAAACTAGCAACCGGCCAGAATAATGCTTAGTTTTGTATTTGAGCACGTTGTTGCATTTTGGCGATTGTATTTACTCCCTATTATGGTCATTCTGTTATCAACAGTGATGATCTTTATTGGACTAGCAGGACAAGAATACATTGAAACAGTCGCAATCTCATTCTGCACGTAGTTCGCTGACTAATGCCGATATCATAGTTTATAACGATGAAATACCAGGTCATGAGTTCTTAACAGATGTTGAACGCCTTCCACAGGTGCGCTCTGCTCATTCACCCACACCATTGTGGGGAACAGTTATGAGCGCCTCTGGAGCAGCACACCTCAACATACTTAACGTCCCACCTAAATCACTACGGAATGAAGATTTCCATGAAGGTACCTACCCCACTGCAACGGACGAAATTGCGTTTACCAGTTGATATTGCAACCAGCCTCGAAGTAACAGTAGGAGACGAAGTTTTACTTACTATTCCTAGTGTGGGGAAAGCATGGGACATTGCGAAAGATGACCGTGCGGGGCTTGTATTTCTTATAGTCCACTCAACGAGAACTTCCAGTCATTGTTTAAATGCAATTGCTGGACTCGATATGCGAGAATTATGGGAAAACATTGATGGCAAACTCCCAATCGACGCAATGGGAGTATATGTTTTCAAAAAATCTGGCGTAACGCTAGAAGACCTTAAAGAATCATTGCTCAGTATCCCGGGAACGATTGTTATTACTCGCGAACAGACATATGAGCAGATACTAGCAGAAACTCAGCTCTACATAACAAACTTGCTTGGTCCAGGACACGGTATTTTGTTCCTACCGGCACTTGGCACCTTACTTACACTGTATTTCACTGGGCGGAAAATATTACGTTCACGAACGGATGATTATCGACTACTTATCACAATGGGGGCGACACAAAGTCATATCTTCTTGTTGGCGAGCCTACAACTAATACTAGTTGGTATTCTCACTGTTGCTGCCGGGATCCTCCTTGGGCATATCAGCGGCAAAGTTCTTCATGTCTTACTACAACTAATTCCTGGGTCTCGATTTCTTTCGCCATATTATCACCCATCACTGTTTACGAGTATCCAGGCGATATTAGTGATGCTAGGTATTTTATGTTTAGCCGCAATTCCCTGCGCATGGCAGATAACTGGCTCGCCTTTGTTTTACGACAATAAATCCAACATCGAAGCCTCGACACTAAAATTTGCCACTCGCCGACTAGCAGGAATCGTCATTATGACGACTCTGCTGGTGTTTTCAGCCGTTGCTAGTCGCCAAGAGACTGATTTTAGCCAGTGGACTTCGTATCTCGCGGCTGGTGCGCTTGTAACAATTGCCTTCTTCTGCGCTCTCGTGTTATTAGGTCAGCAAATAATACATACGGTCTTTCGTCAACAGCTATCGCAATCGCGAACTTCACTTACTCGTTGCGCAATAGTGAAACGTGCAGACATCTCAGATACCTACCGTAATTCTTTTTTCAGCTCTCGCCTGATCGTTTTGGGAGTTGGGATGTTGGTTGTTTTGGTGTCAACGCATGTTTCTTCTTCACACGTATTAGAGCATATCGCGGATAAGATAAATCCATTTGATGTGAGCGTTGTTAGCGACAAAAATTCCGGAACTGGACTAAACGATAGTGTCATCAACTCTGCTATCAAGCAACCAGGAGTAGCATCCCATCTTTCTGTCTATAATGCTGAGATAGATGCCTTAATGCCCGATTCTCCAGAAGATTCAATTAACCTCGAAGTCAGAGGATTTACTCGCTCTGATGCTGAGCACTACTTCAGTGAAGACGGAGGTGAAAACAAAGATATTCCGAGACAAGGGTCCATTCTATGCCTCGAGATGTCATGCTTAACCTAGGAGTTTCAGAAGGAGATTCGTTATCAGTTACCGGCGATACTAACGAGGTACACCATCTAGATATACTTGAAAGTAGTGGCCCGTGGATCGTCATGGAATTATCTGATTTGCAATCGTTGCACTCTGCCACGATGATCAGTGAGTTATGGCTACGGGCAAATGCCACTAAACTGTATGATTTTTCGGCTTTTTTCATCGACTTCCGCACCTCTTTAGTGACAGATAATCTTACCGATGATTTCCGAGTCGATGCGGGTGTTACTCAAGATGTTCTTGCTACCGCTGAACGAGCCAATTGGGCCATTCCGATGTTATCGTTCCTCGTGTCTTATGTATTAATAGCCGCAAATATCTGCTCGGCTATTGCTCACAGCTTTCCAACATGAACAGCAGTATTACGATACCCGTCTTTTATTGAGTCTAGGAGTGTCTTCAACGAGCATTAAACGCAACTACCTGACAGAAAGTCTTGGACTTGTTGTTATTGATACCTCTATCGGTATAGTTCTCGGCATCGTTGTAACGCCGATCATTTGGAC